>JAYOFL010000060.1:0-18842 GCA_038117205.1 Rhodospirillales bacterium | reverse complement strand
AGCCCGGCGAGGAGGATATGGCTGCCAACGATTCCGGCGAGCCCATAGGCGAACAGATCGACGCCGAGGCGCCGGAAGCTTCGGATGACGAAGCGAGCGAAGAAGAAGACACCGTCGAGGCCGCCGCTTCCGAGGAAGACGGTCAGGGCGACGACCGGGATGATGCCGCCGAGCCGGCCGCCGACGCGGGCGAGAAGCGGCCGCGCCGAGGCCGCCGCCGCCGCAGCCAGGCCCGCGAGGCCAAGCAGCCGAGCGATGGCGATGCCGCTGCGGACGACGCGGAGGCCGTCGCCGACAGCGATACGACGGCCGACGAAGCGCCGGTCGAAGAGGCGTCTCAGGAAGTCGAACCGGCCGAAAGCGTGGCGCCTGAGCACGAGCCTTCAACCGCCCACTCGACCGCATTGACGGCGCCGGCGCCGGCCGCGTTGATCGCCATGCCGGAACCCACGGTCGTCAGTGAACCCGTCGAAGCCGCGGTTGCCGAGGCCGAAAAGCCCGCCGCCGACACGGCGAAGACCACCGTCATCGACGTCGGCGCCGTTTCGGCGGAAGACAAGGCGAGCAAGCGGGGCTGGTGGCGCCGCGGCTGATCGCCCACGAATGACGAGAATTGGGAGAGCGCCGGCGAAACCGGCGCTCTCTTACTTTTTGAGCCAGCGGACGAGCCGGTCGGCCGCTTCCGCCATGTCGGCGGTGTCGCGGGCGAAAGAGAAGCGCACGAACCGGTTGCCGCGCGACGGATCGAAATCGACCCCCGGCGTCGCCGCGACTCCCGCTTCCGCCAACATGCGGTTGCAGAACTCGGTACTGTCGTTGGTCAACGCCGTGACGTCGGCATAGATGTAGAAGGCGCCGTCCGCCGACGCCAGCTTGTCGAAGCCCGCCTTCGGCAATTCGCGAAGCAGCAGTTCGCGGTTCGCCGCGTAACGCCGCACGTTCGCCTCCAGTTCGTCCTTGCACCCGAACACGGCCGTCGCCGCATGCTGCGACACGGCCGGCGGCGAGATGAACAGGTTCTGCGCCAGGCATTCGACGGCGCGCGACAGATCGGGCGGCACGACCATCCAGCCGAGCCGCCATCCGGTCATCGAGAAATACTTCGAGAAGCTGTTGACGACGATGGCGTCGCGCGTGAAGGCGAGCGCGGTTTCCGCCGGCTCACCGTAGACGATGCCATGGTAGATTTCGTCCGACACCAGCCGGATGCCATTGGCACCGCAGTAGTCGCAGATGGCCTGGAGTTCCTCGCGGCTGACCATGGTGCCGGTCGGGTTCGAGGGGCTCGCCAGGATCAGTCCGTCGAGACGTCCGGAGACGCGCGACAGCAGTTCCGGCGTCGGCTGGAAGTTGCTGTCAGGCCCGACCGGGACTTCCACGACCTCGATGCCGAGCGCCGTCAGGATGTTTCGGTACGCCGGATAGCCCGGTGCCGCCAGCGCCACCCTGTCGCCGGCGTCGAAGGCGGCAAGGAAGGCGACGATGAAGGCACCGGACGAGCCCGTGGTGACGGCGATGTCCGCCGGATCGACGGAAACCCCGTAGAAGTCGGCGCAGTGGCCGGCGATGGCGCGGCGGAGCGGCGGGATGCCGAAAGCGTCCGTGTAGCCGAGGCGGTCGGCGTGCAGCGCGGCGGCGACGGCCTCCAGCACGCCCTTAGGCGCGCCCGTGCCGGGCTGGCCGACCTCGAGGTGCATGATGCTCTCGCCCGCGGCCTCGCGTTCGTTGGCCGCGCGCATGACGTCCATGACGATGAACGGCGGCACCATGCCGCGCCGGGAAACCTTGAGCGTCATGCCTCAGTCACCGCCGACGGCGATACCGAACCCGCGCGGATCGGACGCATAGCCGCAACTGACGCCGTCCTTCGCCGGAACGCCGGTGAAACAGTAGACGATATTGACGCGGCCGATGGCGGTGGTCCGTGCCACATCATGGCCGCGCCGGCGAAGCCCGTCGACGACGCTGTCCGGCATCTCCGCCTCGACGAAGACCTTGTCCGGCGAGCCGCCGTAATGCGTGCGCGGCGCGGCGATGGCTTCGGCGACGGATTGCGGCCCGCTGGTCGCGCGCGCCGCCACGTTGATCAGCGCCGTCGGCGCCGTGACGCCGCCGGACGCGGCGGCGGCCATGAACACGGTATTGCGAAGCTCGCTGGTCAACAGAACCGGGCCGAGGGGCGTATAAGTACGTCCACGCGTGTCCGGCGCCGCCGCCATCATGACACCGAAATTCGGCACCATCCGGCCGGTCCCGAAGGTGTTGTTCATGGTGAGCGCGCACGCCACCGCCGAGCCCGTCGAATCGATAACCGCCAATGTCGCCGCGGCGGGCGTTTCCGACCAGTCGACGACCTTGTCGACCAGCGTGCCGATCGGCGTCGCCTTATCGGAAGACATGCCGTCGTCGTATTTGTCCTGGAAGGCGTCGACGTTGAGGGTGCCGCCGTCGCGATAGCTGCCGTCCGCCGCCATGTTCCGCATCCGCTCCGCGAAGGCGCGCTTGGCGGCCTCGACCAGCAGATGCTCGCGCTCTTCCGGATTGCCCTTCTCGAAGCGGGAACCGTCGATCAGCAGGGACATCATCTGCGCCTCGAGCACGCCGGCGGCGGCCGGTGGCGGCGCGAACTGCCAGTACGTATTGCGTTCGTAAGGGACGCGGATCGGTTGACGCCAGACCGGCAGGTAACCCTTCAAATCCTCTTCGGAGAGGGTGCCGCCGGCGGCATTCACGGCATCGACATAACGTCGGGCATTGACGCCGATGTAGAAATCGCCGACGCCGACGGCGCGGAACCTGCCCAGAACAGCCGCAAGGTTCGGCTGGATCAGGACATCGCCCTCGCCGATCACGCGGCCGTCCTTGCGGACGAACACATTGGCCGCCTCGGGATCGCGGACCAAAGCCGGGGCGACGTCCTTGAGCTGACTGGCAAAGGCGCGCGACACCTGAAATCCGAAACGGGCCAGGTTTTCCGCCGGGCCGGCCAACTGTTCCCATTTGAGACGGCCGTAACGGCTATGCAGCACGAAGAACCCGCGCGGATTGCCCGGAATGGCGGACGGCCGGTCGGCGCCCTGGCGGGCGGACGCCCCCGTTCGAGGCAAGAAATCCAGAACCTGCGTCTTCGACGTCGCCCGGTCATGGACCAGGCAGACACCGCCGCCGCCGAGACTCGCCGCCGACGGCATCGTGACCGACATGGCGAGGCCGACGGCCACCGCCGCGTCCGCCGCAGACCCGCCGGAAGACAAGACGTCGCGGCCGATCAACGCCGCCTGCGGCTCATCGGCGGCAACGGCGCCGAGGAACCCCGCGACATAGCCGATCGTACCGACCGGCTTATCTTCGGTGGTGCCGAAAACGCCGCCGCAACCGCTCAATAGCGAAAAAAAGAGTGCAGAGACGGTGAATTGACGCCATATCCAACTGTGTTTCGTGTTTTTTCGGTTGGTTGAGGCGATGAGCGTGCTGTCGCGCATTTCTTCCCTAATCGTCGGCTGTGTTGTTCTTATCTGCGTCTTCGCGGCGCCGTCCGCGCGCGCCGACGGAATGCGTATCGTCCGAGACGCCGAGATCGAAGATATCATTCGGACAATGTCGACGCCACTGTTCCGGGCCGCCGGTCTGGAACCGAAATCGATCAATATCCACATCGTCAACAACAAGGACCTGAACGCCTTCGTGGCCGACGGCCTGAAGATGTTCATCCATACCGGCCTGTTGATGCGCTCGGAAAGCCCGGAACAGCTCATCGGCGTGATCGCGCACGAAACCGGCCACATCGCCGGCGGGCATCTGAGCCGTTTCGGCAGGGTCGCCGACCGCAGCGGCGCCACGGCGTTGATCGCCGGCCTGATCGGCGGCGCCGCCGCCATCGGCACCGGCCGGGGCGACATCGGCGGCGCCATTGCCGCCGGCGGGCAGCATCTGGCGCTGCGCGAGTTCCTGACGTTCTCGCGGACCCAGGAGGCGTCGGCCGATCAGGCGGCGCTCCGTTTCCTCGACAACACCGGCCAGTCGGCAGCGGGGCTGCTGACGTTCCTGAAGCTGCTTTCCGACCAGGAACTGCTGGTCACGGAAAGCCAGGACCCCTACGTCCGCACGCACCCGCTGACGACGGACCGTATCGAGACCATCGAGGCGCACCTGCGCAGCCCGAACGCCGGCAAGCATAGGGCGACGCCCGAGATGAAAGCCGCCTTCGATCGCATGCAGGCGAAACTGATCGGCTATTTCGAACAGCCGCAACTCACGCTCAGGAAATTCCCGGCCACGAACACGTCGATCCCGGCGCGTTACGCGCGGGCGTTCGCCTATGCCAAAATTCCGAACGTCCCGCAGGCCTTGGCCAACGTCGACAGCCTTCTCAAGGACCTTCCGAACGACCCTTACTTCCTGGAACTCAAGGCGCAGATATTGTTCGAAAACGCGCGCGTCCCTGAATCGATACCGCCGCTCCGCCGCGCCACCGAGATTCTGCCCGAGGAGCCGCTGCTGCGGATGGAACTCGGCCGCATCCTGATCGAGAGCCAGGAGCCCGGCGCCCTCGACGACGCCGTCAAGCAGTTGGAGTTCGCTCTGTCCCGCGACAAGAACCTGGCCTCGGCGTGGCGCTATCTCGGCATCGCCTACGGCCGCAAGGGCGACATGGGACGAAGCTCGTTGGCGCTCGCCGAGGGAGCGCTGATGCGCGGCGACGAATCGCAGGCCCGCTTCCACGCCGGCCGGGCGTTGACGATCTTCCCACGCGGCTCGCGTGAATGGCTGCATGCGGAAGACATCCAACTCGCGGCCAAGAAAAAAGACCAATGACCGGCGCGCTCGTTCGCCGGTTGGCGACGGTGGCCGTCCTGTCGGCGCTGGCGGGCGCCTGCGCGCAGCCGCGCGAAGGAAAAGTCGTCGGCAGCACGCTCGAAATCCTCGGGCCCACGGTTGCCTTCGCGGAACAATTGCGCGGCCGAGAACTTCCGTCCGACTGGATCGTCGGCGGCGATCCGCCGCCGGGCAGCCTATCGGTCGACGCCGTCGAACGCCTGCCGGCGTTGCGGGTGATCCCGGGTCGGAAGGCCTATACGCTGCTGCGCCGGACCCGCGCCTCGCTGCTGGCGGCGCCTTATCTGAGTTGGCATTGGCATGTCGCCGAAACCGACCGGGCGACGCATCCCGTCCGCATCGTCGTCGGCTTCGCCAACGTCAGAAATCCGGGCGAGCGCCGATCCGCCTGGTTTCCGGGCAGCGATTCCCTTCCCGACGAGGTCGACCGGCTGGCGATGATCGTCTGGACCGACAGCGGCCTTCGGCGCGGCACCGCGCGCATGCTGACGCGCGGCGACGCGGAAGCCGAGGCCTTCGAATACGCGGTGCGCGGCGGCGGTGAAAACGCCGGAAAGTGGTGGGTCGACAGCGTCGATCTGTCGCGTCTCTTCGCCGGCGCTTGGCCGGACGTCGAACTGGCCGGCATCGAAGTGCGGCTGGTCGGAATCGCCGCCGCGCCTCACACCGGCGGTGGCACGATGCATTTCGCGAACATCCGTCTCAGCCGTTGACCGGCCATCACGTTCTCGTGGGCGGCTCGGTTGCCGGCGTCTCGATCCTTGCCCGGCAAGATGCCGTGGACCAGAATGCCCCGGCGAAATTCGCTGATGCACAACGAAGCCCAACGAAGGATGACGACATGACGTTCCCGCGCATTCGGCCGACAAAGATGGTTTCGGCGTTATTCGCCCCCATGCTCGCAGCCGCGATGTTACTGGCGGCGCCGACGGCCCAAGCCGATGACGCGCCGTTGTCCAGCGCCCGCAAGGCGGAGATCAAAAAGCTAATCGAGAACTACATCGTCAACCACCCGGACGTGATCCTTCGCGCGGTGCAGAATTATCAGGAAGAGCAACAGGCGCTCGAGGAACATCTGGCCAAGGCGCGCCTCGCCGAGATGAGCGAGCAGCTCGAGCGGTCGAAGGAATCGCCGGTCGGCGGCAACCCGAAAGGCGACGTGACGGTGGTCGAATTCTTCGATTACCGCTGCGGTTACTGCAAGCGGGTATACCCGGTGATCCGCCAGGCGATCGAGAGTGACGGCAACGTCCGCCTCGTCTTCAAGGAATTCCCGATCCTCGGTCCGGAATCGGTCTTCGCGTCCCGCGCCGCCCTCGCCGTCTTCTACACGACGCCGGCGAAGTACGAGGCCTATCACCGGGCGCTGATGGATTCCAAGGGCGCCTTGAGCGACGCGCGTGTGTTGCAGATCGCCAAGGAAACCGGTCTCGATCCGGACGCCGTCAAGAAAGCCATGGACGACCCCCGCGTCGAACGGGAAATTCGCCACAACATGGCCTTGGCGCAGGCCCTCAACATCCGCGGCACGCCGGCGTTCGTGATCGGCAAGGAACTGGTGCCGGGCGCCATCGACCTCGACACCTTGAAGAAGCTCGTCAAGGCGGCGCGCGCCGGTTGAGGATCACTTGCCCGGCGGCACCGGCAACAGGATGAACTGGAAGCCGTCCGACCGCTCGATCAGCAGCAGCAGATTGGCGCTCTTGTCGGCCTTCGCCTTCTGATAGGCGTCGACCAATTGCTCCGGCATCCAGATCGGTTGCTGGTTCACCTGCTGCACGATATCGCCGCGCCGAAGCGCCATCTTGTTCGACACGGCATCCTCGATCTTGGTCAGGACGATGCCCGTCGAGCCCCAGCGGATGCCGAGCCTTTCGCGCACTTTCGCGGTCAGCGACGCGAACGTCAGACCGAGTTCCGGGATCGCGGCGAACGCCGATTGATTGACCAGCCACGTTTGCGGCCAGGTGCCGAAACTCATGGCGAGGTTCACTTCCTTGCCGATCCGCAACACCTTCACATTGACCTTGTCGCCGGCCTGCGCCTTCTGCGCGACCTGCACAAGCCGCTCGAAAGTATCGATCTTGACGCCGGCGAATTCGACGATCAGATCGCCGCGCTTGAAACCGGCGACCCCGGCCGGCCCATCGAGCGTGAGGTCGCGCACGAGAACGCCGGTGATCTGGCTGAGCCCGAGCGTCGCGGCGATCGTGGCGTCGATCCCCTGCAGGTGCATGCCGAGAAAGCCGCGCTCGGCCGTTGCCGGCGCCGGCGCGCCGGACACGGCGGCGGCGATGGCCGCCGCGCCAAGGAACATCCGCCAACCGCGACTGCTCACACTATGCTCCGCGCTTGCGCAACTCGGCCTATAACCTAGCGATTCCAAGTATTTGGCACAACCGGCATATGAACCGCCGGCGCCGCCGTTCAACCGCAACTGGGCTCGCGCGCCGGCAGCAGATCCTCGAGCGATTGCTGGACGGTGAAATCCTTGAAGATGAGCTGAAATCCCGTGACGATCCCGTTTGCCAACACACGCGCGGCGATTTCGTATTCCGGCTCCGAACCGGCGCCGGCGTCGGCGAAGAACGCCATCCGCACGTGCCAAGCCTTCGCGGCCAGCAGTTTCTCGTCGCCCGGCAGATTTTTAGGGGGCGACTTTTCCGGAATGATGAAGGCCGTCACCTTTTCCGGCGCGTCGGCGTCGGTCCCATCGAAAGTCATGACCTCACCGTTGCGCGCCCCGGATTCCGCGAGATCGACCAGCCACTTGGTCAAACCGACATAAAAGACCGTGCCCGGCGCCAACGGCATTTCGCGCTTTTCCGGGACGGTGAAGATGGCGCGGCCGGCGGCGCCGGCGGCGATCTCCGCCGTACCCTCGTAATCCTCGACGATGTCGTTCGTCATCGAGCGGGACTTGAACCGGTAGCGCCGGCCATCCTTGCTTTCCTCGGCCGTGAACGCCAAGTCTCGCCGGAACTCGCCGCCCGGCGCTGTCTGCATGCGCATGGCGATCTCCTCCGAGATCGACCATCCGTCGCAGGTGCGGTCCAGCGACGAGACCGTCGATCCGGTGACGTCGGTGAACCGTCCGCCGGGCTCGCCTTTCTCCATCTTCAGGGAATAGATCGCCCGGTAAGGCAGCAATTCCGCCGCCGCCGCGCCGCCGACGAGAGCAACCGTCAACATCACCACCGGGATCGCTCCCGCGAGCGCACGAAGCGCTGAAGTACCCATATACTGCATCGCCCTTCCCGGAAAATCGCTATGCCAACATTACGGCCCACGATGTTGGCGGGAAAGTCTAACTTGCCACCATCGGTGCGTCACGATATCCAAGCACCCGGAGCGGTTCACCGACGGCAGACGCTTCGTTCCTCGGTTGGAGTCCAGGCTATTTCCCGAGTTCTCTCCATATTCGGCACGCGGCCCGAGGCAATCAAGATGGCGCCTGTCGTTCGGGCACTGGCGGCGGCCGGCCTGGCATCCCGCGTATGCGTAACGGCACAGCATCGCGGCATGCTCGATCAGGTCCTCGACGTCTTCGATATCGTCGCCGATCACGATCTCGATTTGATGCAACCGAACCAGACGCTGGACGGCCTGACGGCGCGCGTTTTGACCGGCGTCGCGGCCGTATTGCGCGACGAGCCGGCTGATCTGGTGCTCGTGCACGGCGACACGACGACGACGCTCGGCGCGTCGCTCGCGGCCTTCTACGCCAAGATACCGGTCGGCCATGTCGAGGCGGGGCTCCGCACCGGCGACCGCTACGCCCCTTTCCCGGAGGAAATCAACCGGCGGCTGACCGACGATCTCACGACCCTGCATTTCGCGCCGACGGAAAGTGCGCGCGCCAACCTGCTCCGTGAAGGACATGCGGCGGCCTCCGTCTCCGTCACCGGAAACACCGTGATCGACGCCCTGTTCACCATGCGCGACAAGCTGGACGGCGACGCCACGCTTCGACAAGCCGTTGAAAACGCGCTTCCTTTTCCATCCGCCGGCCGCCGCCTGATCCTCGTCACCGGACACCGGCGGGAAAATTTCGGCGACGGTTTCCAGTCCATCTGCCGTGCGCTTGCCGCGCTGGCCGCCAGGCGCGATGTCGAAATCGTTTACCCCGTGCATCTCAACCCGAACGTGCAGAAACCCGTTCGGGACATTCTCGGCGGCCTCGGCAACGTTCATCTGCTCGATCCCGTCGACTATCCGTCGATGGTGCACTTGATGCGAAACGCCGAGCTGATCGTCACCGATTCCGGCGGCATCCAGGAGGAAGCGCCGTCGCTCGGAAAGCCGGTACTGGTCATGCGGGACGTCACCGAGCGCCCGGAAGCGGTCGAGGCCGGCACGGTTCTTCTCGTCGGCACGGACGAAAACCGGATCGTCGCGTCCGCCGCACATTTGCTTGACGACCGGGCGGCTTACGAGAAAATGTCGCGCGCTCATAATCCCTACGGTGACGGCCGCGCGGCCGCGCGCATCGTCGAGGAGATACGCCGCCATGTCGGCTGAACACGTCTGCGTCATCGGTCTCGGCTACGTCGGATTGCCGACGGCCGCCGTTCTTGCCAGCCGCGGCCTCAAGATTACCGGCGTCGACATCAACCGGCATGCCATCGACACCATCAATCAGGGCCGCGCGCACATTGTCGAGCCGGACCTCGACATCATGGTGAACGGTGCCGTCGCCCGCGGGTTGTTGCGTGCGCAGACGACGCCGGTCGCCGCCGACGCGTTCATCCTCGCCGTCCCGACGCCCTTCGACGCCGAGCGCCGGCCCGACCTCTCCTATCTCGAGGCGGCGACGAAATCCATCGCGCCGCACCTCAAGAAGGGCGATCTGGTGGTGGTGGAATCGACGGTTCCCGTCGGCGCCACCGAACAGGTCGCGCGCTGGCTCGCCGAAGCCCGCTCCGATCTTCGGATGCCGGAACTCGCAAATCCGACGGCGCCGCACGATGTCTGTATCGCGCACAGTCCGGAGCGGGTTCTGCCGGGGCGGGTTCTGCTTGAACTGGTGCGCAACGACCGTGTCGTCGGCGGCCTCGGGGATGACTGCGCGCAACGCACGGCGGCGCTCTACGCCATCGCCGTCGAGGGCGAAATGCATCTGACGACGGCCCGCACGGCGGAGTTGGTGAAACTCTCCGAAAACGCCTTCCGCGACGTCAACATCGCGTTCGCCAATGAACTCGCGAACGTCGCCGAGCGCCTAGACATCGACGTGTGGGACGTGGTCCGTCTCGCCAACCGCCATCCACGCGTCGACATCCTGCGTCCCGGACCCGGCGTCGGCGGCCATTGCATCGCCGTCGATCCGTGGTTCATCGTCGCCTCGGCGCCGGAACATACGCCTTTGATTCAGACCGCCCGGCACATCAACGACCGCCGACCCATTTCGTTGGCGGACCGGACGGCGGCGTTGCCATCGGTCGCGTCCGGCGCGCCGGTCGCCTGCCTCGGGCTCAGTTATAAGGCCAATATCGACGATCTCAGGGAAAGCCCGTCCATCGAGTTCGTGCATCATTTACGATCCCTGATCGACAATCCCATCGTCATCGTCGAGCCGCATATCGACGAGTTGCCGAATAGCCTCGCCGACTTGGCCGGCGTCACCTTGGCGCCCCTTGCCGACGCCGTCGCCGCCGCCGCCACCGTCGTCCTGTTGACCGACCATCGGGCCTTCGTGCAATTGCCGCCGGGAGACCTGGCGGATAAGACCGTCATCGACACGCGCGGCGCTTTCCGCCGATCCTGAATTCGCGCCGCTCGAGGCACCGCTATTTGCGGCGGCCCGGCGATGGCCTATGCTGTCGGGAAATCACGCGAAACGCGAAGGGACGCTGAAAATGATTCAATTCTATACGTGGGGAACACCGAACGGCCGCAAGGTCTCGATCATGCTGGAGGAAGTCGGCCTCCCCTACGAAACGCACGCCATCAATGTCGGCAAGGGCGAGCAATTCGACCCGGAATTCCTGAAGGTCAGCCCGAACAACCGCATTCCCGCCATCGTCGATGAGGACGGCCCGGACGGCAAACCGCTGTCCCAGTTCGAGTCCGGGGCGATCCTGATCTATCTCGCCGAGAAGACGAAGAGCGATCTGCTGCCGACCGATGCCCGCCGCCGCGCCGCGACCCTGCAATGGCTGATGTGGCAGATGGGCGGCGTCGGTCCGATGTTCGGGCAGGCGCATCACTTCCTGTTCCAGCCGAAGGAAGACGTCCCTTACGGCAAGAAGCGGTATCACGACGAGACCAAGCGCCTTTATGGCGTCATGGACAAGCAACTCGCCGCCAACACCTATCTTGCCGGCGATCACTTTTCCGTCGCCGACATCGCCACCTATCCCTGGGTGTCGCGCCACGAGCGCCATCAGGTCGATCTGAACGAGTTTCCGAACGTGAAGCGCTGGTTCGAACTGGTGTCGGAACGGCCGGCGGTGCAGCGCGGCATGGCCGTGCCGTTCGCCAACTGACGCGACGGAGGGCGCCGTGAGCCTTCTCGACCGCCCGACCGTCCGCCGCGTGAGCGAAGCGCTCCAAGCCGCCGGCCTGGACGGCCGCATCATCGAGCTCAGCGAAACGGCGCGCAGCGCCGAGGATGCTGCCGCCGCCGCCGGTTGCCCCCTCGGCGCCATCGTGAAGTCGCTCGTGCTCACGGTCGGTGGGCGGTTCGTCATGGCGCTGGTGGCCGGCGATCATCGCTGCGTCGAGGAAAACCTGCCGCGCGCCCTAAACATGGAAGGCGCGGTGCGCCGGCCGGGCGCATCCGAGGTCAAGGGCGCGACCGGCTTCACCATCGGCGGCGTGCCGCCGCTGGGTCTCGCGCACAAGATGCCGCTCGCCATCGACAGATCCCTCAAGCGTTTCGAAACCGTCTATGCCGCGGCCGGCCATCCGCACTGCATCTTTTCGGCGACACCGGCGGAGCTGATCCGCGTCACCGGCGGCATCGTGTCCCTCAACATCGCCGTGCCGCTCGACGGCGTCGAGGCGCCGGTGTCGTTCCGCCGTAATCGTACATTTCAGGATGCGGACGAGTCGGCGGTGTGACGTTGAACGCCAGCGCGACCGACCGTGAAGCGTTGCGACGCCGCAATCTCGAAGCCTTCAGGGCATTCGCACCCGCCATCGCCGACGCCCTCGCCGCCTTCAAGCCCGCCGCGCAGCTGAAGTTCGCCGCCGACGGGCAACCCGACGTCGAACTCGGCGGGCAAACCCTCTACGGCGGCCAGATCGACGCCGTCGTCCAGGAACAGGTGCAGCGGTTCCTGTCGGCGCCGACCCGCCTCGGTTTCCGGCCGGAATGGGCCGTCACCTGCTTGGCGCACGCCGATCCGTTCGCGACCCGCCTGATGAACCGCGCCAAGGAGATGAAGCTCGATTTCCCCGGCGCCACCATCGGGATCGAGTCGCCGATGCTGGCGGTGTTCGGCATCGGCCTCGGCCGGCATCTGCCACCCCTGATCGAGGCGACGTCGTGCCGGCATCTGCACCTGTTCGACACCAGCCATGAATTCCTGGCGTTGTCGCTCGAGACGTTCGATTGGAGCGAGCTTTTCGCCGCCTTGGCGGCACGCGGCGGCGGCGTCAGCTTCCTCGTCAGCAGCGACGCAGAAACCATCAGCGCCACCCTCGCGAAATGGATGCGGCACACCCTGCCGATGGCCGTCGATGGCACCGGGCTGTTCCTGCATTCGGAACATCCGAACCTGATCGCCGGCATCCGCGGCCTATCCGCCCACTTCCGGACGATGCTGCTCGACCTCGGGTTCTTCTACGATGAAAGCCTGATGCTCCGGAACGCCGTCATCAATCTCCAGTCGGGGCGGGAACGGTTGTACCGGCGCGGCGACGCCAAGATCGACGACCTGCCCGCCTTCGTCATCGGCACCGGCCCATCCCTCGACAATGAGTTCGCGTTTCTTCGCGAGAACCGCGACAAGGCGGTGATCGTATCCGCCGGAACGGCGCTGCGCTCGCTGCTGCTGAACGGCGTCGTCCCGGACATTCAGATCGAGACCGAAAACATCGACGTCGAGCCTGTCGTCGCCGAGACGAACCGGCAGCGCCCGGTGCGCGACATTCCGCTGGTCGCATCGGTCACGACCGACCCGGCCGCCGTCGCTCTGTTCGACGACGTGCGCTATTTCCATCGCCTGCCGCTGACGCCCACCCAGGTGTTCTGCGACGACGACAGCAATTCCCTGATCGACGCCAACATCACGGTCGGAAACGGGGCGTTGGCCTTCGCCCAGGAAATGGGCTTTCGCGACATCTATCTGTTCGGCTTGGACATGAGCACCCGCACGCCGGCTGAGCACCACTCGAAGGACAGTTATCACTACACGGACGGCGCCATCGTCTACGAGCCGGATCTTCTGTTCGACATCGAGCGGCCGGCGAATTTCGGCGGCGTCAGCTACACGTCGCTCGGGTTGTCCGTGGCGTTACGCCACATCGAGCGTTCGATCGCCCGGTACGGACGGGAACGGCGTCATTTCAATTGCGCCGACGGCTGTGCGTTCAACAGCGCCCAGCCGACGCGGAGCGCCGATCTCAAGCTGCCGGCACCGGCGCCCGGGCGGAAGGACGCCGTCCTCGCCGGCCTCTACGACCGGTTTCCGGAAATGCCCGCCGGGCAGTACCGGGCGCGTTGGGATTTCGCCGCCGCGCGGCAAGCCGGCCGCGACGCCCTTGCCGGCATGCGTGCCGTCGCCGCCGGCGGTGCGGGCGCGCTTCTCGACAAGGGATACATGGGGCGCCTGATGGCCGCCGTCGGTCAGCCGGCCGGCAGGCCGCCGGTGCCGTTTCGCAACCTTTACGGCGGCAGCGTCCTGCAGATGTTCGTGGTTGCGGAGTATTTCCTGCGCCGGGTCGCCGACCCGAAACGGCTGACCGAATTCGAGGCCGTGGTGCGCGAGGAATTGCTGGCGGCTTTCGATGGCCTCGACAGGGCGACCGACGCCCTCTTCGAGGACATCGCCGCCAATGTCTCGGACGGCGCCTAGAACCGCGACAGGCACCACCCGCCCCAAAGCAAGGTCAGGAGCGTGATCGGCACGCCGGCGCGAAGGTAGGTTCCGAACCCGAGCGTCACGCCCTCCCGGCGCGCCGTTTCGGCGACGATCAGGTTGGCGACGGAGCCCAGCAGCGTCAGGTTGCCGGCGAATGTCGTCGCCATGGCGAGCACCAGCCAGGCCCGTTCGGGATCGGCGAGGCCGGCGACCATCGGCTTCATCAACATCACCGCCGGCACATTCGACACCACATTGCTGAGCAGCGCCGAGACGCCGGTCAGGACGGCGACGTCACCCAGGCGGGCCGGATCGACGCGCGCCAGGACGGCGGCGCTGAGACCGGCGCGCTCCGCCGCCGCCGTCACGACGAACAGTGCCGCGAAGAAGACCAACAGACCCCAGTCGATCTCGCGGAACACCCGATCCGGATGCAGGCGACGCGTCACCAACAACAACGACGCCGCCAGCAACGCCGCCATCGGAATGGCCATGCCGGCGACGAGCGCGGTCAGCATCAGGAGCGTGGCGGCGAGGCTTTTCAAGAGAAGGCGCCGGTTGACAGCAACCGGCTGGCGGATCTCCGTCGCCGGCTCGCTCGCCCGCAACTCGGCGCGGAACGTCACGGCCAACACCGCCCAGGCGATGCCGAGCCCGCCCAACGCCACCGGCCCCAACACCTCGACGAAGCGGAGGAACGGTATGTCCGACGCCATGCCGATCAGCATGTTCTGCGGATTGCCGATCACCGTCGCCACCGAGCCGACGTTCGCCGCCACCGCCAGCCCGATCAGGTACGGCACCGCGCTCAATCCCCGCGCCCGGACGATTTCGATGACCAGCGGCGTCATGGCGATGGCGATGGTGTCGTTCAGGAAAACCGCCGACAACCCGCCTGCGACGATCATCAGGATTGCCAGCAGCGCGATCGGCGCGTGCCGTCCCCCGGCCACCCGGCCGGCGGTCCAGGCGAAGAACCCGGCGATCCTGAGATTGACGTTGATGATCATCATCGCCAGCAGAAGGACGATGGTGTCGAGGTCGATGGCGGCATAGGCCTCGCCGCGCGGGATGGCGCCGAGAACGACCAGCGCGACGGCGCCGACGAGGCAGATGGTGGCGCGGTTCATCGCGACCCACGGCAGCCGCCCGAAGGCGGCCCCGGCCAGGGTCAAGGTCAGTACGACATAGACGATGGCGTCCATGCCGCCCCGCGTCACGCCGTCGCGGCGGTGAGTTCGAGCACCGCCAGGGCGTCCGAGGCGGTATCGAGGCCGAGGACCGCAGACGCGATGCTCTCCGCCGATGCCTTCGGCGACTTGTCGGCGCAGAGCGTGCGCAGCTTTTCCGTCAGTTCGCCGTTGTCGAGGGGGCGTTGCTCGGAGCCGCGCGCGTGCTCGACGTAGGTTTCGAACCTGTCCCCGCCCGTCGTCGCGATGGCGACCCGTGCCGCGCCGACGGGCATGTCCGGGTCGGCGGCGGCGAAGACGCGGGCACGGAGGCTTGCCACGGCCGGATCGGCGACGGCGGCGTCCGAGAATTCCGGCAGTCCGGCGGCGCCGCGCATGACGGCGACGGCCGAGGCGTGTTGCAGGCTGACCTGCGCTTCACGCCTCGTCGTGACGCCCGGCCGGTCGGTGCGCTCCAGGAGCAAGGGGTGGCCGCTGACGTCGATGCGCGCGACGTCGGCCGCCTTGAGGCTGTGCGCCGCCACGAGCGCCAGACAGGCGTCGATGACCGAATGCACGACGATGCCGCAGGGATACGGCTTGTAGGTGTTCTTGAGCGCCTCCCAACGGGTTCCGAGGTCGGCAACGAGGAGCGCCGGCTCCGGCTGCCGGCAGAGTGTCGCAAAAAATCCGTGCGTACCGCCGAACGGGTCGGCGGGACCGGTAACGCCCCTTTCCGCCATCAATGCCGAGAACAGGCCGTTCCTGGCCGCGTTGCCGACGGACGCGCACTTCGACATCCGCCCCAGGCTGCCGACGAGGCCTGCCGATTGATTGGCGGCGATGCCCAGCGCGTCGACATGCCTATCGGCATTGAAGCCGAGGGCATAGCCCACGGCGGCGGCGGCGCCGAATACGCCGCAGGTACTGGTGATGTGATAGCCGCCCCGGTAGTGCGCCGGCGTCGCGGCGAGGCCGGCGCGGCAGGCGACCTCCACGCCGACGGCGAACGCTTCCAGGAACATGCGGCCCGACATCGGCCGCATGGCCGCCAGTGCGAACAGCGCCGGCGCCACCGGCGCCGCCGGATGGATCACCGTCGCCAGATGCGTATCGTCGTAGTCGAGGACGTTGGCGAGAGCCGCATTCATGAAGGCACCATCCAAGGGCCGAAACCGTTCCGTCCGGCCGATCGCCGGTACCGTGCCGTCCGGATCCGCGAGAATCGACGCCGCGGCCGAGATTTCCGGCTCCCGGCAACCGCCGAACGCGGCGGCGAAGTGGTTGAGGACGGACCGCTTGGCCTCGCCGACCAGCGCCGCGTCGAGCTTGCCGGCCGGCAGCGCGGCGATGAATTCCGCCAATTTCCGCGAAACGTTCTCTGTCGCCATGTCCTCCCCCAAAATCGTTTGTCGCGGATTTTCCCGCTTGGCGGCGGCATGCTAGCAGCCCGGTCCCTCGTCCGCCATCCGCGCATCGCGCCCGAAAATCTTGACATGCATCAAGGTAGGGATTTGGCTAATCGGGTGCATTGTGGGCCCCTAACAGCCGGAGTCGGGATTCCCGCCCGGCAAGCCGAGGAGACCGGCTTCAATGGCCGTGGACAAGAACCCCGATCATTTCACGCTCCCGAAATCGCTGTACATTCGCGTCGGCGACATCGACGCCGAACACGAAAGGCTCATCGAGATCGTCAACGAATGCATTGCGCAATCCGCCGGCGGAAGGATCCAGGATTTCGAAGCGCACTTCGCACGGCTACTCGGCTACATGGCAGAGCATTTCGCCAACGAGGAAGCCCTGATGCGGCGTCACGGCTACGACGGCTTCGATTGGCACTGCAACCATCACCACGAGTGCGTTCGGCGGATCGAGGAATTGCTGGATAGCTGCCGTCAGCAGGGCCATGCGACGGTGGCGATCATGAAGAACTGCCTGCACGATCTACTGCACGACATCGCGAAGGCGGACCTCGCCTTCGCCCAGTTCATAAATGCGGCGCGCGACTCCTAGCGTCACCTGTCGGCGACGCGGCCTCGTCCGGTTTTCTTTCCCGATGGCTCAGGCCGGCAATGGCGACCCGCTCTGACCGCCCGGCGTAAGACCATCTTTCGACCGCGGCAGGCGGAACGGCGACAGGCCGGCGTCGGCCTGGCGCAATCTCGCCCTGATCCGGAAGACACGCCAGACGATCGTTCCGCTGACGACGGTGATCGCCGTCGCCAAGGCCACCGAGGCGTAGGTCCCGGCACGAAGATCGAGGAACACCGTGATCGCATTCCCGATGGCGAATGAGATCAAGACCGTCAACAGCAGCGCCACGCCCTGATCGACGGCATCGCCACCGAGGGCCTTCGGCCGGCCCGGCGCCCGCAGCGCCAACGCGACGGCGAGAACAACACTGACGGCCACGAAAATGCCGCCGACGGCGATATAGATTTCCGGGTGCATGGGTGTCGTTTCCGTTCAGGCGGCAGCCGGCGTCGGGCCGGACATCGGCGTCTTGCCGCTATCCTTGGCGTCCCCCGGGCCGGATCGCCGCCACGGGGCACTGGCGCGCCAACATACGTAACCGAAACCGACCACCATCCCGCACGCCACCGCGATGGCAATCAACACGGGAATGCCGACGCCGATCATGGCGTTGATTTCGAAGGCGAAGGCAAAGCTGAACGCCGAAACCAGGACGAGCGCGATGAGGCTGTCCATGCCGGATCTCTTCAACCAGTTGGCACCGGTCGGTTTGCGGACGGCGATCACCGCGACTTGGAAAATGGCAATGACGGCAAAGAGGATCGCCGTCTCGAAGGCCAGGGAAAGATAGGATTGCATTTGCATACTCCTGCGCGGCGGCTCCGGTGTCCGGTCGGCACGCGCGTTTTCGGGGAAATTCTTGGATGCGGCGGACGCCGCGGCCGGGAGGGTCACGCCGGCGGCGAGCGGGTTCCGAAGAAGTTCTGCTGCGGCGGCATGGGACGGTGAACCGACCCCATATCGTCGAAGATAAGGCGGGAAGAAACCTGGGGGCGCGGGTGACTTGACGTCTCTCGCGCCGAACCCGTCGGACCGTCGGCCATGGACAGGCACCTAGCGGCTGACGGCCGTCCGCGTGGACGGCGCACGATCAGCACGCGATTCAGATACGACAAGGCCCGCCCACCGGCAAGCGGCGGCGAGGCATATATTTTCTAATGCTCGGGGCTTGCCGGACACACACGGCCCCGGAAACCGTCATCGGCACTTCGATTGCGACAGCTTGCGCGCCATCGCATCGAGCTTCTTCGGGTCCGGGTGCAGCACCTTGTGCGCATTGAAGATCGCGATGTTGCCTTCGCATAGATCCTTGACCAACTCGTCCGGCGGCGCGTCCTTGTGGATCAGTCGCAGCATCCGGTCGACCTCGGCGCGGTTCGCCTTCAGGCGTTTGGCGTCCGTCGGCAGCCGGCCCGCTTCCATGTCTTGCATTTCCTTGCGGAGACGGATCAGACGCCGATGCCGGTCGGCGAGCAGGGCATTGCCGACGATACTGAGCGCGACGTTCAGCGGCGACGAATAGCGCATGTCCTGATAGACGACGATCGGCGCCGGCCACGTCATCAAATCGCCGATGGTATAGACGCCGATGACTTTGGTGTAGGCATCGTTGCGCTTCCGCTCTTTAGACGGCGGATCGTAGACCAGCATTTCGATGGCGTCGGTCCTGTTCCAATCGGCCTTCGGCAACCTGCCGATCATATCGATGGCGATCTGTACTGACCTGAGCGGTTTTTTTGAACCGGGGAATTTGAGAGATTATCCCTGGAACAAA
>JAYOFL010000059.1:0-18928 GCA_038117205.1 Rhodospirillales bacterium | reverse complement strand
CTTGAATCACATCTCGGCAGTGTTGTGAATCCCTTTTATGGGTACATGACCTAGTTATTTTGAGGGATTTTCGCAAATAGCGATGACGAATGCCTGACGTCTTGGAACAAGGCGGTTTTTGCCAGGTTGGCGTTTAACAGGGCGTGATAATGGCGGAATTCCCAGGATCGCCGAGCCGGCTTAGGTTTTCCGCCAACGGCAGGTCGTCGGCATCCATTGCGACGGCGGCGCGGACGACGGCGTCGACGGCGCCGACGGCCCGGCCGAGCGCCTCGGCGAGGGAATCGCCGCCGATCAGACGCGCCGCGAACACGGCACCCAGAAGATCGCCGGACCCCTTGGCGCGAAGCGGGCGCTTCGGCACCTCCGCCATCCAGGCGCCGTCGGCATCGACCGCCAGATTGGCGATCCCGCCGTCCACGCCCGGCAACGAAGACACCAGAACGGTGGAATTGCGGCCCGGGGCGACAGTCAAAGCAGCGGCCTTGGCGTCGGCGAGGCTTTCGACCGTCATGCCGGTCAGCAGCGCCAGTTCGAACCTGTTCGGCAGCAACACGTCGGCGAGGGGCGCGGCCTCGTCGCGGTAGAAGCCCACGAGCGCCTCCTCGACGTAGCGGCCCTCGGCGTCGTCGCCGATGACGGGATCGACGATCAGGCGGTCGGCCACGCCGGATTGCCGGCGCTTCGCGATCTCGGCAAGGACCCGCCGCCCGGTTTCGGCGCTGCCGAGATAACCCAGGTGCACGGCGACCGGCGTGTGACCGACGCGCGCAAAGACGCCGGCCAGCATCGCTGCCACCTCGTCCGGCGCCGTCTTCGAACCGGCCGGCGGGCCGAAGGCCCGGGCATGTCCCGGGTGATACGCCAGACGCACCGTGTCGACGGCCCAGGCGTCGATGCCCGCCGCCTGATAGGCGGGAACGGCGGCGGCGTTGCCGACGTAGCCGTGCGCGACGCGGGACTGGACGGAGATCACCTGCATGGCCGGCACCTTGCCACATCCGGGGCAGGGATTATAGTTCTGCCGCACTGCACAATAGGCTTTCGGAGACAGCACCATGACCGCCGCCGCCCGCCCGCGCCGTTCCGTTCTCTACATGCCGGGCTCGAACGCCCGCGCCCTCGACAAGGGGCGCACGCTCGCCGCCGACGGGCTGATCCTGGATCTCGAGGATTCGGTGGCGCCGGACATGAAGCAGACGGCCCGCGACGGCATCGCCGCGGCGCTCTCGGCCGGCGGCTACGGCGAGCGGGAAATCGTCGTCCGTTCGAACGGCCTCGACACCGAATGGGCGAAGGCCGATCTGGAGGCCATCGCCCGCATGTCGAACTGCCATGCGGCGCTGGTGCCGAAGGTGGAAAGCGCCGCGATGGTCAAACAGGCGCTCGCCATCATGGACGGCGCCGGTGCGCCGAAGTCGATGGCGCTCTGGTGCATGATGGAAACGCCGCTCGGCATCCTGAACGCCAAGGAGATCGCCTTCGCCGATCCGCGCGTCGGCTGTCTGGTGCTCGGCACCTCCGACCTCGCCAAGGACTTGAACTGCCGGCACACGCCGGACCGGCTTCCGTTCATCCTGTCGCTTGAAATGTGCATCCTGGCGGCGCGGGCGGCGAAGATCGCCGTTCTCGACGGCGTGCATCTGGATCTGGAGGACGACGCCGGTTTCCGCGCCGCCTGCGAACAGGGCCGCGACCTCGGCATGGACGGCAAGACGCTGATCCATCCGAAGACCATCGCCACCGCCAACGAGGTATTCGCGCCGTCGGAAAAGGAAATCGCCTGGTCGCGCCGGATCATCGACGCGCACGGCGAGGCGGTGAAGGCCGGCAAGGGCGTCGTTCTGGTCGACGGCAAGCTGATCGAGAACCTGCACGTCGCGGAAGCGAAGCGGCTGGTCGCCCTCGCCGAAGCGATCCAGGCGCGCGGCTGAGGAGGGAAAATGTCCGACAAGACCAACGCCGGAAATTTCTTCGAGGATTTTCGCCTCGGCCAGACGCTGGCGCACGCGACACCCCGGACCGTCACGGCGGGCGATATCGCGCTCTACGGCGCGCTCTACGGCGGCCGCTTCGCCGTGCAGTCGTCGGCCGAGTTCGCGAAGAGCGTCGGCTACGCCGACATGCCGATCGACGATCTGCTGGCGTTCCACATCGTCTTCGGCAAGACGGTGCCCGACGTCTCGCTGAACGCCGTCGCCAATCTCGGCTACGCTGCCGGCGTTTTCGGCGCTCCGGTGTTCGCCGGCGACACGCTCAAGACGAAGTCTGAGGTGATCGGCCTCAAGGAAAATTCCAACGGTAAGACCGGCGTCGTCTACGTCCGGTCGACGGGCGTCAACCAGCGCGGCGAAACGGTGCTCAATTACGTGCGCTGGGTGATGGTGCGAAAGCGTGACGAAAGCGCGCCGGCGCCGGAAGCGCAGGTGCCGGACTTGCCGAAGGCCGTCGCGGCATCGGCGCTCGTCGTGCCGCCCGGATTCGACTGCCGCGGCTACGATGCGGCACTCGCCGGCAGTCCGCATCTCTGGGACGACTATGCCGTCGGCGAGAAGATCGACCATGTCGACGGCAACACCGTCGAGGAAGCGGAGCACATGCTGGCGACGCGCCTTTATCAGAACACCGCCAAGGTGCACTTCAACCAGTTCGAACAGAAATCCGGCCGTTTCGGCAAGCGCCTCGTCTATGGCGGCGTCGTCATCTCGACGGCGCGCGCCCTCAGTTTCAACGGCCTCGCCAACGCCTTCAAGGTGGCGGCGATCAACGCCGGCCAGCACGCCAATCCGATCTTCGCCGGCGACACCATCCACGCTTGGTCGGAAGTATTGGATAAGGCCGAAATCGCGGGCCGGAATGATCTCGGCGCGCTTCGCGTGCGCACCGTCGCGACCAAGGATCGGCCCTGCGCCGACTTCCCGTATAAGGACGCCGACGGCAAGCTCCTCGCCGACGTGGTGCTCGATTTCGATTACTGGGTATTGATGCCGCGTCGCGCCTGATGCGGAAACTTTGGGGCGGAAATCCTGGGGATTCCGCGTCATTTACCTACAAAATATTGTTGATCGCGATTCCGCGCCCGGAATATAAAAGAGGCGTCAGGGACGTGGGTCCTGGGAAACCCGCGCCGCGCACCGCTGGGTCGGCACTCCTGACGCCTCTTGGAGCCGGCCAGGCTCCGTTGCATATGAGGCGCCACTGCCGCCGTTTGATCGCTTTCGGGCGCACCCTGGGCAGAGATTGACCCGAGGCGACGAACGTCCTACCACCCTGGCGCCGAAGCGCCGAAAATGGGACAGACGCAGCACGACCGCCGTCATGCGAGGCAGGGGCGGCGTCCCTTGAAGGACGCGGCGGAACCCGGTGTTCCGCCGAACCGCCCGAACGGGCGGCTCGCCCGGTGCGCCGCAGGAGAAGCCCACTACGCACCGTCGTGGTCCGATGGGCGCCCCTGGGCGGACCGCCGGCGGCCACGACCGGGCCAAGCACTGGGTCGGCGTCTCGCGACCATGGAATGACCGAAGCCATCCGTCCGGCCGGTCGACCCCGCGCCGGGGCCGGTGGGCCCGGCACGGGCGTTGCGACACCACCACATGCAGCGATGAGAATGCGACCGGTACGCGAAGCGCGGCAACGCGAAAAAGCGTGGGTAAATGGCGATTCCTGTGCATAAGGGCAGCGGTTATCCCCAGCATGCGCACAAGATTTCCACAGGCGCGAAAAGGCCTATCGGGAAAATCGGATTTTCGCCAATCGGTTGGCACGGGAAGCTAAACCTCGGTCGGACCCATGCCGAAAAAACCGCGAAAGGCCACGAAATGCCGCATGCCGACATCGCTTGGTTGCGCCTCGGCGGCGATTGCTCATATCCTGACGGCGCGCGACGGGGATTGTTGACTTGCCTGGGGGCGGTGAGTACCACATGGCTACGTCGTATGTGCGCTGCAACAAGGCGCTGCTCTTAGGGACAAGGCAAGTCATATGACCGACCGGAATCGCCCGTTATCGCCGCACCTGCAAGTCTACAGGCTGCCGCTCGACGCCATTCTCTCGATCACCCACCGCATCACCGGCGTCGCACTTTCCTTCGGGGCCGTGCTGCTCGTCTATTGGCTGATGTCGGCGACCTACGGCGCCGATAGTTTCGCCAGCGCGCAGGCGATCCTGGGGTCCTGGCTCGGTAAGCTGGTGCTGCTCGGTGTCGTGTTCTCCATGTGGTACCACACCGTGAACGGCATCCGGCATCTGGTTTGGGATACCGGCGTCGGCCTCGAACTCGGCGCGTTGCGCACGAGCGGTCTCGTCGTCATCGGCGTCTCCGTCGTCCTGACCGTCGTCACCGTCGCCGTTGCCGTGGGAGGTGCGTGATGCAGATGCGCTCGAAACTCGGCCGCGTCCGCGGTCTCGGCTCCACGCACGAAGGCGCGCATCATTTCTGGGTGCAGCGGGTCAGCGCCATCGCGCTGGTGCCGCTGATCGTCTGGTTCGCGATTTCCGCCGCGCCGATGCTCGGCGCCGATCTCGCGACCTTCAAGGCCTGGGTCGCCCGGCACTACAACCCGGTGCTGCTCGGCCTTTTGATCGTCACCGCCTTCTATCACGGACAACTCGGCCTGCAGGTGGTGGTCGAGGACTACGTGCACGGCGAAGCCGCGAAGATGACGACCCTCATTCTGATCAAGTTCGGCGCCGTCCTGGTGGCCGCCTGCGGGCTCTTCGCCATCGCCCGCCTGACGTTCGGGAGCTGACGCCTGATGACAAACGCCTACGAAATCGTCGATCACAAATACGACGTCGTCGTTGTCGGCGCCGGCGGCGCGGGGCTTCGCGCCACCTTCGGCATGGCCGCGGCGGGCCTCAAGACGGCCTGCATCACCAAGGTCTTCCCGACCCGCTCGCATACGGTGGCGGCGCAGGGCGGCATCGGCGCGTCCTTGGGCAACATGGCCGAGGACAATTGGATCTGGCACATGTACGACACGGTGAAGGGCGCCGACTGGCTCGGCGACCAGGACGCCATCGAATACATGTGCCGCGAAGCGGTGCCGGCGGTCTACGAGCTGGAACACTACGGCGTGCCGTTCTCGCGCACCGACGACGGCCGCATCTACCAGCGTCCGTTCGGCGGCCACATGTCCAACTTCGGCGAGAAGCCGGTGCAGCGTGCCTGCGCCGCCGCCGACCGCACCGGCCACGCGATCCTGCACACCCTCTATCAGCAGTCGCTCCGCCACGACGCGGAATTCTTCGTCGAGTACTTCGCCATCGACCTGATCATGGGCGAGGACGGCTCCTGCCAGGGCGTGCTGGCGTGGAATTTGGACGACGGCAAGATCCATCGATTCCAGGGCCACGTGACGGTGCTGGCGACCGGCGGTTACGGCCGCGCCTACTTCTCGTGCACCTCGGCGCACACCTGTACCGGCGACGGCAACGGCATGGCGGCGCGCGCCGGCATTCCGTTGCAGGACCACGAGTTCGTGCAGTTCCATCCGACCGGCATCTACGGGTCGGGCTGCCTGATCACCGAAGGCGCGCGCGGCGAGGGTGGATATCTCACCAACTCGAAGGGCGAGCGGTTTATGGAACGCTACGCGCCGACCGCCAAGGACCTGGCGAGCCGCGACGTGGTGAGCCGCGCCATGACGGTGGAAATCCGTGAAGGCCGGGGCGTCGGCGACGACGCCGACCACATCCATCTGCATCTCGAGCATCTCGGCGGCGAGGTTCTCAACCAGCGCCTGCCGGGCATCACCGAAACGGCCCGCATCTTCTCCGGCGTCGACGCGACGAAGGAGCCGATCCCGGTGCTGCCGACGGTGCACTACAACATGGGCGGCGTGCCGACCAATTACCGCGGCGAAGTGCTGCGCCCGACGGAAAGCGAGCCGGACAAGGTGAACCCGGGCCTGATGGCCATCGGCGAGTGCGCCTGCGTCTCCGTGCACGGCGCCAACCGGCTCGGCACCAATTCGCTGCTCGACCTTGTCGTGTTCGGCCGTGCCGCCGCCATCCGCGCCGCCGAACTGGTGACGCCGGGCTCGACCCTGCCGGCCCTGAACAAGGCGTCGTCGGAAAAGGCGCTCGACCGCTTCGACAAACTGCGGCACGCGTCGGGAGCGACGCCGACGGCGGCGATCCGCGGCGAATTGCAGCGGGTCATGCAGAACAACGCGGCGGTCTTCCGCACGTCCGAAGTCCTCAAGCAAGGCGTCGGGCTGGTCGACGGCGTGGCGGCCAAGCTGAAGGACCTCAAGACGTCCGACCGCTCGCTGATCTGGAACTCTGATCTCGTCGAAACCTTGGAACTCACCAACCTCGTCCCGTGCGCGTTGGCGACCCTGCATTCCGCCGAGGCGCGGCACGAAAGCCGGGGCGCGCACGCGCACGAGAATTATCCGGACCGCGACGACGTCACCTGGATGAAGCATTCGCTGGCGTGGGTCGACGAAAACAACGGGGTCAAGCTCGGCTACCGGCCGGTGCACACCTACACCCTCACCGATGAGGTGAAATATATCGAGCCGAAGGCTCGGGTGTATTGAGGGAGTAACGGACATGGTCGAATTCTCGCTCCCCGCCAATTCGAAGATCACCGAGGGCAAGAGCTTTCCGGCGACGGGCGCCACGCGTATCCGCAAGTTCCGCATCTATCGCTGGGACCCGGACAGCGGCCAGACGCCGCGCATCGACACCTACGAGGTCGATCTCGACAAGTGCGGTCCGATGGTTCTGGACGCACTGATCAAGATCAAGAACGAGATCGACCCGACGCTCACCTTCCGGCGCTCCTGCCGCGAGGGCGTGTGCGGGTCCTGCGCCTTCAACATCGACGGCACCAATACGCTGGCGTGCACCAAGGCGATCGAGGACATCAAGGGCGACGTGAAGATCTATCCGTTGCCGCACATGCCGGTGATCAAGGATCTGGTGCCGGATTTGAGCGTGCCCTACGCGCAGTACCGCTCCATCGAGCCGTGGTTGCAGGCGGACACGCAGCCGCCGACGACGGAACGGCTGCAGAGCCCGGAAGAGCGCGAGAAGCTGGACGGCCTCTGGGAATGCATCCTCTGTTTCTGCTGCCAAACGTCGTGCCCGAGCTACTGGTGGAACGGCGACCGCTACCTCGGTCCGGCGATCCTGTTGCAGGCGTACCGCTGGATCGCCGACTCGCGCGACGAGGCGACCGGCAAGCGGCTCGACAACCTGGACGACCCGTTCCGGCTGTTCCGCTGCCACACCATCATGAACTGCACGAACACCTGCCCGAAGGGCCTGAACCCGGGCAAGGCCATCGCCGAGATCAAGAAGGCGCTGGTGAAGCGCCGCTGACGGCGGTCGCGGGAACCGAAAACGAAAGCGGGGGGCGAAAGCCCCCCGTTTTCATTGCCGAATGGCGATGTCGATTACTTGAGATCGATGCTGCCGGTGATGTCCTTGGAGACGCCGAGACCTTCCAGGGTTAGCGTCACCTTGGCGGCGACGCTCTCGTCGCCCTTGAGCTTGCCGGACGCGATGGCGTCGCGGATCGCGGTCTCGATTTCCCGCTGCGACCTAACGCCGACGTTCTTCAGGAACTTCCTGAGTTGCATGTTGAAGACTTCTTCGTCCATTTCCTGTTCCCCTCGGTTAAAATGGCCCTGTCGAGCGCGGCGTAACGGCCCTTTCGCAGGGGCCAATCATTTCGTATGCAGCCGCCTCGGAGACTTCATTTGATATAGGCGCCGAAAGGGACGCGGGCAATCCGGTTCCCCGGCGGAGGTGACGCCATGTACATGCCCAAGATGTTCGAAAGCGACGACGCGGCCCTCGGCGACCGGCTGATCGCCGAAAACGCCTTCGGCCTGCTGGTCACGGCGGGATCGCCGCCGCTCGCCAACCACCTGCCGATGGTGCGCCGGCCGGATGGCGTTCTCGTCGGCCACGTCGCTAGGGCGAACCCGCAGTGGCAGGCCTTCGACGGCAAGGCGGAGGCGGTCGCCGTCTTCTCCGGCCCGCATGCTTACGTCTCGCCGAATTGGTATGAGACGCCGGGCCTGGTGCCGACGTGGAACTACGCCGCCGTGCATGTCTTCGGGGCGCCCCGCATCGTCGAGGGTGACGCGGCGGCGGACGTTCTCCGCGTCCTCGTCGGCACCTTCGAGAGCGACGAGACCGGCAACTGGCGGGTCGAGAACCTGCCGGATGGCGCGCTCGAAAAGCAACTGAAGGGGATCGTCGCCTTCGAGATGCCGGTGGCGCGCATCGAGATCAAGACCAAGCTGAGCCAGAACCGGAGCGCCGCCGACGCCGATCGGGTGCGCGAACAACTCGCCGCCAGCATTGATCCGGCGGCCCGCGCCACGGCGGCCATGATGGCGGACGTGAAGCGGGGTTAGGCTTCGATTGGCGTGCAGTTGGCGGCGATCCAGCGCGCCAGGTCTTCCTCATCCACCTCGCCGGCAGCGAGGGCGAGGATTGTCCTGACTTCGTCCATTTGATCCGGATCGAAGGCGTAGCCGTTGAGGCTCAGGAACACGGCGACGGAAATGACGCCGGTCCGCTTGTTGCCGTCTACGAACGGATGGTTGCGCACGATGCCGTAGCCGTAATCGGCCGCGAGTTGAAAGAGCGTTGCATTAGGCTCATAGGCATGGCGGTTTTTCGCGCGGGCGAGCGCGCTGTCCAGAAGTCCTTCGTCTCTGAGTCCCCGGCCGCCGCCGAAGCGTTCGAGTTGTTCGTCATGGAGCGCGAGCACCATGCCGCGCGTGAGCCAACGCGGCATCGGTTACTTCGCGAGTTCCTTGAGGGCGTCGCGATGCTTGTCCATGAACTTGCGACCGGCCTCCATCGCTTTCGCGAAGTCCGGATCGTAGGGTGTCAGTTCGATGCCGCTGGCGGTGCGGACGAGGAACAGATCCTCGCCCTCGGCGAGATGCATGCGTTCCAACTCACCCTTCGGGATGATGACCCCGAGGGAGTTGCCGATCTTTCGCAAGCTGATCCGTTCCGTCATGGAACTCTCCATTATTACGAATGTTATAACACCATTCTCGGGCCGATCAAGTGCGGAACGGAATCCTGAGCAACCCCAGCAAACCCCGGTGTTCGGCTTCGCGGAAGGTCTTGAGGCCGATGGTCATGCCGTCGTGTCCGTCGCGCGGCTGCGCCCGGTAGGTGCCGAAGAGCCGGTCCCACCACGGCACGTTGAAGCCGTAGTTGCTGTCGGTCTCGTCCCGGTGCCAGGAATGGTGCACCCGGTGCATGTCCGGCGTCACGATCAGGAGACGCAGCGGCCGGTCGAGCCAAACCGGCAGCGCCAGGTTGGCGTGGTTGAACATGGCGCAGGCGTTCAGGATCACCTCGAACAGGATGACGGCCGCCGCCGGCGCGCCGAGCGCGATCACCAGCGCGATCTTGATCAGGATCGACAGCACGATCTCGATCGGATGGAAGCGGATGCCGGTGGTGGTGTCGATTTCGGTGTCGGCGTGGTGCATGCGGTGCAGCCGCCACAGCACCGGCACCTTATGGAAGACCACGTGCTGGGCGTAGATGGCGAGATCTAAAATCAGGATGGTGGCGAGGATCGCCGCCCAGTCCGGCAGCGCCAGCCAGTGAAACGTGCCGATACCGTGCTCGGCGGCCCAAAGCGCTGCGGCGGCCGGCGGCAGCGGGATCAGGAGCCGGGCGGCCAGCGTGTCGACGACGACGATGCCGAGGTTTGCCGGCCAACGGTCCTTGCGGGACAATTGCCGGCGCCGCCTCGGCGCCAATGCCTCCAGACCTATCATCAGGACGAGCAGGCCGGCGAACACGCCGATGCGGACCAGTCCCTCGTTCGACAGTAATGCGTCCATTGGGCGGCACTCCGTTTCCGGAACCGTGGCGTCCCGCGTTTGCCGGCGCAAGTCGAAATCCCGTGATCGCCGACGGCCGCGGAACGGCGATCAAACCGGCATGGACCTCTTGCCCGGCAGGGTCTAACGTCCGAACCTTGTGATGCAGGCAGCCAATCGCACCAGCCAGGCCGACGCTCGGCCGATCGACGCCTATCGCCGACTTGTCGAGACGGGCGCCATCAAGGCCGACCCGGCGCAGGAAGCCGCCGCGCTCGCCTTGCAGCGCCTCGCCGAACAGCTCGTCGCCTACAAGGGGCAGATGGGCAAGCAGGGTTGGGCGGCGCGCCTCGGCATCGGCACGAAGACCATGCCGCCGCCGAAGGGCCTCTACATGTGGGGCGGCGTCGGGCGCGGCAAATCCATGCTCATGGACCTGTTCTTCGAGAGCGCCCCGGTCGAGGCCCGGCAGCACGTGCACTTTCACGCCTTCATGCAGGAGGTGCACCGCCGCGTGCATGCCTTCCGGGAAGCGCAGAAGGCGGGCAAGGTGCCGCAGTCGAAGGACCCGCTAATGGCGCTCGCCCGCGTCATCGCCGATCAGGCCTGGCTGCTCTGCTTCGACGAATTCCATGTCACCGACATCGCCGACGCCATGATCCTCGGGCGGCTGTTCCAGGCGTTGTTCGAGCACGGCGTCGTCATCGTCGCGACGTCGAACCGGCACCCGAAGGACCTCTACAAGGACGGCCTGCAGAGGGAGCGGTTCCTGCCGTTCATCGACCTCTTCGTTCAGAAGATGGACGTCCTCGAACTGGTGGCGGCGGAAGACTACCGCCTCGCGCGCCTCAAGGGCATCGAGGTCTACGTCACGCCGGACGACGCCCAGGCGGCGGAAAAGCTGGAACAGGATTTCCGCGATCTCACCATCGGCGCCGAGCCGCATCCGACGGCGCTCGACGTCAACGGCCGCAAGCTGGAACTGTCGCGCGCCGCCGAGGGGGTGCTGTTCGCCAGCTTCGACGAACTGTGCGCCCGCCCCCTCGGACCCGGCGACTTCCTCGCCATCGCCGAGCGGTTCCACACCCTGATCCTCAAGGGTGTGCCGAAGCTAGGACCCGCCAACCGCAACGAAGCGAAGCGGTTCGTGACCCTGATCGACGCTATGTACGAGGCCAAGGTCAATCTCGTCTGCTCCGCCGCCGTGCCGCCGACGGAACTGTATACGGAAGGGGACGGGGCGTTCGAATTCGAGCGCACGGTGTCGCGCCTGATCGAGATGCAGTCCGCCGACTATATGGCCATGGGCCATCGGACATGAGCGTTTCCGTGACCTTCGTCGGGTCCGGCGACGCCTTCGGGTCGGGCGGACGGTTCCAGACCTGCATCCTCGTCGACGCGCCCGGCTATCGCTTCGTCATCGACTTCGGGGCGTCGAGCCTGATCGCCCTCAACGCACTCGGTATTCCACACAACAGCATCGACGCCATCGTGCTCACGCATATCCACGGCGATCACTGCGGCGGCGTGCCGTTCATGCTGTTGGACGCCATACTGGGCGCCAAGCGGGAAAGTCCGCTGGTTATCGCCGGGCCGCGCGACACCAAGACCCGGCTCGCCGAGTACGGGGACGTCCTGTTTCCGGGCTCGCACGTCATGACGCCCAAGTTTCCGCTCGACTACGTCGAGGTGCCGGTGATGACGCCGACGGCGGTCGGCCCGATGCGGATCACCGCCTATCCGGCGGCGCACACCGGCGACACCAACCCGACCTGCGTCCGCGTCGAGATCGCCGGCAAGACCGTCGCCTACACCGGCGACAGCGCCTGGACCAAGCACATGCCGGACCTGGCGCGCGATGCCGATCTCTTCATCGCCGAGTGCTATTCCTACGAAAAGCCGATCAAGGCGCACCTGAATTACCCGGATATCCAGGCGCACCGGACGGAACTGACGGCGAAGCGGATGATCCTCACGCACATGGGACCGGAGATGCTCCGCCACGCCGACGGCGTGCCCGAGGAAACGGCCCGCGACGGCCTCGTCGTGACGGTCTGATTTCCGACGGAAATATTACGGAACGATCGGTCCTAAAAGACCGGGAATCCTTGCCCTGCTATGGCAAACCGTTTACGACAGACCAGACGCCGGCCCGAAACCCGGCGATATTTTGTCATCCAACCGAGGTAGGAACATGGCTCGCAATAAGATTGCGCTCGTCGGCGCCGGCAACATCGGCGGCACGTTGGCTCATCTGGTCGGTCTCAAGGAACTGGGCGACGTTGTCCTGTTCGACGTCGTCGACGGCATTCCGCAGGGCAAGGCCCTCGACATCGCGGAAAGCAGCCCGGTCGAAGGGTTCGATAGCGCCATGTCCGGCGCCAAGAGCTACGCCGCGATCAAGGGCGCCGACGTGATCATCGTCACCGCCGGTGTCGCGCGTAAGCCCGGCATGAGCCGCGACGACCTGCTCGGCATCAACACCAACGTCATGGAACAGGTCGGCGCCGGCATCAAGAAGTACGCGCCGAAGGCCTTCGTCATCTGCATCACCAACCCCTTGGACGTCATGGTCGGCGTGTTGCGCGACGCCTGCGGCCTGCCGCACAACCGGGTCGTCGGCATGGCCGGCGTGCTCGACAGCGCCCGCTTCCAGTACTTCCTGGCGCAGGCCATGAACGTCTCGGTCGAGGACGTCACCGCCTTCGTGCTCGGCGGCCACGGCGACACCATGGTGCCGTCGATCCGCTATTCCACCGTCGCCGGCATTCCGTTGCCGGACCTCATCAAGATGAAGTGGATCACCCAGCAGCAGGTCGACGACATCGTCCAGCGCACCCGCATGGGCGGCGGCGAGATCGTCTCGCTCCTGAAGACCGGTTCCGCCTTCTACGCGCCGGCGTCGTCGGCCATCGCCATGGCCGAGAGCTACCTCAAGGACAAGAAGCGCGTGCTGCCGTGCGCCGCGTATCTCAAGGGCGAATACGGCGTGAAGGGCCTCTACGTCGGCGTGCCGGTGGTGATCGGCGCCAAGGGCGTGGAACGCATCGTCGAGATCGACCTCGACGCCAACGAGCGCACCATGTTCAAGAAGTCGGTCCAGGCGGTGCAGGAACTGAACAAGGCGGTCGCCAAGATCAAGGCCGCCGCGAAGAAGAAGGCGAAGAAGTAAGCCTTCACCGGAGAACGACAAACGATAAAGGTCCGCCCCCGGTTCGCCGGGGGCGGCGCAACGGGGAAGAAGAATGAACATTCACGAGTACCAGGGGAAGCAACTGCTCTCGAAGTACGGCGTCGCCGTGCCGCGCGGGCATGTCGCCTATACGGTCGATGAGGCCGTCAAGGCGGCCCAGGAACTGGGCGGCAAGGTTTTCGTCGTCAAGTCGCAGATTCACGCCGGTGGCCGCGGCGCCGGCCGCTTCAAGGAAAATCCGGACGGCAAGGGCGGCGTTCGCGTCGTCAAGTCGGTCGACGAGGTGAAGGCCAACGCCGCCGAGATGCTCGGCCACGTGCTCGTCACCAAGCAGACCGGACCGGCCGGCAAGCAGGTGAAGCGCCTCTACATCGAGGAAGGCTGCGACATCGCGCGCGAACTTTACCTGGGCATGCTGCTGGACCGTGAAACGTCGCGCCTCACCCTGATGGCGTCCACCGAGGGCGGCATGGAAATCGAGGAAGTGGCGCACAATACCCCCGAGAAGATCATCAAGGTCGCCGTCGATCCGGCGACCGGTATCCAGCCGTACCACACGCGTAAGCTGGCCTTCGGGCTCGGCCTCAGGGGCGGCCAGATCAAGTCGGCGTCGAAGTTCATCATGGCGCTCTACAAGGCGTTCAACGATCTCGACTGCTCGCTGGTCGAAATCAACCCGCTGGTCGTCACCGGTTCGGGTGATGTCATCGCGCTCGACGCCAAGGTCAACTTCGACGACAACGCGCTCTACCGGCATCCCGACGTCGCCGAGTTGCGCGACGAGGACGAGGAAGACCCGGCGGAACTGGAAGCCGGCAAGCACGAGCTCAACTACATCAAGCTCGACGGCAAGATCGGCTGCATGGTGAACGGCGCCGGCCTCGCCATGGCGACCATGGACATCATCAAGCTGTACGGTTCCGACCCCGCCAACTTCCTCGACGTCGGCGGCGGTGCGACCAAGGAGCGCGTCACGAAGGCGTTCAAGATCATCCTCGCCGATCCGAACGTCGAGGGGATCCTGGTCAACATCTTCGGCGGCATCATGCGTTGCGACATCATCGCCGAGGGCGTGGTCGCGGCGGCCCGCGAAGTGAAGCTTGCCGTGCCGCTCGTCGTCCGCCTCGAAGGGACGAACGTCGAGCTCGGCAAGAAGATCATGGCCGACAGCGGCCTTCCCATCATCTCCGCCGACAATCTGAGCGACGCCGCCCAGAAGATCGTCAAAGCCGTGCAGGAGGCCCGCTGATGTCCGTCCTCGTCGATAAGAACACCAAGGTCATCTGCCAGGGCTTCACCGGCGCGCAGGGCACCTTCCATTCCGAACAGGCCATCGCCTACGGCACCCAGATGGTCGGCGGCGTGACGCCGGGCAAGGGCGGCACCAAGCATCTCGACCTGCCGGTCTTCGACACGGTCGATGAAGCGGTCAAGAAGACGGGCGCCAACGCCTCCGTGATCTACGTGCCGCCGCCGTTCGCGGCGGACGCCATCCTGGAAGCCATCGACGCCAAGCTGCCGCTGGTCGTCTGCATCACCGAGGGCATTCCGGTGCTTGACATGGTGCGGGTCAAGCGGGCGCTGAACGGCACCAAGACGCGCCTCGTCGGCCCGAACTGCCCGGGCGTCATCACGCCCGGCGAATGCAAGATCGGCATCATGCCGGGTCACATTCACCGCAAGGGCTCCGTCGGCATCGTGTCGCGGTCCGGCACGCTGACCTACGAAGCGGTGGCGCAGACGACGGCCGCCGGCCTCGGTCAGACCACCTGCATCGGCATCGGCGGCGACCCGGTCAACGGCACCAACTTCGTCGACTGCCTGGAGATGTTCCTGGCCGACCCGGAAACCCAGAGCATCGTCATGATCGGCGAAATCGGCGGTTCGGCCGAGGAAGACGGCGCGGCGCTGCTGAAAAGCTCGAAGGTGAAGAAGCCGACGGTCGGTTTCATCGCCGGCCGCACGGCCCCTCCGGGCCGCCGCATGGGCCACGCCGGTGCCATCATCTCCGGCGGCAAGGGCGGTGCGGAGGACAAGCTGGAAGCCATGCGCTCCGCCGGCATCCACGTCACCGACAGCCCGGCCGGCATCGGCGAGACCATGCTGAAGGCGCTCAAGGGGTGACGCGCTGATGCCGTCCGTTGCCGTCGATATCGACGCGGCGATCAAGCCGCTGCCGGTTCTCCGGAACCGGCGGCGGGATCGCATCCAGACGGAGGCCAAGTCGGCGTTCGCCCGGCTCTGCGAGACCGAAAACGGCGCCGTCTTCGCCGGCAGCTTCGAGGGCGAGAGCCCGTGGGAACGGCACCCGAACGGCGACGAACTGGTGCAGGTCCTGAAGGGCGCGGCGCGCCTGTTCGTCATCGAAGGCGGCGAAACGCGCCGGCTCGATCTGGCGGCCGGCACGGTGACGGTGGTGCCCAGGGGGTGCTGGCACCGTTTCGAGGCGCCGAAGGGCGTCACGGTTCTGACGATGACACCTCAACCGACGGACCATTCGACGGCGGAGACGCCGCCGGATGACGGCGCCAGGTAACTGGAAGGGAGCACCCGCGAGGGTGACGCGAAAGATGGACGGCACGGATCCGACGCAGTTCCTCTATACGGGCAACCAGATCTATATCGCCGAGCTGTACGAACGCTATCTCGACGATCCGGGGTCGGTGGATCACCGCTGGCAGGATTTCTTCGCCGGCCTGGAAGACGAAGCGGGATCGTTCCTGGCCGAGAAGCGTGGCGCCTCGTGGGCGCCGTCCGACGCCGGCGTCCTCAATCAGGGGCAACTGGCGCCGCTCTCCGAACAGATGGCGACCGACTCGCATGTGGTGCGTGCGCAGGAAGCGCCGGCGGGCACCGGCCGCTACGGCGCCGTGCAGGTCCGCGAGGCGACGCTCGACAGTATCCGCGCCCTGATGCTGATCCGCGCCTACCGCGTGCGCGGGCATCTGCACGCGAACCTCGATCCGCTCGGCCTCGAAGAGCCGAAGGAACACCCCGAGCTCGATCCGGGCAGCTACGGTTTCAAGGAAAAGGACCTCGACTGGCCGATCTTCATCAACTACGTGCTCGGCCTCGAGACTGCGACGCTCCGCGAGATCATCCGCATCCTCAAGGAAACCTACTGCGGCTCGATCGGCGTCGAGTTCATGCACATCCAGGACCCGGACGAAAAGGCCTGGATTCAGGAGCGCATCGAGCGCATCCACAACCAGCCGGAATTCACGGTCGTCGGCAAGAAGGCGATTCTCAACCGGCTGATCGAAACCGAGGGCTTCGAGAAGTACCTCGACAAGAAGTTCACCGGCACCAAGCGGTTCGGCCTCGACGGCGGCGAAAGCCTGGTTCCGGCCATGGAGCAAATCTTCAAGCGCGGCTCGCAGCTCGGCCTCGAGGAAATCGTCCTCGGCATGGCGCACCGCGGCCGGCTCAACGTGCTTGCCAACGTCATGAGCAAGCCGTTCACGGCGATCTTCCACGAATTCCAGGGCGGCTCGTCGAGCCCCGACGACGTCGGCGGCTCGGGCGACGTCAAGTATCACCTGGGCTCGTCGTCGGACCGCGTGTTCGACGGACGCTCGGTGCACCTGTCGCTGACCGCCAACCCGTCGCACCTGGAATGCGTCAACACGGTCTGCCTCGGCAAGGTGCGCGCCAAGCAGACGCAGAAGAACGATTCCAACCGCGAGAGGGTGATGGCGCTGCTGTTGCACGGCGACGCCGCCTTCGCCGGCCAGGGCCTAGTGCCGGAGGCGCTCGATCTCTCCGGTCTGCTCGGCTATCAGACCGGCGGCACCATCCACATCATCATCAACAACCAGATCGGCTTCACGACCAACCCGAAGCATTCGCGCTCGTCGCCCTATTGCTCCGACGTCGCCAAGACCGTCGCGGCGCCGATCTTCCACGTCAACGCCGACGACGTCGAAGCGGTCGTGCATGTGGCGCGCATCGCCACCGAATACCGCCAGCGGTTCAAGCAGGACGTCGTGGTCGACATGATCTGCTATCGCCGGCACGGTCACAACGAGGGCGATGAGCCGATGTTCACGCAGCCCCGGATGTACAAGAAGATCGCCGCGCATCCGACGACGCGGGAAATCTACGGCGCCAAGCTGGTGCACGAAGGCGTGCTGACGCAGGGCGAATTGGACGGACAGGTCGCCGAGTTCCAGAAGCGGCTCGATGACGCCTTCGAGGCGTCGAAGGGCTACAAGGCCAACAAGGCCGACTGGCTGGACGGCAAGTGGGCCGGCCTCTCGGTCGCCTCCGGCGAGGACCGTCGCGGCGTCACCGGCGTGCCGGCGGAACGGCTGCGCGAGGTCGGCGAGGCGCTGACGCGCGTTCCCGACAACTTCAATATCAACCCGAAGATCGCGCGGCAATTGGAAGCCAAGCGGGCGATGATCGAATCCGGCGAGGGTCTCGACTGGGCGACCGGCGAGGCGTTGGCGTTCGGCACGCTGCTGCTGGAAGGGCATCCGGTGCGCCTGTCCGGTCAGGATTCGGAACGCGGCACGTTTTCGCAGCGCCATTCCGTGCTGACGGACCAGGAGAACGAGGACAAGTTCACGCCGCTCAGCAACCTCCGCTTCGGCCAGGCGCCGTTCGAGGTCATCAACAGCCCGTTGTCGGAAGCCGGCGTGCTCGGGTTCGAATACGGCTACTCGCTGGCGGAACCGAACATGTTGGTTCTCTGGGAAGCGCAGTTCGGCGACTTCGCCAACGGTGCGCAGGTGATCATCGACCAGTTCATCTCGTCCGGTGAATCGAAGTGGCTCCGCATGTGCGGTCTCGTCATGCTGTTGCCGCACGGTTACGAAGGGCAGGGACCCGAGCACTCGTCGGCCCGCCTCGAGCGGTATCTGCAACTCTGCGCCGACGACAACATGCAGGTCTGCAACTGCACGACGCCGGCCAACTATTTCCATGTGTTGCGCCGGCAAATTCACCGCGACTTCCGGAAGCCCCTCATTCTGATGACGCCGAAGTCCCTGCTGCGTCACAAGCGGGCGGTCTCCAAGCTCGAGGAAATGGGCGACGGCACCAGTTTCCACCGTGTGCTTTGGGACCATGGCGAGTTCGTCGCCGATTCCAAGATCCGCCGCGTCGTGCTCTGCTCCGGCAAGGTCTACTACGACATCGCCGAGGAACGCGACAACCGGGGCATCAAGGACGTCTACATCCTGCGCATGGAACAGCTCTATCCGTTCCCGCGCCGTGCGCTCGGGGCCGAACTGGCGCGGTTCCCGAACGCCGACATCGTGTGGTGCCAGGAAGAGCCCAAGAACATGGGCTCGTGGACCTACATCCGCGAACCGCTGGAGGAACTCCTGTCGGAAATGGACCGGGGCGACGTCCGCATCCAGTATGCCGGCCGCGCCGCCGCGGCATCGCCGGCCACCGGTCTGATGCGTAAGCACGTGGCGGAGCAGGCGGCGCTCGTCGACGCGGCGCTGACGATACCGAAGCCGGCGCCCGCCAAGGCGGCTAAACCGGCGTCCCCGGCTCCGGCCAAGGCGAAGCCGGCGGCGAAGAAGCCGGCCGCCAAGGCCAAACGCAAGACGCGCAAGTAATCCCGAGCGACGGCTGAAAAGATTCGAGGTGACGACATGACTGTTGAGATCAAGGTTCCGACGCTCGGCGAATCGGTCACGGAAGCGACCGTCGCGAAGTGGTTCAAGAAGCCGGGCGACGCGGTCGCGCTCGACGAGGCGCTCTGCGAGCTGGAGACCGACAAGGTGACCATCGAGGTCAACGCGCCGGCCGCCGGCGCGCTCGCCGACATCGCCGCGCCGGAAGGTTCGGAAGTGGGCGTCGGCGCCCTCCTGGGTACCATCAACGAAGGCGCCGCCGGCGCCGCCGCGTCGCCGCCCGCGCCCGCGGCCAAGGCGGAAGCGCCCAAGGCTCCGCCGCCACC
>JAYOFL010000058.1:9852-19176 GCA_038117205.1 Rhodospirillales bacterium | reverse complement strand
TTCGCCGCACGTCGACAAGAAGTCGCGTGAGCAATTCGAAATCCGCACCCACAAGCGGGTTCTCGACATCGTCGATCCGACGCCGCAAACCGTGGACGCGCTGATGAAGCTCGACCTGGCGGCCGGCGTCGACGTCGAGATCAAACTCTGAGGAACGAAACGATGCGGACCGGTGTGATTGCACAAAAGCTCGGGATGACCCGCCTTTTCGCGGAGGGCGGCACGCACGTCCCCGTGACGGTGCTGTCGCTCGACAACCTTCAGGTCGTCGCGCAGCGGACCGAGGACAAGGACGGCTATACGGCCGTGCAGCTCGGTTGCGGCAAGGCGAAGGTGAAGCGCGTCTCCAAGGCGATGCGCGGCCATTTCGCCAAGGCGAAGGTCGAGCCGAAGAAGCGGATGGTCGAATTCCGGGTGACGCCCGAGAATCTGGTCGAAGTCGGTGCCGAGATCGGCGCCAACCACTTCGTCGTCGGCCAGCACGTCGACGTCGCCGGTACGACCATCGGTAAGGGCTTCGCCGGCGTCATGAAGCGCTACAACTTCGGCGGCCTGCGCGCCACGCACGGCGTCTCGGTCAGCCACCGTTCGCACGGTTCGACCGGTCAGCGCCAGGACCCTGGCAAGGTCTTCAAGGGCAAGAAGATGGCCGGCCACATGGGCGCCAAGCGCCGCACGCAGCAGAACCTGGTGGTCGTCGCGACCGACGTCGAGCGCGGCCTGATCATGGTTCGCGGAGCGGTGCCGGGCTCCGAGGGCGGCTACGTCTACATCACCGACGCGGTGAAGCGCACGATGCCGAAGGACTTGCCGACCCCGGCCGGCCTGAAGTCCGATGCGGCCCCCGCGGCCCCGGAGGCTGCGGCCGAAGTCGCCGCCGACGCCACCGAGAATAAGGAATAAGACCATGAAACTGGACGTGGTCAGCCTCGACTCCAAGAAAGCCGGTTCGATCGACCTGGACGACGCCGTTTTCGGCCTCGCCTACCGGGGCGATCTCCTGGCGCGCGCCGTCAATTGGCAGCTCGCCAAGCGCCGCAGCGGCAATCACAAGGTCAAGGGTCGCGGTGAGGTCGCCGCCACCAAGAAGAAGCCGTTCAAGCAGAAAGGCACCGGCCGCGCCCGTCAGGGTACGACCGTGGCGCCGCACATGCGTGGCGGCGGCGTGGTGTTCGGCCCGCATGTTCGCGATCACGCGCACGACCTGACCAAGAAGGTCCGCAAGCTCGCCCTGAAGACGGCGCTCAGCGCCAAGGCGTCCGAAGGCAAGCTGGTCGTTCTCGACGAAGCCAAGATGACGTCGCCGAAGACGGCCGAACTGGTGAGGCAGATCGGCAAGCTCGGCTGGGGCCGCGCCCTGATCATCGACGGCGAGAGCGTCGACGAGAACTTCGCCAAGGCGGCGCGCAACATCGTCGGCATCGACGTGCTGCCGAGCGTTGGCGCCAACGTCTACGACATCCTGCGCCGCGAAACGCTGGTTCTGACCAAGGATGCCGTGGCCAAGCTGGTGGAGCGCCTGAAATGAGCCGTTACAGCCCCAAGGATCATCAGCCGAGCAAGGAACGGATCTACGAACTGATCCGCCGTCCGCTCGTGACCGAAAAGACGACCCTGATCTCGGAACACAATCAGGTCGCCTTCATGGTGCCGCTGAACGCGAACAAGTTCGAGATCAAGGCCGCCGTCGAGGAACTGTTCAAGGTCAAGGTGACGGGCGTGAATACGCTGGTCGCCAAAGGCAAGAACAAGCGTTTCCGCGGTATGGCCGGCCGCCGCAGCGATACCAAGAAGGCGTTGGTGACGCTCGCGGAAGGCAATTCCATCGACGTGACGACCGGCGTCTGACGGGGAGAACCGACCAATGGCTTTGAAGCAGTACAATCCCACAACGCCGTCGCAGCGGGGCCTCGTCCTCGTCGACCGCTCGCAGTTGTGGAAGGGCAAGCCCGAGAAGACGCTGACCGAAGGTCTGCGTAAGAAGGGCGGCCGCAACAACACCGGTCACATCACCGTCCGCCACCAGGGCGGCGGTCACAAGCGCCGCTACCGCCTGATCGACTTCAAGCGTTCCAAGATCGACGTTCCGGCGACGGTGAAGCGGATCGAATACGATCCGAACCGGACCGCGTTCATCGCCCTGATTGAGTACACCGACGGCGAGATCGCCTACATCCTGGCGCCGCAGCGCCTGCGGATCGGCGACACCGTGGTGTCGGGCAAGTCGACCGTCGACATCAAGCCGGGCAACGCCATGCCGCTGTCGGCGATGCCGGTCGGCACGATCGTGCACAACGTCGAGATGCGGATCGGCAAGGGCGGTCAGCTCGCCCGTTCCGCCGGCACCTACGTGCAGCTCGTCGGTAAGGACCAGGGCTACGCCCTGATCCGCCTGGCGTCCGGCGAACTCCGCATGGTGCGCGGCGAGTGCATGGCCACCGTCGGCGCCGTGTCGAACCCGGACCAGCAGAACGTCAAGATCGGTAAGGCCGGTCGCTCGCGTTGGAAGGGCAAGCGCCCGACCGTTCGTGGCGTCGCCATGAACCCGGTCGATCACCCGCACGGCGGCGGCGAAGGCCGCACCTCCGGCGGCCGTCACCCGGTGACGCCGTGGGGCAAGCCGACGAAGGGTGCGCGTACCCGCAGCAACAAGAAGACGGATCGGCTGATCATGCGCAGCCGGCACGTCCGCAAGAAGTAAGAGGAGGGCCTAGCAGTGCCTCGCTCCGTTTGGAAAGGTCCGTTCGTCGACGGTTATCTGCTGAAGAAGGCAGAGGACGCGCGCTCGGGTGGCCGCAACACCGTCGTCAAGACGTGGTCGCGCCGCTCCACCATCCTGCCGCAGTTCGTCGGTCTGACGTTCGGCGTCTACAACGGCCAGAAGTTCGTGCCGGTGCTCGTCACCGAGGACATGGTCGGCCACAAGTTCGGTGAATTCTCGCCGACCCGTAACTACTTCGGCCACGGCGTCGACAAGAAGGGCAAGAGGGCTTAGTCATGGGCAAGAAAGCCGCCGAGCGGCAGCTCAAGGACAACGAGGCGTTGGCTTTCGCGCGTCACATCCGTGTGTCGCCGCAGAAGCTCAACATCGTTGCGCAGATGATCCGCGGCAAGGATTGCGGCCGTGCGCTCGCCGCGCTGGCGTTCTCGCAGCGCCGCGTCGCCAAGGACGTGAAGAAGCTTCTCGAAAGCGCCATCGCGAACGCCGAAAACAATCATCAGCTCGACGTCGACCGGCTTTTCGTGGCCGAGGCGACCGTCGGCAAGAGCATCATCATGAAGCGCTGGCACGCGCGCGGCCGCGGCCGCTCGTCACGGGTCATTAAGCCCTTCAGCAATATGCGGGTAGTCGTCCGCGAACGCGAGGAGACGGCGTAATGGGTCAGAAAGTCAATCCGGTCGGCCTGCGGCTCGGCATCAATCGGACCTGGGATTCCCGCTGGTTCGCCGACGGCAACTACGCCGAACTGCTGCACGAAGACATCAAGATCCGCGAATTCCTGCGCAAGAAGCTGGCCCAGGCCGGCGTCTCAAAGGTCGTCATCGAGCGGCCGGCGAAGAAGGCGCGCATCACGATCCACACCGCGCGTCCGGGCGTCGTCATCGGCCGCAAGGGTCAGGACATCGAAGTACTGCGCCGCGAAGTCGCCAACATGACGAATGCCGAGGTGCACCTGAACATCGTCGAAATCCGCAAGCCGGAAATCGACGCCCAGCTGGTCGCCGAGAACGTCGCGCAGCAGATCGAGCGCCGCGTGTCGATCCGCCGCGCCATGAAGCGGGCCGTTCAGTCGGCCATGCGGATGGGCGCCGAGGGTATCCGTATCAATTGCTCGGGCCGTCTCGGCGGCGCGGAAATCGCGCGCATGCAGTGGTACCGCGAAGGCCGCGTGCCGCTGCACACGCTGCGCGCCAACATCGATTACGGCGAGCAGCCGGCGGTCACCACGTATGGTGTCTGCGGCGTGAAGATTTGGATCTACAAGGGCGAGATCCTGGCGCACGACCCGATGGCTTCCGAGAAGCTGCAGCTTGACCAACAGCCGCAGCGCTGAGGCCGTCGTAAGGAAGGATAGAGAGCGATGCTGTCTCCGAAGAGAACAAAGTACCGCAAGGCGTTCAAGGGCCGTATTCACGGCACCGCCAAGGGCGGCACGGATTTGAATTTCGGCGCCTTCGGCATGAAGGCCATGGAGCCGGAGCGGATCACCGCCCGCCAGATCGAGGCGGCGCGCCGCGCCATGACGCGCCACATGAAGCGCGCCGGCCGTGTCTGGTGCCGCATCTTCCCGGACGTGCCGGTCTCGCAGAAGCCGGCCGAAGTCCGCCAGGGTAAGGGTAAGGGCAACCCGGAATATTGGATCTGCCGGGTGAAGCCGGGCCGCATCATGTTCGAAATCGACGGCGTTCCCGCCGACGTGGCGCGCCGCGCCTTCGAACTCGCTGCGGCGAAGCTCCCGATCAAGACGCGCTTCGTAACGCGTCTCGGTGAAGAGGGTTAAGGACATGAAAGCGGCCGACATTCGCACCAAGACGGAAGACGAGCTGAAGGATCAGCTCGGCGACCTTCGCAAGGAGGCGTTCAACCTCCGCTTCCAGCAGTCCAGCGGTCAGTTGGAAAAGACCGACCGCGTCAAGGCCGTGCGCCGCGACATCGCGCGCATCAAGACCATTCTCGGCGAGCGCCAGGCCGGCGCGAAAGCCAAGGGTTAAGGAGACGTCACATGCCGAAGCGAGTCATGCAGGGCGTCGTCGTCAGCGACAAGATGGATAAGACGGTTACCGTCCTCGTCGAACGCCGCGTCATGCATCCGATCTACAAGAAGTACGTCAAGAAGTCCAAGAAGTACGCGGCGCATGACGAAGAGAACAAGTGCAAGATCGGCGATGTCGTGTCGATCCGTGAATGCCGGCCGTTGTCCCGGCGTAAGAGCTGGGAAGTGATTGCCGAGGGCGCCTGAGCGCACCGGCGGGATTGAAGGAACCTGAACGATGATCCAGGTCGAAACCAACTTGGAAGTCGCCGATAATTCCGGCGCGCGCCGCGTCCAGTGCATCAAGGTGCTGGGTGGCTCGAAGCGCAAGTATGCTTCCATCGGCGACGTTATCGTCGTCTCCGTGAAGGAAGCCATTCCGCGCGGCCGCGTGAAGAAGGGCGATGTGATGCAGGCGGTCGTCGTTCGCACGGCGAAGGACATTCACCGCAAGGACGGCACGTCGATCCGCTTCGACAGCAACGCCGCCGTTCTGATCAACAAGCAGGGCGAGCCGATCGGTACCCGTATCTTCGGCCCGGTGACCCGCGAACTGCGCGCCAAGCGGTACATGAAGATCGTCTCGCTGGCCCCGGAGGTGCTGTGATGGCTGCCAAGATTAAAAAGGGCGACCGCGTCGTCGTTCTGACCGGCCGCGACAAGGGTACGGTCGGCGAAGTCCTGAAGGTGCTGCCGGACAGCGGCCGCGCCATCGTGCAGGGCGTGAACAAGGTGAAGCGGCATACCGCGGCGTCGAACGTCTCGGCCGGCGGCATCATCGAGAAGGAATCGACGATCGATCTGTCGAACCTCGCTCACGTCGATCCGAAGGACGACAAGCCGACGCGCGTCGGGTTCAAGACTCTGGACGATGGCCGCAAGGTTCGCTTCGCGAAGCGTTCCGGCGAAGTCATCGACGCCTGAGCGAACGGAGAATACGGTAATGACCACGCGTTTGCAGGAATTCTACAACAGCCAGATCGTGCCGACCCTGCGCCAGGAGTTCGGTTACACGAACCCGATGCAGGTGCCGCGTCTGGAGAAGATCGTCATCAACATGGGCGTCGGCGAAGCGTCGCAGGACAAGAAGAAGATCGACGGCGCCGTCACCGATCTGGCCCTGATCAGCGGCCAGAAGCCGGTCGTCACGAAGTCCACCAAGGCCATCGCCGGCTTCAAGCTGCGCGAGAACCTGCCGGTCGGCTGCAAGGTGACGCTGCGCAAGGCGCGCATGTACGAATTCCTCGACCGCCTCGTCAACATGGCCCTGCCGCGCGTCCGCGACTTCCGCGGCCTCAACGGCAAGAGCTTCGACGGGCGCGGCAACTACGCCATGGGCGTCAAGGAACAGATCATTTTCCCGGAAATCGACTACGACAAGGTCGACGCCATCCGGGGCATGGACATCATCATCTGCACGACCGCCAAGACGGACGCCGAAGCGAAGGCGTTGCTCCGGGCGTTCAACATGCCGTTCTCGAATTGAGCGGCGAGAGGAGTAGAGCGTAATGGCCAAGAAGAGCGCGATCGAACGGGAAAAGAAGCGCGTGCGCCTGGCGAAGCAGTTCGCCGGCCGGCGTGCCCGTCTGAAAGAGGCCGCCAAGGATCCGAATCTGTCGCCGGAGGAGCGCTTCAACGCTCGTCTGAAGCTGGCGGAAGTGCCGCGTAACGCGGCGCCGAGTCGGCAGCGGCTGCGCTGCGAGTTGACCGGGCGTCCGCGCGGCAACTACCGCAAGTTCAAGCTGTGCCGTATCAAGCTGCGCGAACTCGCCTCGATGGGGCAGGTTCCCGGCGTCGTGAAGTCGAGCTGGTAAGGGAGAGACGCCAATGTCGATGACGGATCCCCTGGGCGATATGCTGACGCGCATCCGCAACGGACAGCGGGCGCGCAAGAGCGAGGTGTCGTGCCCGGCTTCACGGCTGCACCGCAACGTCCTCGAAGTTTTGAAGCGCGAAGGCTACATCCGCGGTTACGAAGAGAAGCCGGTTCGCACCGGTATCTCGGAAATCCGGATCGAGTTGAAGTATCACGAAGGCGACCCGGTGATCCGGAACGTCACCCGCGTCTCGACGCCGGGCCGGCGGGTCTACTCCGGGATCAACGATCTTGGCCGTGTCTACAACGGTCTCGGGATCGCCATCCTGTCGACGCCGCGCGGCGTGCTCTCGGATGCCGAGGCGCGGGCGCAGAACGTCGGCGGCGAAGTCCTCTGTCAGGTGTTCTGACGGACGCCGGCGGACAAGAACGAGGTATTTGGATATGTCCCGTGTAGGTTTGAGCCCCGTCACCGTGCCGAATGGCGTGACGGTCGAGATGCAGGGCAACGTAGTCAAGGCGAAGGGCAAGCTGGGCGAGCTCAGCGTCACCCTGACCGACGACGTGGAAGTGTCGCGCGTCGACGATACGGTCGTCGTGAAGCCGCTGGCCAAGCACAAGCGCGCCCGGCAGATGTGGGGTACGGCGCGGAGCCTGATCGACGGTCTCGTCATCGGTGTCTCCGAGGGCTACACCCGCAAGCTCGAAATCAGCGGCGTCGGTTATCGCGCCGCAGTGCAGGGCAAGGATCTGGTGCTGCAGCTCGGCTATAGCCATGAAGTCCGCTATCCGATCCCGGAAGGCATCAAGATCGTGACGCCGGAACAGACGCAGATCGAGATCAGCGGCGCCGATAAGCAGCGCGTCGGCCAGGTGGCGGCGGAAATTCGCGCCTTCCGCGGGCCGGAGCCCTACAAGGGCAAGGGTATCCGCCATAGCGGCGAGTACATCCTCCGCAAGGAAGGAAAGAAGAAGTAAGATGTCGAACGCAAAGAGCCTCTTCGAACGTCGCACGCGCCGTACCCGCGCTCGTCTGCGGCGCATGGGAACCGGCCGGCCGCGCCTTTCGGTGCACCGTTCGGGCAAGCACATCTACGCGCAGGTCATCGACGACGCGAACGGCAACACGCTTGCCGCCGCCTCGACGCTGGACAAGGACCTGCGCGCCGCGCTGAAGACCGGTGGCGACAAGGCCGCCGCCGTCGAGGTCGGCAAGATGATCGCCAAGCGGGCGATCGAGAAGGGCATCACCGAGGTCATGTTCGATCGCGGCGGGTATCAATTTCACGGGCGCGTCAAGGCGCTCGCCGATGGCGCCCGCGAGGGCGGCCTGAGCTTCTAGGAGAGATCCATGGCAGAGATGCAGACCCCCGATCAAGCGCCGCGTGGCGGCAACCGTGGCCGTGGCCGCGGGCGCGGCCGCGACCGTGAGCGCGGAGAGCGCGAACGCGAGCGTGGCGGCGAGGAGGGCGGCGACGAGCTGATCGACAAGCTGGTCCACATCAACCGCGTTGCCAAGGTCGTCAAGGGCGGCCGCCGGTTCTCGTTCGCGGCGCTGGTGGTGGTCGGCGACGGCAAGGGCCGCGTCGGTTACGGCACCGGTAAGGCGCGCGAAGTGCCGGAAGCGATCCGCAAGGCGACCGAACAGGCCAAGCGCACGCTGATCCGCATTCCGTTGCGCGAGGGCCGGACCCTGCATCACGACGTCACCGGCCGCTTCGGCGCCGGCCGCGTGCTGCTCCGCTCGGCCCCGGCCGGTACCGGCATCATCGCCGGCGGTCCGATGCGCGCGGTGTTCGAGACGATGGGCGTGCACGACGTGGTCTGCAAGTCGGTCGGCACCCAGAACCCGCACAACATGGTCAAGGCGACCTTCGCCGCCCTGAAGAACTGCCAGTCCCCGCGTTCCATCGCGGCCCGGCGCGGCATGAAGGTCGGCGACATCGTGGCCCGGCGTGGCGATGCCACGCCCGGTGGCGAATAACGGCTGACGGAGAAATATGATGGCCGACACGAAGGCGACGGTTACCGTCACGCAGATCAAGAGCCCGATCGGTCGCGGCAAGGATCAGCTCGCGACCCTCAAGGGTCTCGGTCTCAACAAGATCAACCGCACGCGGACGCTGGAAGACACCCCGGCCGTGCGCGGTATGATCGACAAGGTCAAACATCTGGTGCGGGTCGAGGGCGTCTGAGCCAACGTGAGCCCATGACCGCGCCGGCAAGATTGCCGCGCCGCGGATAACGCGAGCCAAGTAAAGGATTTCGGCGATGCGACTGAACGATTTGCGAGATAACGCGGGGGCCCGCCGCCCGGCGAAACGGATTGGCCGCGGTATCGGTTCCGGTAAGGGCAAGACGTCTGGCAAGGGCGTGAAGGGTCAGAAGGCGCGGAGTGGCGTGTCGCTGCTCGGCTTCGAAGGCGGTCAGATGCCGTTGCACCGGCGTCTGCCGAAGCGCGGCTTCAAGAACCCGTTCGCCCTCGACGTCGCCGAACTGACGACCGGCAAGCTGCAGAAGGCGCTCGACAAGGGCACGCTGGACGCCAAGCAGCCGATCACCACCGCCGTCCTGGTTTCCGCCGGCGTTGCCCGGAAGACCGCGAACGGCGTCAAGTTGATCAACAACGGCGAGTTGACCGCCAAGGTGTCGCTGGAAATCTCCTACGCCTCCAAGGGCGCTCTCGCCGCAGTCGAAGCCGCCGGCGGCAGCGTGACCCTGCCGGCGCCGAAGGAACGTCCGGCCGGCAAGGGC
>JAYOFL010000058.1:0-9842 GCA_038117205.1 Rhodospirillales bacterium | reverse complement strand
ACCGTATCTCGGCCGAGCGTAAGGCGAAGTTCGCCGCCGCCCGCGCCGGTGGAGAGATCGAAGAAACCACCGAAGAGGACTGATCCAACCCGATGGCTTCAGCCGCCGAGCAACTCGCAGCGAACATCAATTTCGGGGCCTTCTCCAAGGCCACGGAACTGAAGAAGCGTATTTGGTTCACGCTCGGGGCGTTGATCGTCTATAGGCTCGGCACCTTCGTGCCGCTGCCGGGCATCGACCCGACGGTGATCCAGGACATCTTCCGCCAGAGCGGCGGCGTCCTCGACATCTTCAATATGTTCTCGGGCGGCGCGCTGTCGCGCATGACGATCTTCGCGCTCAACATCATGCCGTACATCTCGGCGTCCATCATCATGCAGTTGATGAGCGCCGTGTCGCCGCAGTTGGAGGCCCTCAAGAAGGAGGGCGAATCCGGCCGCAAGCGCATCAATCAGTACACCCGCTATCTGACCGTGATCATCTGCGCCCTGCAGGCGTATGGGATCGGCGTCGGTCTCGAGAGCATGGTTTCCTCCGGCGGGCCGGCCGTTCACTCGCCGGGCTGGTTCTTCCGCGCCACCATCGTCATCACGCTGGTCGGCGGCACCATGTTCCTGATGTGGCTCGGCGAACAGATCACGGCCCGGGGCGTCGGCAACGGCATCTCGCTGATCATCTTCGCGGGCATCATCGCGGAACTGCCAGCGGCTCTGGTCCAGACGCTGGAACTCGGCCGCACCGGCGCCGTTTCGACGGCCATCATCATCGGCCTTTTGCTGATGTCGATCATCGTGATCTTCTTCATCGTCTTCGTCGAACGCGCGCAGCGGCGTATTTTGGTGCAATACCCCAAACGTCAGCGCGGCAATAAGATGACCGGCGGCGATACGTCGCACCTGCCGCTCAAGATCAACACCGCCGGTGTGATTCCGCCGATTTTCGCGAGCTCGATCCTGCTCCTGCCGGTGACGGTCCTGCAGTTCACGGCGGGCGGCGGCCCGGAGTGGATGACCACGGCGGCCGCCTATCTCGGCCGCGGTCAGCCGTTGTATCTTGCGATTTACATTTCGCTGATCGTGTTCTTTGCGTTCTTCTACACTGCCGTTGTGTTCAATCCGGCGGAAACCGCCGATAATCTGAAGAAATACGGCGGCTTCATCCCCGGTATCCGTCCCGGCACGAACACGGCCAACTATCTCGACTGGGTTCTGACGCGCCTCACGGTGATCGGCGCCCTCTATCTCTCGCTCCTCTGTCTGCTGCCGGAGTTCCTGATCTCGCGCTGGTCCATGCCGTTCTACTTTGGTGGCACGAGCCTACTGATCGTCGTGACCGTGACCATGGACACCGTGACGCAGGTCCAGTCGCATCTTCTGGCGCACCAGTACGAGGGGTTGATCAAGAAGTCGAAGCTCCGCGGGGGGCGCGGAAAATGATCCTCATCCTTTTCGGACCTCCGGGCGCCGGCAAGGGTACCCAGGCCGAAAGGCTGGTGGCGCGTTACGGCATCGTTCAACTCTCGACGGGCGATATGCTGCGGTCCGCCGCCGTCGAGGGTACGGAAATGGGTTTGAAGGCGAAGGCGTTGATGGATAAGGGTGATTTGGTGCCCGACGAGATCGTCGTCAGCATCATCGCCGACCGGATCGCCCAGCCGGACTGCAAGAAGGGTTTCATTCTCGACGGCTTCCCGCGCACGGTCGCGCAGGCGGATGCCCTCGACAAGATGCTGGCGGACAAGGGCCGCACCGTCCACAACGTCATCTTCATGGAAGTTGACGAGTCGGTGCTCTTTGACCGAATCGAGAATCGCGCCCGGGAAACCGGGGGCGCGCGTGGTGACGACAATGCCGAGACGCTGCGTAAGCGGCTCGACGTTTATCGCGATCAAACGGCCCCGATCATCCCATACTATCGGGAAAAGGGTGTTTTGAAGACGGTTGATGGTATGAAGAGTGTCGACGAGGTGTCGGCGGCCCTTTTCGCCATCTTGGATTGATGGTGTAACCGGTAGAAAATAAAGGATCATCGGGCGTTGACTTGAACCGCGGAATGCATATAATCCGCGCTCCTCAAAAAACCGGTGGTTCTCGATTTCGACCCAAAGTTTAAGGAGTACGAGCTTTGGCGCGTATTGCTGGCGTTAACATCCCGACGGGTAAGCGGACCGTCATCGCACTGACCTATATCCATGGGATCGGGCAAACGACCGCGAAAAAGATTTGCGAGGCGTGCGGCATTCCGGCCGATCGCCGTGTCAATGAATTGAGCGACGACGACGTCGCGCGCATTCGCGACCTCATCGACCAGGAATACCAGGTCGAGGGCGAGCTGCGCCGCACCGTCGCCATGAACATCAAGCGGCTGATGGACCTGGGTTGCTATCGCGGCCTGCGGCACCGTCGCCAGTTGCCGGTGCGCGGCCAGCGCACTCACACCAACGCGCGGACCCGCAAGGGCCCGGCGAAGCCGATTGCCGGCAAGAAGAAAGCTTAAGGGCGAGTATAGAACATGGCGAAAGCAGCGGCAGTTGCGCGGCCCCGGCGGCGCGAGCGGAAAAACATCGCGTCGGGTACGGCGCACGTCAACTCGACGTTCAACAACACGATGATCACGATCACCGATGCCCAGGGCAACACGATTTCCTGGTCGTCGGCTGGTTCGCAGGGCTTCAAGGGTTCGCGCAAGTCGACCCCGTATGCCGCCCAGGTCGCCGGCGAGGCGGCTGGCCGCAAGGCCATGGAGCACGGCATGAAGACCCTGGAAATCGAGGTGAAGGGACCGGGTTCCGGACGCGAGTCCGCGCTTCGGGCTCTGCAGGCCATCGGTTTCGTCATTACGGCCATTCGCGACGTAACGCCGATTCCACACAACGGCTGCCGTCCGCGGAAGCGTCGCCGGGTCTAAGACCCGTAGTGCCTGCGACCCGGTGATTTCCGGGGCGGGCCGAGCATCGGGCGGGGCGGCGATCGGCCGATCCGCATACGTTTCAGGGCGGCGGCCTCCTCGTCGAGGTCGACGTCATCAATTGCGAGCGCGAGGTCACGGAAGTGCTTCATAAAAACTGGCAGGAACTCATTAAACCGTCGAAACTCGATGTCATCCCCGGTGGCGATCCGTCGCGCCAGGCGACTGTCGTCGCCGATCCGCTGGAGCGCGGTTTCGGTCTCACGCTCGGTAACGCCCTGCGTCGTATCCTGCTGTCGTCCCTGCACGGCGCGGCCGTCACGGCGATCCAGATCGAGGGCGTCCTGCACGAATTCTCGTCGATCCCGGGAGTCCGCGAGGACGTCACAGACATCGTCCTGAACATCAAGTCGATGGGCCTGAAGATGCTGGCCGAGGGTCCGAAGCGCATGACGCTCAAGGCGCAGGGGCCGGGCGAAGTGACCGCCGGCATGATCGAGACCGGCGCCGATATCGAGGTGATGGACCCGAATCTGGTTCTCTGCCACCTCGACAAGGGCGCGACGCTGAAGATCGAATTCACCGTCGAAAACGGCAAGGGTTACGTCGCGGCGGCGCAGAACCGGGCCGAAGACAGCCCGATCGGCCTGATCCCGGTCGACGCCATCTTCTCGCCGGTCCGCAAGGTCGCCTACAAGGTCGAGAACACCCGCGTCGGTCAGGCCACCGACTACGACAAGCTCTATGTCGACGTCACCACGAACGGCGCCGTTAAGCCGGACGACGCGGTGGCGCTGGCGGCGCGCATCCTGCAGGACCAGCTGCAGCTCTTCATCAACTTCGAAGAGCCGAAGGGCGAGGTCTCGGAAGAGAGCCGCGACGAGCTGCCGTTCAACCGCAACCTGCTGCGCAAGGTGGACGAGCTGGAACTCAGCGTCCGTTCCGCCAACTGCCTGAAGAACGACAACATCATCTACATCGGCGATCTGGTTCAGAAGACCGAAGCCGACATGCTGCGGACCCCGAACTTCGGCCGCAAGTCCTTGAACGAGATCAAGGAAGTGCTGGCGCAGATGGGCCTCCATCTCGGCATGGAAATCACCGATTGGCCGCCCGAGAACATCGAGGAGATGGCGAAGCGGCTGGAAGAGCCGTTCTAAGGGCGGCATGACGCCGGGGCGGACCGGAACAGGTCCGCACCCAAGACCCCAGGGGTGGGCCGCATGGCCCGCACCCAAGAACCCAGGGGTGGGCCGCATGGCCCGCACCCAAGAACCCAAGACCCGCGGGTAAAATGGCACGCGCGGGATAGAAAAAGGAGCCTGACATGAGACACGGAACCGGTTACCGCAAGCTCAACCGCCAGCCGCAGCACCGCAAGGCCATGTTCTCGAACATGACCGTTTCCCTGCTGACGCACGAACAGATCAAGACGACCCTGCCGAAGGCGAAGGAACTGCGCCGTTTCGCCGACAAGATGATTTCCCTCGGCAAGAAGGGCTCGCTGCACGACCGCCGGCTCGCGTATTCGTTCCTGCGCGACAACGCCGCCGTCGCCAAGCTGTTCTCGACGCTGGCCGAACGCTACAAGGACCGTCCGGGCGGCTACACGCGCGTTCTCAAGGCCGGTTTCCGCTACGGTGACAGTGCCCCGATGGCCATCATCGAGCTGGTCGACCGCGATCCGGACGCCAAGGGCGCCGCTGACCGCGCCCGCGTCGAGGCCGAGGAAGCCGCCGCCGACGCCGATTGAGGCGCCGAACAGACGGGTTTTTTACGAGCCGGCGGCCATTGGCCGCCGGTTTTCGTTTTGAAATCCGCCAGCGCATCGCTTACTTCATGGTGTGTCCATCAGCTTCAGCCGTGGATGACCGCCATGCAGCGTATCATTGCCGCCGCCATCTGTTTCGCCGCCGCGTTCGCGCCGTCGCTCGCCCCGGGCATGGCCCGCGCCGAGACCCGGGTCGTGCCGGAGGACCGCATGCAGGTGCAGCTTTCCTATGCGCCGCTGGTCGAGCGGGCGGCGCCGGCGGTGGTGAACATCTACACCAAGAAGATCGTCCGCAGCCGGCAGACGGCGCCGCTGTTCGACGATCCGTTCTTCCGCCGCTTCTTTGGCGATTTCGGTTTCCGCTTCGGCCCGCAGGGACCCGACGCGCAGAATTCGCTGGGCTCCGGCGTCATCGTCCGGCCGGACGGCCTGATCGTGACCAATCAGCATGTCATCGAGGGCGCTGACCTGATCAAGGTCGTGCTCGCCGACAAGCGGGAATTCGACGCCGAGATCGTCGCCTCCGACGACAAGACGGACCTGGCCGTGCTGCGGGTCAATCCGGGCAAGGACAGTCTGCCGGCGCTGCCGCTCAAGGATTCCGACGAGCTCCGCGTCGGCGACTTGGTGCTCGCCATCGGCAACCCGTTCGGGGTCGGCCAGACCGTGACCAGCGGCATCGTCTCGGCGCTGGCCCGGACCATCGGTTCCGGCAACGAATTTAAATCGTTCATCCAGACGGACGCGGCGATCAACCCTGGTAACTCGGGTGGCGCGCTGGTCTCGATGGACGGCCGGCTGGTCGGCGTGAACACAGCCATATTCTCGAAGAGCGGCGGATCGCACGGTATCGGCTTCGCCATTCCGTCCAACATGGTGCGCGCCGTCATCAACGGCATCCGCTCGGACGGGCAGTTGGTGCGGCCGTGGCTCGGAACCTTCGGTCAGACAGTGACGTCAGATATCGCCACCTCCCTCGGCATGCACCGGCCGCAAGGCGTCATCGTGTCGCAGGTCCATCCGTCGGGCTCCGGCGGCAAGGCCGGCATCAGGCCGGGCGACGTCATTCTCGCCGTCAACGGCCATGACATCGGCAGCGTCGAGGATCTCGACTACCGCGTCGCCACCCTGCCGGTCGGCGACACCGCGGTGGTCCGCGTGCTCAGGGGCGGCAAGGTCACGCCGCTCAAGGTGCAACTGGCATCGGCGCCGGAACGGCCGGCGCCCGAGCCGACGGAAATCGCCGGCAACAATCCGCTCGCCGGCATCGTCGCCGCCAACCTGTCGCCGGCGCTGGCGGAACGCGAAGGGCTCGACCCGCTCGGCGAGGGGGTGGTGGTGCTGCGTCTCCGGCGCGGTTCGACGGCGGCACGGCTCGGCTTCCAGCCCGGCGACATCGTCCGCGTCGTCAACGGCACCGCCATCGCCGCCGTCCGCGACCTGAAGAAGGCGGCCTCGGCGGAGCGGAAAAACTGGGAAGTCCGTGTCGAACGGGGCGGCAAGGCTTTCGATTTCGTCTTCCGGGGCTGAGCCGTCCAGGGTCGCCGCGCCTTGGCCGAGTTTCGTGGATACGTTATGTTTTTCGATGCAACGATAATAGAGAGGACGACGTCATGAGCGGACGCGACATCACCATCAAGTCCAAGGACGGCGGGGAATTCATGGGCTATCTGTCGACGCCCAATAGCGGCAAGGGGCCCGGCGTCGTCGTCATCCAGGAAATCTTCGGCGTCAACGACGTGATGCGCGGCATCACCGACGGTTTCGCGGAAGCGGGATACATGGCGCTCTGCCCCGATCTCTTCTGGCGGCAGGAGCCCGGCATCCAGATCACCGACAAGACCGAGGCGGAATGGGCGCGGGCGTTCGAGCTCTTCAACGGTTTCGACCTCGACAAGGGCGTCGCCGACCTGGACGCCACCATCGAACACCTGCGCACGCTCGACGGCTGCACCGGCAAGGTCGGCTCCGTGGGCTTCTGTCTCGGCGGCCGGCTGGCGTTCCTGACGGCGACCCGCACCAAGGTGAATGCGGCGGTCAGCTACTACGGCGTCATGCTCGACCAGCACGTCAACGAGGACTTGAAGGCGCCGGCGGTCCTGCACATCGCGACCGAGGACGAATTCGTCCCGGCGGCGCAGCAGAAGGCCGTGCACGACGTCCTCGACGGCAATCCGAAGGCGACACTCTACGATTACAAGGGAAACGACCATGCGTTCGCCCGCGTCGGCGGCAAGCATTACGACCAGGCGGCCGCCGGCCTCGCCCGCACGCGGACACTCGACTTCTTCCGCGCCCACATCGGTTGACGCCGTGACGGCCGCGGCGGCGGCGCCTCTATGAGCACGCTTTTCGAAGCCGACGCGCCGCGCCCGCTCGCCGACCGCTTGCGGCCGACCGTCCTCGCCGACGTCGTCGGTCAGGATCATATCCTCGGCGACAACGGGCCGCTCCGGCGCATGATCGCGTCCGGCAAGCTGCCGTCGATCGTCTTCTGGGGGCCGCCCGGCACCGGCAAGACGACCATCGCCCGTCTGCTGGCCAAGGAGACCTCGCTCGCCTTCATGCCGCTGTCCGCCGTCTTTTCCGGCGTCGCCGATATCCGGAAGGCGGTCGACGAAGCGCGGCGGAAGCGCGAGATGGGGCAGGGCACGCTGCTGTTCGTCGACGAGATCCATCGCTTCAACCGGGCGCAGCAGGACGGCTTCCTGCCGTTCGTCGAGGACGGGACCGTCGTCCTGGTCGGCGCCACCACCGAGAACCCGTCGTTCGAGCTCAACGCGGCGCTTCTGTCGCGGGCTCAGGTGCTGGTGCTCCGCCGCTTGGACGACGCGGCGCTGGAGATTCTACTCGAGCGGGCGGAGGCGGCGGAGGGCCGCAAGCTGCCCCTCGGCGAGGACGCGCGTCAGGCGCTTCGCGCCATGGCCGACGGCGACGGCCGCTATCTTCTCAACATGGCCGACGTCCTGATGGGGCTGTCGGCAACGCCCGAGCTCACGGTCGAGCAACTGTCGGAAGCCGTGCAGCGCCGCCGTCCCCTTTACGACAAGGGGCAGGAGGCGCACTACAACCTGATATCGGCCCTGCACAAGTCGCTGCGCGGCTCGGACACCGACGCCGCGCTCTATTGGCTGTCCAGGATGCTGGGTGGCGGCGAGGACCCGCGCTACATCGCGCGCCGCCTGGTGCGCTTTGCCGTCGAGGATATCGGCCTTGCCGATCCGAACGCGCTGACGCAAGCGATCGCGGCGTGGGAGGCCTACGAGCGGCTGGGCTCGCCGGAAGGCGAACTCGCCATCGTGCAGTGCGTGATCTATCTCGGCACGGCGCCGAAATCGAACGCCGCCTACAAGGCGGCCGGCGCGGCGAGACGGCTGGCCAAGGAAACCGGTTCCCTGATGCCGCCCAAGCACATCCTGAACGCGCCGACCAAGCTGATGGGCGAACTCGGCTACGGCGAGGGCTACGAATACGACCACGACGCCGAGGACGGTTTTTCCGGTCAGGATTATTTTCCGGACGACATGCGCCGCCAGCGGCTGTATAGCCCCTCGAACGGCGGCTTCGAACGCGAGATATCGAAGCGTCTGCAGTATTGGGACGAATTGCGCCGGAAACGGCGCGGAGGAGGCGGATGAGCCTGCACCACACGCTTTGGGTCGCTGCCGGGGGCGCCGTTGGCGCCGTCGGCCGGTATGCCATGGTGTCGTTCGTCGGCGCCATGTTCGGTGCCGGCTTCCCCTATGGCACGCTGGCGGTCAACGTCATCGGCTCGTTCGTGCTGGGCGTCTTCGTCGAGGTCTCGGCGCTGGTCTGGTCGCCGTCGCCGGAATTCCGCGCCATGTTCGTGATCGGCGTGCTCGGCGCGTTCACCACCTTCTCGACCTTCTCGCTGGACGCGGTGACGCTTTTCACCCGGGGTGAAACGGGGGCGGCGCTTCTATACGTGGGGCTTTCCGTCGTCGTCTGCCTCGGCGCCGTCTGGGCCGGATTGGCGCTGACACGGATGATCCTGGCATGAGCGGCGTGCAGATGATCGAGGTCGGCGCCGACGAAGCCGGGCAACGGCTCGACCGATGGTTTCGCGGCCGCTTTCCGGGGCTGACACAGGGCAAGCTGCAGAAGCTGATGCGGACCGGCCAGATTCGGGTCGACGGCGGACGGGTCAAGGCGTCAGACCGTGTCGACGCCGGCCAGGTCGTCCGCGTGCCGCCGGGCGTCGAGGAGGCGGCGGCCAAGCCGGCGCCGGCACGGACCCAGCGCTTGGACTTGGACGAGGCGGCGGCGCTGGCCGACGAGTTGAAGCACCGCGTCCTCTACATGGACGACGACGTCCTGGCCATCGACAAGCCGGCCGGATTGGCGGTGCAGGGCGGCAGCAAGACGGACCGGCACGTCGACGCCGTCCTCGACCGGCTCAAGTTCGGCGCCAAGGACCGGCCGAGGCTGGTGCATCGACTGGACCGGGACACCAGCGGGGTTCTCGTCCTGGCGCGCTCCAGGATGGCGGCCAAGGCGCTCGGCGACGTCTTCAAGGACCGCGACGCCGGCAAGATCTACTGGGCCGTCACCGAGGGCGTGCCGACGCCGCGTCAGGGCCTGATCGACGCGCCGCTGTCCAAGGGCCACGGCCCCGGCGGCGGCGAATTGATGCGGGTCGACGAATTGCAGGGAAAATCAGCGAAGACGGGGTTCCGCGTCATCGACGCGGCCGGGGACCGGGCGGCGCTGCTCGAACTGCAGCCCCTGACCGGGCGCACGCATCAGATCCGCGTCCATTGCGCCGCCATCGGCACGCCGATCCTCGGCGATCCGAAATACGGGCCGAGAACCTCGCCTTTCTACGATCTCGGCGTGCCTCGGAAACTGCATCTGCATGCCCGTTCGCTGGACCTGGACTTGCCTGGGCGGCGCACGATCCATGTCGAAGCGCCGCCGCCGCCGCACATGCTGGAAACGTTCGGCCTTCTGGGGATCGACCCCGGAAATGACCAGGACCGGTAACAAGATCGTCGATTGCCCTTCGGTTGCCGCCATGGTCGAATGGTGTGATATTTCAGAGGGTGAACCCGAAAACGCCGCGTTGTGGTGAAATGTCAGAGCCTTTCTTACTAGGTCATGTACCCATAAAAGGGATTCACAACACTGCCGAGATGTGATTCAA
>JAYOFL010000057.1:14228-19522 GCA_038117205.1 Rhodospirillales bacterium | reverse complement strand
TTCTTCATGTTGTTGAGGATCTTCTGGTTGCCCGATTCGTAGCCGACCAGCAGCAACCGGAGGCCGTTTGCCTTCAACACCTCAAGCGTCTTGCGCGGTACGTTGGCCTTGGCATTGCACGACCAAGTGACGCCCATCTTGCCGAGCTCTCGGGCCAGCGCCTCGACGTGCTCGATGTTGTCGGTCAGGGTGTCGTCGTCGAAGAAGAACTCCTTCACCTCGGGGAAGGCTTCGCGAGCGTAGGCGATCTCCTGGGCGATGTTCTCGACCGAGCGGGTCCGGTAGTTGTGCCCGCTGATCGTTTGCGGCCACAGGCAGTAGGTGCAGCGGGACTTGCAGCCGCGACCCGTGTACAGCGACATGTAGGGATGCAGCATGTAGCCGTTGTAGTAGTTCTTCGGGTCGAGGAATTTCTTGTAGACCGGCGTCACCCAGGGCAGCGAATCCATGTCGAGGATGATCGGCCGAGGCCCGGTGTAGGTGATCGCTTCGCCGTCGCGGTAGTAGAGGCCGACGACGTCCTTCAGCGGCTTGCCTTCGCAGACCTCCTGGACGGTGAAATCGAATTCCTTGTCGCAGATGAAATCGATCGCCAGGCATTCGGCCATCGCTTCCTTCCAGCGCACCACCACATGGGCGCCGCAGAAGCCGACCAGCAGGTTCGGATTGGCCTGCTTCATCGCCGTCGCCACCTGGGCGTCGTTCCAGAACGTCGGCGTCGAGGTGTAGATGATCAGGATTTCGTGCGCCGCCGCCTCGGGCAGGATCTGCGCCAGGGTGTAACCGCCGGCCGGACCGTCGATCAGCGTGCTGTCGGGGACCAGCGCCGCCAGTTGCGCCAGCCATGTCGGATACCAGAACGAGCGGACCTCGCGCTTGCACTGGTAGCGCGACCCGGCGCCGCCGTCGAAGCCTTCGAAGGAGGGCGGGCTGAGGAACAGGGTTTTCTTGGCCGCTTGCGTCATGATTTCACCTTCGCCAATGAGGCGTCTTCGAGATAACTGTTGTCACGGACCGTCAGCACCTGATCGCGCCAGTGGACCGTCGTACCGAAATAGGCGGCGATCCGGACACAGAGCGAAAGCAGGTCACGCAGCGGAATCAGCCACGGCGCGAACGTTCCCCTCCCCTTTATGGTGTCGTGGACCACCAGATGCAATGCCAGGCGCAGCACGATCATCGCCGCGAGCGGCGACCACACGGCCCAGGCCGGCCAGGCCGCCAGGTGGAACAGCCCAGCTGCAGCAACCGCCAGCGGCAATGCGTCGGTCACGGTCGCCAGCGCGTAGCCCATGGGTTTGACGTTACGGATGGTCCGCGCCCAGCGCACCTCGTGCAGGAACAAAGCCATCAGGGACGGTTCGAAGACGACGTTGTCGACGACGTAGGGAACGAGCGCGACCTTCGATCCCTGCTGCGTCACCAGGTTGCCCAGCATGTAGTCGTCGGCGAGGACGTCGGCCAGGGCCGCGAAACCGCCGAACGCCTCGAGGGCGTCACGCCGTACCGCCATGGTGGCGCCGAAGCAGAACGTCAGTTCGTCGCGCAGCGCGGGGATCAGCGCCGACGGCAGGAACCAGTCGTTGATGAACATCGCGCCCAGACGCGACAGCATGCCGCCGCCGGCGCTGCCGGAATAGAGACAAGTGGCGGCGCCGACCCGCGGATCGGCGAACGTCGCGGCGACGGTCTGCAGGTAGTCGCGCCCGACTCGCATGTCGCTGTCGGAAATCACCAAGATGTCGTGCTTCGCCTGCGGCATCATGTTGGCCAAGTTGGAGATCTTCAGGTTAGCGCCGTACACCCGTTCGTCGACGACCAGCGCGATGTCGGTGTCGGGGAACGCGGCAATCAGCGCCTCAACGACGGCGATGGCGGGGTCATGCGGATCGCGCACCGCGAAGATCACTTGGTAAGTGCCGTAGTCTTGATCGCAGAACGACCGGAGATTGCGCTCGAGATCGACCTCCGCACCGCAGAGCGGCTTCAGCACGGTGACCGGCAGGTCGGCGCGACGCGGCGCGGCGTCGAGCCGGCGCCGGAACCTGACGACGCTGGCGATCGCGACGGTCAGATAGGCGCCGGAACAGGCAACCACCATGAGGCCGAGCATGGCGTAGGCGTTCGGCATTCATGCACCCCTAGCTGCGTTGATCGGCCGGCCAAGCCGCGCGCCTGTTTACTGAGAATTCCCGGACCAATCAATCAGGACCGACACCAAAGTGTCATAAACGCACGGCCAAGGTTACCTAATTCTGAAGATTGTCCGGATTTCCCGCCTGCCGGCGGCGAAAGAACGCGCGGCCCTCGGCATGCTGCCAGAACACCAGGCCGGGCACGTCGATCAAAAGCTCGCGGATGCGGATCGCCAGCGATACGGCCAGCGCCATGTCGGCCGGCATGCCGATCAGCCCGCCAAGCACGACGAAGGCGCCTTCCTGCACGCCGTAGCTGTTGGGGACGACGAAGGCGGCGTCGCTGAGCGTGCTGCTCAGGCTTTTGAGCATCACCGCCTCGACGATGCCGATCGGGAATCCCAGCAACTGCGCGGCCAGCCAAACCTCGCCCGACTGCAGGACCAGCGCCAGCATCCGCCAGGCGACGGCGGCCGCCAGCGGACCGCGGCGCGCGTAGACCTCGTGGACGATGGCGTCGACCTCGTCCGCCTTGTCGACGAAGCCGGCGACGGTGTCGGAGCTGGTCACCTTGTGGGCCGAACGCGCGACGATGCCGAACATGCCGGCCTTCTGGACGACGAAGAAACCGGCGACGCCGGCGCCCAGCAGCGCCATGCCGATCAGCGCCGAGACCACCAGGTCGTCGTCTAACGCCATCACCGCCAGCAGGCTGACGCCGATCACGCCCCAGACGATGATGGTGATGACCTGAACGGTCTTATCGACCACCGCCGAGGCGGCGGCGTGGCGCGCATCCAGGCCCCACAGCACCAACACGCGAGCCTTGACGATCTCACCGCCAATCGAGGCGACCGGCAGCAGTGTGTTGACGGCGCGGCCCATCCATTGCGCGTAGAACGCCTGCAAGAACGTCGGCGCGCGATCCGGATGGAACAACAGCTGCCAGCACCGGGCGTTCATCAGCACCGTCGGAAACCAGATCGCCGGCACCCACAGCAGCGACCAGCCGGACGCCAGCAAAAGCCCGGTGATGTCGCCGATGCCTTCCGAGACGATCAGTCCCGTCAGGACGACGAGGCCGACAACCAGGCCGATGTAAGACGCGAGTTTCATGGCGTTTCATTCGCCGCCGGACGGCTCGGTTCACAGTTGCGGCCACTTTTAAGGATTGCCGCTGCGCTTGGCCATCACGATTTCCCACCGCGCCGACCCTTGCGCCGGGCCGGCGGCGCGTCTAAACACGCCGCAACCGCAACGCCGTTCCGGCCGGGAGCCCTGCCACGTGGCCTACCTGACCTCGCCCGACGGGTCCTACACCCTGACGCCGCCCGGCCAGCTGTTCCCGCTGACCCGGCATCTGTCGTATCCGCTGACCCGCCTCCTCTATCGCCTGCCGGTGACGCCGAACCAGGTGACGGCGCTTTCCATGCTGGCGGGTCTGGCCGGTGCCTGGTGCTTCACGTATGGCGAGGCGATGTGGGGCATCTACGGCGGGCTTTTGTTGATCGCCTGCTACACGTTGGACAACTGCGACGGTGAGATCGCCAGGCTGAAAGCCCTATCGTCGGCCTGGGGCGCGCATTTCGACGACGTCGTCGACTGGCTGGTCGACAGCGCGTTCTTCCTGGGACTCGGCTACGGTGCCTGGCACGCGTTCGGCGAAGTCTACTGGTTCTGGTTCGGCATCGCCGCCGCCGTCGGCGCGACCATCGACTATTTCGTCGACATCGTCATGTACCTGCGCGCCGCCAAACAGCCGGAGACGAAATCCCGCGAGGAAGAGGCCACCGACGTCCGCAAGCCCGAGGACGCCGTCGACTGGCTGATCTACGTCTTCCACAAGCTCAGCCGCGCCGACTTCTGCGTCATCGTCTTCGGCCTGGCGCTGTTCGACGTGACCTGGGTGCTGCTGCCGCTAGGCGCCGTCGGGGCGCAGGCCTATTGGGTCACCGACCTGTTCCAGAAAGCCCGCGGCTGGCACACCTGACCTAGTCGATCAGCTTGCGCCAGGCGTCCCAGGCGCCGACGATCCCGGCCATCCGCTGGTGGCCTTCGGGCGAGGGGTGCAGCCCGTCGGCCAGTTGGCCCGGCCAATCCGCCTCGTTGATCAGCTTCGACATCATGTCGAGGTAGGGCAGCTTCAACTGGAATGCCAGTTCCTTGAACGACAGGTTGTAGTCGGCGGTGCGCTTGTTCCGCTTGTCGCGGCTTTCGCCGGTGTCGGTCTTAAGCGGCATGCGCGAATCATCCACCGGCGTCGGCCCGACCCAGAGCGTCGGATAGTGTGCCAGCGATTCGCTCAGGATGGCCCGCAGGTTACGCACCGAATCCCCCATCGACACGCGGATCGTGCCGTCCTCCTCGGTGGCGTCGTTGATACCGACATTGAACACCACGGCGCCGTTGAGCCCCGGGGTCAGGCGCACCGCCACCTCGGCTTGCCAGCGCGCCAGCACGTCGGCCGAGGTGTCGCTGCGAATGCCGAGGTTGTAGTCGGTCAGGTCGTGGCCGGCCGCCGCCTCGGCGGCGCAGAGCCGCCCGGGCCAACCCTGGAAGTCAGTGTCGCCGGTCCCGGCGGTGATCGAGTCGCCGACGAAGCAGACGCGAAGCCTGGTCATCCCGTTGCCTCCGCGTGGCGCGGCGCGATCGGCACGGCGATCTCGATCTCGCCCCGCATGGTCTTCGGATCGAACCGGCCGTCGTAGCGTTCGAAATCGAAGCCGCGGACCGGCACGACATCGGCGGTCGGCATCCATTCGCGCCAGATGTGGTCGTAGGCGGCGCCGATCTGGTGGCCGATGGCGAACGCCACCCGGTCCTTCATCACCGATACGCCGAAGAAGACCTCGGCCGGGGTGTCGGGAATTTCGTCCAGGCGCCCGCGAAGCGCGATCCACAGATCGCGGATTTCGCCCAGCGTTTCACGACGGAACGGCCGCTCCAGCCCGACGATGGCGGTCTTCGGGACCGACCGGACCTCGGCCGGATACGCGCCGCTCATGTCCCGCCCCCGCCGATCTGCGTCGCGTCGGGCACGACGACGCAGAACCGGTCGGCCAGCGCCGCCAGTTCGGCGCGGTGCAGATCGTCGGCGGTGACGACGCCGGCACGGCCGTCCGGCAGATCGCGGGTCGCGCAGCCGTTGGCGACGACGGT
>JAYOFL010000057.1:0-14128 GCA_038117205.1 Rhodospirillales bacterium | reverse complement strand
TTGGCGACGACGGTCTCCCCGTCCGCCGGTGCGACGGCGTCGCAGATGGCGCCGCGCGGCTGGTCCCAATCGAAGGCGCCGCCGGGCTTGCCCTGGTGGCGGACGTGGATGACCGGGGCGCCGGCGGCCCGCGCCGCCGCCAAAAGACGCGCCGCTTCGGCAAGCGCCGCCTCGACACCGGTCAAGCGCAGCGGCCCTTCGACATATTCGTTCTGGCAGTCGATCAGCACCAACGCGGTGTCGGACCACGGCGCCGGCGCCGGGTTCGCGCCGGCCATCTCCAGGAGCGTCTTCGGCAGCGTCATGATCGGTTTCTCCCCTCCGTCGGCGCGGCATCGCCGCCGCGCCCTGTTGTCGCATACCTGCCGGCACGGCGAAAGGCCGCGCCGCCGCCTGGACGAGCGTTTTGGAATGATTGGCCCTTTTTAATTTTTTTCGGAGGCTTAGGATGCCGACTTCACCGAAACACTGACACCGAGGCCGGAACCATGGTTGACCTGACTCCCCGCCAGCTCGAACTTCGCGAACGCATCCGCGACCTGGCCCGGCGCGAGATCGCGCCGCGCGCCGCCGAGGTGGACCGCACCGAGGACTACCCCTGGGACAACGTGGAGAAGCTGACCAACGCCGGCTTCATGGGTATGACCATCCCCGAACAATACGGCGGCAAGGGCGCCAGCTACCTCGACACCGTGCTTCTAGTCGAGGAGATGGCCAAGGTCTGCGGCGTCACCGGGCGGATCTGCGTCGAAGGCAACATGGGCGCCATCGGCGCGATCATGCGCTACGGCTCGGAAGCGCAGAAGAAGATGGCCGCCGAGTTGGTGCTGGCCGGCGACAAGCCCGCCATCTGCATCACCGAGCCGGACGCCGGCAGCGCCGCGACGCAAATGACCACCCGCGCCGACCGCAAGGGGAACGGCTACGTGCTGAACGGCATCAAGCACTGGATCACCGGCGCCGGCGTCTCCCGCCTGCACTTGATCTTCGCCCGCGTCTTCGAGGACGGCGAGGAGAAGGGTATCGGTGGCTTCCTGGCGATCCGCGACGAGACCAAGGGTCTGAAGATCGGCAAGCGCGAGCCCGCCATGGGGCTGCGCGGCATCCCCGAATCCCAGGTCCTGATGGAGGACATGTTCGTTCCCGACGACCGGGTGATCATCCCCCCGGAGGGCATCCGACGCGGCTTCGCCGGGCTGATGAACGCCTACAATTCGCAGCGCGTCGGCGCCGCCGCGGTGGCGCTCGGCATCGCCGAGGGCGCCTACGAACTGGCGCTCGACTATTCCCAGGAACGTGAACAGTTCGGCCGGCCGATCTGCGAGTTTCAGGGCTTGCATTGGATGCTGGCCGACATGTCGATCCAGATGGCCGCTGCGCAAGCTCTCGTCTACAACGCGGCACAGAGCGCCGAGACCTCCGGGTCCGGCTTCCCCGACCCGCTGCAGGCGGCGCAGGCCAAGGTGTTCACCGCCGACGCGGCGATCAAGGTCGCCAACGACGCGCTGCAGGTCTACGGCGCCATGGGCTATTCGCGTAACCTGCCGCTGGAGAGAATGGCTCGCGACGCTCGCATGTTCACCATCGGCGGCGGCACCGCGCAGGTGCTGCGCACCCTGGTGGCGACGAAGATCCTGGGTCGCAAGCTGCCGCAGACCCGCGACGGATTCGTCAAGCTGGCCGAGGCGGAAGCCCGGGACCGGGACGCCGCCGAGTGAGCCGCGCCGCCGACATCATCGCCCGCAAGCTCTATGACGCCGGCTGCCGGCACGCCTTCGGCATTCCGGGCGGCGAGGTACTGACCATGATGGACGCCCTGGAGGCGGCCGGGCTGGCGTTCCATCTGGTCAAGCATGAGAACAACGGCGGCTTCATGGCCGAAGGCACGCATCACGCGTCCGGCGCGCCAGGCGTGCTGCTGGCCACCGTGGGCCCGGGCGTGGTCAACGCCGTCAACGTCATCACCAACGCCTGGCAGGACCAGGTGCCGATGATCTTCTTGACCGGCTGCATCGACGCCGCCGAGGCGCAGCGTTTCACCCACCAGGTGTTCGACCACACCAAGGTGCTCGCGCCGATCACCAAGGCCAGCTTCACCGTCCCCGCCGGAGCCGTCGAGGCGACGGTGGAAAAGGCGCTGGCGATCGCCACCGAGGGCCGCCCCGGTCCGGTGCATCTGGACTTGCCGATTTCGCTCGCCAAGGCGGAGGAAGGCGGCAACCGCCCGGTGCGGCGCACGCCGTCCGCGCCGATGGTCCCGGCGCCGGGACCGAATTGGGACGCCGCCTGCCGGGCCCTCAGCGCCGCTGAGCGGCCGCTGATGATCGCCGGCGTCGACGTCCTCCACCACGGCGCCGCCGACGCGGTCGCGGACTTCTCCCGGCGGTTCTCGGTCCCGGTGATCACCACCTACAAGGCGAAGGGCGTGCTGCCGGAAGACGACCCGCTCTGCCTCGGCGGGCACGGCCTGTCGCCGAAGGCGTTCGCCATCCTGAAACCGCTGATCGACAAGGCGGACGCGATCGTCCTGGCCGGCTACGACCCGATCGAGATGCGCTCCGAATGGTGCGATCCGTGGGAGCCGTCGGGCGACGGGCCGACGGTGATCGAATTCAGCGCGACCGCCAACCGGCACTTCGTCCACCAGGCCTCGCATGCCTTCATCGGCGACGTCGGCGCCGGGCTCAATGCCCTCGCCGGCAACATCCAGCGCAACGGCGCTTGGCTGGGCGGCGAGCCGGCCGAGGTGCGCGCCGCGCTGGCCGCGGCGTTTCCGCGCGACGAAGCCTGGGGACCGGCGGCCGTCGTCGACGTCTGCCGCCAGGTCTTCCCGCGCGACGGCGTCGCCGCCGTGGACACCGGCGCGCATCGGATCCTGCTGGCCCAGCAATGGGACTGCTTCGCGCCGCGCACCCTATTGCAATCGACCGGGCTCTGCACGATGGGCACCGCCGTGCCGCTGGCCGCCGGGCACAAGCTCGCGAAGCCCGACGTCCCCGCGATGGCGTTCACCGGCGACGCCGGGCTGGAGATGATCCTCGGCGAACTGGCGACGTTGCGCGACCAGGCGCTGGCGCTTCCGGTCGTCGTCTTCGTCGATGAATCGCTGGCCCTGATCGAACTGAAGCAGCGCCGTGACGGCATGAACAACCGGGGCGTCGACTTCGGTGGCACCGACTTCGCCGCGGCCGCCCGGGCGCTGGGCGGCTACGGCGTCGTTGCCGCCGACCGCGAGGCCTTGCGCGCGGCGATGACCGACGCGCTGGTCGCCGACCGCTTCACGGTGATCGCCTGTCCGATCGGACGGAAGGCCTACGACGGCCGGTTCTAAACCGCGCTCGACCGTCGCCGCGGACGGTCAGTCGAACAGCTTGTCGATGTCGTCCTGGTTCATGCCGCCGCCCTCGGATTGCGGACCGGCGAGCTCGATGCCGTCGTCATCCCGGTGAATGCCGTGGTCGGTCGTCGGCAGCGCCGCGATGGCGTCCTTGCCGACGATCACCACCATCGAATTCAACGCGCCTTCGATGGCATTGATGGTCTTCACCACCTTGGCCAGGCGTTGCCCGGTGATGTCATGAAAACCGCAGGCCTCGAAGATCCGCGCGACGTTGACGGCGATTTCCTCGAAATGGTGGCGCGCGCCGCCGAACTTGATCTGGGCGCGGAGCTCGGTGTTGACCCGGTCGATGGCTTCCGTCGCGGCCATGATCTGGTCGGCAGCGTCGGTGGTTTCCTCGGCGATGGCGTTCAACTGGTCGGCGGCCGTGCCGATCAGGTCGTGTTCGGCGTCGGGATGGCTGACCGAAGCGAGCTCGCACTTGAATTTCTGCAGGTTCTCGTAGAGCCCGAGAATTTGCCGTTGCACGGCGTCCATCTGAGAATCGGAGACCATCAACGACCCCTCCCGGTTTCGGTCCTCACCGTAGCGGCAGATTGGACGGTTGTTCAAGGCCGCGCCGCGTTCCATATTTCCAGGACGTGACCCAATCCCGCGGGAGAACGACATCATGGACAAAGTCAGGAAATCCGACGCCGAATGGCGCGCGCAGCTCTCGCCCGAAGCCTATAAAGTCACTCGACAAAAGGGCACGGAACGCGCGTTCACCGGCGAATACAACAAGTGCTACGATCCCGGCACCTATGTCTGCACGTGCTGCGGCAACCCGCTGTTCTCGTCGGAAACCAAATTCGATTCCGGCACCGGCTGGCCGAGCTTCTACGCAGCCATCGACGGTGAGGCGGTCCGCGAGGAAGAGGACGTGAGCCTGTTCATGCGCCGCACAGAGACTCTCTGCGGACGCTGCGACGCGCACCTCGGGCACGTTTTCCCGGACGGGCCGGCACCGACCGGCTTGCGCTACTGCATGAATTCCCTGGCCCTCAAGTTGGTCCCTCCTGACGATGCCAAAAGCTAGGAATTCCGCCATTTCCCAGTCACGGCGCGCGGACATTCGCGGCAAAACCCTGTGGTGGCGGCAGACGAAAGGCGATATCGTGGGCGCCGACCAGTGATTTGCCCCGGTCCTGGCCGGGTGCTGACCGGGGCCGGGGGAGGCCCGCCGACATGTTGGCGAAGGACCTGTCCGAATTCCGGAACCTGATCCAGGCCCAAGGGATCATATTCTGCTACAGCGGTTATATCACCGAAGCCGTTCTGTCGGGTATCGGCGAGGCCCTGAAGCAGAAGCTCTATCTGGAAGACGCGGATAAGACCAGGATGCGCAACATCTTCGCCATCTTCGTCGAGCAGATGCAGAACGTGATCCGCTATTCGGCCGAGAACGATGCGCCGGACGACAGCGGCGACATCAACGAGCTACGGTACGGAATCCTCAATATCGGCGTCGAGGACGACAAGTTCTTCATCACCTGCGGCAACAAGATCCAACGCGCCGTCGTCGCGCGCCTGAGCGGCCGCCTAGCCGACCTGCAGAAGATGACCCCGGATGAGTTGAAGTCGCTCTTCAAGGAAAAACTGCGCGGTCCGACCGAAGCGACGAGCAAGGGCGCCGGCGTCGGATTCATCGAGATCGCGCGCCGTTCATCAGAAGTCTTCGACTTCGGCTTCATGGACATCGACGACAGGCACACATTTTTCGCCCTGAAGGCTTTTATTTAAAGACGTTGGATCGAAATCATGGACAACATCAAGATTGACGGCACCGATCGATCCCCGGAGATCGATTTCGACTTCGCCAACAACACCTTCACGATCCGTGGCGAATCTTATCCCGAGGACGTGACCGCATTTTTCGGTGACATCATCGCCGCCTTCGAAGCCCATCTGGCGGACATGGACGGCGGCGCGGTGGAGTTCAATTTTGAGCTGATCGATTTCAACTCGTCGACCGCCAAGGTCTTGATGGGCCTGTTCGACACGCTTGAGGAGGCCACCGAGACAGGCGTCGGCGTGACGGTCGACTGGCACTACGACGCCGAGGACGACACCATGGAAGAACTCGGCGAGGAGTTCGCTGAGGACCTGGAAGCCGCGACCTTCAACATGAAGGTTCTCGAGGTCTGAGGCCGGAGCGGGACGTCATGAGCTTCGATCTATTCAAGGCCGAGAACGACCTCATCGAAAGCGCCAAGGCCGTGCTTGGCGACAAGGCGGCGGCCACCAAAGTGGACATGAAGGGCTAATTCGCGCGATTGCTGGACGGCTATGAGAAGTTGTTCAAGGAAAGCCGGCGCCTGGTCCGCATGAGCGATCGCAACGAGGCACAACTGAGCCAGGTCGCCAAATCGCTAGACGAAAAAACGAAGGTCCTGGAGGCCTTGTCCGCGCAGCTTTCGAAATACCTGTCGCCGCAGGTCTACCAGATGATCTTCTCCGGCGAACGCGAGGTGGGCCTGGTCACCGAACGCAAGAAGCTGACGGTGTTCTTCTTCGACATCAAGGATTTCACCGCGACGACCGAAGACCTGCAGCCGGAAGACCTGACGTTCCGGCTCAACGACTATCTCACCAAGATGTCGGAGATCGCCCTCAAGCACGGCGGCACTATCGACAAGTACATCGGCGACGCCGTGGTCATCTTCTTCGGCGACCCTATCAGCCGCGGCATTCAGGACGATGCGCTGGCCTGCGTGCGCATGGCGATCGAGATGCAGCGTCGGATGGTCGATCTTCGGGCGAAGTGGCTGGATCTCGGCTACCAGCGGCCCTTCCACATGCGCATCGGCATCAACACCGGCTACTGCAACGTCGGCAACTTCGGTAGCGACGCCTGGATGGACTACACGATCATCGGCGGCGAGGTGAACCTGGCAGCACGGCTGGAAAGCATCTGCGCACCGGACGGCGTGACGCTGTCGAACGAGACCTACATGCTGGTCCGCGACCATGTTCCCGCCGACCAGATGGAACCGATTCACGTCAAAGGCATCGCCCGCGAGGTCAAGCCGTTCGCCGTGCGCGAAATCCTCGACCCCACCGCCAGGCGCAAACGCTTCATCCGCAAGGAGGCCGAGGGCATGCGCTACTTCTTCGACCTCGAGCGCATGGACCCGAAACGGCGGCGGCGCGCCGCCAAGGAACTGGAACGGATCGTCGCGACGCTGCGTGACGAATAGCCTCCGGTCGCTACCCCTTGCCGGCCGCGTAGTCCTCGAACGCCACCTTGTAGTCCGGATGCCAGCGCGACAGGGGCGCGCGGTTTTCGGTGATGTCGCCGGCCGCCCAGAGTATGCGCTGATTGTCCATTTCCGTGGTCACCTCATTGTCCGGGCAGACGATATAGAAGTCGCCGCGTTCCAGCGCCGCGACCATGTGGTCGACGACCTGTTCGGGCAACCAGGCGCCCGGCTGGTGTTGCTTCTTGCCGGTGGTCGTCCAGCCCGGCACCAGGAGGTGCGCGGTGACCTGGCAGCCCTCGGTATTCCGCAAGGTGTGCTGCAGCGCCTCGGTATAGTGTTTCAGCGCCGCCTTGGTGACATTGTAGGCGGCGTTCCCCGGCGGATTGGTGATCCCCTGTTTGGAACCCGCGTTGACGATCATCGCCGGGCCGCCGCGCTCGATCATCGCCGGCGCGAAGGCCCGTGTGCCGTATACCGGCCCCCAGTAGTTGACGTCCATGGACTTGCGCCAATCGTCCAGGTCTTCCCAGACGCCGCCGCCGATCCGTGTCACCGCATTGTTGAACAGCAGGTCGGCGACGCCGAAACGCGCCGCGACCGCGTCGCGAAGCCCTTCCACCGCGGCCAGATCGCTGACGTCGGTGACCGCCGTCATCACCTCGGCGCCATTGAGCCCAGCGGCGGCTGCGGCCAGTTCGTCGGCGTCGGTGTCCGCCATGCAAACCTTCATCCCCAGGGATGCGAACCGCTTGGCGGCCGCCAGGCCGATGCCCATAGCGGCGCCGGTGATCACGGCGACGTTGCCGGGGGCGAAGACGGGATGGCTCATGGCGTCCTCCTGCGATGGATCGAGCGTTGGTCGTGTCGGACCGAGCCAATCATTTCGACGTTTGAAAATCCAGGGTTTACTGTTTGACCTCGTTCGCAACCGTCCGGAAGATATCGCCCCTTGACCATGACCGATCAACTGCAACCACCGATCCAGGGCCTTCGGGTCATCGACGCCTCGACCGTCATCGCCGGTCCGACCATTGGCATGCTGCTGGGCGACTTCGGCGCCGACGTGATCAAGGTCGAGCATCCGCGCGGCGATCCGCTGCGCGCCACTGGCGACCAGAAAGACGGCGTCGGGCTGTGGTTCAAGATGACCAACCGCAACAAGCGCGGCATCACGCTCAATCTGGGCATGGCCGACGGCCAGGCGCTGTTCAAGCGCCTGGTCGAAACCGCCGACGTGGTGATCGAGAACTTCCGCACCGGCACGATGGAGAAATGGGGGCTGGGCTGGGAAGACCTGCGGGCCGTCAACCCGCGCCTGGTGATGGTCCGGGTCACCGGCTTCGGACAGACCGGTCCGTATCGCCACCGCCCGGGCTTCGGCACCATCGCCGAGGCGTTCAGCGGTTTCGCCGCGGTCACCGGTCAGCCGGACGGCCCGCCGACGCTGCCCAACTTCGGCCTCGCCGACGGCATCGCCGCCGCCTACGGCACCTTCGCGACGATGTTCGCGCTCTATCATCGCGACGCGAAGGGCACGGGCGAGGGCCAGTACATCGACCTCAGCATCTACGAGCCGCTGTTCCAGGTGCTGGGTCCGCAGCCGCTTCAGTTCGACCAGCTGGGAATCGTCCAGCAGCGCTGGGGAAACCGCTCGAAGAATAACGCGCCGCGCAACACCTACCGGACGCGCGACGGCCACTGGGTGGCGCTGTCGACCAACGCGCCGTCCATCGTGACGCGGGTGCTGACGCTCTGCGGCGGCCCCGAGGTGGCGGCCGACCCGCGGTTCCAGACGCCGCAAAGACGGGTTGAGCATATCGAGGAGGTTGACGGCATCGTCGCCGCGTGGATCGGCCGGCACGACCTCACGGACGTTCTCGACGCCTTCGAGAAAGCGGAAGCGGCGATCGGCCCCGTCTACGACATTTCGCAGATCTTCGACGACCCCCAATTCCAGGCGCGCGGGGATATCGTCACCGTCGCGGACGACGACCTCGGCCCGCTCAGGATGACCAACGCGTTTCCCTTCCTCTCCGCCACCCCGGCGCGGATCCGCCATGCCGGACCGCGCAAGGGGCAGCACAACGCCGACATACTCGGCGAAGAACTGGGCCTGAGCGACGCCGAGATGGCCCGGCTGCGCGACGACGGCGTGATCTGACCGATAACCTCTCTGGAGCGGACCGCATGTTCGACGATACGGAACTGACCTTACGCCACACGCCCGGCAACGCGCCCGGCGACGAGACCGGCGCCGACTACGTGGACGCGGCGATCACCAGCCGGCGATCGGTGCGCGGCTTCACCGCCGATCCGGTGCCGCGTGAGCTGGTCGAACACCTGTTGGCCGTCGCCAGCCGCGCGCCCAGCGGCACCAACATGCAGCCCTGGAAGACCTACGTGTTGACCGGCGCGATCAAGGAACGCCTGACGCAGACCATCCTGGACATGCGCGACAACGACCCCGAGGCCTTGGGCAAGCGGCCATGGAAATACTATCCGGACGAATTTCCGCCGGTCTACAAGGCGCGGCGGCGCAAGATCGGCTGGGACATGTACGGCCTGGCGGGCATCGGCAAGGGGGACCACGAAGGCTCGCAACGGTTGCGCGACCGCAACTACCATTTCTTCGGCGCGCCGGTCGGCATCATCTTCACGATCAGCGATCAGTTGGAGGTCGGCAGCTGGCTCGACTACGGGTTCTTCCTGCAGAACATTTCCGTCGCCGCCCGGGCACGCGGACTGCATACCTGCCCGCAGGCGATCTTCGCCGACACCACGGGGGCGATCCAGCGCGTGCTCGGCGTCCCTGACGATGAGACCGTGGTCTGCGGCATGTCGCTCGGCTACATCGACGACAGCGCCGACGTCAACGCTCTGGAAACCGAACGCGCGCCGGTCAGCGAGTTCGCCGTCTTTCTGGAGGATTGAGCGGGGCCGGGACCCGACGATCAGTCGAACAAGCGCGAAACTTTGTCGAACGGAACCGAGTAGTTGACCATCACCGATTCAGTCCCCGGGTTGCTGCCGCCGAGGCTGGCGTTCGAGGAATGCGAGATCGAGAGGCCGAGCCGCGAGCGGTCGTCGAACCGATAGGCGACTTCCAACCGCGAGCGAAACTCAAGCGCGTGGCCCAGATCCAGATCGCTCGTCTTGCCGCGCCACCAGGTGGGCGCGAAGCTCGGTGAGACGACCCAGCGCCGCCCGAAATAGACGTCGATCAACACGCCCGCGCCCAGAAACGTCATGCCGTTGGTGACGCCGGCGGCGTGGACGAAGGGCTTGAACCACCAGAATTTCTTGTCGGAACGGTACTCCAGGCTGAACTCCGCGCCCTGGTCCTTTTTGCGGTTGGCGTCGAACCAACCGGCGGAAAGGGTCAGATAGTCGGGATCGTCGGCCCGTGCACCGCCGGGCGCCAACCATACGGACAGCGCCAGCAGCGCGACCAGAAGCAGTTTCGCTTTCTTGTTCATCGTCGCACTCCCCCTAGGGTCGGCGCAGTTTATGTTGATTGCGTCCGTGTAGACAAGCGCGGGACGACGTCCCGTCAAAACCGGCCGGTGTCCCGGAACTGGTTGGTCGCCTCGACCAGGCCATGGCGGATGCCTGGCTCCATCGCCGAATGGCCAGCGTCGTCGACGACCTTGAGAACCATTCCCGGCCAGGCGTCCGCCAACGCCTTCGCCGTCACCATCGGGCAGATCATGTCGTATCGGCCCTGCACCGTGCAGGCCGGCAAATGCGCAGCAACACCGATGTTCGTCAGGATCTCGTCTTCGTCGAGGAAGATACGATTGACGAAGTAGTGCGCCTCCAGCCGCGCCAGCGCCAAGGCCGCCGCGCCGCTACCGCCGATAACCGAGGTCGGCCGATGGCGGAACGTCGAACACTGGGTTTCGTAGTGGTTCCAGGCGCTCGCCGCCGGCCCATGCACAGCCGGGTCGGGGTCCATCAGCCGGCGATAGTACGCATGTTGGATGGCGCCGCGCTCGTCCGGCGGCAGGAATTCGACGAATGTCTGCCAGGCCTCGGGGTAGACGTTGCGGATGCCGTCGAGGAACCAGTCCAGTTCCCGCTGGCGGCCCATGAAAACGCCGCGCAACACCAGGCCGAGGCAGCGATCGGCGTGGCGGATGGCATAGACCAGCGCCAGCGTCGCGCCCCAGGAGCCGCCGAACACCAGCCACTTGTCGATGCCGAGCAGGGTCCGCAGCACCTCGATGTCCCGCACGAGATGATCGGTTCTGTTGTTCGAGACATCGGCGTAGGGCTTGGACCGTCCGGCGCCGCGCTGGTCGAACAGCACGATCCGGTAGTGCGCCGGATCGAAGAACCGGCGGTGGTTCGGCGTCGTGCCGGCGCCGGGACCGCCGTGCAGGAACACCACCGGCTGGCCTTTCGGGTTGCCGGACTGCTCCCAATACATCGAGTGGCCGTCGCCGACGTCCAGCATGCCGTGATCGTAAGGATCGATCACGGGGTAGAGGTCGTCGCCGCCCGACCGGCGTGTGTCGTAAGCCGCCATGATCGCTTGCGCTACAGAGCGCCGTCGATGACGTAGCTGAGGATCTTGACCACCTGGTCGGGGGTCTGGGCGACGGCCAGCGCGGCGCCGTCGACCTCCTTCAGCGGATGGGTCAGGTCCGGGTCGTGGAGCGTGATCACCGGCTTGCCGAGCGCGCTCGCGAACCCCGCGTCGAAGGCGGCGTTCCATTGGCGGTACTTGTCGCCGAACCGCACGACGACGACATCGGACCGTTCGATCATGGTGCGGGTGCGGATGGCGTTGACCTTGGCGCCCTTGTGGTCCTTCCAGAAATTTTCCGCCTCGTCGCCGAGGATCGTCACGCCGCAGTCGTCGCTGGCGCCATGGTCGGTGACCGGGGCGAGGAAAACCACGGGCAATCCAGCCTGTTCCGATCCCGCCTCGATCTGCTCACGCCAGTCCGTGTGAATTTCACCGGACAGGTATACGGTCAAAGCCATCGAATCCATCGTGCGTCCTTTCCGTCTTTCACCTCAGGCCGGACCGTGAAGCCCAGCGACGATCTCCACGTAGTCGGGATCGTCGGCCTCCACGAAGCCCCGCCGCACCAGGAAATCTATGATTACCAGCGCAGAATTAAACTTGAAATCCTGTGTGTCACGCAATCTCTGCGTCACCTCATCCAACGGCCAGAGCATGAATTCGTCGACTTCGCCGTCGGCGGGGACCGGTTCGAAGTCGGCCGGCACCTCCAGATCGAAGTTGAACAGCACGTCGTTGCGCAGGCCCTCGGGCCGCACGGTGCAATAGCTCACGGTGCCGACCGGGTACGCTCGCGCAGCGATTTCAGCCGGCATTCCGGCTTCCTCCTCGGCCTCCTTGATCAAATTGTCGCGCAACGTCAGGCCGGCCGGTTGCCCGCCGCCGACCATCTGGTCGAGTTTGCCCGGCCCCGTCGGCTTCTTCAGGCTGCGGCGCGCGATCCACATGTGGGTCTTGCCACCCTTCGTCAGCCAGCCGTTCAGGTGCACGCCATAGCCGCGGATGCCGAACAACGGCACCGCGGCGCGTTCCAGTTCGAACAGCGCCGGTTCGCCGAACCCCGTTCCGGCCGGATAGGGCTCATTCCGCCACCCCGGGACGCGGCCTTCGTCGCGCAGCACGGCGAGGACGCCGGCGAACGCCGCGGTTCGCGCCGCGTAGTCGGCGAGCGCCGAGTTCAGCTCAACGCCATCCGCATCCACCACGAACACCTCAGGAAACCGCGCAACGACGTCGAGGAAATCCCGGGCGACGGCGCCGATCGCCGCTGTGCCGGCACGGAACGGCACATAGGCCGCCGGATCGGCTTGCGCACAATCGCGGACGCGGTCAAGGAGGCTCATCAGCCGGCGCGGTCGGCCGCTTGCTTGAACGACGTCAAGACCCGCTCGACGCAGACGATCTGGCGCATGCTTTGCGCATAGCGTTCCGCGTCAGCGGCGTCCATGCCGTCCATCTGTAGGTCGATCTGCAACTCACCGCCGGCGACGACCTGCGAATGCCATTGGCTGGGGACCAGGCCGCGCTTCGCGAACAACTGGATGACCCGGGGCATGACCGACGGATCGGCGGCGGCGGAAACGGAAAAACACGCGGTCGCGGCAGGGGCGGAACGCCCCTCGGGGTACGAATTCAACGATGACATGGGATGTATCCTTCTACGGCAGTGATAACGACGAACGGCGGCGGAACCCGGCCTCCTCAAGCGGAGGCCGTGGTAATAAGTTGCCGTACGTCGGTCAGCCGTGTGGATACGATCAAGTTCATAGCGGCGGGATACTAGCCCTGTTGGCCGGACCGTGGCAAGTGCGGCGGTCTGCCATTTTGGTTCGACGCACACGGCGCCTTGTTGGTATAGTATCAAGCCGGTGCTCGGCCGGCCGATCCGGGACCACCGGAGAGGAGCTTTCGCCCGCGATGAAGATCGACGCCTCCAACAATGGCGACGGCACCATTCGGCTGTCGTTCGGTGAGTTTTCCGTCGACCTGAACGGCCGGGAAGTGAAGACGCTGCTGGCGATGTTGACCAATATCCTGGCGCCCGATACCGCCGCGCCGCCCCCCGCCGGCGACCGTACCGAACGGTTCACGGAACGCCTGACGGCGGCCGATGACGTCGCCGTGCAAATATTCATCCAGGCCGCAAGTCACGACGATATCGTAGTGCTTTTGAAGGCGGCGGAAGGGCACGCCGCGGTGCGCGAGAAAGTGTTCCGCAACATTAGCGAGGCATCGCGCAAGATCTGCATCGAGGATATGGAGTTCAAGTTCCGAGACGCAGTCCGGCCGAATCTGATCGTCACGGCGCTGGATCGGCTGAGCCGCACCGCCGACAGGTTGCAAAGCGACGGTCGCGCCGAGCTCTGAACAGGTCAGGCGGCGCGGGTCGCGCGCTTGGCGTCCTTCGGGTTCTTCACGTAGGCGCGCTTGCAGTGATCGACGCAATAGGGCTTGCCCGGCACGACTTCGGCGCCGCAGAAGTTGAATTCCTCGGTACCGGGGTCGCCTTCGGGCCACGAGCACATGCCGGGCCGAAGCGATGCCAATCCAATGATCTCCGCGGGTTTCGGCTTCTGCTTGATGGGCGAGCCGCGTTTCGGCAGGCCAAGGCGATGCACCTTGCCGACCACGGCGTTCTTGGTGACGCCGAGACGGCCTCCGATCTCACTCGTCGACAGGCCTTCGTTCCAAAGCGCGATCAGTGCGGCGACTCGCTTGGGTGTCCATTCTTCAGTCATGGCTCTTTTTGATCGTTCCCGCGGTAGAGCTCCCAAATACACCCAACCCGTGCGAACGTGACCTCCTCCTGTGAATGACGACGATTTGTGGCCTTGGACGGCCTTATCACGGGTGATAGCTACTAAATATCCCGTCTGTGGAGGATCATTATACAAGATATGGCGTCAGCATCAATATGTTGAATCGATTCAGATGTGGATAATTCCTTTTTTCGTTGGGAATCGATGGCGTTCTTGCTAATTTTGCACCGCAGCATGCGGTGGTCTGCGGCCATGG
>JAYOFL010000056.1:0-22221 GCA_038117205.1 Rhodospirillales bacterium | reverse complement strand
TTTGTTCCAGGGATAATCTCTCAAATTCCCCGGTTCAAAAAAACCTCTCAGGTCATGTTCAAGTCGACGAACTTCTTCGGCGTGCGTGTTTCAGCGTCAATCTGTCCAAACCAAACCAAATCATTTGTCTTATTGTGCGGAGATATTTCGCGCCAGCGTTTGAGTGTTTCGTTCGCACTTGGCTGCGTTTGAACGTATCGCGCCTGTCCCTTCTTCATTTCCTTACTGACACGCACTTCTGCAATACGGCTATCAGTATCTTCAATGTCTACGTCGAAGGTAATGTCAGCCCATATCATTTCACGCGCTTCACCTACTCGTAAGCCGCTGTTAGCAAGGAACAGAACGAAATAGTACATCTGCTGCCGTTGCAGCTTGTGCCATGCGTTTAAGCGTTTATCAGCGAATGCGCCAACGCAGTCTCTATAGCTACGTAGATAGCGTGTAAGCGTTGCGTATTCGTCAGCATCAAAGCCAGCTCGGCGCGTTGGCATTTTACTCTTTGTCGGTGCTTTCATCTTAAACACCTGTTGCATACGTCCACGCTGAAATGCGTCGTAGAAGATTTGGTTTAACGCGCTTTGTTCCATCAATAGCGTCTTAACGGCTGGTGCTTTCTTTGCATTGTGTGTTGTGCGTGTCTTCGCACCACGCCGTTTAGGATTGTAGCTTTGTAGCCTTTGCCCTTCGTCACTGCTCCAATACGCTATGCGCCAATCCCAATAAGCGGCAGCATATGTCGGCGTAACTTCGTTAAGCCGCATGCTGTTGCCGTCTTTGTCAGTGAAGTAGGGTTTGAAGTAACGAGCGGCGTACTTTTCGTGCCAGTACTGCCTACTCTCCGTCCATGTACCGTTCTTTACGTTGCGCTCAAACCAATCAGCCCAATGCTTATCGAACGTGTAGTCGTCTAACGTATGCCCTAACTTCGACGCATGCTGTAGGCGTAACAGTTCGCTCTTTGCGTAGTCGTAAGCATCTTCGTAAACGGTAAGCTTTGTACTACGTGTGATGTAACCTTTGCGCCCACCTATCTTTAAGCGCATGTACCATGTTGGCTTACGGTGCTGTTTGGCGTTGGGTACGGCGACAGAGAGATTGCGCTGAAACAGCACTAATGCTCCGCCGTAATGCTCTACTTTGTTTTCGTAGAATGCCAAACCAACCTCTGCAGCAACCGTAAACGCTACAGATATGCTAATTTCGCTAACTCGTAACGTCAATAGAACTGCGGCGCTGCTGCGAAACTGCTACAACGAAAAACGGCTTGCTGTTTCCAGCAAGCCGTTGAAATTGTTGAGGAAATACCTCGTTCCGTGCTAACGCTTCGAGAACTGGAAGCTCCGGCGGGCCTTGCGGCGGCCATACTTCTTACGCTCGACGGTACGCGAGTCGCGGGTCAGGAAGCCTTGGCGCTTGAGGGCGCCGCGGAGGGCCGGCTCGTACAGAGACAGCGCGCGCGAGATGCCGTGCCGCACCGCGCCGGCCTGGCCCGAGAGCCCGCCGCCGGTCACCGTCACGAAGACGTCGTACTGACCGGAACGGTCGGAGACGTCGAACGGCTGCTGGATCAGCATCTGCAGCACCGGACGGGCGAAATAGACCTCGACGTTGCGGCCGTTGACGGTGATCGCACCCTTGCCCGGCTTGATCCAGACGCGGGCGATGGCGTCCTTACGGCGGCCGGTCGCGTAGGCGCGGCCGTGCTCGTCGATCTGCGGCTCCGTCGGCGCGCGGCGCTCACCGCCGGTCGCCAGGCGCGGGTCCACGATGTCCTTCAGATCCGCCAGGGTCTTGGTTTCCTCGGCCATGGATCAGGCGCTCCTCTTGTTCTTCGGGTTCATGGCGGCGACGTCCAGCACTTCCGGCTGCTGCGCGGCGTGCGGATGTTCCGGCCCGGCGTAGATGTGCAGCTTGCGCATCTGCTGACGGCCGAGCGGCGAACGGGTGATCATCCGCTCCACGGCCTTCTCGATGACGCGGCCCGGGAACTTGCCCGACAGCACCTTCTCCGGCGAGGTGTCCTTGATGCCGCCCGGATGCCCCGTGTGGCGGTAATACCGCTTCTGCTGCATCTTGCGGCCGGTCAGGCGAACCTTCTCGGCATTGATGACGATGATGTTGTCGCCGCAATCGACGTGCGGCGTGAAGAGGGCCTTGTGCTTGCCGCGAAGACGCATGGCGAGCACCGTGGCGAGCCGGCCGAGGACGAGGCCGTCCGCGTCGACGACGTACCACTTGCGCTCGATCTCGGCTTCCTTGGCGGAGATGGTTGTCATGTCTTTATCCGCTTACCAATAAGAAACTCGACCGCGCCGGTTGGCGCGAGCGGGCGCATATAGGCGTCTGGACTTTCCGAAGTCAACCGGAAAAAGCGTAATAATTCCGAAAGTTACGAGTGAGGTATTATATTACCGTATTTAACGGGATATATGCCTTGTCACTATTCTCCCTCGTCATTCCGGGCTGAGCGAAGCGAAGTCCCGGAATCCACTGTCCGAAGAGTGGACCCCGGGACAAGCCCGGGGTGACGAACGTCGTTTTTCCGTGTAGCGGCGCAAAAACTCTTCCTCTGTGCCTCGGGGCCTCCGTGGCTTTCCGCCCCCCCCTACCGCGGTGGGATGGAATAGGTGCCCGTGGCGTGCGCGACCAGCTCTTCCGTACCCTTGGAATGCAGATCGACCTGCATGACGGCCAAGCGCTTGCCGAGTTTCAGGGTGCTGCCCTCGGCCAGCAGATCCGCCGGGCCGGGCTTCCTGAGGAAATTGATGTTGAGGCTGGTGGTGACGGCCAGCTTCACCGGCCCGATTTCCGACAGCACGACGGCGTACATGCAGGCGTCCGCCAGCATCATCATGGTCGGGCCGGACATGGTGCCGCCCGGACGCAGCATCTTCTCGTCGAAGGGAATGGTGAGCGTCGCCCTGCCCTTCTTCATCATCGTCGCCTTGACGCCGAGGTCGTGCGCCCAGGGCAGTTCCTCCTCGACGATCTGGTTGAACTGCTCGACGGTGATCAGCGACATGGGGGCGTCCTCGAATGGCTGTATACGATGGACACCGACGTTAGGTAACGTTTACGTTAACGTCAACAATGCGGGGCGGCACGCGGCGGCAAAGGACAATTGACCGCTTGTCATCGCCGCGGCGGCTGACAAGAATCCGCGCGGGAGAAAACATCATGAGCGAAACGCCGAACAACGACCCCCTCGTGCTCCGGAGCGACAAGGACAAGGTCGCGACTCTGACCCTGAACCGCCCGGAGAAGTACAACACCCTCTCCACGCCGATGCTGAAGGCGCTCCGCGCCGTGCTGGAAGACGTGGCGACCGACCGTTCCATCCGCGCCGTCGTGCTGACCGGCGCCGGCAAGGCGTTCTGCGTCGGTCACGATCTCCGGGAAATGCAGGCCGATCCCGGCGAGAACGCCATGCGGGATCTGTTCGAACTCTGCGGCGAGGTCATGATCGGCATTTCGAAGCTGCCGCAGCCGGTGATCGCCAAGGTGCAGGGCGTCGCCGCCGCCGCCGGCTGCCAGTTGGTGGCGCAGTGCGACCTCGCCATCGCCGCCGAGGACGCCAAGTTCGGCACGTCCGGCATCAACGTCGGCCTCTACTGCTCGACGCCGGCCGTGCCGGTGACGCGGAACCTGTCGCGCAAGCACGCCATGGAGCTGCTGATTACGGGCGACATGATCCCGGCCCGCCAGGCCGCCGAATGGGGCCTCATCAACCGCGCCGTGCCGGCCGCCGAACTGGACGCCGCCGTCGACGAGCTGGCGGGCAAGATCGCGTCCAAGAGTCCGGGCGCCGTGGCGCTCGGCAAGAGCCTCTTCTACACGCAGATCGAGGACGGCATGCAGTCGGCCTACGCCCGCGCCGCCAAGGCGATCACGCGCAACATGCAGTCGGAAGAGACCCGCGCCGCCATCGACGCCTTCATCGCCAAGAAACCCATGCCCAACTGGTCGGATAGATAATCCTTATGCCCACCATCATTTCCTGCGCCGTCACCGGCTCCGCGCCGACGCCCGGCAAGAACCCCGCCGTCCCCGTCACCCCGAAAGAGATCGCGGCCTCCGCCATCGACGCCGCCAAGGCCGGCGCCGCCATCGTGCACATCCACGTGCGCGACCCGGAAACGACGACACCGAGCATGGACCCCGCCCTCTATCGCGAGGTGACGGAACGCATCCGCGACGACGGCACGGACGTCATCATCAACCTGACGACCGGGCCGGGTGCGCGCTACGTGCCGTCCGCCGACGATCCGGGCCGGGCGTCCGACGACAGCACCATGGTGAAGCCGGAAAAGCGCGTCCAACACATCGAGGAGATGAAGCCGGAAGTCTGCTCCCTCGACGTCGCCACGATGAACTTCAACCAGCACGTCTTCCTGAACCATCCGACGCACCTCGCCATCATGGCGGAGCGCATCAAGGCGGCGGGCGCCAAGCCGGAGTTGGAAGTCTTCGACACCGGCCACATCGTGCTCGCCAAGAAGATGATCGCGGACGGGCTGATCGCCGCGCCGCCCTACTTCCAGCTTTGCCTCGGCATCAGCTACGGCGCGCCGGCCACGGTCGAGAGCATGATGATGATGCGCGACATGTTGCCGGAAGGCGCCGTCTGGTCGGCCTTCGGCATTTCCCGCGAGCAGTTTCCGATGGTGGCGGGCGCCGTGCTGCTCGGCGGCAACGCGCGGGTCGGGCTCGAGGACAACATCTGGCTGGAAAAGGGCGTGCTCGCGCCGTCGAACGCGGCCCTCGTTGAGAAGGCCGCGAAGATCGTCGACCAGTTGGGCGGCACCGTCGCCAGCGTGGCGGACGCGCGCCGGCAGTTGGGTCTACCCGGCTGATAGCCAGGGCGCCCTTATCTACTTCCTAGAACGGAATAATGCCGTGCGCGACGGCCTTCGAGACCGCGTGCACCTTGTTGTTCGCCGACAACTTCACGCGTGCGCTTTCCAGGTGCCATTCGACGGTACGGAACGCGATGCCGAGCTTGCGCGCCGTCTGCTTCGAACTCAGGCCGAGCGCCGCCCATATCAGCACTTCCTTCTCGCGCGGCGTCAGGAGCGAGTCCGGCAGCGGATTGAGCTTTCGCTGCACGTCGGCGTGAAGGCAGAGCGCCATCAACTGTAGCTGCGGCGCGTATGACTGCACGGCCTTCTTGAATTCCTTCTCCGACTGGTCGCGGGTGGCGACGCTGACGCCGCCGAAAAGCCCGGCCGTGCCCTCGCGTGTCGGGATGGTGATGCCGGCGCGGAAGCCGAAGTCCATGGCCACCTGCTCGACCTTCAGTTCGTCTTCGTCCAGGCCTTCGAGAATACGCGGGTCGAACCACGGCGCCGGCAGATCGGACACCGTGCAATGTCGAACGCTGATGTCGTGGTCGGCGAGGCTTTCGTCCTCGTAGGTGGTCAGGAAGTCGGCGTTGAAGTTGCTGAAGATCGCCGCGTTGTTGGAGATTTCCGGGTCTTCGCTCACCACGCTGTATCCGTAGAGCGCCTGTTCGAACCCCATCTCCGCGACGGCGTTGGCAAAAACCTCGAACTTCTCCTCCGGCGTCTCCGCACCGCGCAGTTTTTCGATGTACGAAAAAACATCGATCGACACGGATATGGCTCCGTTTTTGCCCCCAACATGTAGCAACAGTTCCATAAGACCACAGTGAATTTTGGGGTCAACCCGACTCGTCACGCACCCCGTAGTTTTTCCAGGTTGCGAGATTCGTCCACGATTGGCGATTCTAACCGGCAAAGGAAAACGCGGTGCGACCATAGGCGCCGTCGATAAAAGCGGGGAAGACGGAGAGGCGCGTGCGGGATTTTACGAAGACGGCTTCGGTTGTCGTGGTTGCTGGCGTGCTGGCGGCGGCGGGAACGCATGCGGTGGCCGACGGGCCGCTATCCATGTCGGGAACGGCGAAGCTGCCGACGGCACCCGGACCGGCGAAAGCCGACGAGACCATCTACAGTTTCGGACAGGATATCTTCACGGCCGCCCGCGACGCCGCCGAGGGCCGCACTCTGGCGGCCACCCTGGCGCTTGGCGAGAGCGCCGCGAAGCACTGGCTGCCGTCGCTCGGCAAGGACGCGCCGGAGTGGCTCAAGAACGTCGAGTTCGAAGTCGGCGCCAACGAGAACAACGTCCCGCGCTGGTCGGTGCTCGGCGTTATTCCGTTGTTCGAGAGCGAAGACCTACAGAACACGGTGTTCGCGCAGGTGAGCCAGCAGCGATACCGCTATCTGGGCGTCGACCGCGACGTGACCAACGTCGGGCTCGGCTATCGGCGATTGCTGTTCGACAATACGGTGCTGGTCGGCGTCAACGGCTTCTTCGACTATGGGTGGGAATATCATCACCAGCGCGCCAGCGTCGGCGCCGAGGCGAAGTGGGCCGGTCTCGATTTCGGGACCAACTACTACATGCGCGGCAGCGGCCGTCATACGGTCGATAACGCCGGCTCGTTCGAAGAGGTGCTCGACGGGCACGACATCCGCCTCGCCATGCAAGTGCCTTTCGTGCCCTGGGCGCGGGTGCACGGCCGCCGCTACTGGTGGCAGACCAGCTTCAGTTCCGAGGACATCAAGGGCTGGGAGGTCGGCGTCGAGATGGACCTGCACCAGAACCTGCAATTGGAAGCCGGGCTCGTCGGCGACAACTTCATCGAAGACGCCAACAACAACGAGGGCTACGTCAAGCTGCGGTTCACCGTCGATCTCGGGGAGCGGCCGGTGGCGCTCAGTTCCGAATGGGTCTCCGCGAACCCGTGGCTGATGCGCGATATGTCGGAATACCGCCTCGACAAGGTCCGACGCGAGAACCGCATCATCACCGAGCGCGTGTCGTCTGGCGTCGTCATAACCAGAGGAACCTGATCATGCGCGTGAGCTCGTTCCTGGTCGCCGTCGTCGCGTCCGCCGCCGCCCTGCCCGCCGTCGCCGCCATCCCCGGCACCGCGGCCCGGCCGACGACGTATCAGGTGACCGTTCAAAAGATCGAGCTTTGCCAGAACGCGACCTGCACCCTCCCCTTCGTTATCGGCTCCGGCAGCGCCTCCTTCAATATCGCCAGTGCCAGCGCCGGCGCCGACGTCGGCAGCTACGTCAATATTTCCGGCATTCCGCTGCACCAGACGTGGACGCATGTCCGCGTCACCATCTCGACCACCATCGGCATCGGCGCCACATGGACTGACGGCGACGGCGACAATTGCGGCACCAGCAATCAGGCGCAGGCGAGCGGACATGCCGCCGTCTATGCGGCGTCCGCCGGCGGCACCGCGACGGTCGCCGACTTCGTCATTCCCAACGTCGGCTTCAGCACCATCGTCCAGGCGGACTACGACGGCTTCAACCTCTCGAAAACGAACGGCGCGGCGACGGCGACGGTCACCTACCCGCTGACCGGCCCCTACGTCTGCAAGGGCGTCATGCCCAGGATCGAGGTGCGCTTCAACACCGACAGCGCCTTCGGCTACATCCCGGGTACCGCCGGCGGTGTCGGCACCGCGTGCCAGGCGTTCCCGCGCCCGCCGGACGTCACGATTTCCGTCACCGACCCCTGACGGCTTGCGCTTCGCTCCTTTTCCAGGTCCCGCAAACGCGGCATAATCCGCGCGCCGGGAAGGAGCCCGGGCGCATGAGCCGACTGAACTATGACGACGATTTGATCCGCCGCGTCCTCAAGGAAACGCGGAGCATCGCCATGGCCGGCGCCAGCCCGAACTGGGTCCGGCCGTCGAACTTCGCCATGAAGTATCTGCTCGGTAAGGGCTATATCGTGCACCCGATCAACCCCGGCCACGCCGGCAAGGAAATCTGGGACCGCATGACCTATGCGTCGCTCGCCGACGTGCCGGCGCCCATCGACATGCTGGACATCTTCCGCAATTCGGAAGCGGCCGGCCCGCTCGTCGACGAGGCGATCAGGCTGAAGGACGAGAAGAAGATCAAGTTCGTCTGGATGCAGCTCGGCGTCGTCAACGAGGACGCGGCCAGGCGAGCCGAGGTCGCCGGCCTCACGGTCGTCATGGACCGCTGCCCGAAGATCGAATACGGCCGGCTGTTCGGCGAGCTCGGCTGGTCCGGCGTCAATTCCGGCATCATCACGTCGAAGCGCCGCAAACTCCGCGCCTGAGCCTTTCGGCCCACATTTTCCACGCATCCCAAGCCTCATCCTTCGAGATGGGTCCGTTCGGACCCTCCTCAGGATGAGGAATGTGCGACAACCTCATCCTGAGGAGCGAGCGCATGCGAGCGTCTCGAAGGATGAGGGCTTCGGCGTGACATGAGAACAAAACATGAATATAGATGGGAGCCCGAGACCGGAAACCGTTCGTCATGACCGCCTACGCCGAACTGCAGAGCATGAGCAACTTCAGCTTCCTGGAGGGTGCGTCGCACCCGGAGGAACTGGTACTGCAGGCTGCGGTGCTCGGCCTCTCCGCCATCGCCATCACCGACCGGGCCAGCGTTTCGGGGCTGGTGCGGGCGCATACGGCGGCGAAGGACCACGCCGTCCGCCTCGTCGTCGGCACGCGCATTCCCCTCGCCGACGGACCGGACGTGCTCTGCTATCCCGTCGACCGGGCGGCCTATGGCCGGCTCACCGATCTCTTGAGCACGGGCAAGCTCAGGACCGGCAAGGGTGGCTGCGACTTGCGCCTCGCCGATCTGGCGTCCGACGCCTTCGCCGGCGGCCGGGGCCAGTACGCGACCGTCGTGCCGCCGCCCGGCCTGACGGCGGGCTTCGCGGACAGGCTGGCCGCGCTCTGCGATATCTTCGGCGAGCGCCTGTCCCTCGCCGCCGGCATGCGCTACCGGGGCGACGACGCGAGGCGCCTGCACCGTCTCGATGCGATATCGGCGCATGTGGGCGTGCCGCTGGTCGCCGTCGGCGACGCGCTCTATCACACGCCCGGCCGGCGGCCCTTGCAGGACGTGCTGACCTGCATCCGCAAGGGCACCACGCTGCATGCGGCGGGCTATCTGCTGGCGGCGAACGCGGAGCGGCACCTGAAATCGCCGGCCGAGATGGCGCGGCTGTTCGCGGAGCGGCCGGACGCCCTCGCACGCGGGATCGAGATCGCCGACGCCTGCCGCTTCTCCCTGGACGAACTCCGCTACGAGTATCCGGTAGACCCGGTGCCGAGCGGCCTGACGCCGCAGGAGGAACTGGAGCGCCTCGCCTGGGAAGGCGCCGAGGGCCGCTATCCGGCGGGCGTGCCGGAAAAGGTAAAAGACCAGATCGCGCACGAGCTGGCGCTGATCGACCAACTGTCCTTCGCCCCCTACTTCCTCACCGTGCACGACATCGTCCGCTTCGCGCGGTCCAGGGACATTCTCTGCCAGGGGCGCGGCTCGGCGGCCAACTCGGCGGTCTGCTACTGCATCGGCGTCACCGCCGTCGATCCGGGCCGCAACGATCTGCTGTTTGAGCGCTTCATCAGCGCCGAGCGGGGCGAACCGCCCGACATCGACGTCGACTTCGAGAGCGAGCGCCGCGAGGAAGTCATCCAGTACGTCTATGAAAAGTACGGCCGCGACCGCGCCGGCATGACGGCGACGGTGATCACCTACCGCGCCAAGGGCGCGCTGCGCGAAGTCGGCAAGGCGCTCGGTCTCACCGACGACACCATCACGGCGTTGCAGGGCGCGGCGTGGCGGCGCTCCTGGAGCGACATCACGGAAGATCATCTGCGCGAACACGGCGTCGATCCCACGGCGCCCGCCATCCGCATGACGATGGCGCTCGCCGGCGAGATCAGAGGGTTCCCGAGGCACCTGTCGCAGCACACGGGCGGCATGGTCATCACGCGCTCGCCGCTCCGCGACGTCGTGCCGATCGCCAACGCGGCGATGGAGAAGCGCACCGTCATCGAGTGGGACAAGAACGACCTCGACGCCCTCGGCATCCTCAAGATCGACATCCTCGGCCTCGGCATGCTGACGTGCATCCACAAATGCTTCGACATGATCCGGGCGCACGGCGGCGGCGACCATACCCTCGCCACCGTGCCGGCGGAGGATCCGGCGATCTACGACATGCTGTGCGCCGCCGACGCGGTCGGCGTCTTCCAGGTCGAAAGCCGGGCGCAGATGAGCATGCTGCCGCGGCTCCGGCCCCGGAGCTTCTATGATCTGGTGATCGAGGTGGCGATCGTCCGGCCGGGACCGATCCAGGGCGACATGGTGCATCCCTATCTGCGCCGCCGCCGGGGCGAGGAGCCGGTGTCGTTCCCATCCGAGGCGCTGCGCCAGGTGCTCGGCAAGACGCTCGGCGTGCCGCTGTTCCAGGAACAGGCGATGAAGGTCGCCATCGTCGCCGCCGGCTTCACGCCCGCCGAGTCCGATCAGTTGCGCCGCGCGCTCGCCGCCTTCCGGCGCATGGGCGACATCGCCAAGTTCCGCCAACGCTTCGTCGACGGCATGCTCCGGAACGGCTACACGCCGGAGTTCGCCGCCCGCTGCTTCAAGCAGATCGAGGGCTTTGCCGATTACGGTTTTCCGGAAAGCCACGCGGCGAGCTTCGCGCTGCTCGTCTACGTGTCGGCGTGGCTGAAGCGGCATCATCCGGCGGCGTTCGCGGCGTCGCTCCTGAATTCGCAGCCGATGGGGTTCTACGCGCCGGCGCAGATCGTCCGTGACGCCCGCGCGCACGGGGTCGAGGTGCGGCCCGTCGACGTCAACGCCAGCGATTGGGACTGCACGCTGGAACGGTCCGGCCGGGCGCTGGCGCTCCGGCTTGGCCTGCGCCAAGTGAGCGGCCTCAAGGAACACGAGATGCGGAACCTGGTGGTCGCGCGCGGCGGTGTCCCGTTCCGCACAGTGGAGGATTTGATGCGGCGCGCGCGTCTCGGCAAGGGGGCGCTGGAGCGCCTCGCCCGCGCCGACGCGCTCACCGGCCTCGGTTTTTCCCGGCGCGACGCGCTCTGGGCCGTCCGGGGATTGGAGACGGCGCCGCTGCCCCTCTTCCAGGCCGCCGACGGCATCCGCGCCGAACCGGACGTCGATCTGCCGCCGGCGCTGCTCGGCGAGGAAGTGGCGGACGACTACCGCACCGTCCGGCTGTCGCTCCGCTCGCATCCGCTGGCGCTGTTGCGTGCCGAGCTGGCGGCGAGGCGCTACGCGCCGGCGGAATCGCTGAAGTCGCTCAAGCACGGGCGGCCGGCCCGCATCGCCGGACTGGTGACGACGCGCCAGCGCCCCGGCAGCGCCAAGGGCGTGCTGTTCGTGACCATGGAGGACGAGACCAACATCGCCAACCTGATCGCCTGGGCCGACACGGTGGAGAAATTCCGCCGGCCGCTGATCGGCGCCACGCTGCTCGGCGTGCAGGGCACCGTGCAGCGGGACGGCGAGGTCATCCACCTGCTGGTCGAGAAGGCGGAGGACCTGACGGCGCTGCTCGGCCGCCTGGACGACGCCGACGCGATTCGCGTGTCGTCCCGGGATTTTCAGTGAGGAAAACCGATTTCGTCACCCCGGGCTCGTCCCGGGGTCCACTGCTTTTCACGCACCGTGCAATCGAATTGGGAAGCAAGAAGAGCCCTGGAAACGCCCGGCTTCCAGCATGCTGTCGTGCGAACATGGACCCCGGAACAAGTCCGGGGTGACGGGCGGAGTTGCATGACGATGAAGACCCCTCCCCTAGCAACGCCACCGCACGCGGTCTAAGCTGAAGGCCAATCGGATTTCCTCGGGGTGAACGCATGCCCGCTCGCGTCATCGCCGTCGCCCAGCAGAAAGGCGGCGCCGGCAAGACCACCGTCGCCGCGCAACTGGCCGCCGCCTGGGCGCCGGAGCGTCGTGTCGCGCTGATGGACATCGACCCGCAATCGAGCCTGAGCGGCTGGCACTCTGTCCGCGCCGGCAGCGACAAGCCGCTCGCCGCCATTCACCTGAGCGACGTGTCCGGCTGGCGCGTCGGCACCGAGCTCGACCGCCTCAAGAACGCCTTCGATCTGGTGCTGATCGATTGTCCGCCGCACGCCGAGACGGAAACCAAGGCCGCCATGCGCGCCGCCGCCCTCGTCGTCGTGCCGGTGCAGCCGAGCCCGATGGACGTCTGGGCGACCTCGCCGACCGTCGACTTCGCCATGTCGCAGGGAACGCCGGTGTGTCTGGTGCTGAACCGCGTGCCGCCGAGAAGCCGCCTCGTCGAAATGACGCAGGCGATGCTGGCCGAACGCAACATGCCGATGGCGGACGCCTCGCTCGGCAACCGCGTCGCCTTCGCCGCCTCCATGATGGAGGGCATGGGCGTCACCGAGTTCGAGCCCGCCGGCGCGGCGGCCGACGAAATCCGCGCGCTCGCCCGCGAGCTCACCAAGAACATGACCTGAGAGAGGACTTTTCGATGAGCCTGTCGATCCTGATGCTTTCCATCCACACGATCGCCTCGACGATCTGGGTCGGCGGCATGATCTTCGCGTTGTTCATGCTGCGTCCGGCCGTGCCGGGGATCGAGCCGCCGCCGGAGCGTCTCAAGCTCTGGCACCGGGTGTTCGAACGGTTCTTCCCGACCGTCTGGGTCTGCGTCGTGGCGCTGCCGTCGACCGGCTATTGGCAGGTGATGATGGATTTCGGCGGCTTCGCCGGCGCCGGCCTGCACATCCACTGGATGCACGGCACCGGCTGGGTCATGATGATCCTGTTCATCTATCTCTACATGAAGCCCTACGCCGCGTTCGCCAAGGCCGTCGAGGCCGGCGACTGGGACGCCGCCCGGCCGCAGTTGGAGAAGATCAGGAAGATCGTCACCATCAACGTCGTGCTCGGCGTGCTGACCGTGCTGATGGGAACGACCGGACGTCTCTGGGCGATTGTTTACTGACGGCCGCACCGCTCGGTAGATGGACCCCGGATCAAGTCCGGGGTGACGGGTGAGTTCGTATAGACGCCGCGCCTTTTCCCATCGTCACCCCGGACTTGCCTGCCCCCGACTTGATCGGGGGATCCGGGGTCCACTCACTCCGCCAGCGACGACGCGATGCGGATTTCGTGCGTGATGGTGTGGTGCACCGGGCAGCGGTCGGCGATCTCGAAGATGCGCTGACGCTGCTCCTCGGTCAGGTCGCCGTCGAGTTCAATGGCGATTAGGATTTCGTCGATCATGCCGTTCTTGGTCTCGCAGTCGGTGCAGTCGTCGGCGTGGATCTTGCGGTGCTTGAGGGTGACGTGCGCGCGCTCGAGCGGAAAGCCCTTGCGGTCCGCATACATGCGCATGGTCATCGACTTGCAGGTGCCGAGCGCGGCGAGCAGGAAGTCGTAGGGCGTCGGCCCCGTGTCGTCGCCGCCGACGCGGGCCGGCTCGTCGGCCCGCATGCGGTGCCGGCCTCCAACCAGCACCCGGTTCGCGAACTTGCCCGCACCCGTTTCCTCGACCAGCACGGTTCCTTCCGGTGTGTGCCCCTCGTCTTCTTCCGCCTCGCCCAGATAGCGCGTCGCCCAGGCGGCGATGACGTCGGCGGCGTAGACGGCGTCGGCGCGCTTGGAAAGCAGATGGTCCGCGTCGTCCAAGGAAACGAAGCTCTTCGGATGCTTGGCGGCGACGTAGATGGCCTGCGCGTTGTCGATGCCGACGACGGTGTCGACGGGCGAATGGAAAATCAGCAGCGCCTTGCCGAGCTTGCCGATGGCCTCAGAGAGGTTCTGGGCGCGGATATCGTCCAGGAACTGCTTCTTCACGGTGAACGGACGGCCGACCAGCCTGACCTCGGCGATGCCGTCCTTCTCGATCTTGGAAAGATCGCCCTTCAGATGATGCTCGACGTGTGCCGGATCGGCGGGCGCGCCGATGGTGCAGACGGCGGCGGCTTCCGGAACGTGGCCGGCGGCGGCCAGCACCGCCGCGCCGCCCAGCGAATGGCCGATCAGGATTTTCGGCGCCGCGTAGTGCTCGCGCATGAAGTCGGCGGCGGCGCCGAGATCGCCGACGTTCGACGAGAAGTTGGTGTTGGCGAATTCCCCCTCGCTGGCGCCGAGGCCGGTGAAATCGAAGCGCAGGACGGCGATGCCGTGCGCCGTCAGCCCTTCGGCGATGCGGGCGGCGGCGAAGATGTCCTTGGTGCAGGTGAAGCAGTGCGCGAACAGCGCATAGGCCCTGGGCTTGCCCATGGGCAGATCGAGCCGGGCGTCGAGGTCGTCGCCCTGCACGCCCTTGAAGGTCACTTTCTCGAATTTGGTGGGCATGGCCGCTCCTCCCCGTCGGCGGGGTCGTCAGAAGATCGGATCGAAGCTGCCGGTTTTCGGGTCGAGGGACAACAGCTTGCCGTCGGCGATGTCGAAATAGGCGCCGCGCAGCTTGAGGTTTCCGTTCTCCAGTGCGTCGCGGATGAACGGAAACGTCTTGAGGTTCTCCAAGGAATGCCGGACGGAGGCGAATTCCAGCGCCTGCTGTCGCGCCGCCGGCGAGTCGCCCGCGGCGTCCTGCAAGGCTTCCGCCCGCGCCGGATGCAGGAGCGTCAGCCACTTGTCGATGAAGCCGGGTTTGCCCGTCGCGGAATAGAGGCCTTCCAGATAGGCGTTCACGCCGCCGCAGCGGCCGTGCCCCATGACGACGATGTTCTCGATCTTGAGCCCGGTGACGGCGAATTCCAGCGCCGCGCTGGTACCGTGGTAATCGCCGTGCGGCTCGAACGGCGGCACCAGGTTGGCGACGTTGCGGACGATGAAGAACTGCCCCGGACCGGCGCTGAAGATCATCGCCGGGTCGGCCCGGCTGTCGCAGCAGGCGATGATCATGGTTTTCGGCTTTTGGCCGGCTTCGGCGAGCGTGCGATAGAGCGTCGATTGCTCGGCGTAGCGGGTGTCGAGGAACCGGCGGTAGCCGTCGACCAGTTCGGCAATGTCACGCATCGGGGTGTCCTGTTTCTAGGTGGCGGTCTTCGTCGACGGCGCGAGGATCCCGCTCCGTCGTTCGGCCGGGTTCAAGGAATAGCGCAGCACGGCGTATCCGCCAACCGCCGACAGGACCGAGCCCATAAGGACGCCGATGCGGACGGCGGCGGCATGCGCCTCGGCGTCGAAAGCGAGCGTGCCGATAAAGAGGCTCATGGTGAAGCCGATGCCGGCGAGCAGCGCGACGCCGTAGACGTGCGGCCAGGTCATGCCGTCCGGCAACCGGCAGAGCCCGGCCCGGACCGCCACCCAGGAAAACCCGAACACGCCGATCTGTTTGCCGACGAAAAGGCCGAGCGCGATGCCGAGCGGGATCGGCTGCATGAGGTCGTCGAGGGAAATGCCGCCCAGGTTCACGCCGGCATTGGCGAAGGCAAACACCGGCATGATCAGGAACGCGACCCAGGGGTGCTGGTCCATCTCGAGGCGCTTGAGCGGCGATTCCTCGCCCGGCCGGGCGGCGTTGGGAATGGTCAGCGCGACGATCACGCCGGCCAGCGTCGCGTGGATGCCGGATTTCAGCACGCAGACCCACATGACCGCGCCGATCATGATATAGGGCGCCAGGCGGCGCACGCCGGCCATGTTCAGGCCGATCAGCACGCCGGCGCAGGCCGACGCGGCGGCCAGGGATTCGACCGAGAGATCGGCGGTGTAGAAGAGCGCGATGATGACGATGGCGCCGAGGTCGTCGATCACGGCCAACGCCAGGAGAAACACCTTGAGCGCGATCGGCGCCCGGCTGCCGAGAAGCGCCAGCGCGCCGAGGGCGAAGGCGATGTCGGCGGCGGCGGGAATGGCCCAGCCGTTGATGGCGACGGGATCGGCATGATTGAACGCGACGTAGATCAGCGACGGCACGACCATGCCGCCGAGGGCGGCGAACACGGGCAGCGACGCCCGGTTCCAGCTCGAGAGCTGGCCGGTCATGAGCTCGCGTTTGATTTCCAGGCCGACGACGAAGAAGAACACCGCCATCAGCCCGTCGTTGATCCAGAGCAACAGGGGCTTGTCGATGGAGAGCGCGCCGATCTTGATGGCGACCGGCGTCGCCAGCAGCTTGTCGTAGAGCCAGGCGAGCGGCGAATTATCGAGAACGAGCGCGAGGACCGCCGCCGCCATCAACAGGACGCCGCCGGCCGCTTCGTGATGGAGCAGTCGCGTCATCCGTTGCAGTGCGCCGTGCATCGTCCCCTCCTCGTCCCGTTGTCGTCGGGGATATCGGGGCGGGGGTCCGATAGGTCAACAAACCTTACGAAAATTTATGGAACGGGCGGCCTTCGGATAGATCGTCAGGCGCCCGGATACCATTTGGCGTTGCGCTTTTCCTTGAAGCTCAAGAGCCCCTCACCCGCCTCGTCGGTCTGGCGCTGCGCCGAATGGCCCTCGGCCAGCCATTCCGCCTGCTCCTCGTCGATGTAGAGGCCCTGCGTCTCGAACAGGATGCGCTTGGTTTCCGCCATGCCGCCGGGACCGTTCATGAGAATGGAGTCGACGATCCTGGCTCCCGTCGCCTCGAGCTCGGCGCGCGGACAGACCGTGTGCACGAGTCCCATGCGTTCGGCCTTGGCGGCGTCGAAGCGTTCCGCCGTGATGGCGTAGCGGCGCACCTGCCGGGGGCCGATGGCGGCGGCGAGCTGCGGGATGATCGGCCCGGGATGCAGGCCCCAACGGACCTCGGCGATGGAAAAGATGGCGTCGTCGGCGGCGATCACCACGTCGCAGGCGGCGACGATGCCGGTGCCGCCGCCGAAGCAGGCGCCGTGCACCAGGGCCACGGTCGGCTTCGGCATGCCGTCGAGCACGCGGACCGCGTCGGTGGTGCGGCGCGACACCTCAAGATTCTCCGACGGCGACCCGGCGCGGACCTTGTCCAGCCAGGCCAGATCGGCGCCGCCCTGGAAATGCTTGCCATTGCCGCGCAGCACCACGACCCGCACCTTGGGGTCGTCGCCGAGCGCCAGCGCCCCGTTCAGGAGCGCGTCGACCATGGCGCCGTCATAGGCGTTGTTCACGTGCGGTCGGTTGAGGGTCACGGTGGCGACGCCCCGGGCGTCGACCTCGCAAAGCACGGGCTGTTCGGTCGTTGTCACGAAAGTATCTCCTGTTCGGGTCCGATTTCCTTTTACTCCCCGCCCGCGCCGGATAAAACGACGCAAAGCAAGCGACGAGGCCGCCATGACGGACAGTCCGGACGACATCGAACTCATCAGCCGCACGGCCGATTTTCAAGGCTATTTCCGGATAGATACCTACCGGCTGCGGCACCGCCTGCACGATGGCGGCTGGTCGCAGGAAATCAGCCGGGAAATATTCGAGCGCGGCCACGCCGTCGCCGTCATTCCCTACGACCCCGTTCGCGACGAGGTGGTGCTGATCGAGCAGTTCCGGATCGGCCTCTACGCCGCCCGGCAGAGCCGCTGGTTCGCCGACGACGCCTCGCCGTGGCTGATCGAGGTGGTGGCCGGCATCATCGAGTCCGGCGAGGACCCGGAGGACGTGGCCAGGCGCGAAACCGTCGAGGAATGCGGCTGCGTCGTCAGCGATCTGATCCCGGTCTCGCACTATCTGGTGTCGCCGGGCGGCACCAGCGAGAGCGTGTTCCTGTTCTGCGGCCGGGTCGACGCCACCAAGGTGGACGGGCTGCACGGCCTGGCCGACGAGGGCGAGGACATCCGGCCCTTCACCCTCAAGCTCGACGAGGCCATGCGCTGGGTCGCCGACGGCCGTGTCGCCAACGCGACGACCATCATCGGTTTGCAGTGGCTGGCCTTGAACCGGGACGATGTCAGGCGCAAATGGTCCTGAAAGGCCGTGCCTGGGACGCTTGATAGGGCGCGGGGCGGCCGTTAATCTTCGCTGAACAGCGCCGGGCGCCAAGTCCGGCGGAAATCCAAGGTTCCTGGGGGCTCATCCGTGGATATTCGCAATGGCTTCGCCGAAACGGTCGGAAACACGCCGCTGATCCGACTCGCCGGTCCCTCCGCGGCGACCGGCTGCGAAATCCTCGGCAAGGCGGAATTCCTCAACCCCGGCCAGTCCGTGAAGGACCGCCCGGCACGACAGATGGTTTGGGACGCCGAGGAAGCGGGTATCCTGAAGCCGGGCGGCCTCATCGTCGAAGGCACCGCCGGCAATACCGGGATCGGCCTCGCCCTGATGGCGAACGCGCGCGGCTATCGCTGCACCATCGTCATGCCGGACACGCAGAGCCAGGAAAAGAAGGACATGCTGCGGCTTTGCGGCGCTGAGCTGCTGGAAGTGCCGGCGCTCCCCTACTCCAACCCCGACAATTATCAGCACGTCGCCCGCCGGCTGGCCGAGGAACGCGCCAAGGCGGAGCCGAACGGCTGCCTGTTCGCCGACCAGTGGAACAATCTCTCCAACCGCAAGGCGCACTACCTGACCACGGGGCCGGAAATCTGGCGCCAGACCGACGGCAAGCTCGACGCCTTCATCTGTTCCGTCGGCACCGGCGGCACGCTGGCCGGCACGTCGTCGTACCTGCGCGAGCAGAAGCCCGGCATCGTCGTCGGTTGCGCCGACCCCAAGGGCGCCGCCATGTACAACCTGTTCAAGACCGGCGAGCCCAAGGCGACCGAGGGCGGCTCGATTTCCGAAGGCATCGGCCTCGGACGCGTCACCCCGATCATCGAAGACATCAAGGTCGAGAAGCCGTATCTGATCCCCGACGAGGAGGCGTTGCCGGTCGTCTTCGATCTGTTGCAGCACGAAGGACTGTGCCTGGGCGGATCGAGCGGCATCAACGTCGCCGGCGCCATCCGCCTCGCCAAGGATCTCGGCCCCGGCCACACTATCGTCACCATTCTTTGCGATTACGGCACGCGCTATCAGTCGAAACTCTTCAATCCGGCGTTTCTCCGCGAAAAGAACCTGCCGGTCCCGTCCTGGTTGGAGTGACCCCATGCCCTATTCGAACCCGCAAGCCCTCGTCAGCACGGAATGGCTCGCGCAGCACATGAACGCACCGGACGTGCGCATCGTCGATGCGACCTCGTTCCTGCCGACGGTGCCCCGAAATGCCAAGGCGGAATATCGGGAGTGCCACATTCCGGGCGCCGTCTTCTTCGACATCGACGACATCGCCGACGAGAGCAACCCGCTGCCGCACATGATGCCGTCGGCGGAGAAATTCTCGAGCCGGGTCCGCAAGCTGGGCCTCGGCGACGGCAACCGCATCGTCGTCTACGACGCCAACGGCGGCTCGTCGGCGTCCTGCCGGGTGTGGTGGATGTTCCGGACCTTCGGGCATGAAGACGTGGCGGTGCTGGACGGCGGCCTGCCGAAGTGGCTGGCCGAGGGTCGGCGCACCGATGATCTGCCGCCGGTGCCGCGCGAGCGCCACTTCACGGCGCGCACCAATCATTTCCTGCTGCGCACCGTCGAACAGGTGATGGCCAACGTCGACAGCGCCCGCGAGCAGGTGATCGACGCGCGCAGCGCCGACCGGTTCGCCGGCACGGGCAAGGAGCCGCGCGCCGGTCTCCGGCTCGGTCACATTCCGGGCAGCGTCAACCTGCCCTTCAACAAGCTGATGAACCCGGAAAAGAACCAGGTCATGCGGAACGCCGAGGAGATCAGGAAGATCTTCGACGACGCCGGCGTCGATCTGTCGAAGCCGCTGGTCGCCAGTTGCGGGTCCGGCGTAACGGCCGGCGTCATCGCGCTCGCCGCCTATCTGATCGGCAAGGAAGACGTTGCGGTCTACGACGGATCGTGGACGGAATGGGGCGGCCGCACGGATACACCCATCGTTACAGACTGATCCTACGGTGTCTCGTTTTTCAGAAATAAGGCATTAAACACCTATTATCATTAAATAAAGTAGGTGTATCGCCACACCCTTTTGTTTTGAAATTCGTTTTTCTGCCGGTCGGCGCGTCGCTATAGTTGTCCCCTGGGGGTGCACACGTTCGCATATTGCGGAGGTAACGTGGCACCCACGGAGATTTCTCTCCAGAACCAGACTGGCGCGTTGCGGGCGTGGGCGTTCGTCACCGTCGGCCTGACCGTCGTCTCCATTTTCCTGCTGATCGCCTTCGGCACAGAAGCGAACCGGCGTATCAACTCCATTGAGGATAATTGGCGGGAGTATTCCCTCAAGGCCTCCGTCGTGACGGCGGAGCTCGCCCGCCTTCAAGGCATCGTCGGGTACGGCGGCCTTATCCACAACTACAAGCACTTCGTGCTCCGAGGCGACAAGCAATACGAGCAGCTTCTGACGCGGGACGTCGGCAGGCTTCGGGAAAAGTTGTCCGCTATCGAACGACTGCTGACGACGGACGAAGACCGCTACGCCCTCGCGACCATTCGCGTCACGTTCGAAGAATATTTGGAGCGAAAGCGGATCGCGGAAAGTCTCTCCCTTTCCGGCGAACCGTCCGATCTCGACAAAATCGTGCGTGTGGACGATGCGCCGGCCCTGGCCGGTTTCGATACGCTACTTGCCGGAACACGGGTAACGGCCGAAAATATGGAGCGACGTATCCTCGAAAGTCTCTCCGATGCGACTTCATACGTTCGCTACGGATCCTGGCTCGCGGCGTTTTTCGTCCTGTCCGGCGGCGTGACGGTCGTCGTCCTGCGTCAGCTGACAAAAACCAATGCCAGACTCGCCGAAGCAAGGACGCGCATTGACGTGCTGATCGACCGCTCACCGGACGCGACCCTCGTGGTCGACCGCCAGGGCTTGATCGTTCGCGCGAACGAGGTCGCGGAAAAGCTGTTCGGTTACGCGGACGACGAATTGCTCGGACAATCGGTGGAGCAACTTGTTCCACCGGAGACCTCGGCCGTTCACGCGGCTTACCGGAGCGGTTATTTCGACGATCCCGAATTTAAGCCGATGTCGGTCCGCCAGCCCCTGTTCGCCCAGACGAAGGACGGGAGACGCCCCGTCGTCGAAATTAATCTCAGTTACTCCGGCGAAGGCGACGAACTCGTTGCCATCGCCGCCATCCGCGACGTGACGGAACGGCATGAAACCATGCGTCTGCTGAGCGAAGCCAAGGAGGAAGCCACACGGACTGTTGAGGAACTCAAACGCACGCAGGACGACCTGATCGAGTCGGAGAAGATGGCGTCGCTCGGCGGATTGGTCGCCGGCGTCGCGCACGAGATCAACACGCCGGTCGGTGTCACGCTGACGGCCGCGACCTATCTGAATCAGGAAGCTCGCGATACGGCCGCCGCCTACAAGGCGGAAAACCTGACTTCAGATGGGCTGGAAACGTCTCTCGCCAATGCGCAGGAGGCGACGAAGCTTATCGAAAACAACTGCCGGCGCGCCGCCGAGCTCATTTCCAGCTTCAAGCAGGTCGCCGTCGATCAGTCGAGCGAGGCCGTGCGCGATTTCGACCTCGCCAAGTATCTGCGGGAGATCGTCAACAGCCTCAGGCCCCGGTTCAAGCACCGCAAGGTGAGGCTGGAGATCGACTGCCCGCCGGATATCGCCATGTCGGGGCTGCCGGGCGCGCTGTCGCAGGTCGTCACCAATCTGGTGGTGAACGCCTATACGCACGCCTTCGGCCCGGACGACATCGGTCGCGTCTTATTGCGCGCCGAGATGGGAGACGACGACACCGTCATCGTCGCCTGCGTCGACGACGGACACGGCATGACGGTCGAGGTACGCGAAGAGGCGTTCGAGCCCTTCTTCACGACCAAGCGCAACAAAGGCGGCACCGGACTCGGCATGCATATCGTCGCCAATATCGTCAGGAACGTTTTCGATGGAGACATTCGGATCGAAAGCACGCCGGGCCGGGGTACATCGGTCATTTTCACGATGGCGAGAGTGATGTCGCCGCGAACAGAAGACTAAGAAGTTCAAGGAGAAGCAAATGCATTCGGACACCCTCCGCCTCAAGACGTCCGGCGATGGAACCCAACCACCGGCATCCTTCCGCCTGCCGCCGTGGAAAGTCCTCGTCGTCGACGACGACGTGGAGGTGCATGCGGTGACGAAACTGGCCCTGGGCAGGATGGTCATCGACGAGCGCCCGATCGAACTGCTCGACGCAAATTCGGCGAAGGACGCCGAAAGAATTCTCCGGGAGACTCCCGGCATCGCTGTGATCCTGCTCGACGTCGTCATGGAATCGGACCACGCGGGGTTGGACCTCGTCCGCGTCATCCGCGAGGAGATCGGCAACAAGTCGATCCGGATCATTCTGCGCACCGGCCATCCGGGCCAGGCGCCGGAAGCCGATGTGATCGTCGACTACGACATCAACGACTACAAGACCAAGAGCGAGCTGACGGCGCAGAAGTTGTTTTCGACGCTGGTGCCGGC
>JAYOFL010000055.1:0-22425 GCA_038117205.1 Rhodospirillales bacterium | reverse complement strand
GGCCGGGGCCGTCGCCGCCGTCACGGGGGCGGCCGGCATGGCGGGCGGCGCGGGCTGTAGCGGCGCCTGCGCGGTGATGTTGGCCGGCGGCGACGGCGGCCGGTCGGCCATATTCGTATCCGCCTGTCCCTGGCGCGGAATGGCCGGGGCATACTGCGGACGGTTCGGGTCGGCGCCGAGGCCGCGGTTGACGGCGTCGCGCTTGGCCGCCTGCTGATCGACGCTGGCGAGCTTCGGGAACTGCTGGTCGGCGCCCGGCGGCGGCGCGTTACGATCCTTCTGCAGATCGTTCTTCGGCGCCTCGGCCTGTTCGGGCTTGGTCCCGCTCTCGCCGGTCAAAAGATCGGCTGTGCTGCGATACCACTCCGCAGGATTGAGGGCATCCGGAACGCTGAAGCACCCCTGAATGGCCAAGACACCGCCGACCAATAGGAAGGCGCGCACCAAATGACGCGGCGCAAGACGTTTCGCCGCCGAAAATTTCAACACGGTCATTTCTCCCGTAACCCCCTAGAGATCGCCATTCTTGATTGTCCACGCGCGAGCCGGGCATTCTACCACGAATCGCATGAGGAATTACATTGCCCAGAAAGTGTTAAACGTTTAAAAACGCCCTGACGAATGCTGCACTGCACAAACGACAATAACACCTTCGATCCTTGATCTTCGGTATTTTCAATCCATCGTTTGAGTATCACGATTTACAGCGATTTCAAAGGTTTCTAGGGGACCGCGAGATGACCAAAGACGTTGCCAGCACCGACAAGACGGCGGACACCGCGCAAATTTCGGAAACAATGGCCGACATCGCGTCGCGCTCGCAGCGGCTGCTGCAGGACTTCATGTCCCGTCAGTCCGTGCCGTCCGGCAATCTCGGCATGCAGGACCCGCTCAACGTCGGCAACGCCTTCCTCGAATTGACGTCGAAGATGATGACGCAGCCGCACAAGCTGGTCGAAGCCAATCTGTCGCTGTGGCAGGACTACATGAAGCTCTGGCAGAACACGGCCAGCCGCATGATGGGCCAGGCCCCGGAGCCGGTTGCCGAACCGGCCCGCGACGACCGCCGCTTCAAGAACGAGGCTTGGGAAACCGAGGTCTTCGATTTCATTAAGCAGTCCTACCTGCTGACGTCGAACTGGATGCAGTCGACCGTCCGCGAGGTCGAGGGGCTGGACGACAAGACCGCAGCCAAGGTGGATTTCTTCACCCGCCAATTCACCGAGGCGCTGTCCCCCACCAACTTCGTGATGACCAATCCGGAAGTTCTCAAGGCGACGATCGATTCAAAGGGCGAGAACCTCGTCAACGGGCTCCGCAACCTGCTCGCCGACATGGAACGCGGCAAGGGCAGCCTGGCGATCAAGATGACCGATCTGGACGCCTTCCAGATCGGCGTCAACGTCGCCACCAGCAAGGGCAAGGTGGTCTACCGCAACGAGCTGATGGAGCTGATTCAGTACACGCCGTCGACGGAAAAGGTATCGAAGACGCCGCTGCTGATCGTGCCGCCATGGATCAACAAGTTCTACATCCTGGATCTCCGCGAGAAGAATTCCTTCATCAAGTGGGCGGTCGACCAGGGCCACACCGTTTTCGTGATCTCGTGGGTCAACCCGAACCGCGAACTGGCCATGAAGACCTTCGCCGACTACATGCTGGAAGGTCCGCTCGACGCCCTTTCCGCCATCGAGAAGGCGACCGGCGAGAAGCAGATCAACGCCATCGGCTACTGCATCGGCGGGACACTGCTGGCCTCCACCCTCGCCTACATGGCGGTCAAGAAGGACGACCGCATCAAGTCGGCGACGTTCTTCACGACCATGGTCGATTTCAAGAACGCCGGCGAGCTCGGCGTCTTCATCGACGAGACCTCGCTGCAGAACCTCGAGCAGAAGATGAACGAGCGCGGCTTCCTCGAAGGCAGCGAGATGGCCAATACTTTTAATATGATGCGCGGCAACGACCTGATCTGGTCGTTCGTCGTCAACAACTACCTGCTCGGCAAGGATCCGTTCCCGTTCGACCTTCTGTACTGGAACTCGGACTCGACCCGCATGCCGGCGGCCATGCACAGCTTCTACCTCCGCAAGATGTATCTGGAGAACAAGCTGATCGAGCCGGGCGGGATCGAACTCGAAGGGGTCAAGCTGGACCTCCGCAAGATCAAGGTGCCGACCTACATCATCTCGACCCGCGAAGACCATATCGCGCCCTGGGAATCGACCTACGCGGCGACGCAGCTCTACAAGGGGCCGATCCGCTTCGTACTGTCGGCGTCCGGTCACATCGCCGGCGTCGTCAACCCGCCGGTCTCCAACAAGTACTGCTATTGGACCAACGACCAGACGCCGGCGGACGCGTTGCACTGGCTCGAAGGCGCCACGCAGCACGAAGGTTCCTGGTGGCCGGATTGGGACGCCTGGGCCAAGACGCATGCCGGCAAGCCGTCCATCCCGGCGCGCCAGCCGGGCGACGGCAAGCTGAAGGCGCTCTGCGACGCGCCCGGCACCTACGTCGCCATGAAGGCGACGGACTGACGTTATTCCGCCGTCCCGGCTGAGCCGGGGCGGCGGTTATTCCGCTCAATCGAGATCGTCGAAGATGCCGGCCAGCTTCCTGACGCCGGCGACGATGTCGCGCTCCTCTACCCCGGCATAGCCGAGCACCAGCCCGTTCCGGGTCGGCCGGCCGACGAAGAACCGGCTCAGCGGATAGATCGTCATGCCCCGCTCCAGGGCCATCGCCGCCACGTCGGCGTCGAGAACGCCGATGTCGGGCCGGATGTCGCCGACGAGATGCATGCCGGCCTCATCCGGCTGCACGTCCAGGACGCCGGAAAGTTCGGTCCGAAGCGCCGTCAGCAAGGTCTCCTGCCGCTCCGCGTAAAGCGTGCGCATGCGCCGGATATGCTGGGCGAAGTGGCCGCTTTCGATGAAGGACGCCAGCACCGGCTGCATGGCGATGGCGGTCTGGTCGTCGATCAGCGCCCGGACGCCGAGGATGGCGTCGACCAAATTCGGCGGCACCACCAGATAGCCGATGCGGATGGCCGGAAAGAGAACCTTCGAAAACGTGCCGCAGTAGATCACCCGCCCGCCCCGGTCGAGCCCTTGCAGGGCGGAAATCGGTCGGCCGGCGTAGCGGTATTCGCTGTCGTAGTCGTCCTCCATGATCCAGGCGTCGGCGTCCCGGGCCCAGTCGAGCAGCGCGGCGCGCCGGGTCAGGCTTAAGACCGCGCCCAGCGGATACTGGTGCGACGGCGTAACGACCGCCATCCGCGCGTCCGGCGCGGCGGCCCGTCCGGCCGCGACGTCGAGACCGTCCGCGTCGACGCCCACCGGCACCAGTTCGGCGCCGACGGCCGTCAGCACGCCCCGGATGCCGGCATAGCCCGGCTCCTCGATCCAGACCTTGTCGCCGGGGTCCAGGAGCGCGCGCGCCGCGAGGTCGATGGCCTGCTGTGCGCCGGCCGTCACGATCACCTGATCAGGGCCGCAATCGAGGCCGCGCACGGCCCGGAGATAGTCCGCGATGGCGGCGCGGAGCGGCTGGAAACCGGCCGTTTCCCCGTAGGATACGAGCTCCCGGGGCGGCCGGCGCCAGAACTTGGCGACCAGCCGGCTCCAATGGTTCCACGGGAACCGGTCCACTTCCGGCAGACCCGGCCGGAAGGCCCGGTGCACCGGTTTCCGGTTCATCCTGGGCTTGGCGCCGCTCAAAGCCTCGCCGATCGCCGACAGGCGGGGCGAATGCGGTTTCTCCGTATGGGCGGCGCGGGCGGCGGCGTCGGCGGTCATGAAATCGTCAGGCAGCGCGTGCGCGACGCGCGTTCCGGAGCCGACTTTTCCCTCCGTGTATCCTTCCGCCAGCAATTGGTCGAAGGCGGCGAGCACGGTATTCCGCGATACGCCCAACTCGCCGGCCAGCGCGCGCGACGACGGCAGCCGCCGCCCCGCCTGCAGCCGGCCGGACAGGATGGCGTCGCGCAATTGATCGAAAATCTGCCGGTGCATCGGCGCGTCCGACGAGCGGTCGACGTCTAGGGCGATCAATGGCGCGCGTTCGGCGGCGCGGGGCATGGCGGTCTCCATAAATGGCACCGTTATTTTCGCCAGATCGGTCCTATTGAAAAGGCCATTTACGCCATAGACAGAAGGCGCCGACCGAAACCCAGGAGACAGTCATGACGATCCGCATCCGCTCCCTCGCCCCGGAAGACAAGCCCCGCTGGGAGGTCCTCTGGCTGGGATATCGCAAATTCTACGAGTCGGTCCCCGGCGACGGGGTGACGGAGAACCTTTGGCGCTGGCTGATGAACAAGGACGAAGATCCGCATTGCTTCGTCGCCGTCGACGAAAACGAAAACGTCGTCGGAATTGTCCACTACCTCTTTCAACGGACGACTTTCGAATTGAACGACCGGATCTATCTGCAAGACCTGTTCGTCGACTCTGCTGCACGCGGCAAGGGTGCCGGCCGTGCGCTGATCGAAGCGGTCTACGGCGTCGCGGAATCCACGAACGCCTGCGAGGTCTACTGGATGACGCAGCATTTCAACGACACGGCGCGGCGTCTCTACGACGAGGTTGCGACCCTGACGCCATTCATAAAGTACACTAAAAAGTTTCCATAACATCATGACTTATAACGCATTAAATATGCGTTTACCCGTCAAGCATTCTTGACTTGCCTCGGGGGCGACGACATCTATCCAATGCGTGGTCATAACGACCGCGCATTGCAATTCGAGACGCCGCCGCATGTCCCTCGACCGCCATCACAAAGCGAAGTTCGGCTCCGTCCTGGGCGTCGGCCCCGGCGGCGTCGAGGTCTATTCGTCCGACTACGCCACCGCCGACCCGGTCGAACTGCCGAACCGGCAGGCCTACCGCAGCTACATCGGCGAGGTCTACACGGGCCACAAATGGCAATGCGTCGAGCTGGCGCGGCGGTATCTGTATCTGAACCACGGTTACGTCTTCGACGACGTCGCCATGGCCTACGACATCTTCCGGCTGCGCGAGGTGCGCGTCATCGCCGACGACGACCGCCTGCCCCTCAAATCCTTCAAGAACGGCGCCAAGCGCCCGCCGGAACCCGGCTGCATGCTGATCTGGAACGAGGGCGGCGAGTTCGACCTGACCGGGCACGTCGCCATCGTCACCGAAGTCCTGAAGGGCGCGGTCCGCTGTATCGAGCAGAACGTCGAGGACAAGACCTGGCCGGCGGGGCAGACCTTTTCCCGCGAGCTGCCCGCGAAGACCCTGCCGAACGGCGGTTTCTGGATCGACTGCTCCTACGAGAACGCCAACATCATGGGCTGGGTGATCCAGACCGACGACGAGACCCATGCCGAGGTCATCGGCGACGACGATCCGGAACTCTACGAGATCAAGGTCAACCACCTACCGCGCCGGGCGACCGACGGCGACGTCTGGATGGACGCCGAAAAGCCGGAGGACGCCGCCTACATGGCCATGATGGGCGGCTGCAAGCTGTCCCAGGACGACGCCAAGAGCCACACCTATTACCGGATCGGCGAGACAGCGTTCCGCGAGCTAAAGCGCGCGACCAACGAACTGCATGCCATGTTCATGCACGCCACCAATTATGTCCTCAACGACGACGAACGTCTAAGACGCTTCAACATTCCGGAGCCGCTCTGGCCGCGCATTCATCAGTCCTGGGACAACCGGCGCAATCAGATGATCACCGGCCGGTTCGATTTCTCGCTCTCGAAGCGGGGGCTCAAGGCCTATGAGTACAATTGCGATTCCGCGTCGTGCCACATGGAAACCGGCAAGGTGCAGGGCCTGTGGGCGGCGCATTACGGCTGCGACGTCGGACGCTGCGCCGGCGACGAGCTCTTCCCCGCCCTGGTCCGCGCCTGGCACGACAGCGAGGCCATGGAACGCCTCCACATCATGTTCGACGACGACCCGGAGGAGGTCTACCACGCCCAGTACATGCGTTCCGCCATGCGGGCCGCCGGCGTCCCGACCAAGATGATCAAGGGCCTGGAAGGGCTATCCTGGGGCGACGACGGCGAGGTTCTGGACGAGGACGGCGATCCCGTTCAGTGGGTCTGGAAGACCTGGGCCTGGGAAACGGCGCTGGACGACATCCGCCACCAGATCGACGACGACGAAGAGGATTTCCGCCTCCGGCGCACCATCGACCGCACGAAGACGGCGCCCCGGCTGGTCGACGTGCTGCTCCGGCGCAACGTCATGGTGTTCGAGCCCCTGTGGTCCCTGATCCCGTCGAACAAGGCGATCCTGCCGGTGCTGCACGAAATGTATCCGACCCGGAAGTATGTCCTGAACACGTCCTACGAGCTCGACGACGAGCTGGCGTCCGCCGGCTACGTCGTCAAACCCATCGTCGGGCGCTGCGGCGAGAACATCGAAATCTACGACCGGAACAACGCCCTGCTGGGCGCGTCAGACGGCAAGTTCGGCGAACGGGACCAGATTTATCAGGAACTGTTCCCGCTGCCGAAGATCGGGGGCGAGAACGTGCAGATCTGCACCTTCACCGCCGGCGGCACCTTCGCCGGCGCCTGCGTGCGCACCGACCCGTCCGTCATCATCACCACGCACAGCGACATTCTGCCGCTCCGGGTCGTGCCGGACGACGAGCTCTAGTCCAGGAAAATTCCGCTTAAAGCGCCGAAAGCAGCCGCTGCGCCGCCTGCCGGGGCGAAAGCCGGCCGGCTTCCGCCTCCTCCGCTGCCGCCGAAAGGGCCCCGCCCTCGGAAAGACGCCGCCGGAGCAGGTCTTCCGCCGTCTTGAGGATACGGGTTTCCAGCATGCGGCGCCGGCGGATCGCCCGCTCGCCGCTGGACGTCAGGTGCCCGAGATGGGCGTCGATGGTGTCCGCCAATTCCTGGATGCCCTGGCCGGTCTCGGCGCTGGTGCGGAGCACCGGCACCTGCCAGCCGTGCCGGTCCCTGGCCGTCGAGCCGAGCGCCAGCATCGCCTTCAGATCGGCGACGGTGCGGCTGGCTTCTTCCTTGTCGCACTTGGAGACCACGTGCAGATCTGCGATTTCAAGGACGCCGGCCTTGATCGCCTGAATGCCGTCGCCGAGCCCCGGCGCCGAGACGACCAGGACGGATTCCGCCGCTTCGGCGATATCGACCTCGTCCTGGCCGACGCCGACGGTTTCGATCATCACAATCTCGAAGCCGGCGGCATCGAGGATTTCGACCGTGTCCATGGCCGCCCGCGCCAGACCGCCGAGGGCGCCCCGTGTCGCCAGCGAGCGGATGAACACCCCCTCGTCCGTCGCCAGGTCCGCCATGCGCACCCGGTCGCCGAGGATGGCGCCGCCGGAATACGGGCTCGACGGATCGACGGCGACGACGCCGACCTTGCGGCCGGAAGCCCGGAATGCCTTGGCCAGCGCGTGCACCATGGTCGATTTGCCGGATCCCGGCACGCCGGTCAGGCCGATGATGTGCGCCTTGCCGGCGTTGCGGTGGATTTCCGCCATGTCGTCGGCGACCAGATCGGGCTGCCCCTCGACCTTGGACATCAGCCGGGCGATGGCCCGCGTCTCGCCGGCCAGCACCCCCGCCGCCAGGACGTTGCCGCTCATGTTCATGCTCCCGCCAGCCACGCGCGAAGGTGCGTATTGGTCTCGTCCGGCATCTCGAGCGGCGCCAGATGCCCGGACCCGGCGACGACGGCCAGCTTGGCGCCGGGAATGGCGGCGGCGATCTCCTCGTGCAGCGCGAGCGGCGTCAGCGCGTCTTCCTTGCCGCAGAGAACCAGCGTCGGGCATTTGATGGCGGAAAGCCCCGGCAGGCTGTCCGGCCGGGCGATGATCGCCGTCTGCTGGCGGACGTAGGCCTCGGCGCCGACGCCCATGGCCGAAGCGCGGATCACCGGCATGATGTCCGGATCGTCATAGCGGCTCGGATGCACGAAATTCGGCAGGTGTTCTTCGACGACGTCGGCGAATCCGCCGCTCTTCGCGCGGTCGATCAGCTGCCGCCGCGCCGCCGTCCGGTCCGGCGTGTCGGCGCGCGCCGAGGTATCGAGAAGCGCCAGCTTCGCCACTCGCTCCGGCGCCTGTCGCATCAGCTCCATCGCCGCGTAGCCGCCCATGGAAAGCCCGCAGGCGGCGAATTTCGCCGGCGCCGCGGCCAGCATCCGCCGCACCATGCCGGCGATCGTGTCGTCCTGGGTCATGTCGGCGACCGTCATGTCGGCGACGTCGGCGAGACCCGACAGTTGATGGCGCCAGAGCGCCTCGTCGCAAAGCAGGCCGGGCAGCAGAATCAGGGGCGTTTTCATGGCAGATCCGTCGGTATGTCCGTGGGCGGCTCGGGGATTTCGATCAGGGGCGCAACGGTATTGGATGCATCCCCGGCGGCCAAGGCACTTTGAGCGATTGTTAAAGCTTTTGGATACCTCGGCATTTGCGCCGGAAAACGTTGACTTGAGGCCGCGAAACCATACACTCCCGGCAGTTTCAAGGACATGAAAGGCATGGCGTCACGCCGGCGATCGGTTCGAACGCCACAGCGACATCCGCCAACCGTATGAAATTTTCCGATCTCGGTCTCAGCGATCAGCTTCTTCGGGCCGTCGGCGACGCCGGCTATGAAACCCCCACGCCCATCCAGGAGAAGGCGATCCCCGTCGTCCTGATGGGCCGCGACGTCTTGGGTTGCGCCCAGACCGGCACCGGCAAGACGGCGTCGTTCACGCTGCCGATGATCGAAATCCTGGCGTCGGGCCGCGCCAAGGCGCGCATGCCCCGCTCCCTCATCCTGGAGCCGACGCGCGAGCTCGCCCACCAGGTGGCGGAGAACTTCGAAATCTACGGCAAGTACCACAAGCTCTCGAAGGCGCTCTTGATCGGCGGCTCTTCGATGGACGAGCAGTTGAAGGTGCTGTCGCGCGGCGTCGACGTGTTGATCGCGACGCCCGGCCGCCTGATGGACGTTTTCGACCGCGGGCATCTGCTGCTGACCGACGTGAAGATCCTCGTCATCGACGAAGCCGACCGCATGCTCGACATGGGCTTCATCCCGGACGTCGAGAAGATCGTCTCGCTGTTGCCGCCGCTCCGCACGACGCTGCTGTTCTCGGCGACCATGCCGCCGGAAATCCGCCGCCTCGCCGAAAAGTTCCTGAGCAACCCGAAGGAAATCACGGTGGCGCCGCCGGCCTCGACCGCCGACACCATCGTGCAGGGCCTCGTCACCGTGAAGGCGCCGTCGCGCCAGCCGGGCGCGGCGCAGAAGGTCAAGCGCGCCATGCTGCGCCGCCTGATCGACGAGCAGACAGAACTCAAAAGCGCGCTGGTATTCTGCAACAGGAAGCGCGACGTCGACGTGGTCGCCCGCTCGCTGCAACGGCATGGCTACAACGCGGCGCGTCTGCACGGCGACATGGCGCAGCCGGTCCGCATGGACATGCTGGAGAAGTTCCGGAACGGCACGCACACCATCCTGGTCTGTTCCGACGTTGCGGCGCGCGGTCTCGACATTCCGATCGTCAGCCACGTCTTCAATTTCGACGTGCCGACGCATTCGGAAGACTACGTGCACCGCATCGGCCGCACCGGCCGCGCCGGCCGCAAGGGGCATTCCTTCACCATCGCGCTCCCCGAGGACGGCAAGTACGTCACCGGCATCGAGAAGCTGATCGGCAAGGCGATCCCCAAGATCGGCGACGCGTCCGAGAAGCCGGCGCCCGCCGCCAAGGTGGAAGCGAAGCCGGCAGAAAAACCGGAAGCGAAGCCTGAATCCAAGCAGGAATCCAAGCCTGAATCCCGGGACGAGGCGAAGGCCGAGCAGAAATCTGAAGCCGCGCCGCAGTCCAAGGCGGATCGGCCGGAGCGGAAGCAGGAACATAAGCCGCGGCGCGAGGAACGCGAACGTCCGCGACGCGACGAAGGCCGCGAGCGTCGCCCCGCCAAGGACGAAGACAGCGCCGACGGCTGGGGCACGCATGTGCCGGCCTTCCTGATGACCGCCGTCCCCCTGCCCTCCGGTTCCGACAAGGACTGACGCCGGTGAAGGTCGACATCATCGGCTCCGCCCGCGAAGCGGCCGCCCGCGCCGCCGCCCTCAAGGTCGATCTCTACAGCGACACGAATTCCAAACCGACCAAGGCCATGCGAATGGCCATGGCGGACGCCGAGTGCGGCAACGAACAGGCGCTCGAGGATCCGACAACCAACGCCTTGCAGGAACGGGTCGCCGAACTGCTCGGCAAGGAAGCGGCCGTATTCCTGCCGTCCGGCACCATGTGCAACGAAATCGCCTACCGCGTCTGGTGCCGCCAGGGCGACGAAATCCTGATGGACGAGACCGGACACGGCCTGCTCTTCGAGACCGGTGGCCCCGCCGCCCTCTCCGGCCTGATGATCAATCAGATCAAGGGCAAGAACGGCATCTTCAGCGCCGAGCAGCTTGCCGCCGCGATCCGCCCGAACGGCCGGCATCAGCCGCGCTCCCGCCTCGTCAACGTCGAGAACACGGCGAATATGGGCGGCGGCTGCGTCTGGCCGCTCAAGACGATCCAGGAAGTCTGCGACGTCGCGCATGGACGCGATCTCAAGACGCATATGGACGGCGCCCGGCTGATGAACGCCGTCGTCGCCTCCGGTATCGCGGCGAGCGCCTTCGCGGAAACCTTCGATTCCGTCTGGATCGACTTCTCCAAGGGCCTCGGCTGCCCGATCGGCGGCGTGCTGGCCGGCGACGCGGACTTCATAGACGAGGCGTTCCGGGTAAAGCACCAATTCGGCGGCGCCATGCGGCAGTCCGGCATCGTCGCGGCGGCGGGTCTCTACGCCCTCGACAACCACGTCGCCCGGCTCGCCGAAGACCACGACAACGCCCGCCGGCTGCATGCGGGCCTCGGTCAGATTCCCGGCATCAAACTGCAGAACGAGGTCTGCGAGACCAATCTGGTGTTCTTCGAAATTCTGCCTGATAGCGGTCTCGACGCGCCGGAAGTACACCGCCTGCTCATGGACCGGGGTATCCGCATCGGCGCCCAATCCAAGACGCGCATGCGCGCCGTCGTGCACCTGGACGTCGACCGGGCCGGCATCGACCTCGCCCTTTCTGCCATTTCCGAAATTCTCCGCTGAGGCGCGGACTCCGCCCCGCTCGTGGGGCGGAAGGTTGGACCCCGGATCAAGTCCGGGGTGACGAACGGGTTTGCGGCACCGCCGATTTACACTCTGCCGTCACCCCGGACTTGATCCGGGGGCCATGTTCGTTCCCGACTTTCGGCGTAGTAATCTGGCAGCCTCGGGCCTCCCCGATGCTGACGCCTCAATCCAGCGCCGCCACAGCCACGTCGGCCATGTCGTGCAGCGCCACCGGGTTCGGGTTCGCCTTGCCCATGACCATGATGCCGTTGAGGCTCGCGGTCAGGAACCGCGCCAGCGCCTTGGCGTCGTGCCGGACGGAAACGGAGCCCTCCCGCTGGCCGCGCTCGACCAACTCGAGAAACGTCTTTTCCATGACGGCGAGGCCCGCCGTCACCTTGGCGGCGGCGGCATCGTCCCGCGCCCCCAACTCGACGGCGGTGTTGTTCAGGAAGCAGCCGCGCCGGCTTTCCGGCTCGGTCAGGCGCACGACGGCGCGTTCGAAGAGCGCGCGGATGATCTTCCGCGCCGGCGCCTTGATCTGCGTCGCGCCGGTGATCTGCGACGCCACCGTCCGCGTGTAGCGGTCGATGGCGGCCAGGAACAGGTCGTGCTTGGAGCCGAAAGTCTCGTAGAGGCTCGACTTCGAGAGCCCCATGGCCGCCGTCAGGTCGGACATGGACGTCGCTTCGTAGCCCTTGGACCAGAACGCCTGCATGGCCCGGTCGAGAGCCTTGTCGACGTCGAACGCCTTGGGTCTGGACATATCCAGCACCTCCCCATTGCTATGGGAAGCTAGCCATTATCGGACTTACCGGTCCAATAACTGTTTCGTGAGCGGCCGGCCCCTATCGGGCCAGCGAAGACCGGTTCAGATCAAGCCGGCCAGCGGCGACGACGGATCGGCGTACATGCGCTTCGGCATGCGCCCGGCCCGATAGGCGAGTCGGCCACCCTCGACCGCCGCCTTCATGGCGCGCGCCATCAGGATCGGGTCCTTGGCTTCGGCGATGGCGGTGTTCATGAGCACGCCGTCGCAGCCGAGTTCCATGGCGACCGCCGCGTCCGACGCCGTGCCGACGCCGGCGTCGACGATCACCGGCACTTCGGTCTGTTCGACGATCAGACGGATGTTAACCGGATTCTGGATACCGAGCCCGGAACCGATGGGCGCGCCCAGGGGCATGATGGCGACCGCGCCCGCTTCCTCGACCCGCTTGCAGAGGATCGGATCGTCGGAGCAGTAGGCCATGACCTGGAACCCCTCTTCCGTCAGCTTGGCCGTCGCCTCGATGGTTTCCGGCATCATCGGATAGAGCGTGCGCTGCTCGCCGAGGATTTCCAGCTTCACCAGCGTCCAACCGCCGGCTTCCCGGGCGAGCCGCAGCGTCCGGACCGCGTCGTCGGTCGTGAAGCAGCCGGCGGTGTTCGGCAGATACGTGTATTTCTTGGGGTCGATGTAGTCGATCAGCATCGGCTGGTTCGGATCGGTCAGGTTTACCCGGCGCACCGCCACCGTGATCATGTCGATGCCGGCGGCCTCGCAGGCGAGCCGGTTGATCTCGTAGTCCTTGTACTTGCCGGTGCCGATGATGAGCCGCGACTTGAAGCGGCGGCCGGCTATCACCAGCGGATCGTCGTCGACAGACGCGCCATCGGGCAGGCCGCCGCCGATGAAATGCACGATCTCCAGCCGGTCGCCGTCGCCGACGGACACGGCCTCGTACTTGGATTTCGGGACGATCTCCAGATTGCGTTCGACCGCCACCTTGCGCGGGTCGAGGCCGATCTCTGTCAGGAGTTCGGCGACCGTCAGCGCGGCGGCGATGTCACGGCTTTCGCCGTTGATAGTGACCTGCATCGGTTGATTCCCGGTTGTGATTTTCATATGCGCCGGCCCGTGGCCGGTTTCAATGCCAGAGGATGATGGAATTCGCCCTGTTTCTCAAGAGAGGCGGCGTGATATAAAAATAGCCGAATCCCGCAACCGAGGCAGAACGTATGTCCGACACCATCATGGTCCTGAACGGACCGAACCTCAACCTATTGGGCACCCGGGAGCCCGACGTGTACGGCACGGAAACCCTCGCCGACGTGGAAGCACGCGTGCGCGCCCGCGCCAAGACCCTCGGCGTCGGCATCGACTTCCGCCAGAGCAACAGCGAGGGCCAGCTCGTCGACTGGGTGCAGGAAGCACGCACCACGATGGCCGGCCTGATCGTCAACGCCGGCGCCTACACGCACACGTCCGTGGCGCTCCTGGACGCGCTCAACGCCTGCGACATGCCGATCATCGAGGTGCATCTCTCGCACATCCATCGGCGCGAATCGTTCCGCCACAAATCCTACGTGGCGCGCGCCGCCGACGGCATGATCTGCGGCCTCGGCCCGATCGGTTACGAACTGGCGCTGGAAGCCATTGCCCGGCGCCTCGCCGACAAGAAATGAAATAAACGGAGAATTCCTAACGCATGGCCAAGCAAACGAAATCCCGGCTCGACGTCGATGAGGATCTGATCCGCCGTCTCGCCGGTCTCCTGGACGAGACCGGCCTGGGCGAGATCGAAATCGCCGACGGCGACGCCATGGTCCGCGTCGCCAAGGCCGGCAGCGCCGTCACCGCCTATGCCGCCCCGGCCGCTTCGGCCCCCACCGCGTCCGCGCCGGCCGCCGCCGCACCGGCGGAACAGGATCACATGTCGCATCCCGGCGCGGTGAAGTCGCCGATGGTTGGCATCGTCTACATGTCGCCGGATCCGAACAGCCCGAAATTCGTCAACGTCGGCGACACCGTGAAGGCCGGCGACACGCTTTTGCTGATCGAGGCGATGAAGGTCTTCAACCCGATCGCCGCAACGAATGGCGGCACGGTCAAGCTGATCCTGGTTTCCGACGGCACGCCGGTCGAGTACGGCGAACCGCTCGTCATCATCGAATAAGGCGCCGCCGGTGCCGCCCAAGATGTTCGAAAAGGTCCTCATCGCCAACCGCGGCGAGATCGCGTTGCGTATCCTGCGCGCCTGCCGCGAGATGGGCATCCGCTCCGTCGCCGTTCACTCGACGGCCGATTCCGACGCCATGCACGTGCGTCTCGCCGACGAGAGCGTCTGCATCGGCCCGCCGCCGGCACGCGACAGCTATCTCAACACGTCGGCGATCCTGACGGCCGCCGCCATTTCCGACGCCGACGCCATCCATCCCGGATACGGCTTCCTGTCGGAGAACGCCAACTTCGCCGAGATGGTCGAGGAACACGGCCTCTCCTTCATCGGTCCGACGGCGGAACATATCCGCCTGATGGGCGACAAGATCGCCGCCAAGAAGGCCGCCAAGGACGCCGGCATTCCGGTCGTGCCGGGATCGGACGGCGAAGTGACGGACTTCGAGAACGCGGAACGCTGGGCCAAGCAGATCGGCTTCCCCGTTCTCATCAAGGCCGCTGCCGGCGGCGGCGGACGCGGCATGAAGGTCGCGCGCAACCATGGTGAACTGCGCTCCGCCTTCGATCTGGCGCGGAGCGAGGCGGAAGCGGCCTTCGGGTCCGGCGCCGTCTACATGGAACGCTATCTCGACAAGCCGCGCCACATCGAGGTGCAGGTGCTGGCCGACGAACACGGCAACGTCATTCACCTGGGCGAGCGCGACTGCTCCTTACAGCGACGCCACCAGAAGATACTCGAGGAAGCCCCCTCGCCCGCCCTCAACGCCTCGGCCCGCGCCCAGATCGGCGAGACGGTCGCGAACGCGGTGCGTAAGCTCGGCTACCGCAGCGCCGGCACGGTCGAATTCCTGTACGAGAACGGCGAGTTCTTCTTCATCGAGATGAACACGCGCCTGCAGGTCGAGCATCCGGTGACGGAAGCGATCACCGGCCTCGATCTGGTGCGCGAGATGATCCGCGTCGCCGAAGGCCGGCCGCTCAGCCTCACGCAGGAGCAGGTCCGCTTCAACGGCCACGCCATCGAATGCCGCATCAACGCCGAGGACCCCTTCACGTTCATGCCGTCGCCCAGTCAGGTCGGCGACTATCACGCGCCGGGCGGCCTGGGCGTGCGCGTCGATTCCGCGCTCTATTCCGGCTACAAGGTGCCGCCGAACTACGACAGCATGATCGCCAAGCTGATCGTGCACGGCGCCAACCGCAACGAATGCCTGATGCGCCTCAACCGGGCGCTCAAGGAATTCGTCATCGACGGGCCGACGACGACGATCCCGCTGCATCAGCGGCTGATCGGCGAGCAGGATTTCGTCAACGGCGCATACGACATTCACTGGCTCGAAGGCTATCTTTCGCGGCTGGCCGCGAACGGAGGGGGATGAGCAACCGGGGCGACGCGGACGATTTCGAGCTCACGCCCGAGCTCATGCTCCGGGCGTACACCGTCGGCGTGTTCCCGATGGCCGAACGGCGCGACGCGCCGACCATTTCCTGGATCGACCCGAAGCGCCGCGGCATCCTGCCCCTGGACGACGTGCACGTCCCGAAGAGCCTCAGGAAGACCATCCGCAAGGGCGTGTTCGACGTCCGCTGCAACTGGGACTTCCCCGGCGCCGTCGCGGAATGCGCCAAGCGCACGCGCGGCCGTCAGGAGACCTGGATCAACGACCAGATCGAAAGAGCCGTGAACGAGCTCTACCACATGGGCTATGCGCACAGCGTCGAGTGCTGGCAGGACGGCAAGATGGTCGGCGGCCTGTACGGCGTGGCGCTGGGCGGCGTGTTCTTCGGCGAAAGCATGTTTTCCCGCGTCACCGACGCCAGCAAGGTGGCGCTGATCCATCTGGTCGCCAGGCTCCGTCTCGGCCGCTTCAAGCTCCTGGATACGCAATTCGTCACCGACCACCTGCAACGGTTCGGCGCCGTCGAGGTGCCGGCGCGGAACTTCCTGCATCAACTGGAGGCGGCGCTGGCGGTCTACTGCTTGTTCCCCGCCGAAGCGGACGGTGCCGCCACCGCGGCGGAAATGGAACGGATGTTCAAGGCCGACGGAACCCCGGACTGACGCATGTTCAAACGCATCAAGGAATTCATGGACGACGGTCTGCCGGGCGAGCGGAAGTTCCCGCTGCCGCTCGCCACGGTGGCGATCCTGCTCGTCGCGTATCTGCTGTTCCGTTGAGGGGTAGAAATGGACCCCGAATCAAGTCCGGGGTGACCCCGGGTCAAGCCCGGGGCAGGCGAGCACCCATCCTCTTCCGTCACCCCGGATTTATTCCGGGGTCCACTGTCGAAGTGATTGCGCCGAGATCGTGGTTCCCGCGATGACGAAGGGGATTAACCGCCGATGCGGTCCTTGCAGTCGACGACCCAGACGTCATAGACGGGATGCTCGAGGCCGTTCAGCGCCGGCGAAGACGCGAACATCCAGCCGGTGAAGAGCCGGATGCCCGACTCGCCCGGACGCTGTTCCTGGATTTCCAGGAAGGCGGCACTTTCCGGCGTCTCTTCCGGCGGCCGCTTGTCGCATTGCCGCACCCTGACCACCAGCGTGCCGAGACGGATGGCGCCGCCGACCGGCACGTCGACGGTCGAGACCCGCGCCGTCACCTTGTCCAGCGTCTGCAGAACGGCGACGGCGTGCGGTTCCGCCGCGGCCGGAGCCGCGAAGGCAACGGCGGCCAATACCGCGCAGAGCGAAAGACGCTTGAGCGCCGACATGGGATCGGATTCCAGGATCAGCCGGGCCTAGGACTTGCCGCCCGTCGCGAGGAAGATGATCTCGCCGACTTGATCCTCGAGGGACTTGAAGTCCTTGGTCTTGGCTATCTTGCCGCCGGACGACAGCCGCGCGTCGGCGCCACCGGGTTCGATGGCGACGAACTTGCCGCCGACGATGCCCTCGCTGCCGATGGCGGCGATGCTGTCGGTGGGAATCTTCACGTCGTCGCGGATCGACATCACGACCACGGCGTCGAAGGTCTTGGGATCGAGCGACAGCGAACTCACCGTGCCGACCTTGATGCCGTTGATGCGGACGTCGCTGCCCTTGGTCAGGCCGCCGACCTTGAAGAACGCCGCCTTCACCTCGTAGCCCTCGACGGCCTGGATTTCCGCCGTCGTATAGGCGAACCAGAGGAATATCCCGGCGACGACCAAGACCACGCCGCCCAATACGGTCTCAACGGCATTCTTACCCATCGTCGCTGCTCCCTTGCCTACCCTGACTTTGCCTTGCCCTGGGAACCTATTGGATTTTCGGCGGTTCCGCCGGCTGCGTGGCCTTTTCGGCCTGCGCCTTGGCCCTGTTTGCCTTGCCTTCCGAGATGATCAGATCGAGCAGATCGCTCACCACCACCGCGTCCTGGGTGAAGGTCAGCTTGTCGCCGCTCGTCAACGGCTTGTCGCCGATGCCGGGTTCCAGCACCACGAATTTCGTGCCGAACAGGCCGTCGGTATGGATCGCCGCGGAACTGTCCTTCGGCAGATGCACCGTGTCGTCGATCCGGAACGTCACAATGGCGCGGAAATTCTTGTCGAGCCACATCTTCTCGACGCTGCCGATCTTGACGCCCGACAGATAGACCCCGTCGCCCTCGACCAGACCGTCGACCCGGTTGAAGCCGGCGGAGACGCGGATGCCGTTGGAAACGCTGGTCGCGGATTCGCGCCCGGCGTACAGATAGCCGATGACGCCGATCAATGCCGCGACGACCAAGCCGCCGACCACTTTTTCACGGATATCACCGGACATATGAAGACTCCGGACAGGAAGCTAACGGCGCGATGTCGCCGCCGGTCATTCCGGCGTCCAAGCCTCGTAGTCGCCGGTCGCGTGCGCCCGCTTGCCGCCCTTGAATTCGTGCCCCTTCGGCCGATAGGCCTTGGCGGTGCCGGTCAGATTCGGCTGATGCGGCTTCTGCCACGGCTTGCTCTTGGCGGCGGCGTCGGTCAGAGGTTCCGGCACCATATGATGCAGCCAGGCATGCCATTCCGGCGGCACGGCCGAGGCCTCGACCTCGCCCTTGAACAGCACCCAGCGGCGGCGCCGGCCATGAAGGCGGTCGTCCGAGCGCGCCTCGAAGTAGCGGTTGCCGAACTCGTCGGCGCCGACCTGGCGGCCGTTGATCCATGTGTAGAAGATCGTACCTAGATTCATCGGCGGCGGTTCCGTCACGGTGGCGGGCGGTCAAGGTCCCGGTTCGACCCGGGCGATTCTCGTTCGGAATATCGCACTAAGCGTCAAGCGCGGCAAGGCTTGCGGCCCAGGCGCGGGCACCCGCGCTTTTTCGTTTTGCGCGAACTCGAAAATCGTCCCGAAACGCGGGAATCGGCGGTTTTCCGGGGCTCCCTGTGGACATTATCCGCAAGTGCCTCAACTGACGGTAAGCTTTAAAAGTCAACCCAGAATATTGTGTTTTTTTGACACTCCGGACACGAAATCTGGTTGAACGCAAAAATCAGTTATGTCTAAATATCGGTCGTTGCACCTGGGCAGACACGACATTTTGTGCCCCTGAACGGGGCTCCGGACGCTGGAAAAACCGGCGCCGGTACGCAACGGGGGGGCCTCAAAGGTCCGAAAAGCTTGAATTTTTAACCCGAGACCGTGGGTTGGGGGCAAAATGCGTATTTCCCGTCACTATACGAAACCGGACCAGTCGCCTTACGAGCAAATCGAGTTCCGCACGACGTCGAGCGAGATCCGCAACCCGGATGGCTCCGTCGTCTTCCGTCTCGACGAGATGGAAATCCCAAGCCGTTGGTCGCAGGTGGCGAGCGACGTTCTCGCACAGAAGTATTTCCGCAAGGCCGGCGTCTCCGCCCGCCTGAAGCGGGTCGAGGAAAACTCGGTGCCGTCCTGGCTGTGGCGGAGCGTTCCCGACGACACCGCCCTCGCCGCTCTGCCTGACGACGAGCGCCTGGTCGGCGAAACCAGCGCCAAGCAGGTCTTCGACCGCCTCGCCGGTACCTGGACCTACTGGGGCTGGAAGGGCGGCTACTTCGACGGCGAAGAGGACGCCCGGGTATATTTCGATGAAATGCGCTATATGTTGTGCGCCCAGTTCGCCGCGCCGAACTCACCGCAGTGGTTCAACACCGGCCTGCACTGGGCCTACGGGATCGACGGCCCGGCCCAGGGCCACCACTATGTCGACTACCGGACGGGCCGGCTGGTGCGTTCCGAATCCGCCTACGAGCATCCGCAGCCGCACGCCTGCTTCATACAGAGCGTCTCCGACGACCTGGTCAACGACGGCGGGATCATGGACCTGTGGACCCGCGAGGCGCGCCTGTTCAAGTACGGTTCGGGCACGGGCTCCAACTTCTCGAAGATCCGTGGCGAAGGCGAGCCGCTGTCCGGCGGCGGCAAGTCGTCGGGGTTGATGAGCTTCCTGAAGATCGGCGACCGCGCCGCCGGCGCCATCAAGTCCGGCGGCACGACGCGGCGCGCCGCGAAGATGGTCACCGTCGACATCGACCATCCCGACATCGATGCCTTCATCAACTGGAAGGTGGTCGAGGAGCAGAAGGTCGCCGCCCTGGTCGCCGGTTCCCGGATGACCGCGCAGCACCTGAACGCGGTGATGGCGGCATGCCAGACCCCAGACGTCGACGAGGACGACCGCTACGAGGTCAGGAAGAGCAAGCCCCTGAAGAAGGCCGTGATCGCGGCGCGCAAGTCGATGATTCCGGAAAACTATATCCTCCGCGTCATCGAGTTCGCCCGCCAAGGCTTCACGGAGATCGAATTCCCGACCTTCAACACGGACTGGGAGGGCGACGCCTACCTCACCGTGTCGGGCCAGAATTCGAACAATTCGATCCGGGTGACTAACGAGTTCCTGGAGAAGGTCCTCGCCGACGAGGAGTGGAACCTGATCCAGCGCAAGGACGGCAAGGTCGCCCGCACCGTCCGGGCCCGGGACCTGTGGCGGGACGTCGGCTATTCGGCCTGGGCCTGCGCCGATCCCGGCATCCAGTTCGACACCACCATCAACGATTGGCACACCTGCTCGAACACGGACCGCATCAACGCGTCGAACCCCTGCTCCGAGTACATGTTCCTCGACGATACGGCCTGCAACCTAGCCTCCTTGAACCTGTTCCAGTTCCGCCGCGACGATAGCGCCTTCGACGTCGAGGGCTTTGAGTACGCGGTCCGCCTGTGGACGGTGACGCTCGAAATCGCGGTGCTGATGGCGCAGTTCCCGTCGGCGAAGATCGCCGAACTGTCCTACGAGTTCCGCACCCTCGGTCTCGGCTTCGCCAACATCGGCGGCTACCTGATGGCGTCGGGCTACGGCTACGACTCGGTCGAGGGCCGGGCCATCTGCGGCGCCATCTCGGCGCTGATGACCGGCACCGCCTACGCCACCTCGGCGGAGATGGCCGAGGAACTGGGTGCGTTCCCGAGCTACGAGGAAAACAGCGGGCCCATGTTGCGGGTCATCCGCAACCACCGCCAGGCAGCGCACGGCGCGACGGACGGCTATGAGGGCCTGTCGACCCTGCCGGTGCCGCTGAAGGCCGCCGACAACCCGGATCAGGACCTCGCCGAGGCGGCGGTGAGGGCGTGGGACACGGCGCTCGAGCGCGGCGAGGCCTACGGTTACCGGAACGCGCAGGTCTCGGTGATCGCGCCGACGGGGACCATCGGTCTCGTCATGGACTGCGATACCACCGGCATCGAGCCCGACTTCGCCCTGGTCAAGTTCAAGAAACTGGCCGGTGGCGGTTACTTCAAGATCATCAACCGCATGGTACCGGTGGCGCTCCGCAATCTCGCCTACACGGAAAGCGAGATCGAGGAGATCATCCGCTATGCCGTCGGTCACGGCACGCTCGAAGGTGCGCCCTCGATCAACCACGAGACGCTCAAGGCAAAGGGCTTTACCGACGCGGTGCTGGAAACCGTCGAGGACAACCTGGCCGAAGCCTTCGACATCAAGTTCGTGTTCAACAAGTGGACGCTGGGCGAAACCTTCTGCACGGAGACGCTCGGGCTCAGCACGGCGGAGTTGAACAACGAGAACTTCGACATGCTGGCCCGCCTCGGTTTCAAGAAGAGCGAGATCGAGGAGACCAAGATCTTCGTCTCCGGTGCTATGACGCTGGAAGGCGCGCCGTATCTCAAGGAAGAGCACCTGCCGGTGTTCGACTGCGCCAACCCCTGCGGCCGGATCGGCAAACGCTTCCTCTCGGTCGAAAGCCACATCCGCATGATGGCGGCGAGCCAGCCGTTCATCTCGGGCGCCATCTCGAAGACCATCAACATGCCGAACAAGGCGACCGTCGAGGACTGCAAGAACGCCTACATGCTGTCCTGGGAACTCGGCCTCAAGGCCAACGCGCTCTACCGCGACGGTTCCAAGCTGTCGCAGCCGCTGCAGTCGGCGCTGATCGAGGACACCGAGCTGGAGGACGACGACGCCATCGCCGATGCGCCGGCGCAGATTCGCGCCGAGATCGTCGCCGAACGCATCGTCGAGCGGGTCATCATGCAGGAACGCCTGCGCCCGCCGCACCGGCGCAAGGGCTACACCCAGAAGGCCACCGTCGGCGGCCACAAGGTGTACCTGCGCACCGGCGAATACGAGGACGGGCGGCTGTCGGAGATGTTCATCGACATGCATAAGGAAGGCGCGGCCTTCCGCTCGTTGATGAACAACTTCGCGATCGCCATCTCCATCGGCTTGCAGTACGGCGTGCCGCTGGAGGAATACGTCGAGGCCTTCACCTTCACCCGCTTCGACCCGTCGGGCACGGTGACCGGCAACGACACCATCAAGATGGCGACCTCCATCCTCGACTACATCTTCCGCGAACTGGCGGTGTCCTACCTGGGCCGCAACGACCTGGCCCACGTGGAACCGCAGGACCTGATGCCCGACACGCTGGGCGACGGCTCGGACGAAGGCAACCTGCCGGCCGCCGCCGGTGCCGAGGCGCTGGAAGCCATGCAGCGGATCGCCAGCCGCGGCTACATGCGCAAGCTCCTGGTCATCGACGGGGACAAGGGCGACAGCGCGGCGGCACAACAGCGGGTGGAAGCCGGCGAACCGCTGCCGCAGGCCGTCGGCGCGCAGGTCACGCCGCGCGAGGAGATCGCCCAGGCGGTCCAGCACATCTCGGTCGAGGTGATGGCCAAGGTCGACGCCCAGGCAGACCAGGTCAAGGCGGCGCGCATGAAGGGCTACGAAGGCGATCCGTGCGGAGAATGCGGGAATTTCACGCTGGTCCGCAACGGCACCTGCATGAAATGCAACACCTGCGGAGCGACAAGCGGATGTTCGTGAGACACGGAATTTAGGAATCCTCCCTGGGAAACTCGGGGCGATCGTCGGGGGCCCTCCCCGGCA
>JAYOFL010000054.1:0-22473 GCA_038117205.1 Rhodospirillales bacterium | reverse complement strand
GCGCTGGGCCTTCAAGGTGGCGACCCACGCTCCGATCTTGCCGCAGTACGACGACGGCACCGGCCGCGAACAGCCGGACATCGTCAGGGAAATGGCGGCGGCCGGACTGGAGGAGCGGCTGGCGCTGACGGTCTTTACGCCGGACATGGACGAGGCGGCCCGCGAGGCCGCCGCCGCGCCCTACCGCGAGCGGCTCGCCTTCGAACTCGACGTCATCGTCAACATGGGGTTTGCCGGCTACTTCCTGATCGTCGCTCGATCCGCTGCGCTTCTCGCTGCTGTTCGAGCGCTGCCTCAACCCCGAACGCGTGTCGATGCCGGACTTCGATATCGACTTCTGCCAGGACAAGCGCGACCGGGTGATCCGCTACGTGCAGGACAAGTACGGCCACGACCAGGTCGCCCAGATCATCACCTTCGGTAAGTTGCAGGCGCGCGCGGTGCTGCGCGATGTCGGCCGGGTGCTGGAAATGCCGTTCGGTCTCGTCGACCGGCTGTGCAAGATGGTGCCGAACAACCCGGCCAATCCCTCGACGCTGCCGGAAGCGGTCGCCGGCGAGCCGCGGCTGCGCGAGGCCATGCAGTCGGAACCGGGCGTCGACCGCCTGTTCGACATCGCCATGAAGCTGGAGGGGCTGTACCGGCACGCCTCGACCCACGCCGCCGGCGTGGTGATCGGCGACCGGCCGCTGGAAGAGCTGATCCCGCTCTACCGCGATCCGCGCTCCGACATGCCGGTGACGGGCTTCAACATGAAGTTCGTGGAAAGCGCCGGCCTGGTGAAGTTCGACTTCCTGGGCCTCAAGACGCTCTCCGTGCTGACCCGCGCCGAAGCCATGGTGAACGGGCGGGGCGGCAGTCTCGATCTCGCCCACATTCCGTTGGACGACCGAAAAACCTTCGACATGATCGCGCGCGGCGACACGACCGGCGTGTTCCAGTTGGAAAGTGCCGGCATGCGGGACGTGCTGCGCGGCATGCGCCCCGACACCTTCGAGGACATCATCGCCGTCGTCGCCCTCTACCGGCCCGGCCCGATGGACAACATTCCGAGCTACGTGCGCCGCAAACACCGGCAGGAAGAGCCGGACTACCTCTATCCGACCCTGGAACCGGTGCTGAAGGAAACCTTCGGCATCCCGATCTACCAGGAACAGGTGATGCAGATCGCGCAGGAGCTTTCCGGCTACTCGCTCGGCGGCGCCGACCTGCTGCGCCGCGCCATGGGTAAGAAGATCCAGGCAGAGATGGACCAGCAGCGCGCCATCTTCGTCGAGGGCGCCGTGGCCAGGGGCGTGCCGGAGCGCAAGGCCGACGAAATCTTCTCCATCGTCGACAAGTTCGCCGGCTACGGCTTCAACAAGTCGCACGCCGCCGCCTATGCGCTCGTCGCCTATCAGACGGCGTACATGAAGGCCAACCACCCGGTCGAGTTCTTTGCCGCCTCCATGACCTTCGACATGCAGAACACCGACAAGCTGAACGTGTTCCGCCAGGAGTTGGAGCGTCAGCGCATTCCGCTGTTCCCGCCGGATATCAACAAGTCCGGCGTCGACTTCACGGTCGCCGACGAAGGCGATCAGTACGGCGTCCGCTACGCGCTCGCCGCCGTCAAGAACGTCGGCGCCATGGCCATGAAGAAGCTGATCGAGGAGCGGGAAGCGGGCGGCCCGTTCGTCAGCCTGAGCGACTTCTCGAACCGGCTCGATCCGCACGCGGTCAACAAGCGGCAGTTGGAAAATCTCGCCCGCGCCGGTGCCTTCGACCGGCTCGACCCGAACCGGCGGCGCGTCCACGAAGCGTTGGAGACGATCGTCGCGCACGCCGCCGCCGCCGCCAACGACCGCAACAGCAATCAGATGGGCCTGTTCGGCGGTGAGGCATCCGTCCCGGAAGAAATCAAGATGCCGTCGGTGGACGACTGGCCGGCCATGGACCGCCTGAAGGAGGAATTCGACGCCGTCGGATTCTATCTGTCGGCGCACCCGCTAGACGCCTTCGAGCGGGTGCTGGAACGCAAGCGCGTCCGCATGATCGTCGACATTTTGGCGGCCGGTCAGGATGGGCCGGTGACGCTCGCCGGCACGCTGCTGGCCAAGCGCGAACGGACGGCCAAGACCGGCAGCCGCTACGCGCACGTGCAGTACTCCGACCCGACCGGCATCTTCGACGTCACCGTGTTCTCGGAAATCCTGTCCGAGAACCGCGAGCTCTTGGAAGTCGGCAAGTCGATGATCATCACCGGCTCGGTGAAGTTCGAGGGCGAGTCGGCGCGATTCACCGCCAACAAACTGGAGTCTCTCGAACGCGCCGCGCTGGCGGCGGCGAACGCCGCGAAGAGCCTGAAGATCGTCATCGACGGTCCGGACATGCTGCAGCCGCTGCACGACATTCTCGAACGCCAGCACCGGAACGCCGGCGGCAAGGGACAACGGAAGGGCGAGGTGCTGGTCATGACCAAGCTCCGCGACGTGGCGGAGGAGGTGGAAATCCGGCTGCCCTACGATTTCCCGGTCTCGCACGAACTGTCGCTCGCCGTCCGGTCGCTGCCTGGCATCCTCGACGTCCGGGAAATTTAACCCGCGCCCTTTCGACGGGCGGCCGCGGCTGCTATTTTAACCGCATGCGAAGAGGCCTTCCGAACCCGACCTGGAAACGCGCCGCCGGCGTGGCCGTTGTCCTCGCGCTCTGCCTCAAGATTTCGCTGGCGTCCCTCGCCGTCGCCGCGCCCCGCGTGGTCACGGGCGACCCGGACAAGGACATCTTCGCCGCGTTGGCGCAGATCTGTACCAGCCAGGGCGGCACCTTCCTCCCGAAGGAGGGCGGCGACGGCAAATCGAAGCACCAGGGCGCCGCCAACGAATGCCCGCTGTGCAGCGCGTTCGTGCACGCGGCGCTGCCGTCCGCCGCCATCGAAATCCCCGAGGCCCCGGCGGCGCGGGTCACACTGACGGCCATCCACGTTGAACGCACCGTCGGTTCGCATACCGGCAACGTCCAGGCCCGCGCCCCGCCCATCACCGTTTCCGTCTGACCCGCCGCGTTTGCGGCGAATACCGAACGATTGTCCGGGCCGCTCGGCCCGGGCGGACCGTCATTTTGGAAACGGAAACCAAGACATGAAAAAGCAAATCCTCGCCGCCGTCCTCGCGCTCGCGGCCATGACCACCCAGCCCGCGCTCGCCGGCGACGCCGCCAAGGGCGACATCAAGATCGAAAACGCCTGGGCCCGCGCGTCGGCCGGTAACGCCCGCGCCGGCGCCGCCTACCTGAGCGTCGAAAACAAGGGCGACGCGGACCGCATCGTCGCCGCCAAGTCTGGCGTCTCCGACCGCACGGAACTGCACAACCACCTCATGGAAAACGGCGTCATGAAGATGCGCCAGGTCGACGGCATCGACGTGCCGGCCGGCGGCAAGGCGACCCTGCAGCCGGGCGGCCTGCACGTGATGTTCATGGGCCTCAAGGCGCCCTTGAAGGAAGGGACGAGCTTCCCGGTGACGCTGGTCTTCGAAAAGGCCGGTCCCGTCGAGGTGGTGGTCGACGTGCAGAAGGTCGGCGCCTCCGGTCCCATGCACCAGCAGGGCCACGGCACCATGCAGCATGGGCATGGCCAGATGAAGAAGGCGAACTGAAGCCGGCCATTTATGTCGTCACCCCGGGCTCGTCCCGGGGTCCACTGGTCGCCATCGCAGCCTACCGCGAAGAGTGGATTCCGGGACAGCCTCTCGGCCGCCCGGAATGACGGGAATATTCAAACCACTTGCCAAATTCCCATATTCGGGATTAATTCCCGAATATGGGAAGCACCCAAGAAACCTCCGTTGACGACCGGATCGCGGCCCGGCTCCGCGCACTCCGCGCCGAGCGGAATTGGACGTTGGACGATCTGGCGGGCCAGAGCGGCGTCAGCCGGGCGACACTCTCCAGGCTGGAGAACGCCGAGGTCAGCCCGACCGCCAGCATCCTCGGCAAGCTCTGCGCCGCCTATGAGCTTCCCATGTCGCGCCTGATGTTGGTGGTCGAGGACGACTTCGCCCCCGTCGTCCGCCGCGACGCGCAGCCGGTCTGGACGGATCCGAGCATCGGCTTCAGGCGCCGCAGCGTTTCGCCGCCGGCGCAGAGCCTGGCGGGTGAGGTCATCGCCTGCGAACTCGATCCCGGCACCCGCATCGACTACCAGCAGCCGCCCAGGCGCGGCCTGGAGCATTACCTTCTGATGCAGGAAGGCCGCCTCGCCGTCACCGTGGACGGCGAGACGCACCGCCTTCAGGCCGGTGACTGCCTGCGTTACCGCCTGCTCGGGCCGACCGCCTTCGAAACGCCGGTCGACGCATCGGCCAAATACGTCCTGTTCCTTGTGTGAGGGGTCATGAATTCAGCGTCCGTCGCGATTTCCGAACTGACGCCCGACGAGGCCGCCAAAGCCGTGCCGGCGCTTGGCCGTCTGCTGCACGCCTGCGTGCACGACGGCGCCAGCATCGGCTTCATCATGCCGCATCCGATCGAGGAGGCGGAGGCGTTCTGGCGCGACCGGGTGATGCCGGGCGTCTCTGCCGGTACCCGGTTCCTGTTGGTCGCCCGGGAAACGTCAGGGGAAGTGGCGGGGGAGATCGTCGGCACCGTGCAGCTCGGCTGCGACACCATGCCGAACCAGCCGCACCGGGCCGACGTCAGCAAGATGCTGGTGCATCCGTCGGCCCGCCGGCGCGGCATCGCCCGCGCCCTGATGACGGAACTGGAGCGGCTGGCCCAATCCAAGGGCCGGTTCGTGCTGACCCTCGACACCCGCACCGGCGACATGGCGGAACCGCTGTACGCGTCCATCGGCTATCGGACGGCGGGGGTCATCCCGGACTACTGCCTGGATACCTTCAAGGACCGGTTGGACCCGACCACGGTCATGTACAAGCGGCTCTGAGCGCCGTTCAGCGTTTCCCCAGCGCCGCCTTGGTGAGCGCCGACAGACTCTGCTTCTGCTGGCCCGAAGCGTCGAAGTTGGCGGGATCGAGCCAGGTCTCGTAGGCCGCCTTGAGGGCCGGCCATTCCGTGTCCAGGATCGAATACCAGGCGGTGTCGCGGTTGCGGCCCTTGTAGAACGTGCATTGGCGGAAGATGCCCTCGAAGGTGAAGCCAAGGCGCTTGGCTGCGGCATTCGACGGCCCGTTCAGGCTGTCGCACTTCCATTCGTAGCGGCGGTAGCCCAACTCGTCGAAGACGCGCTGCATCATCAGAAACATGGTCTCGGTCGACGCGATGCCGCGCTGCATGGCCGGCGTGAAGTGGATGTGCCCGACCTCGATGGAACCGACCGGCGGGTCGATGCGGAGGTAGCTGGCGATACCGACGGCCTTTTCCGTCGTCAGGTCGATCACCGTGTGGAACATGGGATCGGGACCGAGGCAGGTCTTCTCCATCCACGCCCGGTAGGACGCGAGGTCGGGGAAGGGGCCGTAGGCGAGGTAGGTCCAGTTCCAGCCGTCCTTATCGAGCTGGATGCCCTCGAACAGCTGGGCGGCGTGCTTGTCGGGGTCGATCGGCTCGACGCGGCAGGTGCGGCCCTGCAGGGGCGTTTTCGGCGGCAGGGGGCGGGGCGTCCAGCCGGGCACGGGAAAGCCGATCGGCTGGCCGAGGTCGTTCTTGTAGTCCATTGCGGGCGTTCTCCAGGAATTCGAATTGGTCGGACAATGTCTAGGTTTCCGTCAATTTGAAAGGGCCATTCCGGCGCGACCGAACGGGGCCGTTCCTTACGATCCCGTCATTCCGGACCGAGCGTCGCGAGGTTCCGGGATCCACTGCCCGACGAGTGGACCCCGGGACGAGCCCGGGGTGACGGATGAGTGTTCGGGAACTATCGAAGTTATCCCCTCTCGTCACCCCGGATTTATTCCGGGGTCCACTGTTGGCGTCACGTCGGATATCCGAGTGTGGCCCCGGTCCCTGCATTAAGTCCGGGGCGAGCAAGCCCGGGGTGACGGTGAGGGGGCAAACCCTGCGCCCTAGCGGAAACCGGCCGTCCCGCGCTAATATCGCCGATCCAAAGGGCATGAGGTCCGCCGTGAACGCCGCGCACGATATCGGCAACATCTTGGGATTTCTGGCTTTTATCGCCATATGGCTGTTCCCGATCTTATTCGGGGTGGCGATCCTCGGCTTCAGCCGGGCCGACCGGGACAGCCAGAAACCGGACCCCGGCCCCAACGTGGTGCCGTTCCCGGCCCGCCCGAAGGACGCGCCGCCGCCGGCCACGTTTACGGAGAAGATCAGACGGCTTGCAAAGCGGGCCGCGAACCGGTAGATAGCGCGCCATCACGCACGCGGGCATGCGGCATTCGGCGCAAATTCGCCGAAACGTCGTTCCGGTGTCGGGTAATCCGGCCAACCCCGCGGAGGCTCAACCGGAAAAGGAGTAGGCCAGATGGCTCTTCCCGATTTCACCATGCGTCAGCTCTTGGAAGCCGGCGTCCACTTCGGTCACAACACCCGCCGCTGGAACCCCAAGATGGCGCCGTACATCTTCGGCGACCGTAACGGTATCCACATCATCGACCTGCAGCAGACGGTTCCGCTCCTGCACCAGGCCATGCTGGCGGTTCGCGACGTCGTCGCCTCCGGCGGCCGCGTGCTGTTCGTCGGCACCAAGCGCCAGGCGCAGAAGAAGATCGCCGACGCCGCCAAGCGTTGCGGCCAGTACTACGTCAATCACCGCTGGCTCGGCGGCATGCTGACCAACTGGCGGACGATCTCCAACTCGATCAAGCGCCTGAAGGACCTGGAAGTCCTGCTCGCCAACGAGCACGAGACGCAGGGCCTGACCAAGAAGGAACTGCTGAACCTGACCCGCGAGGCCGAAAAGCTCGAGCGCGCGTTGGGCGGCATCAAGGACATGGGCAGTCTGCCGGACATCCTGGTGGTGATCGACACCATCAAGGAAGACATCGCCATCAAGGAAGCCAACAACCTGCACATCCCGGTCGTCGGCGTGATCGATTCCAACAGCAATCCGGAAGGCATCTCGCATCCGGTGCCGGGTAACGACGACGCCATCCGCGCCATCTCGCTCTACTGCGACCTGATGGTCGGCGCGGCGCTCGACGGCCTGCAGGCGGAAGCCGGTTCGCGCGGCGTCGACATCGGCGCCAGCGAAGCGCCGGTCGAGGACGTGCCGGCCGAGGAAGCCGTCGAACAGGCCGAAGCGGTGCCGTCGGCCTGAGGCCGGCGGTTTCGCCCGACGATTTCGCGCGGCCGGTTCGCCGGCCGCGAAACCCCTACGGAAGCAAGGAACGCAACATGGCTGAGATCACCGCAGCACTGGTCAAGGAACTGCGCGAGAAAACCGGCGCCGGCATGATGGACTGCAAGAAGGCGCTGGCCGAGACGAACGGCGAACTGGAAGCGGCCGTCGACTGGCTGCGCACCAAGGGCCTCGCCGCCGCCGCCAAGAAGGCCGGCCGCGTCGCCGCCGAAGGCCTCGTCGGCGTGCACGTCGACGGCAACAAGGGCGCCCTCGTGGAAGTCAACGCCGAGACCGACTTCGTCGCCCGCAACGAGACCTTCCAGGCGTTCGTCGCCAATGCCGCCAAGCTGGCCATCGACGCCGGCGGCGACATCGAGAAGCTGAAGGGCCTCGCCTTTCCCGGCACCGGCCGCACCGTTGCCGAGGAACTGACGCACATGATCGCCACCATCGGCGAGAATATGAACATCCGCCGCGTCGTCTCGCACGAAGTGAAGAACGGCGCGCTGGCGTCCTACGTCCACAACTCGCTGACCGCCGGCCTCGGCAAGATCGGCGTCCTGGTGGCCATGGAAAGCGCCGGCGGCACGGACGGCCTGGCGGACGTCGGCAAGCAGATCGCCATGCACGTGGCGGCGGCGAAGCCGGCCTCGGTCAGCCGCGACGACCTCGACCCGGCGCTGGTCGAACGGGAACGGGCGGTCCTGATCGAACAGGCCCGCGAATCGGGCAAGCCCGACAACATCATCGAGAAGATGATCGAAGGCCGTATCCGCAAGTACTACGAGGAAGTCTGCCTGGTCGACCAGACCTTCGTAATCGACGGCGAAAGCAAGGTCTCGAAGACCCTGGAGAACGCCGGCAAGGCCGCCGGCGGCGCCGTGAAAGTGGCGGGTTTCAGCCTTTTCGTGCTCGGCGAGGGCATCGAGAAGAAGGAAGAAGACTTCGCCGCCGAAGTCGCCGCAGTGGCCGGTCGCGGCTGACAAGCCTTCCGGTGGGCCCGCGAATGCGCGGGTCCACCGATTTCCGGTCGGAACGGGCGGGCGCACCTGTTATAGTCGCTGACCGATTTCGAACCGACATCGACCGAATAGTCCACGAGTGCGCCGGAAATGACCCAAGCCAATACCTATAAGCGCGTCCTCCTCAAGTTGTCGGGGGAGGGGCTGATGGGCGATCAGGGCTTCGGCCTCGATCCCGCGACGGTCGAGCGTATCGCAAAGGAAATCAAAGCGGTACACGATACGGGCGTGCAGGTTTGCCTGGTCATCGGCGCCGGCAACATCTTCCGCGGCGTCTCGCTCGCGAAATCCAAGATCGAACGCACCACCGCCGACTACATGGGCATGCTGGCGACCGTGCTGAACGCGCTCGCCATGCAGAGCGTCCTGGAAAGCCTCGGCGCGCCGACGCGGGTGCAATCCGCGATCCCGATGTCCGCCGTCTGCGAACCCTACGTGCGCCGCCGCGCCATCCGGCACATGGAAAAGGGCCGGATCGTCATTTTCGCCGCCGGCACCGGCAATCCGTTCTTCACGACGGATACCGCCGCCGCGCTCCGCGCCGTCGAGATGAATTGCGACGCCCTGATGAAGGGAACGCAGGTCGACGGCGTCTACGACTCGGATCCGAAGAAGAACCCCGATGCCGTCCGCTACGAGCGGCTCGACTACCAGGAAGTCCTGCACCGGGATCTCAAGGTGATGGATACCTCCGCGATCGCGCTGTCGCGGGAGAACGCGGTTCCAATTCTCGTCTTTTCCATCCACAATCCGGGCGCTTTCGCCGATGTGGTCGCGGGCAGGGGCCGGTTCACCATCATCACGGAAGACAGCAAATAACCTAGGGAGGCCGTCATGAGCGACATCAATGGCATGAAAGACGGCTTGGCGCGCCGCATGGCCGGCGCCATCGAAGTCCTGCACGGCGAATTCGGCGGCCTGCGCACGGGACGCGCATCCGTGAGCCTTCTCGAACCGATCCAGGTCGAGGCCTACGGCACGCCGATGCCGCTCAATCAGGTCGGCAGCATTTCCGTGCCAGAGCCGCGCATGCTCTCCGTACAGGTTTGGGACAAGCAGAACGTCAAGGCGGTCGAACGCGCCATCCTGGAATCCGGGCTCGGCCTCAATCCCGCCGTCGACGGCACCCTGGTGCGCGTGCCGATCCCGGCGCTCACGTCGGAGCGGCGCCAGGAACTGACGAAGGTCGCCGGCAAGTACGCCGAGGACGCCCGCATCGCGGTACGCAACGTGCGCCGGCACGCCCTCGACGAACTCAAGAAGGCGGAGAAGGACGGCGACATTTCGCAGGACGCCCTGCACGAATATTCGGACGACGTGCAGAAGATGACCGACGACCATATCGCCAAGATCGACGAGGCCCTGAAGGCCAAAGAGCAGGAAATCATGCAGGTCTGAGCATGGGGATCACGCCCGCGATCATCTCGGAAGGCGGTGACGTACCGCTGCATGTCGCCGTCATCATGGACGGAAACGGGCGCTGGGCGCGCGCGCGCGGATTGCCGCGCACGGCCGGCCACCGGGAAGGCGCGGAGGCGGTCCGCCGGATCATCGAGGGTGCCGTCGAGTGCGGCGTCAAATACCTGACGCTCTACAGCTTTTCCTCGGAAAACTGGAAGCGGCCGGAGGAAGAGGTCCGCGACCTCATGGGGCTGCTCCGGCTCTATCTTCGCAACGAATTGAAAACACTCGGAGAAAAAGGTGTCCGCCTGATCGTCATCGGCGAACGGGAGCGGTTGGCTCCGGACATTCGCAACGCCATCGCCGACGCCGAAGCCAAGACCGCCGACAATACCCGACTGACGCTGATTCTGGCGCTCAGCTACGGCGGCCGCCGGGAAATCGCCCTGGCCGCGCGGCGGCTCGCCGAGGACGTGCGCGACGGCCGGATGGATGCCGGCGATATCGACGAGGATTCCGTCGCCGAGCGCCTTTATACCGCCGGCATTCCGGATCCGGACCTCCTGATCCGCACCAGCGGTGAGAAGCGGATTAGCAATTTCCTGCTTTGGCAGTTGGCCTATGCCGAATTCGTGTTCGTCGACAAGCTGTGGCCCGATTTCGGCAAGGCCGACCTTGCCGGCGCCATCGAGGAATTCACCCGTCGTGAACGCCGTTACGGCGCCACGAACGGCTGAAATGCCGGGAACCGTCCAGGCGAGCAACCTAGCGACCCGTGCCATATCGGCGGCGGTCATGGCGCCGCCGGTCCTTGCCGCGGCGTATTTCGGCCATCCTTATTTCATGGCGATCATGCTCGCCGGCGCGGCGGTCATCGGTTGGGAATGGTGGACCGTCACCAAGGGGCGGTTGGCTTGGCTGCCCCTCGGCGTCGTCTACGCCGCGATCCCGTGCGCGGCGCTGATCTGGTTGCGCGGCGACGGCGATGCGGGGCGGCTCAGCCTGTTCTGGCTGTTCGCCGTCGTCTGGTCGGCCGACACCGGCGCCTATCTGTTCGGCCGCGCCATCGGCGGGCCGAAGCTGGCACCCAGGATCAGCCCGAAGAAGACCTGGGCCGGCTTCATCGGCGGCATCGCCTTCGCCGGCGCGGTCGGCGAGGGGTTCGCCGCCTTCATGGGCGCGCCCTTGATCGCCTGGGGTATTGCCGGCGCCGTGGTGTCCGTTGTCAGCCAGTTGGGCGATCTCGCGGAATCGGCTTGGAAACGACATTTCGGCGTCAAGGATTCGAGCGGCCTGATTCCCGGACACGGCGGGTTGCTCGACCGGGTCGACGGCCTGGTGGCGGGCGCCGTCGCGTTGGCCTTGCTGCAATCCCTGCTTGGTGCGACGGTACTGTCATGGCCATGACGCAACCCTTGCCGCAGAATCAGTCGGAACCGAGGTCCGTGACGATCCTCGGCTCGACCGGCTCGATCGGATGCGGCACCGTCGATCTGATCGAGCGGAATCCCGAGCGGTTTGCCGTGCGCGCCCTGACGGCGCAGAAGAACGTCGAATTGCTGGCGCGTCAGGCGGTATCCGTCCACGCCGAGTTGGCCGTCATCGGTGACGAGGGCGGTTTCGCCGAGCTCAAGGAACGCCTCGCCGGGACAGGAATCGAAGCCGCCGCCGGGCGGACTGCCCTGATCGAAGCGGCGGCGCGGCCGGCCGATTGGGTCATGGCCGCCATCGTCGGCGCCGCCGGCCTGGAACCGACGCTCGCCGCCGTGCGCCGGGGCGCCATCGTCGGTCTCGCCAACAAGGAATGCATGGTGTCGGCGGGGGATTTCTTCTGCCGCGAGGTGGCCGACGCCGGCGCCGATCTGGTGCCGGTCGATTCCGAGCACTCGGCCATCTATCAGGTGTTCGATTTCGAGCGGCCGGAGCGCGTCGAACGCATCGTGCTCACCGCGTCCGGCGGGCCGTTCCGCACCCGCGCCGTCGAGACCCTCAAGGACGTAACGCCGGAACAGGCGGTGGCGCATCCGAACTGGTCCATGGGCGCCAAGATTTCCGTCGACTCGGCGACGATGATGAACAAGGGCCTGGAGTTGATCGAGGCCTATCACCTGTTTCCGCTGCCGGCCGACAAGATCGACATCCTGGTGCATCCGCAGTCGGTCATTCACAGCATGGTCGAATACGTCGACGCGTCCGTCCTGGCGCAGCTCGGCACGCCGGACATGCGCACGCCCATCGCCTTCGCGCTGGCGTGGCCGGATCGCATGCCGGCACCGTCGCCGAGACTGCGGCTCGAGGATATCGCCACGCTCACCTTCGAGGCGCCCGACCCGGTCCGCTTCCCGTCGCTCCGGCTCGCCCGCGAAGCCCTGACGGCCGGCGGTTCGGCGCCGACGATCCTCAACGCCGCCAACGAAATCGCCGTGCAGCGGTTCCTCGGCCGCGAGATCGGCTTCCTCGACATCGCCGCGGTGGTCGAGGAAACCCTGGAAAAAGTACCATCGCGCCCCCTCCGTTCCTTGGACGACGTCTACGAGACCGACGCCGACGCCCGCCGCCTCGCCCAGGAAATCGTCTGAGGCATCGCCTAGGGCACTGCATGTCATTGATTTTCGGGCGCCGATCCCTACCTTACCGATCGAAAGAAGTTTCATGGATATTCTAAGCTTCACCACTGTCGACGACTGGCTGATCCCGTTCCTGATCGTGCTCACGATCATCGTGTTCGTGCACGAGTGGGGGCACTATTGGATCGCGCGCCGCAACGGCGTCCGCGTCGAGGTGTTCTCCATCGGCTTCGGTCCCGAACTGTTCGGCTGGAACGACAAGCACGGCACCCGCTGGAAGGTGAGTGCCTTGCCGCTCGGCGGCTACGTGAAGATGTTCGGCATGGTCGAGGACGACGACAGCGCGGAGCGGGCCGAGCAGCCGCTGACGGCCGAAGAAACGGCGGTCTCGTTCGCCCACAAGCGGGTCGGACAACGCGCCGCCATCGTCTTCGGCGGGCCCGCCGCCAACTTCCTGTTCGCCATGGTCATGCTCGCCGGCATCGCCATGACGGCCGGCATTCCCAAGATCGACGTCACGGTATCGGAAGTGATGCCGAATTCCGCCGCGGCAATGGCCGGGATGCAGAGCGGCGACATCATCAAGACTCTGAACGGTGGCAAGATCGAGAATTCCCGCGATGTGCAGAAGATCGTATCCGCCAATCCGGGAACGGCGTTGCCGATGGTGGTGTCGCGCGACGGCGCCGACAAGAACCTCGACGTGACGCCGAAGACCGACGTCGGCCCGGACGGCAACAAGCGCGGTCTCCTCGGCATCAAGATGCAGGGTGCGATCAGCGAATTCGAGCGGCTCAATCCCTTCGCGGCGCTCTGGTACGGCGTCACCTACACGGCGTCGCTGACCGGCGACGCGTTGTCGAACCTCGCCGGCCTGTTCGTCGGCAAGGGCAACTTCAAGGATTTGGGCGGCCCCATCGCCATCGCCGATTTCTCCGGCAAGGCGGCGGCGGGCGGCATCCTGGATCTGGTTTTTTTCATGGCGGTTCTGTCCGTGAACCTGGGCCTCATCAATTTGTTCCCGATCCCGATACTCGACGGCGGACATCTGGTGTTCATGGGATTCGAGGCTGCCCGCGGGCGTCCGCTCGGACCGAGGACGCAAGAATACGGTTTTCGTATCGGATTGATTCTGGTATTGATTTTGATGATCGCGGTCACATGGAACGATCTCGAACGAAAAGGCTTTTTCAAGTTCCTTCAGAACCTCGTGACCTAAGAAGAAACTCCGGATTCGGGGGGAATACGTGAAGCGAGTCGCCCGGCTCTTGGCGATGGTTTGGATGATGGCGGCCCTAGGGCCGCTTTCGTCGTTAACCATCCTCGTCGCGACGGCGACCGCAGTCAGTGTCGCGGCGGCGACGGAAATCGCCCAGGTCGGCAATATTCAGCGCATCGACATCCGCGGCACCCAGCGTGTCGAACCCGGCACGGTCCGCTCCTACATGTCGATCCAGGAAGGCGATCCCTTCGACGCCCGGCGTATCGACCGTTCCCTGAAGAGCCTGTTCGCGACGGGCCTGTTCTCCGACGTCTCGCTCACCCGCGAGGGCGATACGCTGGTAGTGAACCTGGTCGAAAACCCGATCATCAACCGGCTGGCGTTCGAGGGTAACGACGAATTCGACAGCGAAGTCCTGCAATCCGAGGTGTCGCTGCGGCCGCGTGTCATCTACACCCGCACCAAGGTTCAGAACGACGTCAAACGTATCCTGACGCTCTATCGCCAAAGCGGTCTGTTCGCGGTTTCCGTCGAGCCGAAACTGATCCAGCTGCCGCAGAACCGCGTCGATCTCGTGTTCGAGATCAGCGAAGGCGAAAAGACCCACATCAATTCGATTCGTTTCGTCGGCAACACCCGTTTCTCCGACGGCCGTCTGCGCGAGGTGATCCAGACCCGCGAGAACGCGTGGTGGCGCATCTTCAACACCGACGACGTCTACGATCCGGACCGGATCAACCTCGACCGCGAATTGCTGCGCCGGTTCTATCTCAAGAACGGCTACGCGGACTTCCGCGTCACGTCCGGCATCGCCGAGCTGACGCCGGACCGCAAGAACTTCTTCCTGACCTTCACCGTCGACGAAGGGGAGCGCTACAAATACGGCAACGTCGACGTCGAGGCCCGGCTCAAGGACCTCAAGTCCGAGGACCTGAAGAAGGAAATCGAATACAAGGCCGGCGACTGGTACAACGCGGAAGCCATCGAAAAAACCGTCGAGCGGTTGACCGACGCCGTCGGCACCCTCGGCTACGCGTTCGTCGACATCCGGCCGCGCCTCAATCGCGACCGCGACAAGAAGACCATCGACCTGAAATACGTCATCAACGAAGGTCCGCGCGTGTTCGTCGAGCGGATCAACGTCGCCGGCAACGTCCGTACCCTCGACAAGGTCGTGCGCCGCGAATTCCGGCTTGTCGAAGGGGATGCCTTCAACGCCTCGAAGCTGCGCCGCTCACAAAAGCGCATTCAGGGCCTCGGCTTCTTCGAAAAGGTGGATATCGCGCAGGTTCCGGGGTCGGCGCCGGACAAGACCGTCATCAACGCCACAGTTCAGGAAAAGCCGACCGGACAGATTTCCATCGGCGCCGGCTATTCGTCGAGCATCGGCGTCCTGGGCGACTTCTCGATCGCCGAGAACAACTTCCTCGGCCGCGGGCAGAGCGTGAAACTGCGCCTGTTGATCGCCGCCGAACAGAGCCAGGTGGATTTCAGCTTCACCGAGCCGTACTTCCTGGATCGAGACGTCCGGGCCGGTTTCGACATCTTCCACATCGAACGCGATTTGCAGGATACCAGTTCCTTCGACCTGAAACGGACGGGTTTCCGGCTGCGGAGCGGCTACAACATCACCGAGGATTTGTCGCAGTCGTGGCGTTATACGTTCCGCGTCTCCGAGATTTTCGACATCAAGAGCGACGCGTCGACGCTGATCCAAGCGCAGAAGGGAACCGAGTACATGTCCGAAATCGGGCACACACTCGGCTACGATAAGCGCGAGAACCCGATTGACCCGACCGGCGGATACTTCGTCAAACTAGATACAGACGTCGCCGGTGCCGGCGGCTCCGTGCGGCATCTCCGCAATACCTTAAGCGGCACGCAGTATTACAGCTTCGCCGACAAATGGGTCATGTCCTTGAGCGGAAAGGCCGGCTACATCATCGGCCTCGGCAAGGACGTCTTGCTTGACGAGAGGTTCTTCCTCGGCGGCGACGATCTGCGCGGCTTCCAAACATCCGGCGCCGGACCGCGCGACGTCGCGACCGACGACGCCCTCGGCGGCGAATGGATCTATACCGGCAGCCTCGCCCTCAAGTTCCCGACCGGACTGCCGGATGAACTCGGCGTCTCCGGACGCATCTTCACGGACTTCGGCAGTTCCGGAAGACTCGATCCGACGAACGCCACGACGGAGGATTCAGGATCGCTCCGTATGAGCGTCGGCACCGGCGTCACGTGGGAGTCTCCGTTCGGCCCCCTCGGCCTTGACTTCGCCTTTCCGGTCGTGAAAGAAAGTTACGATAAGAAGGAATATGTGCGAGTTAATTTCGGCGCCCGATTCTAGGAGAAATTCGTTGTTTTTCAGATTGTTGATGCTGTCTTTCGCGATTGTTGCCGGACTTTCGGCCGGTGCCGGGAACGCCGTCGCGCAGAGCGACGGACCGGTCGCAAAGGGCATCGCCGTTCTCGATATCGACGCCATCCGCCGCGACGCCGCGTCGATCCGTTCGGTGCGCGAACAGGTCACGAAATTCCGCGACGGCTTCCAGGTCGAAGTGGACAAGGAAGAGAAGGCGCTGCGAACCGCCAATCAGGACCTCGCCAAGAAGCAGTCGCTGCTGGCGCCGGAAGCGTTCGCCGCCGAACGCGCGAAGTTCGAGCAGCGGGTGGTCGAGGTGCAGCGTCTGGTGCAGCGCCGCCGCGCCGAGCTCGAGAAGGTTCAGGATGCGGCGATGGTGCAGATCGAGCAGGCCCTGAACGAAATCGTCGCCACCATGGCGCGCGACCGGGGATACTCCGTCGTGCTCCGGCGCAATCAGACGGTGGTCGTCGACGTGAAACTCGATATCACCAAGGACGTGCTCGCCGCCATCGACAAGCGCCTGCCCACCGTCAAGGTCGCGGCGCCGGGCGTCAAGTAGGCAACCATGGCCGATCCCCGGTTCTTCGCCAACGCCGGGCCGTTTTCGCTCCAGCGCATCGCTTCCGCCGCCGGCGCTGAAATCCACGGCGCCGACGTCGGTTCGCGCGAGTTCTCGGACGTGATGCCGCTCGGTGACGCCGGCCCGGCACACGTCAGCTTCCTCGACAATCGGAAATACCTGCCTGCCTTCGAGGTCTCGAAGGCCGGGGCCTGCATCGTCGCGCCGTACGTGGCCGGCCGGGCGCCCGACGGCATGGCGCTTCTCGTCACGGCGGATCCGTATCGCGCCTATGCCCGTGTCGCCGCACTGTTCCACCCGGCGCCGATCGCCACGGGCAAGATCGCCAAGAGCGCGCATGTCGACCAGACCGCCAATGTGGACAAGAGCGCGGACGTCGGCGCCGGCGCCGTCATCGGCGCCACGGCGAAGATCGGCGCCGGCTGCCGCATCGGTGCCAACGCGGTCATCGGCGACGGCGTCATTGTCGGAGACGGCACCGTGATCGGGCCGCTGGTGACGCTCTCGCACGCCGTCGTCGGCAAGCGCTGCATCGTGCATACGGGAGCGCGCATCGGCCAGGACGGCTTCGGCTTCGCGATGGGGCCGGACGGGCACGAGAAGGTGCCGCAGCTCGGCCGCGTCGTGATCGGCGACGACGTCGAGATCGGCGCCAACACCACCATCGACCGCGGCACCGGCCCCGACACCATGATCGGCAGCGGCAGTAAGATCGACAACCTCGTGCAGATCGCGCACAACGTCCGCGTCGGCGAGCATTGCGTCATCGTCAGTCAGGTCGGCGTTTCCGGCAGCACGCAGCTCGGCGATTTCGTGGTGCTGGCCGGCCAAGTCGGCGTCACGGGGCATCTGAAGATCGGCAGCGGTGCGCGCATCGCCGCGCAAAGCGGCGTCATGCGCGACGTCGAGCCGGGACAGGAAATCGGCGGCAGCCCGGCGAAACCGGTGCGGCAATGGCTGCGCGAGGTCGCCGCCGTCGAGCGGATGACGAAACAGAAGGGGAAATAGGGCATGGACGCGGAAACCCAGGGCACCGTCGGCGAAGTGGACATCGCCGGCATCATGGAGCGGATCCCGCACCGTTATCCGTTCCTGCTGATCGACCGGGTCGAGAAGATCGTCGCCGGCGAGAGCGCCGTCGGCATCAAGAACGTGACCATCAACGAGCCGTTCTTCCAGGGACACTTCCCGGAACACCCGATCATGCCGGGCGTCCTGATCGTCGAGGCCATGGCGCAGACCGCCGCCATCGTCGTCATCGAGGGCATCGGCCATACCGCGTCGGACAAGCTCGTCTATTTCATGTCGATCGACGAGGCCCGTTTCCGGAAGCCCGTCCTTCCTGGGCACCGGCTGGAGCTCCGCGTCACGAAGCAGCACGGCCGCGGCAAGGTCTGGCGCTTCAAGGGCGAGGCCTTCGCCGGCGAAACATTGATGGCCGAATCCGTGTTCACCGCCATGATCATGGACAAGGGGGAATAACGGGCATGTCGTCCATCCATCCCACGGCGGTCATCGACCCGAAGGCCGAGATCGGCGCCGGCGTCGCCATCGGCCCCTATTCGGTGGTCGGTCCGGACGTGACGCTCGGCGACGGCGTCGAACTGCTGTCGCACGTCGTCGTCGCCGGCCGCACCAGAATCGGCGCCGGCACCCGCATCTTTCCGTTCTCGTCCATCGGCCATCAGCCGCAGGATCTGAAGTACAAGGGCGAGCCGTCGGAACTGGTGATCGGCGAGCGCAATGTCATCCGCGAACACGTCACCATCAACCCCGGCACCGAGGGCGGCGGCATGCTGACGAAGATCGGCAACGACTGCCTGTTCATGGTCGGCGCGCACGTCGCGCACGACTGCCAGATCGAGGATCACGTGATCCTCGTCAACAACGCGACGCTCGCCGGCCACGTCACGGTCGAGACCTGGGCCATCGTCGGCGGCCTGTCGGCTGTGCATCAGTTCGTGCGCATCGGCAAGCACGCCATGATCGGCGGCAAGACCGGCGTCGAGAACGACGTCATTCCCTACGGCATGGTCACCGGCAACCGGGCGCGGCTGCAGGGGCTTAACGTGGTCGGCTTGAAGCGGCGCAGTTTCTCGCGCGAGGTCATCCACGACATGCGCAAGGCCTACCGCATGATCTTCGCCGAGGAAGGCACAATGGCGGAACGGCTGAACGACGTGGTCGAGGATTTCCGCGACAACATCCCTGTGATGGAGATCGTCGAGTTCATCCGCCGCGACTCGTCGCGCCGCATCTGCCAACCGCACATGGACGATGCCGCCTAAACTCGGCATCCTCGCCGGCGGCGGCCGGCTACCGATCCTGTTAGACCAGTATTGCGCCCGCACGGGGCGGGACCGCCTCGTCATCGTCTTCGACGGGCAGGGCGACCCGGCCGCGTTCACGGGCTCGCCCGTCGCCGTCAACCGCCTGGGTGCCGCCGGACGGACGCTCAGTCTCCTCCGGGACGCCGGCTGCCGGGAGATCGTCATGGCCGGGGGCATGCGCCGCCCGCCGCTCGCAGCACTCTGGCCGGACTGGTGGGCGATCCGCTTCCTGTTGCGCACGCGCGCCTTCGGGCGCGGCGACGACGGATTGCTGCGCGCCCTGATCGGCGGCATCGAGCGTGAAGGCTTCCGCGTCGTCGGCGTCGACGAACTGTTGCCGGAACTGGTCGCCGGCGAGGGCGCGATTGGCGCCGTGCAGCCGACGGAGAAGGAACTGATCGACGTCCGCGCCGCCGTCGCCGCCGCCCGCACCCTCGGCCGCGCCGATCTTGGCCAGGCCGCCGTCGCCCGGGACGGCCGCACCGTCGACGAGGAAGACCGCGCCGGCACGGACGCCATGCTGGCCCGCGTCGCCGACGGCGGCATGCCGGGACGCCGCGGCGTCCTGGCCAAGATCATGAAGCCGAACCAGGAACGCCGCGCCGACCTGCCTGCCATCGGGCCGGAAACGGTCGAGAACGCGCGTAAAGCCGGTCTGGCGGGGATCGCCGTCGAGGCCGGCAACGCTTTGATCCTGGACCGCGAGGAGACCGTGCGCCGCGCCGATGCCGCCGGCCTGTTCCTGTACGGCGTCAAGGTGGCGCCATGAGCAGCGGCGCCCTCAACGTCTATCTGATTGCCGGCGAGCCGTCCGGCGACGTCCTGGGCGCCCGCCTGATGGCGGCGCTGCGCCGCGAGCAGGCCGATATCTCGTTCACCGGCGTCGGCGGACCGCTGATGGCCGAAGAGGGGCTTCATAGCCTGTTTCCGATGACTGATCTGACGGTCATGGGCCTCTCCGAGGTGCTGCCGCGTCTGCCGCTGATCCTCCGGCGCATCCGCGAGACCGCCGCCGACATCCGCGCCAAGCGGCCGGACGTCGTCGTGACCATCGACTCGCCGGACTTCTGCCTCCGCGTCGCCAAGCGGCTGAAGGGAAGCGGTATTCCGGTCGTCCACTACGTGGCGCCGTCGGTCTGGGCCTGGCGGCCGGGCCGCGCCAAGAAGATCGCCCGCGTCGTCGATCATCTGCTGTGCCTGTTGCCGTTCGAGCCGCCGTATTTCGAGAAAGAAGGGCTCGCCGCCACCTTCGTCGGTCATTCGATCCTGGAAAGCCGGGCGGGCGCGGGCGACGGGGCCGGCTTCCGCGCCCGGCACGGCATTCCGGCGGACGCTCCGCTGCTCGCCGTTCTACCGGGGAGCCGCATGGGCGAGGTCGGCCGGCTGCTGCCGTTATTCGGCGAGACGCTCCGCCGTCTCTCCGCCGATGTGCCGGGCCTCCGCGCCGTCGTGCCGACGGTGCCGGGCGTCGCCGCCGCCGTCCGGGAAGCCGTGAAAAGCTGGCCGAACGCGCTGGTCGTCGAGGGCGAGGGGGAGAAGTACGACGCTTTTGCCGCCGCCGACGCCGCGCTCGCCGCTTCCGGCACGGTGACGCTGGAACTCGCCATGGCCGGCGTGCCGACCGCCGTCGCCTACCGCGTGCAGCCGCTCAGCGCCGCCGTCGCGCGCCGTATGTTGAAGATTCCCTACGTGACGTTGATCAACCTGATCGCGGAGAAGCCGATCTATCCCGAGTTCTTGCAGGAAAACTGCACGGCCGACAACCTGACGGCCGCACTCCGCCCCATGCTGACGGACAAGGCGCTCAGGCAGGAAATGCAGGGGGATATCGACGCGGCGCTCGCCGCACTCAGACCCGGCGAAGCCATGCCGTCCGCCGTCGCGGCCGGAGCCGTGCTGGAGGTTGCCGGCGCAAGAGCGCGTTCCTCTCCTCCTAAGTAGGGAGAGAGGGGAATGCCGTCTTTTCCTCTCCCCCAGCATGGGGGAGAGGAATGGATCAGCCGCTCTCCACGAAAAAGCCCCGGCTTTCGCCGGGGCTCTTCTCCAATCCGCGAATTCCCGCACCTACACCCGTCAGAAGCTAGCGGTCAGGTTAAAATACGGGCCGGCGAAAGTGATCGAGTCATTTCCGGCCTTATATGGATTGACCTGGGCGGAGTGCGTGCCTGCGTACCAATCCGGCAGATTTGCCCAATGTTCGACCTTCAGTCCCAGTTCGGAGCCGACCAGAAAACCGCCGATCTTTCGGTCGTATGTGGCCGCGACCTGCAATTCGGCCATCGGAACGGCCTGCAATTGATCCTCTCGGACCCGCTCGTTGGCCGTCGTCTGATGTTGATCGATCGAACCCTGACCAAGCAGAACGCTTACGCCGAGTCCGCCCTTCACACCGAATCCTTTGCCTATCACGTGGCTGCCGCTAAATCCGAAGCGCGGGCCGATGCCAAAGAAACTCATATCGTTCTTGACGATATTCACGTTAGTCCCGAAAGACCTGATATCGTTCTCGACATCCAAGGACGACGCCGCGATACCGACGTCGGCAGCGAACCTGCTTTTACGCGCGTCGATGAACGCATAATTGGCATCCAATCCGGCCCGCGTCCGCAAAACCTCGAACTCGGCCTTGATATTTTGCGGAATTGTCGGCGTCGAAAGCGAATAGGCCAGAATTTGTTGGTCGCCGCCAGTCCCTCTCCGTTCGGCATGGGATCTGGCGTTAAAGTAACTGCCATACCCACGCATGGACCACTGGCTGTCGCTAAACTTATACGCTGCGGACAGATCGATGCTCGGCCCATTCGTGTAACCGACATACGACCCATGACTGGACTGCCCGTTGACGCCGTTTCCCGACGATCCATTGCGGATAAACATCTGGGACTCGCCGATAGTGAAAAAATAGCTCGAACCGAGCGCGAAATCCCATCGGCTTTTCAATTTGTTCGGCGCCAGGAGGTCCGAATAATCATTTTAGCGAACCGGGACGTTCGCGGCCTTTGCATCCTCGAACCTCGAATTGAATTCTTGCCGAAGCTTTTCGATGCCGGGCGCATTGGCGATTGCCTTCGCCTGCGTATCATCGACCTCCTTTCGAAGCGCACGGTTCTCTTTTTCGAGTGCGTCGACTCGGTCCTGCAATACTTTCAAAGCTTGCATGATTTGTTCATTCGATGGGGCCGCGGCGTAAGATTCGGCGGAAAAAACGCCACCCAAAAACAGTGCGGCCACAAGAGCTATTCGCATGACAATAGTCCCCAAAACATGCCGAAATGCAGTTCAAATCAGTAGCGATCGGTCATGTATTGTCATAAATTGTCAGCTAGCTGTCTAATTCAATTTTTGCCATTTAAATCAAAGAATTACGTCGTCATCAGACATTTTCGCGACATAGAACACGGTCGAGTTTTATAGAAAAGGAATTTACGTCGAAGAAAAATCCCCGGCTTTCGCCGGGGCTCTTCCGATCCGACGTGAACGCCGGGATTACTTCTTGCCCTTCGCCTTGGCTTTCGGCTTGGCCTTGGCCTTCGTCTTGGCCGGCGCCTTGCCGCCGCGCTTGGAGACCGGCACGTAGTTGCGCTGCGTCGCGCCGGTGTAGAGCTGGCGCGGGCGGCCGATCTTCTGGGTCGGATCCTCGATCATCTCGTTCCACTGCGACACCCAGCCGACCGTGCGCGCCACCGCGAACAGCACGCGTCGACCTCGACGGTTCGGCTCGCCGGTTCGTCGGGCGCCAATCCGTTCGC
>JAYOFL010000053.1:0-22942 GCA_038117205.1 Rhodospirillales bacterium | reverse complement strand
GATCGAGGCGGAAATGCCGCTGATCGTTTGCGTCACCGAACGCATCCCGGTTCTCGACATGGTGCGCGTGAAGGACGCGCTGAAGGGATCGCGGAGCGCGCTCGTCGGCGCCAATTCGCAGGGCGTGCTCACGCCGGGTGTCTGCAAGATCGGCGTCATGTCGACGGTCGACGCCCGGCCCGGTCCGATCGGCGTCGTGTCGCGCTCGGCGTCGCTGACCAGCGAAGTGGTGGCGAGCCTGTCGGCGGCGGGCCTCGGTCAGTCGACCACCGTCGGCATCGGCGGCGATCCGGTGCACGGCATCGGCTTCGTGCGCTGCCTGGAACTCTTCACGGCCGATCCGGCGACGGAAGGCGTCGTGCTGATCGGCGAGATCGGCGGCGCCGAGGAAGAACAGGTGGCGGAATACCTGAAGATGGCGAAGCCCAACAAACCCGTCGTGGCCCTGGTCGTCGGCCGGCATGCGCCGGCGCAGCGCCGCATGGGACACGCCGGCACGCTGTCGGTCTTCGGCAGCGGCAACGCAGCCTCCAAGATCGCCGCGCTGAAGACGGCCGGCGCCGTTGTCGCCGGCAACGTCGAAGGCGTCGCTCCGGCGATGGCCGCCGCTCTCGGAACCCGCTAATGACGATCGTGCCGGCGCCGGCGATGCGGACGTCGCCGGATTTGACCCGGCGACCGGGCCGGTCTTATGGTGTGTGGCATACCAATTTTCCGGGGCGGGCGCGTGCCGCCGCGGTCCGCATTAGTATAGAGCGTCGCGCATGCTGATCAGATCCAGCGATTCATGCCTGATCGTCATCGACATGCAGGAACGGCTGGTGCCGGCCATGCAGGCGCCGGCGCGCACGCTGAAGAACGCGCGCCTGCTGATTTCCGTCGCCCGCGAGCTCGATATCCCGGTGCTGCTGACGGAACAGTATCCGAAGGGCCTCGGCCGAACGGTGAAGGAAATCGCCAGCGTGTCCGAAGGCCTGCCGGTACTGGAAAAGATGCATTTCTCCTGCATGGAGGACGAAGGCTTCGCCGACGCCTTCCGCAAGTTGGGCCGCAAGCAGGCCGTCGTCGCCGGCATGGAGGCGCACATCTGCGTCATGCAGACGGCGGTCAATCTGATGGACGAGGGCTACGAGGTCTTCGTCGTTACCGACGCGACGTCGTCGCGCACGCTGGAAAGCGAGAAGGCCTGCCTTGACCGATTAAGTTCATGCGGGGCTGGTATCGTGACCACGGAAATGGTGGTCTTCGAATGGTTGGGACGGGCCGGCACGGACGCCTTCAAGAAGCTCCTGCCGCTGGTGAAATAGGTTCACGGGAAACATGGATACGCACGCGACGAAGAAGAAGTTCAAGCCGGTTCGCCCCGGCGACCGGAAAGGCGGCAAGAAGTCCCGTCCGTTCCCGAAGGGGCGGCAGGTCCAGCCGTCGGCGCTCAAGGACGTGCAGAAGCTCTTGAAGGGCAAGTCGCTGGCGCGCGATCTGCTGATCGAGCACCTGCACCTCATCCAGGACAAGTTCGGTCATCTGTCGGCGGCGCATCTGGCGGCGCTGGCCGAGGAAATGAAGCTGGCGCAGGCTGAAGTTTACGAAGTCGCGACCTTCTATCATCACTTCGACGTGGTGCGCGAAGGCGAGAACGCGCCGCCGGAAATCACCATCCGCGTCTGCGATTCGCTGTCCTGCGAAATGGCCGGCGCCGACAAGGTCATGAAGGCCCTGAAGGACAAGGCGCCAAAGTACGTGCGCGTCAAGCACGCGCCCTGCATGGGGCTCTGCGACCGGGCGCCGGCGGCCAGCATCGGCAAGAACTACATGGGCGACGTGACGCCGGCGAAGCTCCTGAAGGCGGCCAAGGACCGGGACGTCAAACCGGTGCGGCCGCGCTACCAAAGCTACGACGCCTACGTGAAGGCCGGCGGCTACAAGGTTCTCAAGGAACTCCGCGCCGGCAAGCGCACGCCGGACGACGTAATCGCGGAACTGCTGGAAGCGGGGCTCCGCGGTCTCGGCGGCGCCGGTTTCCCGTCCGGCCAGAAATGGAAATTCGTCCGCGCCGGCCAGGGGCCGCGCTACATGTGCATCAACGGCGACGAGGGCGAGCCCGGCACCTTCAAGGACCGGCTCTATCTGATGAGCAAGCCGCACCAGTTCCTGGAAGGCATGCTGATCGGCGCCTGGGGCGTCGACGCGACCGCCGTCTACATCTATCTCCGCGACGAGTACCCGGCGATCCGCGACGTTCTGTTGAAGGAAATCGCCGTTCTCGAGAAGAAGGGCGTGATCCAACCGGGCTACGTCCATCTGCGCCGCGGCGCCGGCGCCTACATCTGCGGCGAGGAAAGCGCGATGATCGAATCGATCGAAGGCAAGCGCGGCCTGCCTCGGCACCGTCCGCCCTACGTCGCGCAGGTCGGCCTGTTCGACCGGCCGACCCTCGTGCACAACGTCGAAACCGTCTATTGGATGCCGGAAATCCTCGGCAAGGGCGCTCAATGGTTCATCGCCCAGGGCCGCGAAGGCCACAAGGGCAACCGCTCCTATTCCGTCTCCGGCCGGGTCAAGAAGCCGGGCGTCGTGCTGACGGCGGCGGGCGCCACGGCGCTGGAACTGATCGAGGCCTGCGGCGGCATGCTGGACGGCCACACCTTCAAGGGCTATCTGCCGGGCGGACCGTCCGGCGGCATCCTGCCGGCGTCGATGGGCGATCTGCCGCTCGACTTCGGGCAGCTCGAAAAATACGGGTCCTTCGTCGGTTCGCACGCGGTTGTCATTCTCTCCGACAAGGACCACATGCGGAAGGTGTCGTCGAACCTGCTCCGGTTCTTCGAGGACGAAAGCTGCGGCCAGTGCACGCCGTGCCGCGTCGGGTGCGAAAAGGCCGTGAAGCTGATAGCCGAGAAGAAGTGGAACACCAAGCTGCTCTCCGAGCTCTCGACCGCCATGACGGACGCGTCGATCTGCGGTCTCGGTCAGGCGGCGCCGAACCCGATCCGCTCGGTAATGAAGTATTTCAAGAAAGAGGTGTCGTGATGTTGGACAAGATCACCTTCACCCTGGACGGCAAAGAAGTCACCGCCGAGCCGGGCGAGAGCATCTGGCAGGTCGCCAAGCGCCAGGGCACCACCATTCCGCACCTCTGTTGGAAGGACGCGCCCGGCTACCGCGCCGACGGCAACTGCCGTGCCTGCATGGTCGAGGTCGAGGGCGAGCGGGTGCTGGCCGCGTCCTGCGTGCGGACGCCGACCAACGGCATGAAGGTGAAGACGCAGACGGAACGCGCTCAGACCGCGCGCCGGATGGTCATGGAGCTTCTCGTCGCCGACCAGCCGAAGGTGGCGGACGCGCATGATTCGCAGTCCGACTTCCTCAAGTGGGCCAAGGCGATGAACGTCAAGGTGTCGCGCTTCCCGAAAGCGAAGCGGCCGAAGGCCGACATCTCGCACTCGGCGATGGCGGTCAATCTGGACGCCTGCATCAACTGCAACCTCTGTGTCCGCGCCTGCCGCGAAGTGCAGGTCAACGACGTCATCGGCATGGCGGCCCGCGGCCACGATTCCAAGATCGTGTTCGACTTCGACGACCCGATGGGCCAGTCCTCCTGCGTCGCCTGCGGCGAATGCGTGCAGGCGTGCCCGACCGGCGCGCTGATGCCGAAGACCATCGTCGACGACAAGGGCCGGGGCGGCCGCGTCGCCGACCGTGAAGTGCAGTCGATCTGCCCGTATTGCGGCGTCGGTTGCCAGATCGTCTACAAGATCAAGAAGAACAAGAAAACCGGCCGCGACGAGATCGCGTGGGTCGAGGGTGCCGGCGGCCGGGCCAACGAAAACCGGCTTTGCGTCAAGGGCCGCTTCGGCTTCGACTACGTCGCCAACCCGGAACGCCTGACCAAACCGCTGATCCGTCTCCCGAACAAGGAGAAGGGGATCAACATCGACCCCATGAAGCCGCTGTCGCACTTCCGCGAGGCGACGTGGGAAGAGGCGCTGGACGTTGCCGCCAAGGGTCTCAAGAACATCCGCGAGACGCACGGCCGCAAGGCGCTCGCCGGCTTCGGTTCCGCCAAGTGCTCGAACGAGGAAGCGTATCTGTTCCAGAAACTGGTGCGCACCGGCTTCGGTTCCAACAACGTCGACCACTGCACGCGGCTCTGCCACGCGTCGTCGGTCGCCGCCCTGATGGAATGTATCGGCTCCGGCGCCGTCACGGCGCCCTTCACGGCGGTCAAGGATTCCGACGTCATCGTCGTCATTGGCGCCAACCCGACCGAGAACCACCCGGTCGCCGCCACCTACTTCAAGCAGGCAGCGAAGCGGGGTGCCGAGCTGATCGTCATGGATCCGCGCGGTCAGGCCTTGAAGCGGCACGCCTCGCACATGCTGCAGTTCAAGTCCGGCGCCGACGTCTCCATGCTGAACGCAATCATGCACGTGATCGTCGAGGAAAAGCTCTATGACGAGCAGTACATCCAGTCGCACACGGAAGGCTTCAAGAACCTCCGCGAGCACCTCAAGGGTTACTCGCCGGAAGCGATGGAAGTCATCTGCGGTATCTCGGCCTCGGAACTGCGCACGGTCGCCCGCAAGTACGCCACCGCCGGCCGCTCCATCATCTTCTGGGGCATGGGCGTGTCGCAGCACACGCACGGCACCGACAACGCACGCTGCCTGATCTCGCTGGCGCTGATGACCGGCCACACCGGCCGGCCCGGCACCGGCCTGCATCCGCTGCGCGGCCAGAACAACGTGCAGGGCGCGTCCGACGCCGGCCTCATTCCGATGGTGTTCCCGGACTACATGAAGGTCGGCAACGACAAGCTCCGCGCCCACTTCGAGGACCTTTGGGGCACCAAGCTCGATCCCAATCCGGGCCTGACCGTGGTCGAGATCGTCAACGCCATTCACGCCGACGAGATCAAGGGCATGTACATTCTGGGCGAAAACCCGGCCATGTCCGATCCGGATGCCAACCACGCCCGCGGTGCGCTGGCGAAGTTGGATCACTTGGTGGTCCAGGACATCTTCATGACGGAAACGGCGATGTTCGCCGACGTGGTCCTGCCGGCGACGGCGTGGCCGGAAAAGGACGGCACGGTTTCCAACACCAACCGGCAGGTGCAGATGGGCCGACGCGCCCTGACGGCGCCGGGCGACGCCAAGCCGGATTGGTGGATCACGCAGGAAATCGCGCGGCGCATCGGCCTCGGCTGGAATTACGGTGGCCCGTCGGACGTGTTCGCGGAAATGAAGAAGGCGATGCCGTCGCTCGACAACATTTCCTGGGACCGGCTGCAGCGCGAACACTCCGTCACCTATCCGTGTCCGGCGCCGGATCATCCGGGCGAGGACATTGTCTTCGCCGACCGGTTCGCGACGCCGGACGGTCTCGGCAAGTTCGTGCCGGCGAACGTGCTGCCGCCGAACGAACAGCCCGACAGCAAGTTCCCGTTCATCCTGATGACCGGGCGCGTGCTGGAGCATTGGCACACCGGCGCCATGACGCGGCGCTCGCACGTGCTCGATCAGGTGCAGCCGACGCCGACCGTGCAGATGAACACATTGGACATTTCCAAGTTCGGCATCGAGCCGGGTGATAAGGTGCGCGTCTCGACGCGGCGCGGCGCCATCGAGATCGCGGTCCGCGCCGACAACGCGGTCAGGCCGGGTTCGATCTTCATCCCGTTCGCCTTCGTCGAGGCGTCGGCGAACGAACTGACCAACCCGCAGCTCGATCCGATCGGCAAGATCCCCGAGTTCAAATACTGCGCCGCGCGGGTCGAGCCGCTGGCTTAAATCGCCGAATTATTCAGGCGAAAGAATTCGTCATCCCCGCGCAAGCGGGACCCAGCATATTGACCGCAATTGCTGGGTCCCGGCGTTCGCCGGGATGACGAATGGTTCAGACCGCGTCGTTGCCGGTTTCGCCGGTGCGGATGCGGACCGCCTGCGCGACGTCGAGAACGAAGATTTTGCCGTCACCGATCTTGTCGGTCTTCGCCGCCGCCTCGATGGCTTCGACGATCCGTTCGGCACGGTCGTCCTGGACGACGATCTCGAGCCGCACCTTCGGCACGAACTCGATGGCGTACTCGGCGCCGCGGTAGATTTCCGTCTGTCCCTTCTGGCGGCCGAAGCCCTTGACCTCGGATACGGTCATGCCTTCCACGCCCTGCTCGGTGAGCGCGGCGCGGACGGCGTCCAGTCGGAACGGCTTGATGATGGCCATGATCAGTTTCATCGTTTTCTCCTCCGTCCGGCGGGTCAGAAGTTGTAATCGCGTTCGCCGTGATACGAGAGATCGAGGCCTTCGGTCATTTCCTCGTCGCTCGCGCGAAGCCCCACCAGGGCCTGGGTGATCTTGGCGATAGCATACGTGGCAATCGCCGACCACGCCACCGTCGCGGCGACGCCGGTCAACTGCACGATGAACTGCGATCCGGACGTCACGCCGTCGGCGAGCCCGGCGCCGCCCATCGACTTGGCGGCCAGGAACGCTGCCAACAGCGTGCCCAGGATGCCGCCGACGCCGTGCACGGCGAAGACGTCGAGGGAATCGTCGATGCCGAGACGGTGCTTCACGATGCCGACCGCCCAGTAGCAGACGAAACCGCCGGCCAGCCCGATCAAGAGCGCGCCGGCCGGTCCGACGAAGCCGGACGCCGGCGTGATGCTGGCGAGGCCCGCCACCATGCCGGTGACGACGCCGACGAGGCTCGGCTTCCCGAACTTCCGCCATTCGATGAAGATCCACACCAGCGACGCGGTGGCGGCGGAGATGTGCGTGACCAACATCGCCATGCCGGCGCCGCCGCCGGCCGAAAGCGCGCTGCCGGCGTTGAAGCCGAACCAGCCGACCCACAGCATGGACGCGCCGATCATGGTCAGGCCCGGGCTGTGCGGCGGTCGGAGGTGCCCCGGATAACCGACGCGGGAACCCAAGAGCTTGATCAGCACGATAGCGGAGGTTCCCGCCGTCGCGTGCACGACGAGGCCGCCGGCGAAGTCCATGACGCCCATCTGCGCCAGCCAGCCGCCGCCCCAGACCCAATGGCAGACGGGGGCGTAGACGACGATCAGCCAGAGCGCGCTGAAGATCAGCACGGCGGCGAAGCGCATGCGCTCCACATAGGCGCCGACGATCAGGCCCGGCGTGATGATGGCGAAGGTCATCTGGAACATGAAGAAGACGCTCTCCGGGATGTCGCCGGTCAGGCTGTCGAAGCCGACGCCGGCCAGGAACGCCTTGCCCAGCCCGCCGACGTAGGCGTTGAGCGAGCCGCCGTCGCCGAACGCCAGGCTGTAGACGCCGGCGATCCAGAGCACGGACGCCAGACAGGCGATGGCGAAGCAGTGCATCAGCACCGAAAGCACGTTCTTCGCCTGCACGAGACCGCCATAGAAGAGGGCGAGGCCGGGCAGGGTCATGAACAGCACCAGGGCCGTCGAGGTCAGTATCCAAGACGTGTTGGCGCCGTTGAGCGACGCCTCCGCGGCCGCCGCCGGACTGGTGCCTAAGACCAGGGCGGCGAGGGCGAACAACGGGCCGACGGCAAGAGCCGCCGCCCGGATCGAGTGTCCAGACATGGTTTCCTCCGTTTCTGTCGTCCTGACGGCGGCCCGCACTCCCATACGGAACCGCCGCCGTCCCCATGCAGATGCACAGGCGTTGATCACACCCCGCCGGACTTTGCTCAAAAAGGATGCACAGCGGGGCGAAAACCAACGGGTTCTCCCCAACGGAAGCCCTATCAGCAATTCGAATGCCAAGCCGCGAAGGCGGCATTGCCAAGGCCCGACGCTTCCCGGAGAATGCCGCCGCGACTTGAACGGACGGAGGGAGATCGCGATGCGGACGGGTGGACAAATGGTCGTCGACGCCTTGGTGGCGAACGGGATCGACCGGGTATTCTGCGTGCCGGGCGAGAGCTATCTGTCCATCCTCGACGCGCTCTACGACGCCTCCAATTCCATCGCCGTCAACGTCTGCCGCCAGGAAGGCGGCGCCGCCAACATGGCGGAAGCCTATGGCAAGCTCACCGGCAAGCCCGGCATCTGCATCGTCACGCGCGGCCCCGGCGCCACCAACGCGTCGATCGGCGTGCACACGGCGTACCAGGATTCGACGCCGATGATCGTCCTGATCGGCCAGGTCGCCCGCGACCAGGAAGAACGCGAAGCCTTCCAGGAAATCGACTACCGCCGCATGTTCGGCCAGATGGCCAAGTGGGTGGCGCAGATCGACGACACGGCGCGGGTGCCGGAATACATGAACCGGGCGTTTCAGACGGCCCTCGCCGGCCGTCCCGGCCCGGTCGTCCTGGCGTTGCCGGAAGACATGCTGTCCGCGCTCGCGGAAGCGCCGGAAGCGAAGCCGGTCCGCATCGCCCGTCCCGGCGTCGCGGCGGCCGACGTGGACGCCTTCATGGAACGTCTCGCCCGCGCCACCAAGCCGATCCTGATGGTCGGCGGCGGAGGCTGGACGCCGGCAGCGACGAAGGCGCTCGCCAAATTCGCTGAAAAGAACGACCTGCCGGTCGCCTGTGCGTTCCGCCGCCAGGATTGCTTCGATAACCTGCATCCGAACTACGCCGGGCACGTCGGCATCGGGCCGGACCCGAAGCTGGCGGCGCGGGTGCGCGACGCCGACCCGCTGATCGTCATCGGCCCGCGCTTGGGCGAAATGACGACGGGCGGCTACACGCTCGTCGAATCGCCCTATCCGAAGCAGCCGCTGGTGCACGTGCATCCGTCGGGTGAGGAACTCAACCGGGTCTACGCCGCCGAGTTGCCGATCCACGCCGATCTGACGGCGTTCCTGGAAGCGGTCGCGGACCGCACCGCCGTCGACGCCAAGGCCTGGAAGGGCGAGGCCGCCAAGTCGCACGCCGAATACTTGGCCTTCAGCGAACCCAAGGACATGGGCAGCGCCGTCGACATGGGTCTCGTCATGAAGATGCTCACCGAGCGCCTGCCGAAAGATGCCATCATCACCAACGGCGCGGGCAACTATTCCGGCTGGGTGCATCGCTATCACCGCTACCGGAAGCCGGGCGCGCAGCTCGCGCCGACGTCGGGCGCCATGGGCTACGGCGTGCCGGCCGGCGTCGCTGCCAAGCTGATCCACCCGGAACGCGTCGTCGTCTCCGTCTCCGGCGACGGCTGCTTCCAGATGAACGGCCAGGAAGTCGGCACCGCCGTGCAGTACGGCGCCGCCGTCATCTTCATCGTCGTCAACAATTCCATGTACGGCACCATCCGCATGCACCAGGAAAAGCGTTTCCCGGACCGGGTGGTGGCGACCGACATCGTCAACCCGGACTTCGTGAAGTTCGCGGAATCCTTCGGCGCCAAGGGCTTCTTCGTCGACAAGACGGAGGACTTCATGCCGGCCTTCGAAAAGGCGCTCGCCTGCGGCACCGCCGCGCTGATCGAGATCAAGACCGATCCCGACATTATCGCGCCGGGCCGGCGCATGGGCGATCTCAGGACGTGAGCGACGACGACGCCATCCTGTTCGCGAACGAGGCGTTCTACGCCGCCTTCCGGTCTGGCGATGTGAAGGCGATGGACGACGTCTGGGCGAAAAGCGCGCCGGTCGCCTGTTTGCATCCGGGCGCCGTGCCGATCTTCGACCGCAAGGAGATCCTCGACAGTTGGCGGGATATCCTGGCCGATCCGGGCGTCGTCAATCTGGCGTTCCACTCGCCCCGGCTGATCGGCCGCTCGGGTGCCGGGCTCGTCGTCTGCTTCGAGACGTTCGGCGAGAACGCGCTCGCCGCCACCAACGCCTTCACGCGCGAAGGCGGCCGTTGGCGCATGACGTTCCATCAGGCGGGGCCGTGCCCGGCCGCGCCGCCGCCCGCCGAGACGCCGGCGACCCGCCGCAGCGGACCGCTGCACTAAACTCCGCAGCGGCGATACACTCGCCCATGCGTCACCCCGGGCTTGCCCGCCCCGGATTTAATCCGGGGTCCGGGTCCACTCTTCGAGCGGTGGATTCCGGGACCTCGCTGTGCTCGGCCCGGAATGACGGGAAATTTATGTGCTTACCGACCCCGCATGAATGGCCGCGACGGCGGCGGCGGCGAGCCGAGCTTCCGGCGGGTCGGCGCGGCTGGTCAGCACCACCGGCACCTTGGCGCCGAGCACCACGCCGGCGGCGAGACCGCTCCGGAAATAGACCAGCATCTTGAAGAGCCCGTTGCCCATCTCGATGTTCGGCACCACCAGGATGTCGGCGTCGCCGGCGACCGGGCTTTCGATCTTCTTGAGCTGAGCGGCGGCCGGCGACACGGCGTTGTCGAAGCCGAACGGCCCGTCGACCAGGGCGCCCGAAATCTCGCCCGCGTTGGCGCGCTCGACGATGCGCCGCGCCAATTGCGTCGACGGCATGGACGGCAGCACCGATTCCGATCCCGACAGCATGGCGACCTTCGGTTCCGCGTAGCCAAGCGAATGCGCCAGATCGACGGAGTTGCCGACGATGTCCATCATGGTCCGTTCGTCCGGCGCCACGTTGACGGCGCCGTCGGTGATCATGAGCGCCCGGTCCGATCCCGGCACGGTCATGTGAAAGACGTGGCTGAAACGCCGTCCCGTGCGGAGCCCGGCGTCCTTGGCGACGAGCGCCCTCATCAGGGCGTCCGTATGCACGTGCCCCTTCATGATCGACGCCACCTCGTTGCCGGCGGCGAGCGCCGCGGCGGTGGCGGCGGCCTTTTCTTCCGGGCCGGAGGCGACGGTGCGGATGTGCGAGACGTCCCAGTCGATCTCGCGCGCCAGGCGGCGGATGTCGGCCGGATCGCCGATCAGCACCGGCTCGATCAGGCCGGCGTCGGCGGCCTGCTTGGCGCTTAGGAGCGCCACAGGATGGTCGGCGCCGGCGACCGCCATCGGCCGCGCCGGATGCGCCGTCGCGCGGGTCATCAGCGATTGCGGGACTTCGAAGGGGTGGTCGCTCAGCATGTCCGCATCCTACTAAAAAAAGCGGGCCGGCGCATGCGCCGGCCCTTTTCCGAGGTTAGACAGGTATCAGGGAGGACACCGTCTTTTCGTCGATCACATCGGCTGCTGCGGCCGGAAGTCCTTCGGGTCGATGCCCGCGACCGCGACCGGCTTCTTCATGGCGTCGCGGCGGAACGGTTCGCCCAGTTCCTGGTTCAGCAGCACTTCGATGAAGGTCGTGATGCCCTTCTTCTGGTCTTCGCACGACTTCTTGAGCGCGTCGGTCAGCTCCTGCTGCGTCTTCACCTGCACGCCCTTGAGGCCGCAGCCTTCGGCGACCTTGGCGTAGCTGAGGTTCCGGTTCAGTTCGGTGCCGACGAAGTTGTCTTCGTACCACAGCGTTGTGTTGCGCTTTTCCGCGCCCCATTGGTAGTTGCGGAAGATGACCATGGTGATGCCCGGCCAGTCCTCGCGGCCGATCGAGCCCATTTCGTTCATGGAAATGCCGAAAGCGCCGTCGCCGGCGAAACCGACGCAGGGCACGTCCGGCTTGGCGATCTTGGCGCCCATGATCGACGGGAAGCCGTAGCCGCACGGACCGAACAGGCCCGGCGCCAGATACTTGCGGCCTTCCTCGAAGGTCGGGTAGGCGTTGCCAATGGCGCAGTTGTTGCCGATGTCGGACGAGATGATGGCGTCCTTCGGCAGACCGGCCTGGATCGCTCGCCATGCCTGACGCGGCGACATGTATTCCGGATCCTTCTTGCGGGCGCGCTCGTTCCAGGTCGTGCCCGGATCGTCGTCCTCGTGGTCCATGGACGACAGTGTCTGCAACCACGCCGACTTGGTTTGATGGATCAGCGCCTTGCGCTCGGCGCGGCCGGCATCGCCGGCGGTCTTGGAGAGCAGCGCCAGGATCTGCTCGGCGACCTGCTTGGCGTCGCCCTGGATACCGACGGAGACCTTCTTGGTCAGACCGATGCGGTCGGCGTTGATGTCGACCTGGATGATCTTGGCGGTCTTCGGCCAGTAGTCGATGCCGTAACCCGGCAGCGTCGAGAACGGGTTGAGGCGGGTGCCCAGCGCCAGCACGACGTCGGCCTTGGAGATCAGCTCCATCGCCGCCTTCGAGCCGTTGTAGCCGAGCGGGCCGGCGGACAGCGGGTGCGAGCCCGGGAAGGCGTCGTTGTGCTGATAGCCGCAGCAGACCGGCGCGTCGAGCCGTTCCGCCAGCGCCTTGGACGCCGGAATGGCGCCGCCGATGACGACGCCGGCGCCGTTCAGGATCACCGGGAACTTGGCGTCAGAGAGCAGCTTGGCGGCTTCGGCGATGGCGTTCTTACCGCCGGACGGACGCTCGAAGCGGACGATCTGCGGCAAGTCGATGTCGATCACCTGCGTCCAATAGTCGCGCGGCACGTTGATGTGCGCCGGCGCGGAACCGCGCCAGGACTTCTCGATGACGCGGTTGAGGACTTCGGCGATGCGCGACGCGTCGCGGACTTCTTCCTGGTAGCAGACCATTTCCGAGAACATCGGCATCTGGTTCACTTCTTGGAAGCCGCCCTGGCCGATGGTCTTGTTGGCCGCCTGCGGCGTCACCAGCAGCATCGGCGTGTGATTCCAATAAGCGGTCTTGATGGCGGTGACGAAGCCGGTGACGCCCGGGCCGTTCTGCGCGATGGCCATCGCCATCTTGCCGGACGCGCGGGTGTAGCCGTCGCAGATCAGGCCGCCATTGGTTTCGTGCGCCACGTCCCAAAACTTGATGCCGGCCCTCGGAAATAGATCCGAGATCGGCATGAAGGCCGAGCCGATGATGCCGAAGGCATGCTCGATGCCGTGCATCTGCAGAACCTTCACGAAGGCTTCTTCCGTGGTCATCTTGGTCATGTGTAGGTTTCCTCTCCCTCGACCGATCGTTCGCCGCGGCGGGCGCCGTATGCCAACGATGTCCTAAGACCCGCCCGCGCTTCCGACCTTGGCGGGCGGCGCAGGCACATTCAATATATTCAATAATGAGACAATTTGTCCCATATTTTGGGACAGTGTATGCCAGAGAAACCGTCACCGGTCAAGGCCGGCCGGGATCGCGGCGTCCTGTCCAGGGGCCAGATTCCGGCATAACCGGGGCGGTCCTTAGGTCCAGATGACGCCTTTCCGTGGGTCCAGGGCCGAGTGGCGTCCGCCCATTCGCATCGGTGCGTTGCGCGGAACGCGCGTGCGTTGCCAAGCGATCCCGGGCAAGGTGGCGCCAACGAAGAACACTGGAGAGGAAGCCATGCCGGAACCGAAGACACTGTTACAGCTCGCGGGCGCCGACCTGACGCCGGCGGCCCTCGCCGAGGCGGCCCTGGTTCTCATCGACTATCAGAACGAATACATGTCCGGCCCCCTGGCGCTGCCGGACGCGCCGGCCGCCGTCGAAAGCGCCAAGCGGCTGCTCGCCAAGGCCCGCGCCGCCGGTGCGCCCGTCTTTCACATTGCCCACAAGGGGCGGGAAGGCGGACCCTTCGACCGCGCCGCGCCGCGCGGCGCCATCGTCGACGCGCTGGCCCCCGACGCCGGGGAGCCGGTGATCGAGAAGGGGCTGCCGAACAGCTTCGCCGGCACCGATCTCGACGCGCGCCTCAAGGAAACCGGCCGCAAGAACCTGATCCTCGCCGGCTTCATGACGCACATGTGTCTGAGCTCGACGGCCCGCGCGGCCCTCGATCTCGGCTACCGCGTCACCATCGACGCCACGACCTGCGCCAGCCGCGACCTGCCGGACGGCAAGGGCGGCGCGGTCGCGGCGCAGATCGTCAACGACGTGGCGCTGGTGGAGCTCTCCGACCGCTTCGCCATCATCGTTCGCGACCCGGCCGCCATCGCCTGAAAATTCCGTAGCGTTCTAGCCGAGGACGAAGTCCGAGAGCTTCAGGCCGAAGCGGGCCAAGCGCTCCTCGGCGAAGGCGACGTCGCCGTCGTCGAGATGGCGACGCCACTTGCCGGACTCGCCGCCGTGCATGAGGCTCTTGCCGGCGGCGGCGCGGTCGTTGGCGAGGGACCGGCCGAGCTGTTCCTCGAACTGCTTCAGCGCCGGCATGGAAGCGTATTTGAGGGCAAGCTGCATCGCCTCGGCGGCTTCCGGTCCGGCGACGGTGTAGCCCAGGAAATCCAGCATCTCGGTGAACTTGCCCTCGGGATCGCGGACCAGATCCTCATACGCGATCATCATGCATTGCCCGGGGAACTGCGGCCGCATCGCCCAGAACGTGAAGTAGTGCTTGATGAAGGAATCGATGCCCTTCTGCCGCATGAACGTGGCCGGGTCCTCGATGGGGCGTTCCTCCCCGCCGTCATCATAGCGAAGCACCGGCGCGTCGAGGGTTTCGGCGATGCTTTCGCGCTAATGGTGAAAAAGCGACACGCTCTGATCGAGCGGGTTCCGATAGAGATACACGACGCGGGCGTCCGGGTTCCGCGCCGGATAGAACTCGTCGGCGCGGGACGCGATTTCGTCGTAGGCGAAGTTGGCACCGGGATGATGAAACTTGAGATCGTCCCAGGCGGCGCGCAGCGGTCCGTCGTAATCCTCCACGAAGCCCGGAAAGATCGTGTGACTGTGGAACTTTCGGAAGCCGAGCGCCGGGTATTCCTCGTAATGGTGCTGCGTCTTGATCGCCAGACCCGTCTGCGACAGGAACGAATTGAAGAACTCGAGAAAATAGAACGTGTACCAGGTCCCCGACCGGGGCAGCGTACAGAGAACGGCAGGTCGCATGGGGGAGCGGACCTCCAAATTTTCGACACCGCCAACTTAGCGGCCAAACGCGCGTCTAGCGAACCGAAAATCGCGGGTTTCAATCGGTTCCGGCGCGGGACTATCATGGCGGAACGCATGGCGGTTGCATCGCGACGGCCGTGCGAAGGGGTGAACGCCCGAGCGGATGCGTACCCGGGCGCGGCAAGGAGAACGAACATGCGCGGCAGCAAGAAGGTAATCTCGACGTTGAATTCCCTCCTGACCGGGGAGCTCAGCGCCGCCGACCAGTACTTCGTCCATTCGCGGATGTACCAGGACTGGGGCCTCAACGCACTCCACGAGCGGATCGATCACGAACGCGACGACGAGCTCGGCCACGCGGCGCGTCTGATCGAGCGCATCCTGATGCTGGAAGGCACGCCGGACGTGGCGTCGCGCGGCAAGCTGAAGATCGGCAAGGACGTGCCGCAGATGCTGAAGAACGACCTCGACTACGAGATCTCCGTGGTCAAGGCGCTGAAGGCGGCGATCGTGCTCTGCGAAGCGGAAAGGGATTTCGTCACGCGCGACATGCTGGTCGAGCTGTTGCAGGACACGGAAGAAGACCACGCGCACTGGCTTGAGCAGCAACTCGGCCTGATCGAACAGGTCGGATTGCAGAACTACATCCAGTCGCAGATGGGCGGGTCGAGCGGCTCCTAGATCGCGCCCGCGCCTCTGAGGCCGTCGAAGACCAGCTTGCCGCCGGTCACGATCAGGAACGCATAGCACGCCTTGAAGAACAGTTCCTGCGGCACCTTGTGGTGCAGCCACACGCCGGCGCGCATGGCGACGACGGCCAGCGGCAACAGGATCAGCGACGTCGTCACGTTCTCGCCGGAAAAAAGATCGAGCGCGAAGTACGGCCCCAGTTTGACGTAGTTGACGAGCGTGAAGAAGGCGATGGTGGTCGCCTGATAGGTGGTCTTGGCGAGGCCGGCGCGCAGCAGATAGACGTTCACCGGCGGGCCGCCGGCATGCGCCGTGAAACTCGTGAACCCGGAAACCGCGCCCCAGAACGCGCCCGACGTCCAATGCGGCCGACCCGTCGCCTGGACGCGGCCGCGCCAACGCTTGATCCAGAAATCGCCGGCGAAGCCGAGCGCGATCACGCCGACCATGAGCCGGATCATCCAGGGCTGCATGGCGTGAAAGGTCAGGGCGCCGATGCCGATGCCGACGGTGGCGGCACAGCCGAGCAGTATCAGTGTCCGCGCATCCCACTTCCGCCAGTAGGCCCAGATGCCGACGATATCCATGGTGCAGAGGATCGGCAGCATCACGGCGGCGGCCTGCACCGGCGAGACCACCAGCGCCATCAGCGGCACGCCGAGAACGCCGAGACCGGCGCCGAAGCCACCCTTGGAGATGCCGGCGATCAGAACCGCCGGAATAGCGGCGGCGTAGAACCACGGGTTGGAGATGACGGTCTCGAACAATGGGGGAATCCAGAAAAGGTTGCGGGCGCGCCACCGATAGCGCGCCCGCCGCCGGACGGCAAGTCACCCCCCGCCACGACAATTCCTCGGCCGCGCTCAGGCGGCGTGGCGTTTCGGCGCGAGTGGCGCCAGGGCGCGCTCGAGATCGAGGAGAATGTCGTCGGGGGTCTCGAGCCCGACGGACAGCCGGATCAGCCCGTCGGAGATGCCGTAGGTCCGGCGCTCCTCGGCCGAGTAGGTGGAATGCGTCATCGACGCCGGATGCTGGATGAGGGTTTCCGCGTCGCCGAGGCTGACGGCACGCTTGATCATGTCGAGGCCGTTCATCATGCGCGCGCCGGCGCCGTAGCCGTCCTTGAGCTCGAAGGCGATCATGCCGCCGAACGCCCGCATCTGCCGCTTGGCGAGATCGTGCTGCGTGAACGACGCGAGACCGGGATAGCCGACCCAGCCGACGGCCGGGTGTTCTTCCAGGAATTCGGCGACACACATGGCGCTGTCGGAATGACGCTGCATGCGAAGCTCGAGCGTCTTGAGCCCCCGCATCACCAGCATCGCCGTCATCGGCGCCATCACCGCGCCGGTCATGTCCTTGAGGCCGAACATACGGATTTCCCGGATGTCGTCGGCGTTGCCGACGACGGCGCCGGCGATGACGTCGCCGTGTCCGCCGAGATACTTGGTCGCCGAATGCACGACGATGTCGGCGCCGAGCGTCACCGGCCGCGTGAGATACGGCGTCGCGTAGGTGTTGTCGACGACGACCCGCGCGCTGGCGGCGTGCGCGATGGCGCTCACGGCGGCGATGTCGACGAGACGCATGTTCGGATTGGCCGGCGTCTCGAAATAGACGACGGCAGTATCCGGGCCGATCGCCGCCGCCAGGTTTTCCGGCTCGGTGAGATCGACGTGCCGGACCTTGACGCCGAAGCGCGCCAGGCCGGATCGCATGAAAGCGAAGGTGCAGCCGTAAAGCGTCTTGTCGACGATGATCTCGTCGCCGGGGCGGAGCAGCGTCCACAGCACGCTGGTGATGGCGCCCATGCCGGACGCGGTGGCGAGCCCGGCTTCCGCGCCTTCGAGGACGGCCATCCGCCGTTCGAACAGATCGAGCGTCGGGTTGGAGATGCGGGTGTAGACGTGCCCCTGGCGCTCGCCGGTGAACATGGCGGCGCCGTCCTCGACGCGCTCGAAGGCGAAGGTCGTCGTCATGTGCAAGGGCGGCGTCACGGCGCCTTCGTTGACGCCTTCGTCGTAACCGAAATGGATGGCGGCGGTGGCGAAGCCTTGGGCGGTCCGGTCGTCTCTGGCGGTCATGGGCGTATCCTCGGTCGCGGGGTGGCGGCGGTGCGTCCGCCGAGCCAGGAAACGCTACGCCGTCCCGACCGCAATGTGTTTGCGTATTTTGCCAATAAATATGGAAATATTGGCAGATACTGCTAATATCGGCGCATGGATAGCTTCGACCGCCAGATCATCCGCGAATTGCAGGCCGACGGCCGCATCACCAACAACGAGCTCGCGGAGCGGATCAATCTGTCGCCGTCGCCGTGTCTTAGGCGACTCCGGAATCTGGAACGGGACGGCGTCATCACCGGCTACACGGCGCTCGTCGACCACGAGAAATACGGCCTGCCGATCAGCGCCTTCACCATGATCCGGCTCGACCGGCACGACGAGAAGACCGTCGCCGCCTTTGAACGCCGCATCTGCGACGTGCCGGAAATCCTGGAATGCCATCTCATGGCCGGGGCCGATGACTATCTGCTGCTGATCGTCGCCGAAAGCCTCCGCGACTACGAGCGGTTCGTGAAGGAGACGCTGCACAAGATTCCCGGCATCGCCGCCATCGTTTCCAACTTCGCCTTCGGGACGATCAAACGCACCTATGTCCTGCCGCCCATCGCCGATCCGGCCTGAGCGGCCGTATTCCCAGCGTGCCAAGGACGCGGACGCCTGCTAGAAGCGTCGGGTCGGCATTTCGGAGGGGACGCCCTTGGACGCTTTCATCGCATTCCTGATCGACGGCACCGGCCTCGATCTCGTCGGCTTCACCGCGCTTTGCGGCGTTTCCTTTCTCGGCAGTTTCATTGCCGGGTCGCTCGGCCTCGGCGGCGGCGTACTGGTGCTCGCCACCATGGCGTCGTTCCTGCCGCCGACGGTTCTGATCCCGGTGCACGGCACGGTGCAGTTGGGCTCAAACCTCGGCCGCGCCATTCTTTCCTACAGCCATATCCTGGTCACCATCGTGCCGGCGTTCTTGTTCGGCACGATCATCGGCGCGGCGGTCGGCGCCAAGCTGGTGGTGTCGCTGCCGACGGCGGTGTTGCAGACGGTGCTGGCGCTGTTTGTGCTCTACGCGACCTGGGCGCCCAAGTTCAAGGCGAGCGAGCCCGGCAAGCGGACGTTCTTCGGCGTCGGCGTCGTCGGCGCGCTCGTTACCATGTTCGTCGGCGCCACCGGGCCGCTGGTCGCGCCCTTCGCGGCGGCGGCCTGCAAGGAACGCAACCAGTTCGTCGCCACGCACGCGACCCTGATGACGATCCAGCACGGGCTCAAGCTGGTCGCCTTCGGCATTCTCGGCTTTTCATTCGGTCCCTACGTGCCGTTGTTGGTCGGGCTGTTGGCGCTCGGCTTCGCCGGGACCTACTGCGGCAAGCTGATGCTGAACCGGCTGCCGGAGAAGGTCTTCCGCGTCGGCCTCAAGGCCGTGCTGACGATCCTGGCGCTGCGGCTTCTCTACGTCGGCCTCGGCAAGCTGCTGGCCTGAGGGTCAAAGTCCCGCGACGGCGGCCGGGCTCGGATCGACGGCGCCGGCCTCGATCCCCTTGATGACGCGCACAATGCCGGCGTTGGCCGGCACCTGGATGCCGTGCCGGGTGGCGCGGTCGGCGACCAGTCCGTTGATGTAGTCGATCTCCGTCGGCCGTCCCTTGGCGACGTCCTGCGCCATCGAGGGGCGCTGGTTGTCGGAGCGCCGGGCCATGGCGTCGATCAGTATCTGTTCGGCCGCCGCCAGGGCGTCCGCGTCGCCGGCACCGGCCGCCAGCAACTGCTCCGGCAGGATGCCGGAAATCTTCTCGAGCCGGCCGACCTCGGCCATGCCGACGGCGGCCGCTTCGGCGGCGAGACGGATGGCGAGGCGCCGCGTCGCCGGATCGGCATCGTTGGCGTTGGTGCCGCGCCCGGTGGCGGCGCCGACCGGATTGCGCATGCAGTTGACGGCGAGTTTGGACCACCGTTCCATCATCAGATCGTCCGTCACCTTGGCGCTGTCGACGCTGGAAAGCATGTCGGCGACGGCGCGGATGCGCGGCGTCTCCGTGCCGTCCAGTTCGCCGGCCCGGAACACCGTGTGCACGCTGCCGCCCAGCTTTACGTTCCGCTGAATGAGGCCCGGCGCCATCAACTCGACCGAGATCATGGACGCGATGCAGCCGGTCGTCCGCTCGGGTCCGACGACGGCGGCGATGGCCGGCTCGTTGATGCCGTTCTGCAACGAGACCACGAAGCCGTCGTCGGCGAGATAGGGCAGCATGGTCTTCGCCGCCCACTCGGTGTCGTAGGACTTGGTGGCGATGACGACGATGTCGAATTTCGTCGCCGCCGGGTCGGGCAGTTCGCCGGTGTGCACGGCGCGGCACTTGACGGTGAAGTTCTCAGGCTCGGTGAGGCCGCGCAGTTCCAGCCCGTCGCCGCGCATCCGCTCAACGTGCGCGCGCCAGGGGTCGATCAGGAGCGGGTCATGCCCGTCCCTCGTCATGTAGCCGCCGACGTAGCCGCCGAGCGCGCCGGCGCCGATGATCGCGATCCGTTGTGTCATGGGGATGTCTCCAGGTCGTTTCTTGTTTTCAGAGGCGGCGAAAGCCGTTGATGAGTTCGCTGAGAATTCGGATGCCGGGCTCGATACGATCTGTCGGAATGGACGAAAAGGCGAGCCGGAAATAGTTGTAGGGCCGCTCCGGCCCGAGGAAGTGCACGCGGCCGGGCTCGATCAGCACGCCTTCCGCCTTGGCCCGTTCGGCGAGCGCGCCGGCATCCAACGTTTCCGGTCCGCGCACCCAGAAACTGGTGCCGCCGAAACTCGGTCGCCGGGCCGAGGCCGGCAGATAGTGCTGCAGGGCCTTGTCCATGACCTCCCAGCGTTTCCGGAATTCCCGGTGCAGCCGGTGGATCAAGGTGTCGTGGTGGCCGAGCGAGAGAAACAGCGCCGTCTGGCGCTGGTTGAGGGTCGGCGGGTGGCGCAGCATCAGGCGGCGCAAGGCCTGCGCTTCGGCGATCAGCGGCCTGGGCCCGACCATGAAGCCGAGGCGCAATCCCGGAAACAGCGACTTCGACAGGCTGCCGACGTAGATCACCCGGCCGTCGTCGTCCATCGACTTCAGGGCCGGCGTCGGCGTGCCGATGTAGTTGGTCTCGAACTCGTAGTCGTCCTCGATGATCACCGTGTCGTTGGCGGTGGCGCGGGCCAGAAGCTCGATGCGCCGCTGCAACGGCATCTTCGCCGTCGTCGGGAACTGGTGGCTCGGCGTCGTGTAGACGTAGTCGCATTCGTCCAGCCGTTCGTCGACCGGGAGCCCGCCGTCGTCGACCGAGATCGGCCGCCCGTGCGGCGTCTTGAGCTTGGCGATGTTCCACATGTCCGGGTAGCCCGGGTCCTCGACGCCGATGACGGTGCGTTCGGTGAAGAGCAGGCTGGCGATCAGGTAGAGCGCGTTCTGCGCCCCCATGGTGACGAGGATTTCGTCGTGCCGGGCCGTGATGCCGCGCCTCGGCAATATGTGCGTCCTGATCTGCTCGACGAGCATCGGATCGTCGTGAATCTGCCGGTCGCCGGTCCAGGCGTCCATGGCACGGCGGCCGAGGGCCTGGCGGGCGCATTCCCGCCACGCCGGCAACGGAAACAGTTGCTGATCCACCTGGCCGTAGACGAACGGATAGGGGTAGGACGGCCAGTCCAGCGTCTTGACGATGTTTTCCTGCGCCGACGGCCGAACGCGGAAGCGTGCGCCCCAATCCGGCGCGCCGGCGGCTTCGACGTGCGGCGGCGGCGCCGGCTCGGCGGCGGCGGTCGCCATCTCCGGATTGACGTAATAGCCGCTCCGTTCCCGGGACGTCAGGTAGCCGTCGTCGACCAGATCCTGATAGGCGAGGACCACGGTGTTCCTGGACACGTTGAGCATTTCCGACATGCGCCGGCTCGACGGTAGCGGCTCGCCACCGGAAAGCTGGCCGCCCAATATGGCGTCGACCAGCATTTCGCGGATCTGCGATTGCAGGCTGACGTTTTCCGCCCGCTGCAGATGGAATATGGCGTCCCGCACCCGGTTCCCCTCGGCTCCGTTGGCACTATGTGGCCCAGCGGAATCCCCCGATCTGGCCCTATGGTGGGGCCAGGGCGAAAGTCTAGGCTCCATACCGTGCCGTGGGCAAGGGACGGGCGACCGTGCCGCCCCCGGCGTCGTTTTTCATGCTTGCGCCGGCGGGCCGGGGATCGGCCGCCGCCGCGTTTGGGAGGATCAGATGGAATTCACCGCCAACTCGCTCGAACAGCACTGGATGCCGTTCACCGGCAACCGCGACTTCAAGGCGAACCCGCGCATCGTCGTCAAGGGCGAGGGGATGTACTACATCGACCACAAGGGCGGGAAGATCCTGGACGGCTCCTCGGCGCTGTTCTGCTGCCCGCTCGGCCACGGCCGTCCGGAAATCGCCGACGCCGTGCGCGAGCAGTTGTTGACCAACGACTACACGCCGCCGTTCCAGCTCGGTCATCCGGGCTCGTTCGAGCTGGCGTCGAAGGTCGCCCGCATCACGCCGGAGCCGATCAACCACGTGTTCTTCGTGAACTCCGGTTCCGAGTCCATCGACACGGCGCTGAAGATCGCAATGGCCTATCACCGCGCCAAGGGCGAGGGCCAGCGCACCCGCTTCGTGTCGCGCGAGCGCGCCTATCACGGCGTCAACATCGGCGGCGTCAGCCTCGCCGGCATGGTCAAGAACCGTGAGACCTTCTCTGGCGTCATGCCGAACGTGGTCTGCATGCGCCACACCTGGATGCCGGAAAATGCCTTCGTGCCGGGCCAGCCGACGCGCGGCGCCGAGCTCGCCGACGACCTCAAGCGGTTCTGCGAAACCTACGGCGGCTCGACCATCGCCGCCGTGTTCGTGGAACCGATCGCCGGTTCGACCGGCGTGCTGGTGCCGCCGGTCGGCTATCTGGAGCGCATCCGCGAGATTTGCGACCAGCACGGCATCCTATTGGTGTTCGACGAGGTCATCACCGGCTTCGGCCGCACCGGTCAGGCTTTCGCGGCGCAGTCCTTCGGCGTCACGCCGGACCTGATGACCATGGCCAAGGCGCTGACCAACGGCGCGCAGCCGATGGGCGCCGTCGCCGTGAAGGACGAGATCTACGACACCATCGTCGACGCCGCGCCGGAGAACGCCATCGAGTTCTTCCACGGCTACACCTATTCCGGCCACCCGGCGGCGTGCGCGGCCGGCATCGTGTCGCAGGACATCTATCAGAAGGACAAGCTGTTCGAACGCGCGAACAAGCTGTCGGGTTACTTCGGCGAGGCGCTGCACAGCCTCAAGGACATGGACTGCCTGAAGGACATCCGCAGCTACGGTCTCTTGGGCGCCATCGAGGTGAAGCCGGTCGGCGCGCCCGGTTCGCTCGGCACGCAGTTGCAGAAGGACCTCTTCTGGAACGGCATGCACGTCAAGTTCACCGGCGATTCCGGCATCCTGGCGCCGCAGTTCGTGGC
>JAYOFL010000052.1:0-25664 GCA_038117205.1 Rhodospirillales bacterium | reverse complement strand
CCGGCCGGCGGCGGCGACCCGATCCTGTGGCAGCACCTGTTCTGGTTCTTCGGCCACCCGGAAGTGTACATCATCATCGTTCCGGCCTTCGGCATCATCAGCCAGATCGTCTCGACGTTCTCCAACAAGCCGGTGTTCGGTTATCTCGGCATGGCCTACGCCATGTCGGCGATCGGCGTCGTCGGCTTCGTCGTGTGGGCGCACCACATGTACGCGGTCGGCCTCAACGTCGACACCCGCGCCTACTTCACGGCGGCGACCATGGTCATCGCCGTGCCGACGGGCGTGAAGATCTTCTCGTGGCTGGCGACGATGTGGGGCGGCTCGATCGACTTCAAGACGCCGATGCTCTACGCCTTCGGCTTCATCTTCCTGTTCGTCGTCGGCGGTGTTACCGGCGTCACGCTCGCCAACTCGTCGGCGGACCTGGTGTTCCACGACACCTACTTCGTCGTCGCGCACTTTCACTACGTGATGGCGATCGCGGCGATCTTCGCGATGTTCGGCGGCTGGTACTACTGGGTCGGCAAGATGACCGGCAAGCAGTACCCCGAGACGCACGGCAAGATTCAGTTCTGGGTCTTCTTCATCGGCGTGAACGTGCTGTTCTTCCCGCAGCACTTCTCCGGTCTCGCCGGCATGCCGCGCCGTATCCCGGACTATCCGGACGCTTTCGCGGGCTGGAACTACGTCAGCTCCCTCGGCGCGCTGATCACCGCCATCGGCACGCTGTACTTCTTCTTCGTCCTGTTCCGGACCCTGTCGGCCGGCGAAAAGGCCGCCGACAATCCGTGGGGCGAGGGTGCGACGACGCTGGAATGGCATGTGCCGAGCCCGGCGCCGTTCCACACCTTCGAGGAACAGCCGCACATTTCCGGCAAGGCCCCGGCGGAATAAGGGCCGGGAGAAGGCATGACGGAGCGCACCAGCGTGTCCAAGGTCCAGACCAGGAACAGGGCGACGGCGACCGTCCTTTGGACCGTCGTCGCCGGCATGCTGGGGCTGGCCTTCGCGTCGGTGCCGCTCTATCGGCTGTTCTGTCAGGTAACGGGGCTCGGCGGCACGACGCAGGTGCGCGCCGAGGGCGCGGGCCCGACCGTTTCCGACCAGACCGTGAACGTGCGCTTCGATTCCAACGTCGATCCGTCGCTGCCGTGGCGCTTCAAGCCGTTGCAGCACGACGTGACGGCAAGGCTCGGCGAGGAAAAGCTGGCGTTCTACCGGGCCACCAACCTTTCTGACAAGCCGATCACCGGTTCGGCGGTGTTCAACGTGACGCCGTTCAAGGCGGGGCCGTATTTCGCCAAGATCGAATGCTTCTGCTTCACGGAGCAGACGCTGGCGCCGGGCGAATCGGTCGACATGCCGGTGACGTTCTTCGTCGATCCGGAAATCTACAAGGACATCAACACCAAGGATGTCCACACGATCACGCTGTCCTACACCTTCTATCAGGCGGAGCCAGCGAAGACGGAAAAGCAGGTTTCGTCCCTTGCTGGACGGGATCCGCAGGGGAAACCGAACTGAGAGACGTAACCAAGGCGGCGACGCCTTCGAAACACAACAACGGAACCGTTATCCGAGGGGAACGAGAGAGATGTCGAGCAACGCGGTAAAAGGCCATCCCTACCATATCGTGAATCCGAGCCCGTGGCCGCTGGTCGGCAGCTTTGGCGCCATCGTGATGGCGTGCGGCGGTATCTGGTACATGCACGGCGGGCCGCTGTACGGCTTCCTGGCCGGCTTCCTCGTCGTCCTCGGGGTTATGTACAGCTGGTGGAAGGACGTGGTGCGCGAGGCCAACAGCGGCGTCGATCACACGCACGAGGTGCAGCACGGTCTCCGCATGGGGATGCTGCTGTTCATCGTCTCGGAAGTGATGTTCTTCTTCGCCTTCTTCTGGGCCTACTTCGCAGCCAACGTTCCCGCGATCAGCCGAGTGGCGCACAACGTGTGGCCGCCGGAAGGCATCGTGCCGCTGCCGACCTGGGACATTCCGTTCCTGAACACGCTGATCCTGCTGACGTCCGGCGTCACCGTCACCTATGCGCACCATGCGCTGCGTCTCGGCGACCACAAGCGGACCGCCACCGGCCTCCTGCTGACGGTCATCCTCGGCGCCATCTTCACCGGCTTCCAGGCCTACGAGTACATGCACGCGTCGTTCGGCTTCAAGGACGGCATCTACGCCTCGACGTTCTATCTGGCGACCGGCTTCCACGGCTTCCACGTCCTGGTCGGTACGATCTTCCTGGTCGTCTGCTACTTCCGCGTCCTCAAGGGTCACTTCACGGCGGAACAGCACGTCGGCTTCGAGGCCGCCGCCTGGTACTGGCACTTCGTCGACGTGGTGTGGCTGTTCCTGTTCTGCTGCATCTACTGGTGGGGTTCCTACGGCTACAACTTCGCCGCCGCCGGTCACTGATACCGACGGGACCGGATCAGGCCGCGTGAGCGAGACCCAGTATCCGGTCCGTCCGGTCGGCGAAACCGTCGGTTTGGGTTTCGCCGGCCGTTGCCCCCGCTGCGGCGAGGGAAGGATATTTTCGGGCTATCTCAAGGTCGCGGACCGTTGCACGGTCTGCGGCCTTAGTTTTTCCGGGCACGATGCCGGCGACGGTGCGGTGGTGCCGGCGCTCCTGGTGCTGGGCGCCGTGATCGTCGGCGCCGCGCTCTACGTCGAGTTTACCTACGAACCGGCGCTCTGGGTGCATATCGTGCTGTGGGGACCGGTCTCGGTGCTGTCCACCATGTGGCTGCTGCCGCGCCTCAAGGGCATCGGCATCGCGCTGCAGCACCGGTTCCGGTCGACGGAAGAGGAAACGCCGCTCGGCGGCACCTGACGGCATCCGGCGTCTCAGATCGCGCCGAGCCAACTCCACCAGAGATAATTGAGCGGCACCAGCACGACGACCGAAACGGCGGCCAGCGCCACGGTCATCTTCGCGCCGTCCTTGACCGACACGCCGCCCAACTGCAGGGCGACGATCAGCGGCGGCACCTGATAGGGCAGGATCACGGTCGTGTAGCCGATCACCTGCGTCATCAGGACCGTCTTGATCGGAATGCCCGACGCCGCCGCCAGTTCCGCCGAGAGTGGTCCGACCACCGCCGGCACGCTCGGCGCTGTGGACGCCAGATTGACCACGACACCGAGCCCCACCATCGAGAGGAACGACTGGAACGGTTGCGCCGGATCGAGCGGCAGCAGCGGCAGCATCCACTGGCCGAGCAGGCGCCCGGCGCCGGTTTCCACCAATACGGTGCCGAGGCTCAGGATGCCGGCGATATAGATGACGGTCGGAAAATTCACCTTGGTCTTGAAGTCCTGCTGGTTGACCAAGCCAACGCCGGGCATCAGGCACACGATGCCGGCGGCCAGCGCCACCCAGGCCGGCGAAATGTGGTGCAGGAAATCCGTCACCCAGAAACCCAGAGTCAGCGCCAGGATCAGCGCCAGCCGCCGCGCCGCCGGGCTCAAGGGGTTGGTCTCGGCGGGCTTGCTCTCGACGTCGACGGAGCGGCCCTTGAACAGCACCAGCACCAACCCGATGATCAGGATCATCTTGCCGATGCCGTTGAACGGCAGGTGCATCAGCATGTAGTTGCCGTAGGTGAAGTGCACGCCGAACAGGTTCTCGGCGACGCCGATCAGCACCATGTTCGGAACGTTGGCCGGCAGGATGGCCGTCGACGGCATCCAACTGCCGCAGGCGGCGGCCAGCACCAGCCCCGACCGTTCCCGGCTGTTGGGGGCGTAGCCCAGCGCCTCGCTCAGCGCGACGGCGATCGGCACCAGCAGCACGACCCGACCGAGCGTGGAGGGCATGACGAAGGCGAGCGCGATGCCGACCAGCGCCAGACCGGCCACCAGGCGCGGGTAGCTGCCGCCGAGCCGGCTCGTGACGGCAGTGGCGAGCTTGGCGCCGAGGCCGGTCTTGTCGACGGCGACGCCGATGATGAGGCCGCCGAACACCAGCCACAGCGCCGTCGAATGAAAGCCCGAGAACACCGCCGGCGCCGGCGCCACCTGGAAGATCATGGCGATGGTGAAGAACGCCAGCGCCGTCAGAAATTCCGGCACCGCCGTGGTGGCGTAAAGGCCGACCGCGAACAGCGCCAAGCCGCCGCCCCGGAACGCCGCCGCCGGGACGCCGTCCGGCACCGGCATGGCGAATAACGTGGCCGCGGCGAGCGTCGTCGCCAGGGCGATCAGGCGCGGCGTCGTCCAGGTTAGGCTCAATTCAGATGTCGGCATGCCGATCTTATAGCCGAACGCCGGCACCCTGGCCAAGGGATCGCGGTGTCCGATTGTTGGTGTTATGGTCACAGAAGACATGCCGGGTAAGACCATCGGAGAGTGGCGATGACGGACAAGAACGAAACGGCGCCCGCCGCCGACGGAAAACACGACGTCCTCAAGGAAATCGCCGAGCGCACCCAGCGGATCATGTCCGAATTCCTGTCGCGCCAGCAGGCCGGCGAGGCCTATCAGGTCGCCGACCCAATGCAGATCGGCCGCATCTTCATGGACGTGACGGCGCGCATGCTCTCCGACCCGGCCAAGTTCGCCGAGCAGCAGGCCAAGCTGATCCAGGGCTATGCCGATCTCTGGCAGGCGACGGCGAAGCGTCTGAACGGCGAGGAGGTGGCGCCGGTTGCGGAGCCGGACCGCGACGACAAGCGCTTCAAGGACGAAGCCTGGCACGAGGACGTGGTGTTCGACACCATCAAGCAATCGTATCTGCTGACGTCCAGGTGGTTGCGCGACACCGTCCATGGCGTCGGGGGTCTCGATCCCAAGATCCGTGAAAAGGCCGAATTCTACACCCGGCAATGGATCGACGCGCTGTCGCCGGCCAACTTCGTCGCCACCAATCCCAAGGTCCTGAAGCGCACCATCGACACCGGCGGCGAGAACCTGATCGTCGGGCTCGATCACATGCTCGGCGATCTCGAGAAGGGAAAAGGCGAGCTCCGCATCACCATGACGGATCCGGACGCCTTCAAGCTCGGCGAGAACGTCGCGACGACCCCGGGCAAGGTCGTCTTTCAGAACGACCTGATGCAGCTCATCCAGTACACGCCGACGACGGAAACCGTCGCCAAGCGGCCGCTGCTGGTCGTGCCGCCCTGGATCAACAAGTACTACGTGCTCGATCTGCAACCCCGCAATTCGTTCATCAAATGGGCGGTCGACCAGGGCCTGACGGTGTTCGTGATCTCGTGGGTCAATCCGGACGAACGGCACCGCGACAAGGGGTTCGAGAACTACATGACGGAAGGGCCGCTGGCCGCGCTCGACGTCATCGCCCAGGCGACCGGTGAGCCCGACGTCAACATCGTCGGCTACTGCATCGGCGGCACCCTGACGGCCTGCACCCTCGCCTACATGGCGGTGAAGGGCGATAAACGGGTCCATTCGGCGACGTTCCTGACGACGCTGGTCGATTTCGAGCAGCCGGGCGAGCTCGGCGTTTTCATCGACGAGGAACAGCTCGAGCGGCTGGAAAAGTACATGGCGGTGAAGGGCTACCTGGACGGCCAGTACATGTCGCAGGTCTTCAACATGCTGCGCGAGAACGACCTGATCTGGTCGTTCGTCGTCAACAACTACCTGATGGGCCGCGAGCCGATGGCGTTCGACATCCTCTATTGGAACGCCGACAGCACGCGCATGCCGGCGATGATGCACGCCTTCTATCTCCGCAACATGTACCTCGAGAACAAGGTCGTGCAACCGGGCGGCATTTCGCTCGCCGGCCAGCCCATCGACCTCGGCAAGATCAAGACGCCGGTCTATTGGCTCTCGACCCGCGAGGACCATATCGCGCCCTGGAAATCCACCTACAAGGCGACGCAGATCTACAAGGGCAAGAAGCGGTTCGTGCTGTCGGCGTCCGGGCACATCGCCGGCGTCGTCAATCCGCCCGTCGCCAACAAATATTGCTATTGGACCAACGCCAAGACGCCGGCCGATCCGGACGCCTGGTTCGACGGCGCCGAGCAGCACCACGGCTCCTGGTGGTCGGATTGGCGGAAATGGCTGAAGGCGCACGACGGCGGCGATGTGCCGGCCCGTCATCCGGGCGACGGCGGGCTCAAGCCGATCGAGGACGCGCCCGGTTCCTACGTCAAGGTCCGCAACGGCGACTGAGCGCCGGCTTCGTTGCCGCACCGGGCAAATCCGGGCATAGTTGGCCGATGAGCGAAAGCAGCGCCCGGGTCTCCGAGTTACCGACGCTTCGGCACGGCGCCGTCCATGGCGTGGATCCGGCCGCGGTTCATAACCATCTGGAACTCCTGACGGAAATGGGCCGCGACTTCGCGTCCAGCCTCGATCTCGAGGCGACGCTGACGCATGCCGTCCGGCGCATCGCCGAATACGTCGATGCCGAAGCGGGCGCGCTATTCATGCTGTCCGCGACAGGCGCCGAGCTTCGTTGCAACGCTTGCGTCGGGCCCGTCGAAATCACCGGTCTGACCCTCGCCGCCGATCAAGGTATCGTCGGGCGCTGCGTGCAGACCGACGGTTGCACGATCGTCCGCGACGTCGCGTCCGATCCGAATTTCCATGGCGGTGTCGACGCCAAGACCGGGTTCACCACGCGCTCGATCCTGTGTGCGCCGATGAGCGTCAAGGGCGAGCGGATCGGCGCCATCGAACTGATCAACAAGCGCGGCGGCGACGGCCTGTTCGGCGACGACGACCTGAACCTTCTGCAGGCCCTGGCGTCGTCGGCGGCGCTCGCCGTGCTCAACGCCCGCATGGCGGAACAGCTCGTCGAGCAGGAGCGTGTGAAACGCGAGCTCGAACTGGCGGCTGAAATCCAGCGGTCCCTGTTGCCGCCGCCCACCGACGCCAGCTTTCCGGTCAAGGGCGTCAACGTGGCGGCGCGGGTGGTCTCCGGCGACTTCTACGACTACTACGCCCTCGATGACGGCCGCATCGCCTTCACCCTCGGCGACGTTTCCGGCAAGGGCATGAACGCCGCCCTGATGATGGCGAAGACGGCAAGCCTGTTGCGCTGCCTCGGCAAATCCATCCCGGAGCCCGGCCGGCTGCTGCGACTCGTCAACGCCGAGGTCTGCGAGACGGCGACGCGCGGCATGTTCGTGACCCTGGTGCACGGCGTCTACGATCCGGAATCGGGCCACGTGCGGCTCGCCAACGCCGGGCACGAGCCGCCGCTGTTCGTCGGCGCCGACGGCAGCGTCGTCGCCATCGGCGCCGAGGCGCCGCCGCTCGGCATTTCGCCGATCCTCGCCGGCGACGACGGTTTTCCGGAATGCGAGCTCGATCTCGACGGCGGCGCGTTGTTCGTCTTCACCGACGGCGTCACCGAGGGATATCTCGACGGCGGCGGGGAACTCGGCATCGACGGCCTCAAGGCGATGATCGGCCGCGCCGCCGGCCGTCCGCAGTCGATCCTGGACGAGGTCTCGACCCGCCTCGGCGGCACCGGCCACCCGCTGCGCGACGATCTGACCATGTTGGTCATCGACGACAGCATCGCCGACCAGCGGACGGGCATGTCGGAAAAGCGCGCCGAGCCCGGTGCGTCCGCCGCCGCCGGCGAGAAGCTGGTCAACCTGCGCGTGGCGGCGAAGGCCAACCGGCTGCGTTTGATCCGCCAGATGATCGAGGAAACGTCGCGCTTCTGCGGACTTTCGTCGGCCGACGCCCGCGACGTGGTGCTGGCCGTCGACGAGGCCTGCCAGAACGTCATCCGGCACGCCTACGGCGTCGGCAACGAGGGGGACATTGCGGTCGAGGTCCGCCAGCGTCCCGACGAGATGGTCATCATCATCCGCGATTTCGCCGAGCGGATCGACGTCGACAAGGTCAAACCGCGCGATCTTGACGACGTGCGGCCCGGCGGGCTCGGCACGCACCTGATCCGCGAGGTAATGGACGAAGTGGACTTCTTGCCGCCGCCCTTCGATGGCGGCAATCTGTTGCGTCTGGTCAAGAAAGTCGGGAAGGACAAGGGCTGATGGAGCACACTATCGACGATCGGGGAAGCGTCCTGGTCATTTCATTCAGCGGCGACATCGACTTGCAGACGTCGCCGGGCGCCCGCAAGGCCCTGCTCGGTTGCGTCGGCAAGGGGAAGTCGGTCCTCGTCGATCTGGCGGCCGTCGGTTACATCGACTCGTCCGGGGTCGCGTCGCTGGTCGAATGCCTGCAGACGGTCCGGAAATCGGGTCAGAAGATGGCCCTGGTTTCGGTCAGCGAGGGGGCGCAGCGGGTGTTGCAGCTGGCGCGGCTGGACCGGGTGTTCACCATCTGCGCGACGGTCGAGGACGGTATCGCCGCCGTCGCCTGACCGGCGCGGCAGGGGGGAAGGTAAGAAAGTGGCGGAAAAACGCCTGACGCCGAGGGAAAGGGTCGAGAACGTCGGCCGCTCCACCGTCGCCTTCGTCGAGGAGGTGGGCAGCGGCGGCGTGCTGATCGCCGAGAGCTTCTATTGGGTGCTGTTCGGGGTGCGCGAGCGCCAGCCGGTCCGCATCTCCGCCGTCATCCAGCAAATGATGGAAGTCGGCATCAACGCCATTCCCATCATCTTCATGCTGTGCTCCACCATCGGCGTGATGCTGGCGATCCAGGGCATCCACACGCTCCGCATCTTCGGCGCCGAAAGCCGCGTCACCATCGGCATCGCCTTTTCCGTGGTTCGCGAGTTCGCGCCGCTCATCACCGGCATCCTGGTCGCCGGACGGTCCGGTTCGGCACTGGCCGCGCGCATCGGCACCATGAAGATCAACCAGGAAATCGACGCCCTCAAGGTCATGGGCATCAATCCGACCCGCTTCCTGGTGGTGCCGGCGCTGATCGCCATGCTGATCATGGTGCCGGCGCTGACGCTGTTCGGCGATTTCATGGGCTTGTTCGCGGCGGGCCTCTACGTCAACGCCGACCTCGGCATTTCCATGGCCGCCTATGCCGACGAGACGCTCGAAATTCTCGACGTCGACGATCTCATGCACGGCCTCGGCAAGAGTTGCATCTTCGCCGTGCTGATTGCCGTCATCGGCGTCGTCAACGGCGCCGGCGTCACCGGCGGCGCCGAAGGCGTCGGCAAGGCGACGACCCGTTCCGTGGTGCAGTCGATTTCGGCGATCGTCGTCACCGACATGCTGTTCGCGTTCGTGACGACGCGGTAGGGGGCTGGGAATGTCGCGGACACCGCAATCCATCAAGGAAGAACGGGCGCGCCGGTCGCGTCCGACGACCGGCCCCGAAAAGTTGATCGAGGTCGAGGACCTCGTCACCCACTACGGCGAGCGGAAGATCCTGAAGGGCGTCAGCATGGACGTCCGCGAGAACGAGATCATGGTGATCATGGGCGGGTCCGGCTCCGGCAAGTCGACGCTGCTGCGCCACCTCATGGCGCTCGAGCACAAGACGTCCGGCACCATGCGCATCCTCGGCAAGGACATCGACAAGATCACCCGTCAGGAATTCCTGGACGTCCGCAAGCGCCTCGGCGTCGCCTTCCAGAGCGGCGCGCTGTTCTCGTCCATGACGGTCGGCGAGAACATCATGCTGCCGCTCTACGAGCACACCGACCTCGATCCGCTGACCATGGAGATCATGGCGCGCATGAAGCTGGAAGTGGTCGAACTGGCCGGCTTCGAGAACCTCATGCCGTCCGAGCTTTCCGGCGGCATGATCAAGCGCGCCGCCTTCGCGCGCGCCATCGTCATGGATCCGAAGATCCTCTTCTGCGACGAGCCGTCCGCCGGCCTCGACCCGGTGGTGGCGTCCGCCCTCGACGACCTGATCCTCGACATGCGCGACGCCATGGGGATGAGCATCGTCGTCGTCACGCACGAACTCGACAGCGCCTTCAAGATCGCCGACCGCATCACCATCCTGGATCGCGGCGACATCCTGATGATCGGCACCGTCGACGAAATTCTCGCTTCGCCGAGCGAGCGTGTTCAGGCGCTCCTGAACCGCACGCCGGAACAGGAAAATCTCGATCCCGACGAATACCTCAGCCGGCTTGTCGGCGAGGAACGCGTCGTGACCGCCCAGTTGTGAGGACCGACCCGTGAGAACGAGCAAGATCAACTATTTCATCGTCGGCCTATTCGTGATCGCGTCGTTGGCGGGGCTGATCGTCTCGGTCGCCCTGTTGACGGGGCGGACCGGCGCTGCCGACCGCTATCACGCCTATTACGGCAACGTCACCGGCGTGAAGTTCGGCACGCAGGTCGTCTACGAGGGCTTTCCCATCGGCCAGGTGATCGAGATGATCCCCGAGGAAAAGGACGGCCGCATGCGGTTCCGCGTCGATTTCGACGTGACCGAAGGTTGGAAAATTCCGGAAGACAGCACCGTCGAGATCGCCGCGCCGGGCCTGCTCGCCGCGGTGACGTTGAGCATCACGGCCGGCAAGACGCAGACGCCGCTGAAGCCGGGGGCCGAAGTCACGGCGCGGGAGCGCGCCGACATCTTCGCCGCCGTCTCGAACGTCGCCGGCGACTTCAGCGATCTCACCAACAACCATATCAAGCCGTTGCTGACCAACGTCGACAACGCCGTCACCGCCATCAACGAGTTTTTGCAGATCGGCGGCGAAGGCCGGCTCATCGCCGCCGACGCGCGCGACACGATGGGGCTCGCCCGCGACATCATGTACGACATGAAGCAGCGGATACCGACCATCGCCGGACGGCTGGAAGCGATCCTCGGCGATATCGGCACCACCAGCCAGCGGCTGTCGCAAATCCTCAACGACAAGAACCAGACCAAGATCGTCGGCATGATCGAGAACATGAGCGCGGCGACGCAGAAGTTCGATCAGGTGCTGGTCAGCTTCAACAGCATCCTCGGCGATCTCGACGACATCGTCTTCGACAAGGAAGGCGATGTCGGGCGGACCCTCAAGGAAAGCCGCTACATCGTCGAATCGGTCGCCCGCCACATCGATTCCATCAATCAGAACATGGAAGGCGCGGCCCGCAACCTTTACGAATTCAGCCGCCAGATCCGGCAGAACCCCGGATTGCTGCTGGGCGGCGCATCGCCGGAAGACAAGGGGACGCCGAAATGACCGCTCACCGCTCGCCCGCCGCCGGGCTTCGCGCGCTCGCCGCCGCCGTACTCGTCACCGTCGGGATCGCCGGTTGCGGGTCGGCGCCGCCGGTTCCCGAGGATCAGTACTACCGGCTGCAGGCGGTCCTCGCCGAGGCGCCGTTCGCGGCGCCGAAGTTCGACGGCACGCTGGAAGTTGAGCGGTTCAACGCCGACGGCCTGACGGCGGGACGCCCGATCGTCTACAGCGAACGCGGCGACCCGAGCCGGTTGCAGGAGTATCACTATCACTTCTGGACGCAGCCGCCGACGATCATGCTGCGCGACGAGGTCGTCGCCTTCCTCCGCGCCGCCAACGTCGCGAAGACGGTGGTGACGCCGGAGATGCGGCTCAACCCCGACTATGTCATGGCCGGTAAGATCCGGCGCCTGGAGCAGGTGGTCGGCTCGCCCGGCGCGACGGTGCTGGAAGTCGAACTGGCGATCCGCCGCCCGGCCGACGGCAAGCTGGTATTCCTGAAGTCCTATCGGCACGAGGCGCCGCAGACGACGCCGGGCGTCAAGCCGGCGGTCAACGCGCTCAACGAGGCGTTCGCCATCATGCTGTCCGATCTGCTGGCCGATCTTCGCAAGCTATGAGCCGACCTCCGCGCGGCCGGCGGCGCCGTGGCGGCGCCGGCAAGGCCCGGCCGGCTTCGCGCCCGCCCGAAGTCGTCGTCATCGACAAGCTGGCGGCCAGAGGCGACGGCGAGGCGCGGCTCGCCGACGGTACCCGGGCTTTCGTTCCGTTCACGCTGCCCGGCGATCGGGTCCGTGTGGAAATCGGCGCCGCGCGTTCCGACGGGGTCGCCTGCCGCGCCGTCGAATTTCTGGAAAGCCGGCCTCGGGCCGAACCCATCTGTCCCGTATTCGGACGCTGCGGCGGCTGCCAGTTGCAGCACGCGCCGGCGCCGCTGTACGCGGAATGGAAACGCGACGTAGTCGCCGAGTGCCTGCGCCGGGCCGGCGTCGATGCGCCCCTGGCACCGCTCGAACGGGTACCGGTGGCATCGCGCCGGCGCGCCGATTTCGCCGCCGTGCGGGCGGGCGGGGCCGTGCTGCTCGGATTTCACGAGGGCGAAAGCGACCGCGTCGTCGGCATCGACGGTTGTCCGTTGCTGGTGCCGGCCCTCGACGGCCTGATCGGCCCGCTCGGGCGGTTGCTGGCGGCGATCCTGCGGACGGCCGGCGATAAGGCCGACGTGTCCGTGACGGCGGCGGATGGAAACGCCGTCGACATGTTGATTTCGGCGTCGGTGGAGCCGGGGCTCGCCGAGCGTGAGGCGCTCGCCGTCTTTGCCCGCGAGCACGGCGTCGCGCGGATCGGCTGGCGCACCGGAAATGTCGCGCCCGAACCCGTGCTGGTCCGGGAAGAACCGTGCGTCCGTATCGGCGAGGCCATCGTCGCGCTGCCCATGGGGAGCTTCCTGCAACCCTCCCAAGCCGGGGAGGAAATCCTTCGCCGCCTCGTCCGCGCGGGCGTCGGCGACGCCGGGCGAATTGCCGATCTCTATTGCGGGGTCGGCACGTTCGCCCTCGATCTCGCCGGCCGCGGGGCATCGGTGCTGGCCGTCGACGGCGCGGCCGAGCAGGTTCAGGCGCTGTCGCTGGCGGCGGGCCGGGCCGGGCTCGGCGGCCGCGTCACGACGGAGATCCGCGATCTCCGCACCCGTCCGGTGGAAGCCGCCGGGCTCGCCGGCATGGACGCCGTGGTGTTCGACCCGCCGCGTGCCGGAGCCCGTGCCCAGGCCGCCGAGATCGCCGCCAGCGATGTCGGCCGCTGTGTCGCCGTCTCGTGCAATCCGGCGACGCTGGCCCGCGACCTGCGGGTCCTCGTCGACGGCGGGTTCCGGGTAGAGGGCGTGACGCCGCTCGATCAGTTTCCGTATTCCCGCCACGTCGAGGCGGTCGCGACCTTGAGCCGATGACCGCCGCTTGCCCGTGCCGCCAACCGGCTGGCATTATGCGCCCGAACTGGGAGGTCGCATGGCCGATACTACTGCCAATCTGACACCCGTCGGGCACCGCATCGGACCCGACGACCGGCACCGCCGCAACGGTCATCTCGGCGGCGTGCTGTGGTTCACCGGCCTATCCGGCGCCGGCAAGTCGACGCTGGCGGTCCGGACGGAGGAAATTCTGTTCGCCGCCGGCGCGCAGGTGACGGTGCTCGACGGCGACAACCTGCGGCACGGCTTGAGCGCCGGTCTGGGCTTCACACCGGAGGGCCGGAACGAGAATATCCGCCGCACCGCCGAGGTGGCCTCGCTGTTCGAGAACGCCGGCATGATCGTCATCACGTCGTTGATTTCGCCGGAGCGCGCGCAGCGCGAGATGGCGCGGGAGATCGTCGGCGACAGATTCCATGAAATCCATATCGACGCGCCGCTCGACGTCTGCCGGGCGCGCGATCCGAAGGGCCTGTACGCGAAGGCCGACGCTGGCAAGATTTCCCAGTTCACGGGCGTGACCGCGCCCTACGAGGCGCCGGAAGCGGCCGATTTCGTGGTGCCGACGGGAACGGAGAGCGAGGACGCCTGCGTGCGGTTGCTGGCGAACTACGCGATGAAGGTATTCGGCGTTAAGGCCGGCTGAGCGCCCGCCTTATTCCCAGGCTTCATTGCATGTCGAGGGCGCGCTTGTAGACCTCGAGCAGTTCTTCCATCTCGTTGCGGTCGCTCGGTTCCATCTTGCGGAGCCGGATGATCTGCCGAACGATCTTGACGTCGAAGCCCGCACCCTTGGCTTCGGAATAGACTTCCCGGATATCCCCGGCGAGGGCCTGCTTTTCCTCTTCGAGCCGCTCGATCCGCTCGATGAAGGACTTCAACCGTTCGCTCGCGACGCCGCCGACATCCGCCATTTTCTGGGTCTCCTTGCTCTCTTCCGGTACTCAGGAGCCGGGAGACTAGCGGGCGAGGGGGCGGCGTTCAAGCGGCCCTTCCTGTGGATTTCTTTGGGCTGTCTCAGGCCGATCTCAGGCCGGTCTCAGGCCGGCTGCAGCAGGGTTTCCGCCTGTTTCCGGCCCGGCAGCATGAGCAGCGCGCCGACGATGACGACGGCCGCCGCCGCCGCGAGGGTGATGAACAGCGCGTTGAAATTCCCCGTCATTTCGTGGAGCCGGCCGGACACCTGCACGGCGATGGCGCCGACGCCGAGCGCCAATACCGACTTCACCGCATAGACGCGGGAGCGGTACTCGACGCTGATGTAGTGCGCGACGATCCAGTCGTTCATCGGGATGATACCGAAGGTCGCCAGCATCAGTGGTAGCGACACGGCGAGCGCGCTCCAGCCGACGGCGGCGACGGCGAGGGCGCAAAGCGCCATCTGCGCGCTGACCAACGCGACATAGAGCCGCTTGGTCGGGTAGCGGTCCAGCAATTCGCCGACGGCGATCTGCGCGAAGGCGGCCAGCGCGAAGATGACGGCGGTCGTCACGCCGACCTCCGACGCCGAACCGAGAATGCCGGCGAGCTTCTCGTCCAGGATCTTCGGCAGCGTGATGGTGGTGGCGTTGAAGATCAGGCCGCCGAACAGCGGCGCGAGGATCAGGAACAGGAACACCCGGCGCTGCACGGAAACCGGAATGTCGAAAACGCGCTTCTTCTTGCCGGCGGCGTCGGCCAGCGCCATGCCGCGCACGGCGTAGAGGTGCATGCCGTAGGCGACGCCAATGGCGATGGCGACGCAGCCCGGAATGATGAAGGCCATGCGCCAGCCCCAGAGATCGGCGATGGCGCCGGTCGTCAACGCCGCCGCGGCGACGCCGAGATTGCCCCAGACGCCGTTGATGCCGAGCGCCCGGCCGACCTTGCCTGCCTCCTCGACGACGAGGGCGAGGCCGATCGGGTGATAGATGGCGCCGAAGATGCCGACGAGGGCGAGGCCGATTTCCACATGCAGCGGCGTCGTCGCGAAGCCGGTCAGGATCGAGGCGGTGCCGATGCCGATGAAGAAGATCAGCATCATGCCGTGCCGGCTCCACTTGTCGCCGAGCCACCCGGCGGGGAGCGAGGCGCCACCGAAGAACAGGAAACTCCAGGTCGTCAGCAGCAGGAGCTTACCGTAGGAATCGCCGAATTCGGATTCCATGGTCAGGACCGCCGTCGTGAACACGAGCATGAAGAAGTGGTCGAGGGCGTGCCCGATATTCAGGAACAGGAAATTGCGTTTGCCGTAGGTCATGACGGTCCTCCCTTGAGAATCGCGATCATATACGGGCCGTGGTTCGCCGTATCGCGACGGAAAGACAAGATATCGCGCAAAATTGACAAGGCGGCCGGCCGCCGTTGACCGTGCGCCGGGGCCGGTCCATAGACGAGTTCCCGCGTGAAGCCGAGGAACGCCGTATGCGCCCCGCCGACGCCGCCCTGGCCGCCCTCGTCGCCGCGATCTGGGGTTTCGCCTTCGTCACCACCAGGGTGGCGTTGGAGAGTTTCTCGCCGGCGCAATTGACGGCGCTTCGCTTCATCGTCGCGGCGGCGCCGGTGCTTTTCCTCGGCCGGCCCAATGTTCCGTGGCGGCTCATGCTGGCGCTCGGCATGTTTCTGTTCGTCGGACAGTTCCTGTCGCTCTTCTTCGCCATGGCGAACGGCATGCCGCCCGGTCTGGCGTCCGTGCTGGTGCATATCCAGGCGTTCTTCACCGTCGGTGTCGCCGTCGTGGTGCTCAAGGATCGGCCGACGCCGCGCCAGATCGTCGGCATGGTCCTGGCGTTTGCCGGCCTCGCCGCCATCGCGACGACGGTCGGCGGCGAGCTGACGGTGTTCGCGTTTGCACTCACGCTGTTCGGCGCCATGAGTTGGGCCATCGGCAACGTGATCCTGAAACGTCTCGGCGACGTCGATATGCTGCCGCTGATGGTCTGGCTCAGCATCGTGCCGCCGTTGCCGGCGCTGTTGCTGTCGGCGGCGGTCGACGGCGATAGCGGCCTCGCCGATGCGGTCGGCAATGCGTCGTGGCTGGGCATCGCGTCGGTGATCTATCTCGGAACGATCTCGACGGTTTTCGCCTACGCCGTCTGGGGACGGCTGCTGAAGACGTATCCGACGGCGGTGGTGGCGCCGTTCGCGCTGCTGGCGCCGTGTACGGGTGCGCTCGCGTCGGCGCTGATCTTCGGTGAGAGTTTCGGCCCCGTGCGGGGTGGCGGCATGGCGCTGATCGTGCTTGGTCTCGCCGTCGCGGTGATTTCGCCCTCGGCGCTTCGGCGGGTGTTCGGTGGTCCGTCCGGTTGACCGGCGGTCAGGTCAGTGGAGCGGTCCGCTCGACCGGTTCGCCATCGCCGCCGATACGGCGATCATTCGGGAAAGCGCCAGGCTGGCGTTGACGAGCGCCCGTTCCGAGTAGGCGCGATAAAGCGTCGATTGTTCCCCGTCCGCTTCTTCGGCCAGTTTCTCCAGCCGATCGGCCCAGTGCATCTGGCTCTGGACGTAATCATCCCAAAGAATCCATGTCATCCAACCCTCCTGACCGTTTTCTACGGCGGTAGAACACAACGACATGGATAACATGCCGCCGCCGGGATTGGGCGAAAACACGGTTAACTTTTGTTTCGGGAATGTAAGGCCGCGGGAAGCGGCCGAGAGCGCGGCGGCTAGAAAGTTTCGTTTCGGATCGGTTGCCGGATTACTGGCCGGATCACTTGCTTGTGGGCGGCATCGTCATTCCCGGCGCGAGAAGGGCGCCGATCGAATTGGCGATGGCGACGCCGGCGTTGGCGAAGGCCCGGTCCGAGTGCGCCCGCAAGACATCCGCGGAACCGTTCTCGCATTCGGCGACGATCTTGGCCAGCCGCTCGGCCCAGTGAATTTGATCCTTGATGTAGTCGTTCCAGACGATTCTCGTCATCGCACACCCCTCGCATCGCGTTCGACGATACATTGGAATTATTACAAACATACCACAGGCCGGCAGTGATTACCGTCACCGCATGGTAAAAAATTGTTACGAAAATCGGTTCAGCGCGGAACCGATTTGCCGGGGTCGCGGGTTTCGGAGATCAGGTGGTCGACGACGGCCCGGAGCGCCTCGTCCTGGCTGGAGCCGGTGGCGAGCGCCGCCTCGAAGCAGCGGACCTGGCGGTGCGCGCTGGTGCCCGTTTCGACGATGTCGCGGAGGTGTTCGATTTCGCCGACGCAACCGAGCGCCTCGGCGTCCTCCCGGACCAGCTCGATCATTTCCTCGACCAGTTCCGGCACCGGCACGACCTTGCCCTTGCCGAAGTCGATCAGTCCTTCGTCGAGGCCGTAACGCTGTGCCCGCCAGCGGTTCTCCTCGATCAGCATGACCGCGTACTGCCGCCAACGCTGGTTGCGCGTCTTGAGCCGCCACAGCATGCGGAGCAGGCAGCAATAAAGGGCGGCGACGGCGGCGGCGTCGTCGACGCGCGTGCAGACGTCGGCGATCCGCATCTCCAGCGTCGGGAAGCGCGCGCTCGGGCGGATGTCCCACCACAGCTTCGTGCCGTCCTCGATGATGCCGGCGCGGACCAGCACGTCGACGTGGCGCTGAAACTCGGAATGGGAATCGAAGGTGTTGGGAATGCCGGTCCGGGGCATCTCGTCCCAGACGCTCAGGCGATAGGACTTGAGGCCGGTCTCGCGGCCCTGCCAGAACGGCGACGACGTGGTCAGCGACAGCAGATGCGGCAGGAAATACTTCACCTGGTTCATCAAGTCGATGCGGAGCTCGTCGTCGTCGATGCCGACGTGCACGTGCATGCCGCAGATCAGCAGCCGCTTGACGACCGCCTGCAGATCCTTGGCGATGGTCTCGTAGCGTTCCTGCGGTGTGTGATCCTGATCGGCCCAACTGGAGAACGGATGCGTCGAAGCAGCGATCGGCGCCAGGCCGTAATCGTCGGCGATCTCGACCACCGTCCGGCGCAGCTCCGCCAGCATGCCCTTGGCCTCCGGCACTGTGCGGGCGACGGCGGTATTGATCTCGATCTGCGACTTCATGAACTCGTGCGCGACCTGATTGCCGAGCTTGGCGCTGCAGCGCTCGAACATCTCCGCCGGCGGGTCGGCGCTCAAGGCCCGCGTTCCCTTGTCGACGACGAGGTATTCCTCCTCGATGCCGACACTGAACGACGGGCCGCCGCCGACCATCAGAACCGCTCGACCCGATGCAGTCCCGGCATGTCGAAGATGGGTTCTATGGATTCCGACAGGATGTCGGTCCAGCGCGTGATACCGGCGCGCGTCGTCACCTGCTCCTGGTTGATCTCGACCGCGCAGTTGGGAATGCCGGCCGCCGCCCCGTGCATGTCGATGGTGTAGGCGAGATCGTGGCCGGAGTAGGGCTCGTTGTCGCCGACGTTGAGCTCGAAGCGTTCCAGGTTCTCCATCAACGGCACGGCGATGCGCGGATCCCGGTTCCACAAGACGCCGATGTCCCAGGGCCGGGGCTTGTCGCCGAAGCGCGGGCTGAAGGAATGGATAGACAGCAGCGCCGGCGCCGGACCCCGGTCCCAGAGTCTCGCCAGCGCCCGGTTGACGGCGTCGTGATAGGTCTCGAACAGATCGCGGACGCGCGACCGCCGGTCCGCCGGCGTCAGGTTCTGGTTGCCGGGAATGGGAATGCCGTCGTTTTCCGGAATGATCGAATGCGGATGTCCCGGCGGCCGGTTGACGTCGATAACGAGGCGCGAGAAGCCGGCCAGCACGCACGGCGCATCGAGGCGCTTCGCCAGGCCCTTCGCCACCTCGGCGGCGCCGATGTCGTAGGCGATGTGCAGATCGAAAATGCTGTCGTCGAGCCCGAGCCGGCCGAGCTTTTTCGGCACCGCGAAACTGGCGTGGTCGCAAACGAGAAGGAGATGCGCTCCCCCCTCGCGGTTGAAGACCTCGAACGGGGCGGGATCGCCGTCTTCGAGAAGTTTGATTTCCTGGATGCTCATGCGCCGACTATAGCGGCTGAAAATGGCGTCGGCGATAGCCTTCGCAACGCCGTCACGCCTTGAAATCCGCCCCGTGCGGGGTTACGTCCATGGGAGTGCAGCAACAAGGAGCCGACATGGCGAAGGCCCTTCCCGTCGAAAGCCCGTGCGTCAGCGTCTGCGTCCTCGACGACGTGACGGGCTATTGCAAGGGCTGCTGGCGGACCCGCGACGAGGTGGCGGTCTGGAGCCGCGCCGACGACGCGTTGCGGTTGGAAATCCTGGAACGGCTGCGCGAACGCCGCCGTGCCGCCGGCCTGCCGGTCGGCCGCGACGAGCGGCCTAACAAGCGCCGGACGCAACCGTAAGCTCCAGCGTCAATCGCCGCCGTTAAATCTAATCGGGCTGTGGATTCCGGGACGCCCTGCGGGCGCCCGGAATGACGGCATATTCCCATCACGTCACCCCGGGCTTGTCCCGGGGTCCACTTTGGAAGCCAAACGCCCTTTGCGAAGACCGAAGAAATACTCTTACCAGGCGCCGGTATTCGGCATCGACGCCCACGGCTCCGCCGCCGGCAGCGGAACGCCGGCCTGCAGCAGTTCGATGGAGATGCCGTCCGGCGAGCGGACGAAGGCCATGCGGCCGTCGCGCGGCGGTCGGTTGATGACGACGCCGCCGTCCTTCAGGCGCTTGCAGGTCTCGTAGATATTCTCGACCCGGAACGCCAGGTGGCCGAAGTTGCGGCCGCCGGTGTAGACCTCGGGCTCATAGTTGTAGGTCAGCTCGATCTCCGCGTCCGGCGAGTCGGGCGCCGCCAGGAAGATCAGCATGTAGCCGTGTTCCTTGCGGTCGGAGCGGCGGGTCTCCATAAGCCCCAGAAGATCGCAGAAGAATTTGACCGACGCATCGACGTCGGAAATCCGGATCATGGTGTGCAGGTATTTCATGACGTTCTCCCCATTGCCGCCACGGGCATTCTGAATCCGCCGGCCGAAAGCGGCCGCGTTTCCGGCAATGTAAGGGCTCGCCCCCGGTCTTTCCAGATTCAATCGGCCAACCGCATTCGGCGTCGTTCAATCCGTGGCCCGCTCCAGGTTGGCAGCTTCCAGGCCGAGCATGGCGCGCTTGCGGACCGGCCCCCAGCGGTAGCCGGTGACGGCGCCCGTGTCGCGGATCACCCGGTGGCAGGGAATGATGTAGCCGATCAGGTTGGCGGCGACGGCGCCGGCGACGGCGCGCGGCGCTTCCGGGCGGTCGATGCCGTCGGCGAGCGCCGAATAGCTGACGACGCGGCCGGGCGGGATGCGAAGCAGCGCCTCCCACACCTTGATGCGGAACGGCGTGCCGCGAAGGAGCACGTTGAGCGGTTGCGCCGCTCCGGATTTTGGAAAGGCCCGTTCGATCCACGGCGTGGTTGCCGATTGGTCGTGCACCCACATGGCGGCTTCCCAGCCCCGCATCTGTTCGGCGATCAGGTGGTCGCGGTCGTCCATGACGAAGGAAAGGCCGGTCAGACCCCGCGCCGACACGGTGACCATGCATTCGCCGAACGGCGACGGGTGGAAGCCGTAGCGGAATTCCAGGCCTTCGCCCCGGCTCTTGAATTCGCCGGGCGTCACCGCGTCGATGGTGACGAAAAGATCGTGCAGCCGGCCCGGCCCGGAAAGCCCGACGTCGAGGGCGGCGCCGAGCACGCTTTCCGATTTCGCCAGACGATCCTTGGCGTCGGCCAGGGTCAGGGACTTCAGGAATTTCTTCGGGCTGATGCCGGCCCAGTCCGAGAACGTCCGATGCAGGTGATGCGGGCTCATGCCGATGTGCGCCGCCACGTCGTCCAGTTCCGGCTGCTCGATGCGGTTGTCGACGACTTAGGCGATGGCGTCGGCGATCCTGTCGTAGGTGTCGCCGCCGGCGTCGGCATCGGCGTGGTCGCGTCGCTGGGTCATGGCGTAGGTCATGCTAATCCTGTGCTTCCGCAATTCCAATGCACGCAACCTAGGCGCCGGCGCCGCCCACGCCCACCGGATCCTTGCGGTCGGAATTCGCGCCATGGCCGGCGTCGCCGCAATGAACACAACCGTCCGCCAAGCCGTAATCGGGCGACTGACGGACCGGTCAGTTGGACGGTTCGTGCATGAGCGAAAACGATCCGCCCTTCCCAACGTAAAATTTTCCAACTTATATTGCGGTGCCGCCCGCCCGGCGGCCACCGACCGGCCCCGCGCCGCCAAGAAAATCGAAACGGAGGAGCCCAGCCCATGTCCGCCCTCGTCCCGCCGCACGGCGCGAAAACCCTGAAGCCGCTCCTGCTGCCGGAAGCCGAGCGCGCGCCGGAACTGAAGCGCGCCGAAAAATTGACGAAGGTGCCGCTCTCCAGCCGCGAGATATCGGACCTGTTCATGCTGGCGATGGGCGCCTACACGCCGCTCGACGGTTTCATGGGGGCGGCGGACTGGCGTGGTTCGTGTGTCGACATGAAGCTCGCGAGCGGGCTCTTCTGGCCGATCCCGATCACGCTGTCCTGCTCGCAGGCGTTGGCGGACGGTATCAAGATCGGCGACGACGTGGCGCTCGTCGACGGCGCCGGCGGAGACGTTCTCGGCATCCTCACCGTTTCCGAGAAGTACGGCATCGACAAGGAACTGGAGTGTTCCTCCGTCTACGGCACCACCGATCCGAAGCACCCCGGCGTGCAGAAGGTAATGGAGCAGGGACCGGTGAACCTGGCCGGCCCGGTCAAGGCGCTGTCCGAGGGGCACTATCCCGAGACCTACAAGGGGCTCTATTTCCGCCCCATGGAAACGCGGGCGCTCTTCGAGAAAAAGGGATGGACCACGGTCGCCGCCTTCCAGACGCGCAACCCCATGCACTGCTCGCACGAGTTCCTCGCCAAGACGGCGGTCGAGGTCTGCGACGGACTGCTCATTCATCAGGTGCTGGGCGCGCTCAAGTCCGGCGACATCCCGGCCGACGTGCGCGTCAAGGCGATCGACGCGCTGGTGCAGAATTATTTCGCGCCGGAGACCGTCGTCCAGGCCGGCTATCCCATCGAGATGCGCTACGCCGGTCCCAGGGAAGCGCTGCTGCATGCGGTGTTCCGGCAAAACTTCGGATGCTCGCACCTCGTCGTCGGTCGCGACCATGCGGGGGTCGGCAGCTACTATGGGCCGTTCGACGCCCAGGACATCTTCGACGCGATTCCGGACGGCAGCCTCGTCACCAAGCCGCTGAAGATCGATGTGACGTTCTATTGCTACAAGTGCCAGGGCATGGCGACGGGTAACGTCTGCTGCGAGCGCGCCGACGGCTCGATCGCTAGCGAGGCCGAACGGTTGAAACTCTCGGCCAAGGTCGCCACCGGCCAGGAAGCGCCGAAGCCGTGTCCGCACGGCGGCGATACGAAGCTGCAGATTTCCGGGACGCGCCTTCGCGAGATGTTCGCGAAGCACGAAGCCATTCCGGGCGAATTCTCGCGGCCGGAAGTCGTCAAGATCCTGCAGGCGTATTACGACACGCAGAAGGACTGACGCGGGCGGCGTCCGTTCCGAGGTTCGACGCGGCTACTCGATCACGCGGAAGCTCAGTTCGCCGGCGCGGTCCTTGGGGACGAGTTCGTCCTCCATGGCGTTCAGCTTCGCGATCTCGATCACCTGCTCGGCCTTGATGAGCGTGCCGTATTCGTCGACGTATATCTGATAGGTGTGGAGCAGGTTTCCATCGGCGTCTCGGACTTCGACATTCGGCATCGTTTCCTCCCATCCACGGCCTGTTGTATACAGCGCCGGACGCGGCGGGGAAATGGCCAGGGGAAATGCTCCGAGAAGCGATGATGGTACGGATTGATTGAATGACCAGTAGCCCGGAAAGAACAGTAACCGAGAACGGAACCGTCGAATGGCGTCTCGACGGCAAGCTGCATCGTGACGACGGCCCCGCCGTGGAGAAACCCGACGGAACGCGGGTTTGGTTCCGGCACGGCAAGCAGCACCGGGAAGACGGCCCGGCCGTCGAGCATAAGGACGGCTCCAAAGAATGGTGGCTGGACGGCCAGTTGCAACAGACGCCGCAGCGATCCGTCAAGGAAGACGGGATGGTCGAATGGCGGCTCAATGACGAGTTGCACCGCGAGGACGGTCCCGCCGTCGAACGTCACGACGGAACGCGCGTCTGGTTCCGGCACGGCAAGCAGCACCGCGACGACGGCCCGGCCGTCGAGCACGGCGACGGCAGCCGCGAGTGGTGGGTGAACGGCCAGCTGCACAGGGAAGACGGTCCCGCCATCATCGAATCAGACGGTACCCAGGAATGGCACCGGAACGGTCTTGCGCACCGCGACGACGGCCCGGCGGTCGTCCGTCCGGACGGCGTTCAGCAGTGGTGGGTGAACGGCGCTCGCCATCGCGCGGACGGTCCCGCCGTCGTCGAGGACCTGATCATGCGCCAATGGTGGGTCAACGGCTGGCTGCACCGCGAGGACGGACCGGCCGTCGAATACGACGACGGCGATAGGGAGTGGTACCTGCGCGGCGTGCAGACCGAGGAAAGCGTCGTCATGGACGAAGCGAGCCGCGCCGCGTTCCTCAGGAAGATCACCGCCTCCGACTGAGCGATTGGTCTTTGCAAAAAGAAAGGGAGGCGTCCGGCGCCTCCCTTGATCCTTGTCTCTATCCGAACCGCGTGGGTCCGGGCCGGGAGCTTACGGCTTCTTCGGCGTCTCGTAAGGCACTTCCTTGTGCCACGGAACCCACTCGGTGTGATAGCCAACGAAACCCTGCTCGTTCTTCGGCTGCTGCTTCGTGGTGTAGTACTTCGTCTTGCCGTCAGGAACCGGCGCGTTCTTGTCAACGTTGGCCATAACCGACATCCCCAAATTGTCTGGCACCCGATCGGTTCGGCTCGCTGCATCGCTGCAAGAAATCCGATCCCGGCAAGTGCGGTGGTTCATATTCCAACAACGGAATGTAAAGGACGGCACCGGGAGAGGGAAGCGGCTTTTTGTCGAAACCGTTGGTGCGATCGCGCGTTCGGACGCGGAAAAAGTTAATCCATCGAATTACCTGATCGGTATGAAAAGCTCAACTTGTTGAACGGGCCTTCAGGCCGGCGATCCGCCTGAAATAACGTCGGTTTTGCCCGTCGCGACCATCAAAACACGTTACTTTCATATTCGGCATTCATATAATGTTTGCCAATAAGGAACGCCCGTCGACAGGGCTTTCCAGCGGTTGGGACTATGAAAGGGGAGCCGTCCATGTTCGCCAGCAATCCGTTCGCCGATCTTGCTTCGACGATCCCGCTCAACGTGATGCAGGGGTACGTCGTCTTGATGTTCATCCTGGTCGTGGGCGGAACCATCGTGGACATGATCCACAAGAAGAGCGCCAAGTACTTTTTCGAGAAGGCGAAGACGTCGCAGGCGATGCGCACCCGCGAACTGAGCGCGGGCGACAAGGTCGGCATCGCCGTCCAGACCGCCGTGATCGACGTCGCGACGTCGGCCGAATTCTGCAACCCGAAGCGCCGCGTCGCGCACCTGCTCACCATGTACGGGTTCATCCTGTTCATCGCGACGACGGTCGCGCTGGTGTTCTGCTATACGAACAAGGCCGCGCCGGGCATCGTCTCGCTGCTCTGGCATCTGGGCGCCCTGATGGTGATGGTCGGCGGCTACTGGTTCTGGTTCTTCATCCGCGTCGACATCGCCGCCGAAGGCAACCCGTGGTACGTCCTCGTCAAGGCGGACCTGTTCATCCTTTCCCTGCTCGGCACTACGACCTTCGGCTTCCTGTGGTCGCTCGCGCAGTCGGGCGGCGCCGGCTTCTGGAGCAATCTGATGCTGGCCCTGTTCATCCTGTCCGCGACGGTCCTGTTCGGCGGCGTGCTGTGGTCCAAGTTCGCGCACATGTTCTTCAAGCCGGCGGCCGCGTTCAACAAGCGCGTCATCAAGGCGGACGGCTCCATGGACAATCTGCCGGAGCTCGGCGATCTGTCGGACCCGGAACTGCAGGCCCGCTATCCCGACATTCGGGAATACCTGGGCAGCAAGCCGGCCTACATGGGTCTCGGCATCAAGCGCGAAGCGCCCCGTCATTACTGAGCAACAATCGAAAACAATCTTTTAGACAGAGAGAAACATCCCGATGCCTACTTTTGTCTACATGACCAGATGCGATGGATGCGGGCACTGCGTCGACATTTGCCCCTCCGATATCATGCACATCGATAAGACCTATCGGCGTGCCTACAACATCGAGCCGAGCATGTGCTGGGAATGTTATTCCTGCGTGAAGGCCTGCCCGCAGAACGCCATCGACGTTCGCGGCTATGCCGACTTCGCGCCGCTCGGCCACAGCGTCCGCGTGCTGCGCGACGAGGAAAAGGGCGTCATCGCCTGGCGCATCAAGTTTCGCAACGGCGAGAAGGACCTCAACCTGCTCGCGCCGATCACCACCAAGCCCTGGGGCTCGGCGACGCCGGACCTCCGGAACGTTCCGGCGCCGACGCAGGAACAGCGCGACAGTCAGTTGCTGTACAGCGAGCCGAAGTACATCCGCATGGACGACGGCGACGTGCACACCCTTGAGTCGAACGGGCTCAAGATGAAGGTGGGGGTGTATTACTGATGGCTTACAAAACGATCATCGAAGACAACATCGACATTCTCGTCGCCGGTGCGGGCCTTGGCGGTACCGG
>JAYOFL010000051.1:0-27992 GCA_038117205.1 Rhodospirillales bacterium | reverse complement strand
TGTTCCAGGGATAATCTCTCAAATTCCCCGGTTCAAAAAAACCTCTCAGGTCAGGTGCGGCTATTGACGGCGGCGAGGTCCGGCACATGACGCTGACCGCCCGCCATTGGTCGGCAGCGCTGCTGACGGCGCTCGTCCTGCATGCCGGGATGTTGACGTTCCTCTGGAAACCGCCTGTCGGTGGCGCCAAGGCCGTCGGCTCGGGTGGGTTGGAAATTTCGCTCGGTCCCGCCGGCGGCGCGCCGGGTGGCGTCGCCGTGCCGCCGCCACCCACGGCCGAGGCGGTCGACGCCATCGAAGCGCCGACGAGCGAGCCCGTCACCGAGGCCCAGGCCGTCGAGCTCACACCGCAGACCGAAGCCGTCCCGGATGCAGTCGCCGTCACCGAGGTGAAGCCAAAGAGCGCGAAGACGAAGATCGTCGAAAAGCCGGCGCCGCCCGTGCCCAAGAAACCGGCCACCGTGAAGGCCGTCGCGGCGGAGCCTGCGCCGCAGTCCGCAAGCCCGTCCGAAACGGCCGCGCCCGAACCGTCAACCGCGCCGCCGGCCGTTGCCGGCGCGGGTGGCCGGGCCGGTACCGCCAACGCGACGGAGAGCGGCAGCTCGAACAACCGCTCCGGCGGCGGTCGACCGGGTGCCGCGCCGGATTACTATGCTCGGCTGCAGGCTTGGCTCGAACAGCACAAGACCTATCCCGACCGGGCGCGGCGGCGGCGGCAGGAAGGCACGGCTCTCCTTTCATTCATCCTCGCCCGCAATGGGCACGTCAGCGACGTTCGCATCGTTCAGAGCACCGGCTACAGCCTGCTCGATGACGAGGTGACTGCGATGGTCTCCCGTGCCAATCCCTTACCCCCGATCCCCGATGACATCCCCGAGAGCGTCTTGAAACTGGTCGTTCCGGTGGCCTTCAATCTGCGTTGAGATATGACGCTGCTGGCGCTCCTTCCGGGGCGGTCGGCACCGGCTTTCCCCGCACGAGAATCAGATAATGGATTTGAACCGATCCTCCTTGGTTTCAAGATCGAGATCACACGTTCCCAATCCCGTTTTAAGCGTCGTAACGATTCGCCGATCGCAAATCATATCTTCCCTGTCTTGCCGAAAAGGGAAATCGGACGCCGATACGGCGGCTCGTGTGCGACCCAATTCCGACGATGATTTTCCATCCCGGGGCGCATTTCGGTCCGCGACGGACGGTTATATTCGCGCTATCGAGAAGTTTGGAAAAACCATTGGTCTGCAGCCGGAGAGACGAGGGGCACACAACAGAATGCCCCTCACTTTCGGGCTCGAACGAACCGACGTGCTACCTCCCGGTCGGGCGGATTAGTTCAGCCACAGTCCTTGCTTGGGAGCCCGGATTTCCAGGACCTTGATCAGGACGCACCGCCATTCGGCGGCGGCGGTCTCTCGGCCGTCGTCCTGGCAATGGCGCGCGCGCACCAATGCCACGTCCTCGGATCGGTCGCCGAACCGGCGGATCAGCACCCAGGCCGCGCGGTCGATGTCGATCGGCCGATGCGCGTGATCACTTGGAGGGTGCATCGAACCCGTAATCCTTCAACACCTTCTGCCCGGCCGGCGACAGGATGTACGTCGCGAGATCGGCGGCGGCGGCCGGCGCGCCCTTCAGCACGGTGAGGCCGTAATCGGCGCCGACGGAGATATCTTCCGGCACCTGCACGATCTGCAAATCCTTCACCTGCTTCTTGGCCAGGACGGCGTTTGTGCAATAGGTGAGGAAGACGTCCGCCTTCTTCGACTCCATGACCCAGCCGTATTGGTTGCGGCCTTCCGGCGCCTTCGGGCACCGTTTTCTCTTACCGGACTCAGATGGCTCTATCGCCCATCCGGCGCACCCAGAGCGCGCGGATGCCCTCCAGCACGAGACCGATGAAGAGCCCCGCCGCCACGTTCGTGGCGACACAGGCGACGCCGGTCAGAACGACGACGATGCGATAGCTAGAGTTGATGGCGAGGAACTTCCGGCTGATCGCCAGATCTGCCCCGGCTACCGCCAACATGGCGCCGACGGCGCCGAGCGGCAGGATCGCCAGCACGACGCCCGCCTGCGGACCGTAGGCGACGCCGAGAATCAGACAAAGCGCCCCGAAGATTGCCGGCGCCCCCCAGGACCGGGCGCCGAAGCCGTATTGCGCCACCAGCCCGCCGGAACCGTGGCACATCGGGATCGCGCCGAAGGGCGCGAGACCCAGGTTCAATATTCCCGTCGAGGCGGCGAGCCGGGTCGCGCTCATCCGCTCCTTCTCGACCGGAAAATAGTCCGCCGCAATGGCCGCCGTTGCCAGCACGGCGTTGGAGAGCGTCAGCGCCAATTGCGGCAGCGCCGTCGTCAGTAGCGCCGCCTCGAAATCCTGGATCGTCGGCAGACCGAAGTGCGGCAGGTGCAGGCCGGCCTGCAATCCGCCAAGACCGACAGCACCGGTCGAGAGCGAGACACCGGCCGCGCCGACGATCACCAGCAGGCAGGACACATTCTTATAGGACGTGAAGAACAGCGCGCCGAGCAGCGCCAGCGCGGCGACGCCGTATATCGGCTCCGCCGCCACGTGTTGCACGCCAATGATCGTCAGTTGTGCACCGACGCCGAGTTGGATACCCATGATCACAGAATTCGGCACCATGCGTGCGAGGCGGCCGATGACGCCGGCGAAGGCGAGCACCGTCAGCACCGCGCCGATCAAGAGACCGCTCGCCATCGCCTGCAAGGGCGTAATGGCACCAGTGATTACAAGTGCAGTGACGACCTTCATGGGCTGCACCGGGATCGGCCGGCGATAGAAGACGGCGACGGCAAGCGCGAAAAGCCCGAAACCGATCAGCACGCCGGTCGCGTCGAATTGCCTGATCGCGAGGATACCGGCCGTCAGCGGCAGGAAGGTGCCTAAATCGGCGAAGGCGCCGGAAAGCTCTGACAGCCAGCTTGCCGGTCTCGGCGATGGTGCGTTTTCCGATCCGCGCATCGACATTTTTCCGTCTCCCGCCGGATAGGCGCGGATTTCATCACCCAATCCCGAAGTTTAGGATTATTAGAGAAAGCGCCGGGAAAATGAACTCTTTTGCCGTGGGTCGGCGAAAATCCTAGGACGCGCCGTTGAAAAGTATCTTCCCCATGCCGCCGATATCGTAGCCGGGCTGCTCGGCGGCGCGTTTGCGGAAGGCATCCGTGCGGCAGAAATCGAAGAACGCCTGCAGCGGCGTTTCGAACCAGGAGCGGCGGTCGATCAGCAGATCGTAGCGTTCCCGCATCACCGGTACGAACGTCAGCTTGTACTGGCGGGCCAGTGATTCGATCCCGAAGGCGGCTTCCGCCGTGCCGTCGTAGACCGCCATCGTGGCGTCCGTTTCCGTCCGCGCGACCGGCGCCAGCTTGAGGCCGCCGAGCGGAATCTTCGCTTCCGCGAGCAGGTGCTCGAGGAGACGCTGGCTGCCGGCCTCCGCCTGCCTGGGCACCAGTTTCAGCGATTTGACGTCGGCGAGGCCCTTCACGCCCGACGCCACGTCCGGACGCAGCATCAGGCCGCGTTCCCGCCACAGCCATTGCACCAGCACCACGGGCCTGGACCCGAACTGCTTGCGGATCAGGTTCACGTTCCAGGATTTGTCGGCGGAATCGAACACATGCATGCCCGCCGCGATTCCTTCGCCCGCAGCGAACCGCTCCACCCCGTCCATGCTGCCGTCGAAGAACGCCGCGATGCCCGATTGCGATTCCCGGAGCGCCCAGTCGAGCAGCGGATCGTGGCTGCCGAGGAACACGTTCGGGCGCACCTTCGCCGCCGTCGACGAAAAGCCCTGCCCGTTCTCGATCAGCCAACTATCGATGGCGGCGCGCGGGAACAACAGCTTGCCCATGGCGCGCGTGAACGGCACCGCCTCGTCCGACACCAGTTCGTAGACCTTCCGCTCCTTCACGCGGAGCAGGGCCGCCAGTTCCTTGGTCGTCAGGAATTCGTCGTCACCGATCGTCATCTTAGTTCGTTCCGTCCCAATGCTTGGGATCAAACCTAGACGCTGCGGCGGATAGCATGCAACACCGGCAGATTGCGGGGCAGGAGGCCCTGCCGACACCGTCCGCGATGGTTCAAGCTCCGTACCCGAACAGCTGACGAAATCGCGTGCAGCAGCTCCGACATCGATCGGTGTCTTGCCCGGCGCCTGCGCGAAGTCGGTAAGACTGAGGACACCGGCGGTCAATTTATGGAACTCACGCCAGGGTCGTTCATGCCTCCCCCGGACAGTCTCTGCGGTGCAACGTCGGCATGAGATCGAAGTAGGGCCGGATGACGGGTGACACCGCGGCCGCGAAGTCGTCATACGGCCCGTCGAAGAAGACGCGGCGTTCGTGCAGCATGACGACGGTCGGCCGAAGACGGATCAGCAGGTCCTTGTCGTGCGTGATGATCACCGTCGTCCGAACGGGAGAGTCCGGTGCGTCGCCGGCGTGCGTCTTGTAGATCAGGTCTTGTCCCTGCGCGGCGCTGGCGGGGTCCAGACCGGTGGTCGGCTCGTCGTAGAAGATCACCTTCGGATCCATCGATAGCGCCCGGGCGATGGCGAGACGCTTCGCCATGCCGCCGGAGAGACTCTCGACGGGACTATCCATGAACGCATCGTCGTCGGGGAGCGCGACCGCCGCCAGCACACGCCGAGCGATCGCGTGGATGCTCTCCTCCTCCATGCTCCTCATCTCGGCGAGCCAAAGCTCGATGTTGTCGTAGACGGTTCCCGAGAAGAGGGCGTTCCGCTGAAAGACGACGCCCCAATGCGTATGAATGGCGTCCAGTTCATGCTCGTCGATTTTCGCGAGATCGACGAGCGGCGCCCCGGCCCGTGCGTGGTCGGCGACCCGGACGCGGCCACTGTCCGGCGCCAACTGTCCGAGGATGTGTTTCAACAGCACCGTCTTACCGCAGCCGGAGCCGCCGACGATCGCGACGATCTCGCCCCGCATGACGCGGAGGTCGACGCCCCGCAAAACCTGGCGGTCACCGAACGCCTTGCCGAGTCCCTCGATCTCGATTTCGACGGCGATCGCGTCGCCGCCCGCCCCCGCTCCGTCATTCGCCATGCCGTATTTGCCCCGAGGCGCGTCGGACTATCCCCTGCCCGCCCGTATCAGCTTCGCTGGCTGTAAATCCAGGGCGACGTCTGCTTCTTGAGCTCCAGTTTGGCGACGCTGATCCGGTGCACCTCGTCCGGACCGTCGGCGAGCCGCAGGCTTCGCGTCTTCGCCCAGGCGTAGGCGAGGCCGAAGTCTTCCGAGACGCCGCCGCCGCCGTGAATCTGGATCGCCCGGTCGATGACGTCGCACGCCATCTGCGGCGCCACGACCTTGATCATGGCGATCTCGGCGCGGGCCGCCTTGTTGCCGACGGTGTCCATCATGTAGGCCGCCTTGAGGGTCAGGAGCCGCGCCTGTTCGATCTCGATCCGCGACCGCGCGATGGCGTCCATCACCATGCCCTGTTGAGACAGCGGCTTGCCGAACGCGACCCGGTTCCGGGCGCGCGCGCACATCGCCTCCAGCGAGCGCTCGGCGACGCCGATCAGGCGCATGCAGTGGTGGATGCGCCCCGGCCCGAGCCGCCCTTGCGCGATCTCGAAGCCCCGGCCCTCGCCCAGCAGCATGTTCGACGCCGGCACGCGGACGTCCTTGAAGTCCACCTCGAAGTGGCCGTGCGGCGCATGATCGTAGCCGAAGACGGTCAACGGGCGGAGCAGCGTCACGCCCGGCGTGTCGCGCGGCACCAGGATCATGGATTGCTGGCGGTACGTTTCCGCCGACGGGTCCGACTTTCCCATGAAGATGAATATCTCGCAGCGATGGTCGCCGGCGCCGGACGTCCACCATTTGCGGCCGTTCAGCACGTAGTCGCCGCCGTCGCGGACGATGCTGGATTGGATGTTGGTGGCGTCCGACGACGCCACGTCCGGCTCGGTCATGGCAAAGGCGGAGCGGATCTCGCCGGCCAGCAGCGGCTTCAGCCAACGCTCCTTCTGTTCCGGCGTGCCGTAGCGGACCAGCGTCTCCATGTTGCCGGTGTCCGGCGCGGCGCAGTTGAACGCCTCCGGCCCGATGGGGGAGCGGCCCATGATTTCGCAGAGCGGCGCGTATTCCATGTTGGTGAGCCCGGCGCCCAGTTCGGACTCCGGCAAAAACAGGTTCCAGAGTCCCTGCTTTTTCGCCTCAGTCTTCAGGCTCTCCATCACCGGCGGCGTGTGCCAACGGTCGCCCGCCTCCAACTGTTCGGCATAGACCCGCTCGTTCGGGTAGATGTGTTCGTCCATGAACGCCAGCAGCTTGACGCGGAACTGCTCGACCCGTTCGGAATAGCTGAAATCCATGCCCTCACTCCCCTGCGGCGGTCGGCTTCCCGGCAGCATCGCGCCCGACGCGCCGCTAGACAACCGACGACGACCCGACCATACTCCCGTTTCGCTAGGCAAAAGCAAGTTTCATAATCGAGGATCCCATGGGAGGCGACGTCCGTTACGAAAACCGCGCCGGCGTGGCGCTGGTGACCATCGACAACGCGCCGGTGAACGCGCTCGGCGTGGACGTCCGGCGCGGACTGCTGGCCGCCGTCGAACGCGCCGACGCCGACCCCGCCGCCAAGGCGGTCGTCATCGTCGGCGCCGGACGCTGCTTCTCCGGCGGCGCCGACATCACGGAGTTCGGCAAGCCGCGCAAGGAACCGTTTCTTTCCGAATTGATCTACCGGATCGAGTCGTCCACGAAGCCGGTCGTCGCCGCCATCCACGGCACCGCCGTCGGCGGCGGCTGCGAGGTGTCGCTCGGCTGCCACTACCGCGTCGGCGACAAGAGCGCGCAGTACGGACTTCCGGAAATCAAGTTGGGCCTTTTGCCGGGCGCGGGCGGCACGCAGCGCCTGCCCCGCCTGATCGGCGTCAAGCAGGCCCTCGACGTCATCCTGTCCGGCGACTACGTCAGCGCCGACAAGGCCCTGAAGCAGGGCTTCCTGGACGAGATCGTCGACGGCGATCTGATCGAAGGCGCACTTGCCTTCGCCGGCCGCGTCGCCGCCGGCAAGGGGGTGCGCCGCGTGCGCGACATTCCGCCGGCTGCGGATGCCGCCGCGGTCATCGCCGACGCCCGGGCCAAGACGGAAAAGCGCTCGCGCGGCCTGATCGCGCCTGACCGCTGCATCGACGCCGTCGAGGCGTCGCTGACGCTGCCGATCGCGGAAGGCATGGCGTTCGAGCGGCGGAACTTCGACGAGCTGGTTCAGTCGGTGCAATCGAAGGCGCAGCGGCATCTCTTCTTCGCCGAACGGCAGGCGCACCGGGTGCCGGGCGTTACCAAGGAAACCCCGGTCCGCCCCATCCGCCAGGCCGCCGTCATCGGCTGCGGCACCATGGGGCGCGGCATCGCCATGAGCTTCGCCAACGCCGGCATCCCCGTGCGCGTTCTCGAACAGGACGGAGAAGCGTTGGAGCGGGGGCTCAAGGTCGCCCGGGACACCTACGCCGGCAGCGTCAAGCGCGGCAGCCTAAGCGAGGCGGACATGGAGGCCCGCATGGGCCTGATTTCCGGCACGACGGACTACGCCGCCCTCGGCGACGCAGACATCGTCATCGAGGCGGTATTCGAGGACATGGATATCAAGAAGCAAGTGTTCGGCGCGCTGGACGCCGCCTGCAAGCCGGGCACCATCCTCGCCACCAACACGTCGTCGCTCGACGTCGACGAAATCGCCGCCGCCACCAAGCGGCCGGAAAGCGTCGTCGGCACACACTTCTTCAGCCCGGCAAACATCATGAAGCTGATGGAGAACGTGCGCGGCGCCAAGACGTCGCCGGACGTGCTGGCGACCGTCATGAAGCTTTCGAAGGAAATCGGCAAGGTCGGCGTCATGGTCGGCGTCTGCGACGGCTTCGTCGGCAACCGCATGCTCTACGCCTATCGCAATCAGGCGGAATTCCTGCTTGAGGAAGGGGCGCTGCCGGAGCAGATCGACAAGGTGATTTACGACTTCGGCTTCCCGATGGGACCGTTCGCCATGGGCGATCTCGCGGGCCTCGACGTCGGCTACATGGTGCGTCAGCACCGCCGCAAGACCCGGCCTTCGAACGCGCGCTATTCCTACATCGCCGACCGCATTTACGAGAGCGGCCGGTACGGCCAGAAGAACGGCAAGGGCTGGTATCTCTATCCGGACGGAAGCCGGACGCCGGTGCCGGACCCGGAAATCGCCAAACTGATCGAGAGCATTTCCAAGGAACTCGGCATCAAGCGCCGGCCGGTCAGCGATCAGGAAATCCTGGAACGCTGTATGTTCACGCACATCAACGAGGGCGCCAAGATCCTCGGCGAGGGCATCGCGACGCGGCCGAGCGACATCGACCTCGTCTGGATTCACGGCTACGGCTATCCGATCGGGCGCGGCGGACCGATGTTCTACGCCGACACCGTCGGCGTCGGCAAAGTGAACGAGACCATGAAAAAGCTGTACGACGAGCACGGCGACATGCTCAAGCCGGCGCCGCTTCTGGAAGAACTCGCGAAATCCGGCAAATCCTTCGCCGACCTTTCGTCGTAAGACGAGCCAAGAAACAGGAAAAGACCATGACCGACGCCGTCATCGTATCGACCGCCCGCACTCCCATCGGCAAGGCGCACCGCGGCGCATTCAACAAGACGCACGGCGCCGTCATGACGGCGCATTGCATCGAGCACGCGGTGGCGCGGGCCGGCGTCGAACCGGAGGAAATCGAGGACGTCATCATCGGCTGCGGCTATCCGGAAGGCGCCACCGGCAAGAACGTGGCGCGGCTCGCCGCGATCCGCGCCGGCCTTCCCGTGACCACGTCGGGGACGACCGTCAACCGCTTCTGCTCGTCCGGTTTGCAGGCCATCGCCATGGCGGCGCAGCGCGTCATCGTCGACAAGGTGCCGGTCATGGTGGCGGGCGGCGTCGAATCCGTCAGCCTCGTGCAACCGCACCTCAACCGGCACCATTTCGAAGAGGACTGGCTGATGAAGCATAAGCCGGAACTCTGGATGGGCATGATCGACACCGCCGACATCGTCGCCAAGCGCTACAACGTGTCGCGCGACGCACAGGACGAATACGCCCTTTCCAGCCAGCAGCGCACCGCCGTCGCGCAACAGGCCGGCATCTTCAAGGACGAGATCGTTCCGCTCACCACCCTGAAGGAAGTGACCGACAAGGCGAGCGGCGAGACGAGCATGCAGGAAGTGACACTGGAGCGCGACGAAGGCAACCGGCCGAGCACCAACGCCGAAGACCTCGCCAAGCTGCAGCCGGTCATGGGCGACGGCAACTTCGTCACCGCCGGCAACGCCAGCCAGCTTTCCGACGGCGCGTCCGCCTGCGTCGTCATGGACGCGAAGCTCGCCGAGCAGCGCGGCCTCGAGCCGCTCGGCATCTTCAAGGGTTTCACCGTCGCCGGCTGCGAGCCGGACGAGATGGGCATCGGTCCGGTGTTCGCGGTGCCGCGCCTTCTCGAACGCTTCGGCATGAAGATGGACGACATCGATCTCTGGGAACTGAACGAGGCCTTCGCCGTCCAAGTGGTCTATTGCCGCGACAAGCTCGGCATCCCCCAGGAGAAGCTGAACGTCAACGGCGGCTCCATCGCCATCGGCCACCCGTTCGGCATGACGGGCGCCAGACTCGCCGGACACGTCCTGTTGGAAGGCAAGCGGCGCGGCGCGAAGCATTGCGTCGTCACCATGTGCGTCGGCGGCGGCATGGGTGCCGCGGCCCTGTTCGAGGTCGCCTGACCGGCCCGGTGATGGCGAAAGACCGCGAAGTCATCGACGTCCGCGCCGAGGAAACCCTCGACACGACGCGGCTGGAACCGTGGCTCCGTGAACGCCTGCCCGACGCCGGCGGCCCGTTCCGGCTCGCCCAGTTCGGCGGCGGTCATGCCAACCTCACCTATCTGATCGGCTTCGGCACGGCAGAGTACGTGTTGCGCCGTCCGCCGCTCGGCCACATCGCGCCGACGTCGCACGACATGCTGCGCGAGCACCGGGTCCTCAGGGACCTGTGGCGGGAATTCGCCCTCGCGCCCCGAAGCTTCGCGGTCTGCGAGGACGCCTCGATCATCGGCGCGCCGTTTCACGTCATGGAACGCCGGCAGGGCTTCGTCATCCGGCGCGAACTGCCGGCGGACAGAGATTGGCCGGCGGCGCTCAACCGCCGCGTCGGCGAGATGGCCGTCGACGTGCTGGCCGATCTGCATCTGGCCGACCCCGGCAAGGCCGGGCTCGGCGATCTCGGCCGGCCGGAAGGGTTCGTGCGGCGGCAGCTGACGGGATGGGCCGGCCGCTGGGAAGCCGCCAAGCACGAGGACAATCCGGACATGACGGCGGTCATCCGCTGGCTGGAGAAGGACGTCCCTGCCGACCGGCACGTGGCGCTGCTGCACAACGACTTCAAGCTCGACAACGTGCTGGTCGATCTCGCCGACCCGGCGACGGCGACCGCCGTCCTGGACTGGGACATGTGCACGCGGGGCGACCCGCTGATGGACCTCGGCTACACGCTCACCTTCTGGGGCGAGGCCGGCGACGATCCGACATGGATCATGGCCGCGTCCATGCCGACCTGGAACGACGGCTTCCCGAGCCGCGCCGACGCCATCGAGCGCTATGCCCAGAGGACCGGCTTCGATTGCGGCAATGTTCATTGGTATCAGGTGTTCGGCGCCTTCAAGATCGCCGTCATCCTGCAACAGATCTACATCCGCTATCTGCGTGGCCAGACGACCGATCCGCGGTTCGAAATTTTCGGCAAGCGGATCGCCGGCCTGATCGACAAGGCGAAGACGCAGGCCCGGCTTTGATCTGAAACTAACTGTAGCGGGCGCCGCCGATGGTGGTGCCGCCATCGACGACGAGCGTCTGACCTGTGACGAAGCTGCCGCCGCGTCCGGCGAGGAACAGCGCCGCGCCGGCGATGTCCTCCGGCTCGCCGATGCGGCCGATCGGGTAGGTGGCGATGGCCTTCGCCCGCTGTACCGGGTCTTCCCAGAGCGCCTTCGCGAAATCCGTGCGCACCAGACCGGGCGCGATGCAGTTGGCGCGGATGTTGGCGTGCCCCCACTCGACGGCGAGGTTGCGGACGATCTGCATGTCGGCCGCCTTGGAGATGCCGTAGGCGCCGAGGTTCTCGCTCCCCTTCAGGCCGCCGATGCTGGAGACGATGATGACGACGCCGTCCTTCCGTTCCGCCATCTGCGGCAGCACCATATTGCAGAGCCACAGGTTGCTGCCGACGTTGGTGTTCATGATCTTGTCGTAGGCTTCCTGGGAAATTCCGGCGAGCGGCCCGAAGTACGGATTGACGGCGGCGTTGCAGACCAGGATGTCGATCCGTCCCCATTTCGCCATCACCGTATCGACGAGGGCGCGGAGTTGGTCCTTTTGCGAGATATTGCAGGGAACCGCCAGCGCCTCGCCGCCAGCCGCCGCTATGGCGCCGGCCACCTCGTCGCAACGGCCCTTGTCGCGGCTGGAGACGACGACCTTGGCGCCGGCGCCGGCATACGTCTCGGCGATGGCCCGGCCGATGCCCTTGGTGGCGCCGGTGATCAGCGCGACCTTGCCCGTGAGGTCGAAAAGCTCATTCGGCGTCATGCTTCTTTTCCTGTTGCTGGCCCTGTTGTTGGCCCCGTTGCCGGTCGGATCAGATCTTGGCGGCCGACATGCGGCTGGCGGCGAAATGGATGGCGAGCGCCAGGGCGAACCCGGCGACGGCGGCCACCGTGCCTTGCAAGTTCGTCCACGGCAAGAGCCCGCCGCCCGGCGTCGCCAGGCTCATGCCGGAGAGAACCAACAGGGCGCGGACAGGCCACTCCGCATTGCCGCTTTTCGAAAGATCGCCGAGCCCGGTCAGGTATCCCTGCAGCGCGCCGGCGACGACGGCGACACCGACGAAGGCGGACGATATGGCGATCAGAATCCCGGTCGTCGTCCCTTCAAAGATCAGCGCCGGGTTGAGGGCGAAGAAGAACGGAATGAAATAGATGATGCTGCCGAGCCGCATGGCTTCCAGGCCGGTGCGCATGGGCGTCGCCTGGGCGAGCGCCGCCGCCGCGTAGGCGCCGAGGGCCACGGGCGGCGTAATGAACGACAGCATGCCCCAATAGAGGATAAACAGGTGCACCGCCATCGGCGACAAGCCGCCCTGGATCAGCGCCGGCGCGAGGACGACGGCGAGAAAGATGTAGGCCGCCGTCACCGTCATGCCGACGCCCATGATGAAACTGGTGACGGCACCCATGACGAGCAGGATGAGCGTCGAGCCGCCGGCCATGAAGACGAGGTCGTTGACCAGCGTCCCCGCCATGCCGGTCATCGAAAGCGCGCCGACGATCAGGCCGACCGCCGCCAGGATCGCCGTCAGCTCGACGAGCAGGCTGGAAACGCCGAGCAGGAACTTGACGATCTCCTTGACGCCCCAGCGGTTGCCCCGGAACAACTGATTGATGACGATCAGCATCCCCGTCGCATAGAACGGCGCCAGGGCTTCGCGGCGCAGATAGATCAGCATCACGATCAGCATCACGAACACGAAGACGAAGAACCAGCCTTCGCGCAGCGTTGCACCGATGGCCGGCAGTTCTTCGCGCGGCAGCCCCTTCAGTCCCTTGCGGGCGGAATAGGCGTCGATCTGCATGAAGAGGCCGAAGAAATAGAGCCCGGACGGCACCACGGCGGCGATGGCGATGTCGGCGTAAGGCACTTCGATTATCGTCGCCATGATGAAGGCGGTCGCACCCATGACCGGCGGCATCAGGACGCCGCCGGTCGACGCGCACGCTTCGACGCCGCCGGCGTAATGCGGCGCGAAGCCGGTGCGGCGCATGGCCGGGATCGTCATGACACCCGTGGTCAGGACGTTGGTGATGACGCTACCGCTCATGGAGCCCATCAGGCCGCTCGAGAAGATCGCCACCTTGGCGGCGCCGCCGCGCACGCTGCCCAGGAGCGCGAACGCGAGGTTGAGAAAGAACTTGCCGCCGCCGGTGTGCTGCAAGGCGACGCCGAAGATGAGAAAGCCGATGACGAGCTCGGCGAAGGCGCGCATCGGGATGCCGAGAATGCTCTCGATGCTCATGGCGTGGTAGGCCGCCGTCTCGCCGGGCGTGCTGGCGAGGCCGGAAAGCGAGCCCGGCATGCTGTCGGCGAACATCGGATAGATCGAGATCACGGCGACGATCGCGAAGATGGCGTGGCCGCCGGCGCGGCGCACCGCTTCGAGCGTGAGCAGCCAGAGCGCGTAGCTGAACCAAATGGCGTAATCGGGCGCGACGAATTCCCAGCCCTGATCGACGATGTCCGTCGAGAACGCGAAGAAGAAGCCGCAGGTGACGAATGTGGCGACAGAGAGAAGCACGTCGTACCAGGGCACGCCGTCCATCCGTGCCTTGTCCGAGACCGGGAAGAAGATGAACGTCAGCGGCAGCAGGAGCGCCATGATGGCGTAGAGATAATGGTTCGACAGCTTGATGATGCCGCCGAGCCACTGCTCGCCCCAGAGCAGGCGCACCTGATCTCCGGCGAGAACGATCACGAGCACCGCAGAGACGACGGCGATGCCTCGCCAGACGGAACCGAGAAGCCGGTGGCGATCGGGCGCCACCGGCTTCTCCTGCCGTTCGGAACTTACTGCCATATGGGGTCGAGGCCGGCTTTCTTCAGGGCGGCGGCGCGGACTTCCATCCACTTCGCCTTGAAGGCGTCGCCTTCGAGCTTCTTGTCGACCGTCGCCCAGGCGTCGGCCAGCACCTTCTGACGCTTCACGAGTCCGTCGTTGTGAGCCTGATGGGCGGCCGTCCACTTGCCCGCTTCCTCGAAGTAGGCGACGGCGCCGTCATGATACGGCACGACCCAATCGAAGATCTGGTTGCCGATGGCCCAACCCTTGGCCGCCGGTTCGGCGGCGCTGTAATTGGCGTATTCCTCGACCAATGCGCGGGTCAGCGAATAGACCTCGGCCTTGTCCTGTTCGGCGAGCGTCATCAGGATCGGATACGGATAGGCCGGTCCTTCATACGGCTTTTCGGCGGAAATGCCGGTGCCCTTGGTGATGTTGTTCGGCACGAAGTACGGCGCGACCTTCTTGATGCCGGCCCAGCACTTCGCGTCCTTGTGCGGCGTCGGCGGCCAGAAGATGCCGCGCGGGCTCGCTTCCAGCTTCTTGGTCGGGCCGGACAGCGTGGACGCGAACATGGCGTCGACCTGGTCGTTGACCATGCCTTCCCACGCCTGGCCGTAACCGGGGAACTCGACCTTGGTCACGTCGGCCCAGGTGAGGCCGCCGCAGGCGAGCATCCCCTCGATGCCGACGTTGAGGGCGTCACCGCCGCGCACGTAGGCGACGCGCTTGCCCTTGAGATCGGCGTAGGACTTGATCCCCTTGTCGGCGGCCACCGCGACGCTGAGACCGGCGGCGCCGCTCGCCGACATGATCAGGCGGACCTGCATCGGGCCCCACGCCGGATCGGCGAACTGGAACACGCCTTCGGACGCGAAGTAGGTCGCGATGCCGTTGGCGGAATAGGGAACCTTGCCGGCCTTGATCGGCGTCAGGCGCGAAATGTCGTTCTTGCCCGGCACGACGCGAAGCGTCACGTCGTACTTGTCCTTGAGCGCCTTGCCGATTGCGACCGCTTGGTTGTAGCCGGTCGAGCCCGTGTCGTAGGCCGTCCAAGCCATGTTCTTCGGCAGCTTGACCTCGGCCGCCGCCGCGGCGCCCGGCAGCATGCCGGCGATGAAAATGGCAGCGCAAAGGCTGCCGACGCTTGCTCGTGTCATACGAATGCCCTCCCTGGCAATGCTCTCGTTCAACCCCGAAGGCGCATTCTGCGGCGCCCTTTTCGGCGTTGCTGCAATTCTGCATAGCAAAATTAAGTTTTGCAATTGGAAATCCCTCGTGTAATCCGATAAGTCGACATTCCACCGCCGCGCCCGATACCTTGGCGGCGGGAGAGAACAAGAGGACCGGCCGACGCGACCGACGCGGCAAGGCTTGTCGATAAGAGTGGCGGACAAGGGTGGAGGCATACATGAACGACCGGCGCGCCGGGCTGCAGGCACTGATCGCCCCCAATTCCGTCGCCATCATCGGCGCCTCGGACGACCCGGCGCGGATCGGCGGCCGGCCGCTGCATTATCTGTTGAATTGCGGCTATGCCGGCGAGGTCTATCCGATCAACCCGAACCGGCCGACGGTGCAGGGCGCCCCGGCGCTTCCCTCCATCAAGGAGATCGGCAAGCCCGTCGACTGCGCCCTCGTCGCCGTGCCGGCGAAACTGGTGATCGAGACCCTGGAAGACTGCGTCGCCTGCGGCGTCCGCTCGGCGATCGTTTTCTCGTCCGGCTTTGCGGAAACGGGCGCGGGTGGCGAGGACGCACAGCAGAGGATCGCCGATATCGCTGAGCGATCCGGGATGCGCATTCTGGGACCCAATTGCCTCGGCGTCCTCAACCTTCAGAACCGGTTCTTCGCGACGTTTTCCAGTACCGGTGACAAGGGTTATCCGGCGGCCGGCAACCTCGCCGTCATCAGTCAGAGCGGCGCTTACGGCACGCACGTCTTTTCCGTTGCCACCCGCTGGGGGCTCGGTATCAGCCACGTGGTGACCACCGGCAACGAATGCGACGTGCAGGTGGCGGAAGTGATCGACTGGGCCGTCGATCAGGATGACATCAAGGTCATCGCCGCCTATTCGGAAGGCACCAAGGACGGCGGCAAGCTGATCCGGAGCCTCATGCGGGCGCGCCTACGCGGCAAACCGGTCATCTTCATGAAGGTCGGCGAGAGCGAGACGGGCGCCGCTGCCGCGGCGTCGCACACGGCGTCCCTTGCCGGCGCCAACGAGATCTATGACGCCGCGTTCCGGCAGTTCGGCGCCTTCCGGACCGAGACGACGGAAGAGATGCTCGACATCGCCTACGCCTGCACGGCCGGCATCTACCCGGCGAGCCGGCGGCTCGGTCTCGTCACCATTTCCGGCGGCGTCGGCGTGCAGATGGCGGACTACGCCATCAAGCTCGGCCTCGACGTGGCGCCAATGCCGGCGGACGCGCAGAAGAAACTGAAGGAAAAGCTGCCGTTCGCCTCGCCGCTCAATCCGGTCGACACCACGGCGCAGTTCTTCAACGATATGAGCCTCGTCGGCGCGAACTTCACCATCATGCTGCAAGAAGGCCGCTACGATACGGCGATCGCCTTCTTCACCATCGCCGCCGCCGCGTCCTATGTGGTCGAGCCGTTGCTCAAGGAACTGAACGCCATCCGCCAGGCGTTCCCGAACCGACTTCTGATCATCTCATTGGTCGGACCCGCCGATGTCGTCCAGCGTTACCGGGACGCGGGGTTCCTGACCTTCGAGGACCCCTGCCGTGCCATCCGCGCCGTGCGGGCGCTCGCGGATTTCGGCGCCTGGTTCGCCGCGCCCGCGAAGCAGATGCCCGCCGTCGCTTCCGGCTCGGCCGACGCCGGCGGAATTGCGCCCGGCGCCATGAGCGAATGGGCGTCGCGGGAGTGTCTCGCCGCCGCCGGCGTTCCCGTGGTCGACGCCGTTCTCGCCCGCAGTGCCGGCGAGGCCAAGGCGGCGGCGGAGCGCTTCGGCGGCAACGTCGTCCTCAAGGTCAACGGCGCCGAGATCGCCCACAAAACGGAAATCGGCGGCGTCGCGCTGAACGTCGCCCCTGCCGACGCGGAACCCCGCCACGACGAAATGCTGGCGCGGGTCGCGAAGAAGGCCCCCGGCACTCGCGTCGACGGCGTGATCGTCGCGCCGATGGTGGCGGGCGGGATCGAGACCATTCTCGGATTGCAGGTCGATCCGGTGTTCGGCCCGACGGTGATGTTTGGCCTCGGCGGCGTCTTCGTCGAAGTGTTCGAGGACGTCGCCTTCCGGCTCGCCCCCATCGACAGAGCGGAGGCGTTGGCCATGATCGAGGAAACCAAGGGCTACCGCATTCTCGCCGGCGCGCGCGGCCGCCCCGCCGCCGACGTCGACGCCATCGCCGACGCGCTCGTCGCCCTCGGCCGCTTCGGGGCGACGCACGGCGCGGAACTGGCGAGCGTCGACATCAACCCGTTCGTGGTCATGCCCGCCAGTCAGGGCGCCTTCGCCCTCGACTGCCTCGTCGTCCGGAAGTGAAAGCGTCCGTCAAAAGCGTCCGTCAGGCGAACTGGCTGATCGACTTGGCGACGGCGACCAGACGCTCCGCGCATTCCCCTTCCAGGAACGGCTGCGTCACCTTGAAGGCCGGACCGCCGCAGATGATGCCGTAGATACGCCCATCGCGGGCGTTGATCGGCACGGCAATGGCGTTGACGTCCGGATACCAATCCCCCATCGAGCGGCAGTAGCCGAGCGTTGCGTAGTCGGCGACGGCGAGCTTGACGATCTTGTCGATCCTGGCGGCGTCCTTGGAGCCGGCAGCCTTCAATCTTTCGACCAATGCCCCCCGGTCGTCGGCAGGCAGGCCGGCGAGATAGGCGCGTCCCATGGCGGTCGCCGCCATCGGAATGTGCATGCCGACGTCGATCCTGAGCGTGACGGTCGCCGGTCCGCGGCAGACCTCGAGATAAACCATTTCGAGCCGATCCGGCATGCCGAGCGCGATGGTCGCGTCCACCTTTCGCGCCATGTCCTGCATGAGGGGCCGGGCGCGCTCCCGGATGTCGACGCCGGCCAGCATGGAGAAGCCGAGTTGCAGGACGCCGGGACCGAGCTGATAGGTACCGTCCTGTTCCGTCTGCACGAGATACCCGAGCTTGGTCAGCGTGTAGGTGAGCCGCGAGATGGTCGGTTTCGGCAGCCCCGTCCGCTTCGCCAATTCGAGATTGCCGAGACTTCCGTCGCCGGGCCGGAAGCAGCGCAGGATGTTGAGACCGCGCCCGAGCGCCGTCACGAAACGGCGGTCCTTCGACGCGCGTTCCACGTCCGCGAGATAGCTTTCTGCGTCCTTGGCCTTCGTCATTTTCCTTGGCGCACACCCGTTCACGCGATGCACCGCACGTTTGCGGAACCGCTTTCGGCCAGACTATACTCGCCCGCAACATTGCGAAACGATATTCTGCAAAGCGGAATTAATACGGCCAGACGCGAAAACGCGCCGCAGGGAGGACATCTTCGATGGCACTGGACCCGGAAACTTTCAGTCAATTGCTCGATACGGTTCGGCGTTTCGTCCGCGAGCGGCTGGTGCCGATCGAGGGCGACGTCGCGGAGAACGACAGGGTGCCCGCCGCCATCGTCGATGAGATGCGCGAGCTCGGCCTGTTCGGCCTCGCCATCCCGGAAGAGTTCGGCGGCCTCGGCCTCACCGTCGAGGAAGAGGTCCAGGTGATCATGGAACTCGGCCACACGTCGCCGGCGTTCCGTTCTGTCTTCGGCACCAACAACGGCATCGGCAGCCAGGGCATCGTCATCGACGGCACCGACGAGCAGAAGCAGAAGTATCTTCCGAAGCTGGCGGCCGGCGAACTCGTCGGCTCGTTCGCGCTCACCGAACCCGGTTCGGGGTCCGACGCCGCTTCGCTCCGCACCTCGGCCAAGATGGACGGCAACGAATACGTCCTCAACGGCACCAAGCGTTTCATCACGAACGCGCCGAACGCCGCCATTTTCACGGTGATGGCGCGGACCGACCCGGAAAAAAAAGGGGCCGGCGGAATCTCCGCCTTCGTGGTCGAGGCCGGATCGCCGGGGCTCTCGCTCGGCAAGCCCTACAAGAAGATGGGCCAGCAGGGCGCGCCGGTCTGCGACGTCATTTTCGACGACTGCCGAATTCCCGCCGACGCGCTGATCGGCGGCGTCGAAGGACAGGGCTTCAAGACCGCCATGAAGGTTCTCGACCGCGGACGGCTGACCATTTCCGGCATGTGCGTCGGCAACGCCCGGCGCCTGATCGACGACAGCCTGCGCTATGCCATGGAACGCAAGCAGTTCGACAAGCCGATCGCCGACTTCCAGCTCGTCCAGGCGATGCTGGCGGATTGCGAGACGGAACTCTACGCCGCCCAGTGCATGGTGATGGACGCGGCGCGCCGGAAGGACGCCGGCGAGAACGTCACCAAGGAAGCGGCGATCTGCAAGTACTACACCTCCGAAATGGTCGGCCGCGTCGCCGACCGGGCGGTGCAGATCCACGGCGGCGCCGGCTACATCGCGGACTACGGCATCGAGCGGTTCTACCGCGACGTCCGTCTCTACCGGCTCTACGAGGGAACGTCGCAGATCCAGCAACTCATCATAGCGCGGGAGATGCTGCGGGACGCCGCGAACTGAGGCGGCGCCACTATTCATAACCATAAGCTATGATCTCTGGATTTTTTTGTATTTGATTGAATGTTAACAAGATGATGTTGATTCCAACGCCGGACATTGGCGGGGGCTACATCGCGTGACTGACAGCACTTCTTCCCTGAAAACCGACGCGGGCGCGGGTGCGCCCGACATTCTCTCCATCCTCGGCAAGGGCCTGACCGCCGCCGACTGTATCGACGCCCATATCCGGGGGCCGGTCGAGCGCCAGCGCCAGATCGAGAGCGAACCGCTGCTGCCGAATATCGCCGCCGTGCTCGACGAAGCCGCCGCCGAAGTGCCGGACCATATCGCCTGGAACTTCTTCGAGGAAGGCCTCACTTTCACTTACGCGGAAGTGCAGGATAACGTGAACCGGCTGGCGTCCGGCCTGCACAAGGCCGGCATCCGCAAGGGGACGCACGTCGGCGTCATGCTCGGCAACGTGCCGGAATTCCCGACCACATGGCTCGCGCTCGGCCGGCTCGGTGCCGTCATGGTGCCAATCAACGACCGCTATTCGCCGCGCGAGCTGGACTACATCGTCAACGACGGCGACGTCGAATGGCTGATCATCGGCGAGGGCATGCTCGGTTGCCTCGACGGCATGCAGCAGCGTCCAACGGCCTTGGACGACAGCCGCGTCATCGTCGTCGGCGAGGCGCCCGGCCGCACCTATCTGCGGCACGCGGCGTTGCTGGCCGATGGCGACAAGAATTTCCGGCCCACCGAAACGCCGGGCCCGCAGGACCTGATGAACATCCAGTACACGTCGGGCACCACGGGCTTCCCGAAGGGCTGCATGCTCAGGCAGTGCTATTGGGTCGGCATCGCCAAGGTGGCGGCGCGGCGCGACGGCCTCGTCTACAAGAACATCCTGGCGTCGACGCCCTACTACTACATGGACCCGCAATGGCTGACGCTGATGGCGTTCTATCATCGCGGCACGCTGTTCGTCGCCAGGCGGCAGAGCTCGAGCCATTTCATGGAGTGGGTGCGGACCCACAAGATTCACTTCTGCCTGTTCAACGAGATGTTCTACCGCATGCCGCCGACGCCGCATGACCGCGACAACGAACTTCGCCGCATCAATATCTACGGCTTGCGGAAGGCCATCCACACCGATCTGCAGGAACGCTTCAACACGCAGGCCCGCGAGGCCTTCGGCATGACGGAAGTCGGCACGACCCTGTTCATGCCGCTGGAAGCCGCCGACATGAACGGGTCGGGTTCCTGCGGCATCCCGTGCGCGTTCCGAGAGGCGCGCGTCGTCGACGAGAACGGCAACGATGTCCCCAGGGGCGAGATCGGCGAACTGGTCGTGCGCGGGCCGAACATCCTGCTCGGCTATTACAAGAAGCCGGACGCCAACAAGAATTCCTTCTTCGGCGAGTGGTTTCGCACCGGCGATCTGTTCCGCCAGGACGAGCGCGGCTACTTCTACATCGTCGGCCGCATCAAGGATATGATTCGCCGTTCCGGCGAGAACATCTCGGCCCGCGAAGTGGAGGACGTGATCGCCCAGGCGCCGGGCGTGGCGGAAGTGGCCGCCATCGGCGTGCCGCACGAAACCCGGGGCGAGGAAGTGAAGATCTTCGTGGTGCCGAGCGATCCGGTGGCGCCGCCGGCCCCCGAAAGCCTGATCGCCTACGCCCGGACGCAATTGGCGCCCTTCAAGGTGCCCCGCTACGTCGAGTTCCTGGACACCTTCCCGCGCACGCCGTCGGCAAAGATCGCCAAGAACGTATTGAAATCCTCCAAGGAAGACCACCGGGTCGGTTGCTGGGACGCCGGAGGAAACTAGAAACCGCCGCCGATCAATTCCGCATGACGCCGCGGACGCCGCGTTCCTCGAACACGCGGCGCAGGCTGTCGCGCAGGTGCTCGATGAACGCCTCGCACAGCATCGAACGCGGCCTGTTCTTCGGCCGGAGCGCGCGTAGCGGCATGATGACGGCCGGCGCGAAGGGCCGGATCGACAGTTTTCCGGCCCGCTGCAGGAGTTCGGCCGACAGTGGATTGACCAGGGAAACGCCCGTGCCGTTGGCGACCAGCGCGCAAAGCGATTCCGACATGTAGGCCTCGACCCGGCTGCGGATATTGACGCCGTGCCGCTCGAACACGGTGTCGATGTTGTGGCGTGTCCGGGTGTCGCGGCTGAACCCCAGAAACGGGGCGCCGACAAGATCGGCGGGCGTTACGACCTTGAGCTTTTCCAGCCGATGCCCCGGCGGCATGGCGCAGACCGCCTCCAGATCGCAGAGCGGATCGTTGTCGATGGCCGGATGGTCGATGCCGTGCCAGCTGAAGCCGACGTCGGCCTGCTGCGCGATGATCCATTGCACCACGACGCCGGCGTCGTGCACGTGCAAGGAAATGTTGGCGTTCGCGTGCGTGCTCAGGAAGGTGCTGATGCACTCGGGCAGAAGATTGAAGCCGAGCACCGGCGACGACACGATATTCACCTGACCGGTCGACAGCGACCGCAGCTCGTGCGACATGCCGTCGATGCGAGTAAGGCTGAGGAACATCTTATCCACCTCGCCGTAGAGCGTCATCGCCTCGGCGGTCGGATAGAGGCGGCGCTTCCTGCGCTCGAACAGCGTCAATCCGGTCGAATATTCCAGGAGCGTAATCGACTTCGAGACACTCGGCTGCGACAGGCCGAGCGCCTCGGCCGCCGCCGTGACGGTGCCGTACTGAATGACGGCGCGGAACGCTTCGAGCTGACGAACGGTAGCCATGCCAAAACATAGCTTTGAGTTATGAAATGGGCAATTTTGAATATTTGACGGAATAATTAACCGCTGTTGTGATTGCCGGGAAACACACGGGTCGGCCCAAAACGCACGATCCGAAGACACAACGGCAGCAACAGAGAGGACTTCCGATATGTTTGAGAGGATCGTTTCCGGCGCGGCGATGGTCGCGATTTCCGCGATCGTCGTCGCCGGTTCCTCGACGCCGGCCGGCGCCGCCGCCTGCCCGGGCCCGAAGCCCGAGTCTATCGTCGTCAACGCGTCCGGCGGCTCCATGGCCGCGTCGATGCGCAAGGCGTTCAGCGACGACTTCGAGAAAATTCACGGCATCAAGGTCATCGACACCAGCCCGACCAACTTCGGCAAGCTGAAGGCCATGGTAGAATCCAAGAACGTCGAGTGGACGCTGACGGAAGTCGGCGGCCAGGACATTCTCGCCGCCGTCGAACAGGGCCTGCTCGAAAAGATCGACAACAAGATCGTCGACCGCTCCGGCTTCCCCGACAACGCCAAGAAGCTCGACTACTGGTTCGCCAAGAGCGCCTATTCGACGGTGCTCGCCTATTCGACGAAGGCGTTTCCGAAGTCGCATCCGACCACCTGGGCCGAGTTCTGGGACACCAAGAAGTTTCCGGGACCGCGCTCGCTCCGCAACCATCCGGTCGACAACCTGGAATACGCTTTGATGGCGGACGGCGTTTCGCCGGATAAGCTCTATCCGATCGACGTCGACCGCGCCTTCAAGAAGATGGACGAGATCGCGCCCGCCATTTCCGTCTGGTGGAAGACCGGCCAGCAGCCGGCGCAGCTCCTCCTCGACGGCGAAGTGGTGCTGGCGTCCGGCTGGAACGGCCGCTTCTTCGATCTGATGAAGAAGGACGCGCCCATCGACATCGAATGGAATCAGGGCCTGATCAAGCTCAGCGCCTACGGCATTCCGAAGGGCTCGCCGCATCCGTGCTGGGCGCAGCAGTACCTGCAGGTCATGACGGATCCGAAGCGTCAGGCGGTCTACGCCAACGAGATCGGCTATCCGGGCCTGCATCTGGAATCGCCGAAGTACGTGGAGCCGGCCCTCGCCAAGCAATTGCCGACCCACCCCGACAACATCAAGCGTCAGGTGTGGACCGACATCGCCTGGTGGGCGAAGAATGGCAAGGACGTGCACGAGCGCTGGAACCGCTGGATGCTGAAGCATCAGAAGTAAGACGCTCCTCCGGACCGCGCGGGAGGGCTCTCCCTGACCCTCCCGCGCGGCGCTTTTATCCGATTTTCAGACCGACCCAGCCGTTTCACTTCGTCGAACCGCGGAAAAGAAAGTAGATTCCCGGCATGACCACGGACGCCGATTTGAAGCTCGAAGCCGCTACGAAGAAATTCGGCGAGGTCGTCGCGCTCGACGCCGTCTATCTGACGGTGCGGCACGGTGAACTCCTCACCATTCTCGGCCCGAGCGGCTCCGGCAAGACGACGCTGCTCCGCGTCGTCGCCGGCTTCGAAGAGCCGACCGACGGGCAGGTCTTCCTGAAAGGCGAGGACATCACGTATCTGCCGCCCGCCAAGCGCGACATCGGCATGGTGTTCCAGAACTACGCGCTGTTCCCGCACATGACCGTGGCGGAGAACGTCTCCTTCCCGCTCGAAATGCGCAACACCCCGAAGGCCGAGATCAGAAAGCGCGTCGAGTGGGCGCTCGGCATCGTCGAGCTTGCCGGCTACGAAAAGCGGCTGCCGAAACAACTCTCCGGCGGCCAGCAACAGCGCGTGGCACTGGCCCGCGCCGTCGTCTTCGATCCGCGCATCCTGCTTCTCGACGAGCCGTTCGGCGCCCTCGACCGCAAGCTCCGTGAACAGATCCAGTTGGAGGTCCGCCGCCTGCAACAGAAACTGAAGCTGACCGCGCTGTTCGTCACGCACGACCAGGAAGAGGCGCTGATCATGTCCGACCGCATCGCCGTCATGAACGGTGGGCGCATCGAACAGCTTGCGGAGCCGAGCGAGATCTACGAGCGGCCGGTCAACCGCTTCGTCGCCGACTTCATCGGCGTTTCCAATCTCTTCGAAGGCCGGACCGACAGCCGCAACGGCGACGTCGTCGCCGTGCGGACGACCGACGGCAATCTCTTCAAGGTCCGGACGCCGCACGGCGTCGGCCCCGGCGAAAAGGTCGTCCTGCTGGTCCGTCCGGAACGGCTGCATCTGATCGACGCCGACGTCCCAGCCGAGAACCGGCTGTCCGGCAGCGTCCGCGAAATCGTTTATCTGGGCGAATCCGAAAAGGTGACGATCGGACTCGCCGGCGGCGGCGATGTCCTCGTCCGCCGGCATACGGAAGCGGCGACCCCGCTTGCCGTCGGCGACGCGGTCAGCGTCGGCTGGCGAGCCGACGAAGGCCACCTGATCCTGGATAGCGCCGGAGCGGCCGCGTGAGCGCCGCGGCGGCAAGCGGCCTCTCGGGCCTCAGCCGCGTTCCCGGCATCCGGACGCATGGCGGCGCCGTCGCCCTGTCGCTGCCGACGGTCGTCTTTCTGCTGGTGCTGTTCGCCATCCCGGTGCTGCGGCTGATGCTGCTGTCGGTCGAGTCCGGCTCCCTGGCGCCTTACGAAAAGGCGTTCACCGACGAGCTCTATCTCGGCGTCCTCTTCAACACCTTCAAGATCGCGTTGTTCGTCACCGCAGTCTCGTTCCTGCTCGCCTATCCGGTGGCGTACTTCCTGACTGTGGCGACGCCGGTCTGGCGGATGATCGGCATGTTCTGCCTGCTGATGCCGTTCTGGACCAGCATCCTGGTCCGCACCTACGCCTGGATGGTGATCCTCGGCCGGCGCGGCATCGTCAGCGAGGCGCTTCTGGCGCTCGGCATCACCGACGCGCCGTTCAGCATGCTGCACAACATGCCGGCGGTCATGATCGGCATGGTGCATGTGCTGATGCCGTACATGGTGTTCCCGGTCTACGCCGTCATGCAGCGCGTCGACCCGAACGTCATGCAGGCGGCCTTCGGGCTCGGCGCGCCGGCGTGGCGGGCGTTCTTCCGGGTGTACTTCCCCCTGACGCTGCCGGGCGTGCTCTCCGGCGCGACGCTGGTCTTCATCCTGTCCATGGGCTTCTTCATCACGCCGGCCCTGCTCGGCGGCGGCAAGGTGATGATGATCGCCATGCTGATCGAGACCTACGTGCACGAGTTCCTGGACTGGGAGTTTTCCGGCGCGCTTTCCGTGGCGCTGCTCACGTTCACGCTCGTCATCTATGCGCTCTTCAAACGAATCATGAAGGCGGAGCAGAACTGGTCATGAGCACCGAACGCCCGCGCAAGAACGCCTGGCCGAGACGGCTTCTCACCATCTATTGCTCGGCCGTCTTCTTCTTTCTGATGCTGCCGTTGCTGGTGGTGTTCCCGTTGTCGTTCAGTTCCGCGTCGTATCTGCAATTCCCGCCGCCCGGCTTTTCCTGGCAGTGGTACGAGCGTTATCTGGAAACGCCGGCCTGGATCGATGCGACCATCGTCAGCCTCAAGGTTGCGCTGGGCACCACGGTACTGGCGACGCTGCTCGGCACCATGACGGCGTTCAGTCTGGTGCGCGGCAAGTACCCGGGCCGGGCCTGGGTCGACCGTCTCGTCGCCGCGCCGATCATCGTGCCCAACATCGTCATCGCCGTCGCCATCTACGGCCTGTTCGCCAAGATGCATCTGATCGGCAACTGGTTCGGCGTCATGATCGGTCACACCGTCTACGCCATCCCATTCGTCGTCCTGGTCGTCGGTGCGTCGCTCCGCACCTTCGACGTGGCGCAGGAACAGGCGGCCATGGGTTTGGGGGCGAGCCGGCTCCGCGCCGTCTGGCGGGTGACGCTGCCGCAGATCAAGCCCGCCATCGTGTCGGCGGCCTTCCTCGCCTTCATCACGTCCTTCGACGAACTGATCATCGCGCTGTTCCTGAGCGGCTCCAACATGACGCTGCCGAAGAAGATGTTCGAGAACATCATATCCGAGATCGACCCGACGATCTCGGCGGTTTCCGTCCTACAGATCATCCTGGTCGGCGTCGTGCTGGCGCTGTCGGCGCGGCTCGGCTCCGGCATTTCCCCCATCAAATCCTGAGGTCCGACATGGCCGATGCCTTCCATCCCAATCTGACGTCGGATCCCTACTGGTGGATCGCCGCCCGCCCAACGGCGGAGGGTTCCATGCCGGTGCCGGACAAGACAGACGTCGCCATCGTCGGCAGCGGCTATACGGGCCTCAACGCGGCGATGGAGCTCGCCGACCGTGGCTACAAGGTGACGGTGCTGGAGGCGCGCGAATTCGGTTACGGCGCCAGCTCGCGGGCCGGCGGTCATGTCAGCAGCGGTCTCAGCCTCGGCAAGGCGGCCTCCGCGTCGAAGCCGTCGCCGCTGATCGAGACGCTCGGGCGCGACCGCTACGACGGGCTTCTCAACGAGGCGGCCGAGTCCATGGAACGGATCGAGATGCTGGTGCAACGCGAGAACATCGACTGCCACTACGTCCGTGGCGGCCGTTTCGTCGCGGCGCACTCGAATTCGCACTACCGGGCGCTGGCCAAGAAGGTCGAGGACCTGAACCGGGGCGGCGACGCCGGCTGCAGCCTGTTGCCGCCGGAACGTCAGCGCGAAGCCATCGGCTCTTCTTATTTCCGGGGCGGCATGGTGGTGGAAAAGTCCGGCAAGCTTCACCCCGCCCTTTACCACCGCGGCCTGCTCGACGCCTGCCGGCGGCGGCCTAACATCACGCTCTGCGCCAACACGAAAGTGACCGGAATCCAACCGGACGGGTCCGGCTTCCGCGTCACGGCGGGCGGCGCCGAGCTTCGCGCCAACGACGTGCTGCTCTCGACCAACGCCTATTCCGACCGCCCGAGCCCATGGCTTCGCCGCCGCGTCATTCCGCTCGCGAGTTGCATCATCGCGACCGAGGAACTGCCGGCGAACGTCATCGAGGAGCTGATCCCGGGCGAACGCACCATCAACGACACCAAGCGGGTACTGAGCTATTTCCGCATCTCGCCCTGCCGCAAGCGTTTGCTGTTCGGCGGCCGCGAGACGTTCTTCACGGCCGATCCGCTGGAATCCGGACGGCGTCTCTACAAGCGCATGACGACGGTCTATCCGCAGCTTTCTTCCGTCAAGATCACGCACGCCTGGGCCGGCATGGTCGCCATGACCTTCGATCACATGCCGCACATGGGGAAGCATGACGGCATCCACTACGTCGCCGGCTGCAACGGCAGCGGCGTCGCCATGATGTCGTATCTCGGCTACCGGATCGCCGGGAAGATCGCCGGCGCCAACGAACCCAGCGCCTTCGACGGCATTCCCTTCCAGACCCGGCCGCTCTATACCGGCAATACCTGGTTCCTGCCGGCCGTCGGCGCCTGGTTCAAGACGATGGATTGGCTCGAACGGGCCGTCGACTGAGACGGCCGAAGGACGCGAACATGATCGATTACGGAAGCACGCCACCGCTCGCCCAGTTCAATCCGAAGGAACGGGCGCATCTCGAGAACTACCGCCGCATCTACGCCAGCAGCGAGAAGCGGTCCGGCCGGAACGACGACCGGAAGCTCGGCGCTGAGGCGCTCGCCGAGTGGTTCGCCATGTACGACCGGGTCGGCGCCGAACACATCGTCATCAAGGCCCGCGATCTGGAATCGACGTTCGGCCTCAAGATCAGGAACGAGGACGTCGCCGAATTCTGCAAGGAACACGGGCCCCGCGTTATCGGCTTCGCCGGCGTCGATCCGCACAAGGGCATGGAGGCGATCCGGGAGCTCGAGCACGCGGTGAAGGAGCTTGGCCTCCGCGGCCTCAACATCCAGTGCTTCGAGAACAAGCTCGCCATCAACGACAAGAAGCTCTATCCGCTCTA
>JAYOFL010000050.1:0-28640 GCA_038117205.1 Rhodospirillales bacterium | reverse complement strand
CGGGGCCCCAAATTCGCGCGATGGGATGCGAGCCAGTCCCACAAATCGGAGTTGCCGGATATTTCATCGACATAGGGGTAAAACACGCGAATTGGCCTCATGGCTTTGTATTGGGCGTGGAGTGTGATGGGGCGACCTATCATTCATCTAAGTCAGCGCGTGATCGTGACCGCTTGAGGCAAGAGGTCTTGGAGAACCTCGGCTGGAAGCTCCATAGAATTTGGTCCACCGACTGGTTTAACGATCCTCTTAAGGAGGCGGATCGGTTACGAGACAAAATCACTGAACGTCTAGAAGAATTGCATAAGCAAGCTGAGAACTACGTCGCTGTCATCCCGGCCCAAAATCAAACAGTGGATCGGAGTAATGAGCCTGACGCTGACGCCTCGCTCAACCTTTTTCGAGAAGCGCCACAAGCAGAGAGCAACCCGGACGGAATTTCAGTTGGCGATACGGTACGAATTAGATTTCTTTCCGGGTCGCAGCCGGACCTGCAATTTAAGCTTAGCGACAAGATCAACGACCCTGACAATGGCATCGTAAGCATCCATGAACCACTAGGAGAAGCACTGCTAGATGTCGAAGAAGGAGAAGAAGTTGAGTACCTCGTAGGTAGCTATGTTCGCCGAGTGATTGTTGAAAAAATCGAAAAGGCCACTGCAACAAATGCTATTGCTGGAGCGGAAACAAGCCGAACAACGGCAACAGGAAACAGCAGTAATATCGATCCCGAATTGCCCGGGTTGAGCGATAGCCCAGCCCCGTTTACGCCGTCTAATCAGAATGTAGAGCGCAATAGAAAGCTCTCCCCTGAGCGCTTTTACGACGACGATTATCTATTCGTGATCCGACGCTTGGCCTTTGATCTTATTGACCAGTTTGGTCCAATTACGGCTCGGCATCTAAGCGAGAAGATTGCTCGACTGCACGGCTTCCAAAGAACTGGATCTCAAATCCGAAGTCGCGTCTGGGCTGCGATAGGAAGTGAACGCAAGCCACAGAAAGGGCCCAACGAAGAGAATATCTTCTGGCCGAAGGACACGGCGCCAATGACGCACATGCCATTTCGTGGGCTGACTGTTGGAGGTGATGACCGGAGCTGGCAACAAGTGCCCTACCCGGAGAAATTGGGCCTAGCGCTGGAAATAGTCACCCAGAGAACCAACGGCGACAAAATTGAGTTAATGGGACGGAAAATTGGCCTTGGCCGCATTTCGCAGAGAACACGCGAGGAGCTGTATGGGTTGATCGAGGTGGCTGAGCAAATTGGCCGACGCTGAAGCGTTAATCGCCAGCCCAATCTATTCGCCATGGTAAGATGAACAGCGACACCATGTATGATGCAGAAAATAGATTTTAGTTGGCGCAAGGGCTTTGACGTTGCGTTACTTGTTAGCGAGCTTAATAAAGGTCGCAAACAAGAAGATAAAAAAGTCACTTATGTAAATTCACAAATTGAAGATTATATTTCCGCATTCGAGACGGGATTAACATATGCTGCGCCTGTTCAATCAGTTCATATTTCAAGTATCATAAGCCGAGCATTATTCCGCCCGACCCAAAGCGGAAAACTTTCACCGAAATCAATATTAAATCTCATTAGCGATGAATATTCGAAATATTTTAAACTCAAATTACATGATTATTATCTAGTTACTTCATTAAGCTATCGTGGAAAAATGCCGATTGGCAGATGGAAAATTGATGATTGCCTAATCTCATTCGGCGTACGCGGGGAAAAATTTTACAAGAAAACTGGAGGTCGAGGCCGTCAGAGCATTTCTGATCGCCTGCGCCAGTACAATGTTCCATCTCAAAAAGGCAATTATCCCATTGTCATTGTTAGATCAAAAGCTAGGGACGATCGCGCCGCCTTTCATAAGATGATGGAGGCTCTTGACCTAGCTCGCGCTATCTTAAATTTGAGGATTAATGATAAGATTTATCGCAGGATTAGTAGTGGGAGGCAGCCGATAAATGCGATCCGGCTCGGCCCCGTTCATACCCTTCACAAAGGTAATGGCGACTTAATCGAAGATTTTTGGTATGATCCGGATTTCACAGAGCAGACATTTCTGAAAAATATTACTGAGGAAATTCAAATAAAATACATAAAGTACTGGCAGCGTGTCCTTAGCCGCTCGCCGTTGCGAAATGAATTGCGCTTTGCGTTAATTCAATACGGTCGCGCTTTAGACAACCCAGACCCATTCCGAGGATTTCAAGAACTTTGGGCTGTGCTCGAATATCTCTCAGTTACAGAACCAGGAGATAAGTACGAGGTTACCTTGAGGCGGACATCATCTCTGTATCGACAGGATAGACTTCAGTACGAGCTTCTTAATCACCTTCGATTTAGGCGAAATAGGTTAGTCCACTTTTCGATAGGGGAGCGCACCACTTCGCGCCAAGGCGAATTGTTTATCTGTCAGGCAAAGGCGTTTGTGGAGAGCTTTTTGTGGTTTTACGCCAGCCATGGGAAGCGATTCAAAGATCGAGGCGAGGTCGCGGAGTTTCTCGATATTCGGCAAAAGTTGGGCAGTTTTGGAAAGACAAAGAGAATTATGAAGATCGCAGAGCAATTATACGATTGGACTGGGGCCTGATCTTTAACCACAGGCCAGGGTGGACAGTGTGTGCCCAAACTGTGCCCTGCCTATTCCGTTTTGACCTCCATTATCCCGCCTTGTTCGGGTTTTGGTTGCGACAGCGCCAGAACAAGTTATTGATCTAGCTAGATTTTACTTTTAGCGGGGCCCATTCGTAATGATGGGGTCGTCAGTTCGAGTCTGACAAGCGGCACCATTCCTCCTCCCTTCGTCACGCGACCAGATTGACCAGGCTGCCGCGCGGCAGGGACGACGCGAATCCGCCGGACGAGAACCCGAGGTTCCGCTGCAGGCTCTCGAGCGTCTCCAACCGCTCCGAGGCGACGGTGATGGCGTTGCCGATTCGGCGCGCGGTTTCCTCGGCGTCGGCGCGGCTCAGCGTGTCGAGATTGCCGAGCCCGAGCCCGGCGGCATCGAGCGGTTGCGGCTGGACGGTGATGGCGCCGCCGTAACGCGTCGTCTGTACCGTGATCCGGGGCGAGGTGGATGAAATCAGATTGGCGGCGCCCTGACTCGCCGCCTTGGCGAGGTCGTCGATGGCGGAAAGGGCGCGGGCGATGCCGGCCTGGATGTTGACGCGGGAAATCCTCGTCCCCTCGCCGGCGGTGGCCGACGCGCTGCCGGCGAAGGCGACGGAGTTGTAGTCGCGAAGATCGGTGTCCGGCGACACCAGCCCGTCGCGGGTCGCGAGCTCGGCATTGGCGCGGAGCGACTGCAACGCGTTCAGGATGGCGTATCCGGCATCGAGGGCGCGGCCAACCGCCGTGGCGGCGGCGTCGATGCCGAGGCGCACCGGTCCGGCGCGACGCGACGCGTCCAGCGCATTCGGCAATTCGGCGGCGGTAAGCGAGCGCACGGAGGCCCCGCCCGAGAGGCCCGTCGCGGCGAGCGCTTTCCGGGCGTCCGTGGCGAAGCGAATCGCGATCGCGCCGCTGATTTCGGCCATGTTCCGTCCCCGCGTTGTCTTCGCCGGCCGTTCTTGGCGACAGGCAAAAAGTCTAGCGGCCTCGGTTCGGAACGGAAATCTTCATCTTCCGTTAGGGAAGACATAACGCGGGCGAGTCGAAAACGGCGCGCGCACAACTGCGAACGGGGTTGAGAACGCGAATCGGGGCGTGTTTTTCGGTGTATTTTCCTTCGGCCGGCGTCGCAGCGCGTGCAAATGACCGGCGGGAAGCCCTGGAATCCGTGCACGGGCGTTTCGTGACGGGCGTCGCCCCGGCTCGGCGGTAAAATATTTTTATATATTAATTTCAATAAGTTATTTCCGATCTTTGGCGACAGGCCACGGCGCGGCGCCGGAAAATGCCGGCGGAATCCGGGAAAACTCGGAAAGGCCCCGTCTTTTCAACGGCATGCGTAGTTGACGCTGAATCAACCATTCGTAAAGTCGTTAACGGGTAGATATAGATCGGCCCGATTCGTCGGGCCACGAGATGTGGACACCGCCCGACGCGCTGGGAAACGCTCGGGCACCGTCCGTAACCGCCGGCCGGGACCTGGGAAGATGACAAAAGCATCCTATACGATTTCATGCGCGTCGCATTTCCGCGACGCCGTCAGTTCGCTGGCGGAACGCCGTGGCGTCAATGTCGGCGACCTCGCGCGCTCCGTCATGCTGATCGTCCCCATGGACGACATCCACTCGTTTCCCGATCCCGGCGAGCCAATGGCCGACGACCGGGAGACGGTGATCCTGAAGTCCGGCACGGCCAAGGGTCGGCCCTGGCAACGGAAGCCGAGATTGCAGGTCCGGATGCCCGCCGGGTTCGGTCCGGCTACGATACGAAAGGCGCTGGCCTTGGCCTTGGCCATGGACCGGGGCGACACCGAGGTGCGCATCGACGACGGCGATCTGGTGCCGGCGGAAGAGGTTGTGCGCCTCAAGACCATCGTCTCGGCGCTGTCCTTCGAGCCGTTGCCGAACGGCGTCACCACCGTCGCCGAGGCGCTGCACGTGCTCGGTTTCCCGCCCGGCTACCGTCCCGAAATCGCAACGCTCCGGGCCCGGTTCCGGATGCTGGCGGCGATCCATCATCCGGACAGCGGCTTCGGCGACCATCGGCGGATGGCGCAACTCAATTCCGCCATGGACGTTCTCAGAAACCGCGCCCACTGATCGTTACGCTTGCGAGCCGCCGAAGCGGGCGGCTACCTTCCGCTGGGCGGGGACGCCGACCGGCCGGTCCGGCCATTGAATGTCGCCGCCGATAAACAAAAAAATCCCGAGGGAGAAATAGAATGGCCAAGAAGAAACTGCTGGTCGCACGGAAGTTTCCGGACGACGTGCTGGCGCGCTGCGGCCGCGACTACGATTGCCGCTTCAATCCGGAAGACGCCACCTGGCAGGGCGAGGATCTGGTGAAATTCGCCGACGGCATGGACGCCGTCCTGTTGAGTTCCCGGAACAAGGTGACGGCGGACGTCGCCAAGGCGATGCCGGAAAGCGTCAAGATCGTCGCCACGTTCTCCGTCGGGTACGAGCACATCGACGTGCCGGCGTGCCGAGCGAGGGGCATCGTCGTCACCAACACGCCGGACGTGCTGACGGAAGCGACCGCCGACGTCGGTCTGTTGCTGTTGCTGGCGGCCTCCAGACGCGCCAAGGAAGGCCTGCAGATGGTCACCACCGGCCAGTGGTTCGGCTGGACCCCGACGCAGTTGTTGGGCCGGCAGGCCGGCGGGCATATCCTCGGCGTCCTCGGCATGGGCCGCATCGGCCGGGCGCTCGCCAAGCGCGCCCGGGCGCTCGGCATGACCATCCACTATCACAACCGCCGTCCGCTCGCCGACGGCCTGGCCGAGGGCGCGGTCTATCACGAGACGGCAGAAAGCCTGCTCAAGGTGTCGGAATTCCTGTCCATTCACTGCGAGCTGACGCCGGAAACGAACAAGCTGTTGGACGAGCGGCGCATCGCCATGCTGCCGAAGGGCGCGATCGTCGTGAACACGGCCAGGGGCGGCGTAATCGACGACGACGCCATGATCGCCGCCTTGAAGAGCGGCCAGGTGGCGGCGGCCGGTCTCGACGTCTTCAACAACGAGCCGAAGGTGCATCCGGGCTACTTCGACCTGCCGAACGCCTTCGTGCTGCCGCACATCGGCAGCGCCACCATCGAGACGCGGAACGCCATGGGCTTCCGCGCCCTCGACAACATCGACGCCTTCTTCGCCGGCAAGGAACCCTTGGATTCGCTGGGCGGCTAACCGTCCGGCCGTCTGGACAAAGAAAAAACCCGGCGCCTCGCGGCGCCGGGTTCTTCGTTTCCAGATAGTGCTTCAATCAGCGGCGGTCGCCCAGCAGCTGCATCAGCATGATGAAGAGGTTGATGAAGTCGAGGTAAAGGGTGAGGGCACCCATCACGCTCTTCTTTGCCATCGTCTCGCCGTCGTCGCCTTCGTAGTAGATCGACTTGATCCGCTGCGTGTCGTAGGCGGTCAGGCCGGCGAACACCAGCACGCCGATCACCGAGATGGTGAAGTGCAGCGCGCTCGACGCCAGGAAGATGTTGACGATGCTGGCCAGCAGGATGCCGATCAGGCCCATGAACAGGAACGAGCCAAAGCCGCTCAGGTCCTTCTTCGTCGTGTAGCCGTACAGGCTGAGCGCGGCGAACGAGCCGGCCGAGATGAAGAACACGCGGGCGATGCTCTGTCCCGTGTAGGCGACGACGATCGTCGACAGCGACACGCCCATCAGGGCGGCGTACAGCCAGAACAGCATCTGCGCCGTCGAGGCCTGCATGCGGTTGATGCCGAAGCTGATGGCGAACACGAGGCCGACCGGGGCCAGCACCACGACCCACATCAGGCCGGAGCCCATGATCGACTGATAGATCGCCGGATTGGAACCGACGAGGTAGGCGACGAGCCCGGTGATGGCAACGCCGGCAGCCATGTAGTTGTAGACACCGAGCATGTAGCTGCGCAGGCCTACGTCGATGCCGGCGTCGTAGGCCTGGGCGTGCGTCATGCGGCGCTGATCGGCGCCGAAGGGATTGTTACCGAGAGCCATGTGAAACTCCTATGCTTCAGGGGCCGCCCGAGGTCTTCGGGCTTTCCCATGTGCGACAAGATAGTCTGGAATCGCTCGAATATTCAACTGGAGCCCATCTATCTTACCAAAATTTCATGATCTTTCGCCCCGGCGAACCCGCGGCAAACCTAGTCGTTCCTGAGATACGGCGCGGCCTTAAGGCCGAGGATGCGCCACGAACCGGCGAGCCCGAAAACCAGCGTCGCGGCCAGCGCGACGGCGACCGTCGTCGCCGCATGCCACGGCAGCCACGTCCAGTCCATCCGCATCAGGAATTTGACGACGCCCCAGGCCGAGAGCGATCCGACGCCGACGGCTGCCGCGGCGGTGATCAGGCCGAGCAGGCCGTATTCCAGCGCGAAGGTGCCGGCGATGCGTCGCCGCGTCGCACCCAACACCTTGAAGACGACGGCGTCGAAGATGCGGCGCTGCTGCCCGGCGGCCAACGCGCCGGCCAAGACCACGGCGCCGGCGGCCACCGTCACGGCGGCGACGGCGCTCACCGCCTTGGAGATGCCGTCCAGCAGTTCGGCGGCGGCGGCCAGCGCGTCACGGACATGGATGGCGGACACGTTGTCGAAGGCGTCGGTAACGGCGCGTTCCAGCTTGGCTTCCGCGTCCGGCGTCGCGCGGGCGGCGGCGATGTGCGAGTGCGGCGCCCCTTCCAGGACGCCCGGCGAGAATACGATGGCGAAATCGAAGCGCAGCGACGACCAGTCGATCTCGCGCGTGTTGGCGACCGTCGCCGTGATGTCGCGCCCCAGGATGCTGACGGTCAGTTCGTCGCCGACGCCGATGCCGAAGCCCTTGGCGAGATTGGCGTCGAGCGAGATCAGCGGCTTGCCGCGATAGTCGGCCGGCCACCAGTCGCCGGCGACGATGCTGGCGTCGGCCTTCGGGCTGGCGGCGGCGGTCAGGCTGCGGTCGCCCCGGATCGCCCACTGCGCTTCCGGCGCGACGGCGACTTCTTCGACCGGCTTGCCGGCGATGGCGACGATGCGGCCGCGCACGGTCGGCTCGCGCTGCAGATCGCTGACGCCGGGGATGCTCCTGACGACGCGCTCGAAGGCCTCGACCTGATCGGGCTGGATGTCGATGAAGAAATAGGCCGGCGCTTTTTCCGGCAGGCGTTCGGCGATCTGCCGGCCGACGTTACCCTCGATCTGCACCACGGCGACCAGCACGGAAAGACCGAGCCCGAGCGACAGCACAACGCCGGGCGCCGACGTGCCGGGCCGGTTGAGGTTCGCCAGCACCAGGCGCAGGACGGCGTTGCCGGGCCTCGGCCAGCGGCTGAAGCGCAACAGCAAAGCGCCCGCCAGCGCCAGCGCGCCGACGGTCGCCGCGGCGCCGACGACGAACCAGAGCGCGAACCACTTGTCGGTCGAGCTCAGAAACACGAGCCCGACGAGGCCGGCGATACCGACGGCGACGGCGAGCAGGAAGCGCGGACGCGGCCGGTTACCGAGCGCGCCGGCGGCGGCACGGAAGAGATCGCGGGCCGGCACCTCGCGGGCGCGGCCGAGCGGCAGCAGCGCCGCCGTGACCGAGGCCAGGACGCCGAACGCCGCCGCCTGCACCAGCGCCACGGGATAGAGCGCGATCACCGGCTCGACCGGCAGCAGTCCCTTGAGGAACGACAGCGCCACCCACGGCAGCGCGATGCCGGCGGCGATCCCGATGGCGATGCCGACGGCGGCGAGCACCAGGATCTGCATCAGATACACCCGGACGATCAGGCCGGCCGGTGACCCCAGGCACTTGAAAGTGGCGATGGTGCGGACCTTGCCTTGCAGATATCCGGAGACGGCGCGGGAAATGCCGACGGCGCCGACCAGCAGCACCGTGTAGCCGACGAAACTCATGAACAGCGTCAGCCGCTCGATGAAGCGTTTGACGCCGGGGGCGGCCTCGTCCGGTGCGCGCACGCGCCAGCCGGCGTCCGGGAACCGGGTATCGAGTTGGCCGCGCCAGGACGCGAAGTCGGCGCCCGCCGGCAGCATCATCTTCGTGTAGTACTGGATCAGACTGCCCGGCTGCACGAGGCCGGTCTCGGCGAGCGCCGCCGTCGAGATCAAGAGGCGCGGTCCGAAGTTGACGATGCTCGTCACCCGGTCCGGCTCCGCCGTGATGGTGCCGGCGACGCGGAACGTCGCCTTGCCGACGCGGGTCGGCTCGCCGACGGTGATCTTGAGTTTCGCGAGCAGTTTAGGATCGACGACGGCGCCGAACATGCCGCCGTCGCGGCCGAGCAAGTTCGCCAACGGCGACGCCGGCACGGTCGTCACGCCACCGACCAGCGGATAGGCGCCGTCGACGGCCTTCAACTGCACCAGGGTCCGTTCTCCGCCGCTCGCCGCGGCGTGCGCCATGGCGCGCATCTCGACGCTTTCGGAAAGTCTGGCCGTGTTCGTGGCCAGATAGGACCGCTGCGCCTCGTCGGTCGGCCGGTGCATGAGGCGGATTTCCACGTCGCCGCCCAAGAGCTTCCGCGCGTCGGCCTTGAGGCCGCCGACGACGGCGGAACCGAGCCAGCCGACGGCGGCGATGGCGGCGACGCCGAGCGCCAGGCAGGTGACGAAAACCCGGAAGCCTTTCAATCCGCCGCGAAGCTCGCGCCGGGCCAAGCGCCAGGCGAGGGCGTTAACGCCGTCAGCCATGGCTCGCGCTCTTGGCGTCCTGCAACCGGTCCTCGGCGATCCGTCCGTCGCCGATCCTGACCAGCCGCCGGCAACGCTCGGCGAGCGCCATCTCGTGCGTCACCAACATCAACGTCGTGCCGTGCTCGGCCTGGATGTCGAACAGCAGGTGCATGATCTTTTCGCCGGTCTCGCCGTCGAGGTTGCCGGTCGGCTCGTCGGCGAGCAGCAGCCGGGGGCCCGGCGCGACGGCGCGGGCCAGGGTGACGCGTTGCTGTTCGCCGCCGGAAAGCTCGCCCGGATAATGCTGCACGCGATGCCCGAGCCCGACGCGGACCAGCGCCTCCTCGGCGCGGCGGAACGGATCGGCGATGCCGGCGAGCTCCAGCGGCAGTGCGACGTTTTCCAGCGCCGACATGTTCGGCACCAGATGGAAATCCTGAAAGACGATGCCGATGTTGCGCCCGCGCTCGCGCGCCAGGGCGTCCTCGTCCAGTTCGTGAAAGGCCGCGCCGGCCACCTCGACGGCGCCGCCGCTCGCCCGCTCGAGACCGGCGACGACCATCAGGAGCGAGGTCTTTCCCGATCCGGACGGTCCGACAATGCCGACGGTTTCGCCGGCATCGACGGCGAGGTCGATGCCGTTGAGAATGTGCACCGGACCGGCGTTACTGGTCAGCGTCAGTTCGACGCGCCCGAGCCGCACCAGCGGCGAAGAGTTGGATTCCGCGTTCATTTCTGCCGTCAACGTTCTATATCTGAGGGGTGATGGAAAGTGGAAACCTGCCCAGCCGACGCCGAATTCCGGCCTCCTCGCGTGTCTTGGATATGGCCGTCCGATCGCGGATTGCAAGGTTCGCGCTCGTTCTGGCGGTCGTGCTTTTCGGTTTTGCGGCCGGCGCGGGGGCGGCGCCACTCAAGATCGTCGTCATCGGCGACAGCCTGACGGCGGGCTACGGCCTCGCCAAGAACGAGAGCTTTCCCGTGCGCCTCGAACTGGCGCTCCGCGCCGAAGGCAAGGATGTCGCCGTCATCAACGCGGGCGTCTCCGGCGACACGTCGGCGGGCGGTCTGGCGCGCCTCGACTGGGCGCTCGGTGAGGGAGCCGACGCGGCGATCGTCGAGCTCGGCGCCAACGACGCGTTGCGCGGATTGGCGCCGGCCAACACGTACCGCAACCTCGACGGCATACTCGCGCGCGTGGGCGCCAAGGGCATCCCGGCGCTGTTGGCCGGCATGCAGGCACCGCCCAATCTCGGCGAGGAATACGTGAACGCCTTCGCGGCGGTCTACACCCGCCTCGCCGAAGCGCACGCGGTTGTCTTCTATCCGTTCTTTCTGGAGGGCGTTGCGGCGCGGCCCGAGCTCAACCAGCCCGACGGCATCCATCCGACGGCGCCCGGCGTCGACGTGATCGTCAAAAACATCCTGCCCGACGTGCGCGAGCTGATCCGCCGCGCCGAGGCCCGCCGTGGCTGACCCGGACGCCGACGCGGGGCCGTTCGTTTCGGCCGTTTCCGCCGCCACCGATTGGGCCGGCGTCGCCAAGGAACTGGCGGACGGCCTAATGGCCGGCATGCCGGCCGGCAACGTGCCCGGCAACGCATCCATGGGCGGCCTCGGCGTGCTCTACGTCGCCGACGCGATGGAGCAGGACCTGACGTCGATCCTCACCTATCTGCGCCAGACCACCGGCGTCGCCGATTGGATCGGCACCCTCGGTTACGGCGTTGTCGGCGGCGGCAAGGCGATGTTCGACCGGCCGGGCGCGGCGGCGATGGTGCTCGATCTGCCGGCCGGATCCTATCGGGTGATCGGTCCGACGCCGGTGCGCGACCGGCTCGCCGACGAGGTCAGCGAGTGGGTCGCGAAAACGCCGCCGGTGGCGGCGCTGGTGCACGCCGATACCGGCATGCCCGACCTGCCGGACGCGCTGACGGCGCTCGCCCGGCGGACCGGCGCGTTCCTGGTCGGCGGCCTGACGTGTTCGCGCGGCGCGCAGTCGCAGATCGCCGGCGACATCGTCAACGGCGGCATCTCTGGCGCGCTGTTCGCGTCGGACGTCGGCGTCGTCAGCGGTCTGACGCAAGGCTGCGCGCCGCTCGGTCCCCTGCATACGGTGACGGACGGCACGCGCAACGTCGTCGCCACCCTCGACGGCCGGCCGGCCCTCGACGTCTTCAAGGAGGACATCGGCGAGATGCTGGCGCGCGATCTCGGCCGCGTCGCCGGCTACGTGCACGCGGCGCTGCCGGTGACGGGCGCCGATACCGCCGACTATCTGGTCCGCAACCTGATCGGCATTGACCCCGAGCGCGGCTGGCTCGCCATTGGCGACGAGGTGGCGCCCGGCGACCGGCTGATGTTCGTGCGCCGCGATCCGATGACGGCGCAGACCGATCTGCGGCGCATGCTGGACGGCGTGACGCGCCGCCTGGACGGCCATCCGGCCCGGGGCGCCATTTATGTGTCGTGCGTCGCGCGCGGCCCGGCCATGTTCGGCGACGAGAGCCGCGAAGCCTCCATCGTTTCCGAATCGCTCGGCGGCGTACCGGTGATCGGCTTCTATGCGAACGGTGAAATCTCGCTCGACCGGCTCTACACCTACACGGGCATCCTCCTGGCTTTCCGCTGACTTATCGGCCACGGGGGTTGACACCGGACCCGCTTGGCCGCGACAAGTTGAGGACGTTCCACCCGCCGGCAAGGAAGCCCGGCCATGCGCCTGTTCGTCGCCATCCCCGTGCCGGCAGAGCTCCGCGATTATCTGCGGACCGTCTCCTCGGGTGTGCGCGGCGCCAAGTGGGTGCGCCCGGAAGGCATGCACATGACGCTCCGCTTCATCGGCGAGACCGACCGGGAGCGGGCGCGGGACATCGACGCCGAGCTGGACGAGATTCGCCTGCCGGCGTTCGAACTGACGGCGAAGCATTTCGGTTTCTTCGAGCGGGGCACGCGCATCCATTCGCTGTGGGTCGGCTTCGAGGCGTCGGAGACGCTCAACTATCTGCAATCCCGCGTCGAGGCGGCGGTGGTGCGCGCCGGCTTTCCGCGCGAAACGCGGAAGTTCGCCCCGCACGTGACGCTCGGTCGCCTCAAGGGCGGGCGGGCGGAAGAGGTCGGTCCCTGGATCGAGGCGCACGACCCGCCGCACGCGCCGCCCTTCGACGTCGACCGCTTCGTGTTGTTCCGCAGCCACCTGGCGCGCGAAGGCGCCATGTACGAACCGCTGGTCGATTACGATCTGGCGGGGCTCACGACCGACGACGAATAAGGTCCGGCAATTCTTGCATGTCGGCGAAGACGAGATCGGCGCCGGCGGCCCGCAGCATCGCCGTGTCGGCGGGCGAGCGGTGGCTGGCGCCGATGAAGCCGAACGCCGTCATGCCGGCGCGCTTGGCGCCTTCGACGCCGAGGGCGGTATCCTCAATGACAATGGCCTCGGCCGGATCGGCGTTCATGCGCGCCGCCGCCATGTAGAAGAGATCCGGCGCCGGCTTCGGATGCGTGACGTCCTTGGCACTGAAAAGGTGATCGCCGAAGTGGCGGCGGAGACCGGTGATCTCAAGATTGCGGGCGATCTTTTCCGGGCTGCCGGACGACGCGACGCAACGCGGATAGGACGACAATCGTTCGAGCGCCGCATCGACGCCGGCAACGGCCTTGAGCTCGCGGGCGAACACGGCCTGGTCCTTTTCGCGGAGCTTGGCTTCGAAATCTTCCGGCAGATCGACGCCGCCGTCACTGACCTTGGCGATGACGCCCGGGATCGTCATGCCGATGAAACGCGCCCGGCATTCGGCGCCCGTCACCGGATAGCCGTAGCGGCTGAGCTCGGCGGCAAGCACGCGGTTGGCGATGATCTCGCTGTCCACCAGCACGCCGTCGCAATCGAAGACGATCAGCATGCCGCTCATCCGCCGAGATGCGTCTTGCGGATGTCGTCGAGCAGACCCCGCGACGCGTCCTCGATCATGTCGAAGACGCGGACGAAGCCGTCGCCGCCGCCGTAATAAGGGTCCGGCACTTCGCGGAGCGGCTGGTCCGGCGCGAAGTCGAGCAGCAGCCGAACCCGCTCGGTCCGTCCGGGCGGACAGGCGGCGATGAGATCGGCATGGTTCTTCCTGTCCATGCCGAGCACGTAATGGAACTCGTCGAAGTCGGACGCGCGAAGCTGCCGGGCGCGCAAATCGTCGAGCGAGACGCCGCGCCGCCGGGCTTCGCTGCAGGACCGCTCGTCCGGCGGATCGCCGATGTGCCAGTCGGACGTGCCGCAGGAATCGGTGCCGATGCGATCCGACAATCCCTCGCGCCGCACCAGATCGCGGAACACGCCCTCGGTGGTCGGCGAGCGGCAGATGTTGCCGAGACAGACGAACAGGACGCGGATCATGCTGAACTCCTTTGGCGCCGGCGCTCCGCGCGCTTATCATGGCGGCGGGACCGGAACAAGCGAGCGGCAACGGGATCGGCGACATGAACGCGGAACGCGCCCCCATCGTTATCCTGACCGGCGCCGGCATTTCCAAGGAATCGGGATTGTCCACCTTTCGTGATGCCGACGGCATCTGGGCCACCGTGCGCATCGAGGACGTGGCGACGCCGGACGCCTATCGCCGCGATCCGGTGCGCGTGCACGAATTCTACAACGCGCGGCGGCGCGGCCTCGTCGGCGACAACATCCGCCCGAACGCGGCGCACGCGGCACTGGCGGAACTGGAGCGCGCCTGGCCGGAAGACGTTCTGATCGTGACGCAGAATATCGACGACCTGCACGAGCGCGCCGGTTCGGCGAACCTCATTCACATGCACGGCGAGCTTCTGAAGGCGCGCTGCGGCGCCTGCGGCGACGTCGCGGAATGGCGCGGCGATCTCGGTCTCGGCGACGCGTGTCTGGCTTGTGGCACCTTGGGCCGGCGGCGTCCGCACGTGGTCTGGTTCGGCGAGATGCCGTTCGACATGGACCGCATCGAGATGGCGCTCTCGGCCGCCGGCACGTTCGTTTCCATCGGCACGTCGGGCAACGTCTATCCGGCGGCCGGGTTCGTGCAGTTGGCGCGCCGCTACGGCGCGCACACGGTGGAGCTTAACCTCGAGCGGTCGGAGGGCGCGTCGCTGTTTCATGAGCGGGTTTACGGACCGGCCAGCGAGGTGGTGCCGGCGTTCGTCCGGCGGCTGCTCGACGGCGTCTGAGCGGATCAGTTGTCGGCGAGCCGGACGCCGTCGAAGCGTTCCAGGCCGGCCGCCTTGATGACGCCCCGGAGCAACGCGCCGTACTTTTCCGGAATTTCCGAGTACGCCGTCAGGAACTTGGTCAGCGGGTGGCCGCTCGGCAGCAGGCCGGCGGCGCGCTGGCCGGCGCGCGCCTTGCGGAGACTGGCGTAGGCGCCGTGCGTGTTGATGGTGCGTATGTAGGCGCGGACGCTGTGGCCGATGTCCTTGAAGGTCATGACCTTGAAGCCGTCGGCCTCCTTCGGCTTCATGCCGTGCCGGTCGTCGTCGTAGGTGCGCATGCCGAAGAAATTGTTGCCCTGAAGCGCGAACCGCGACGAACCCCAGCCGCTTTCCAGCGCCGCCTGCGCCAGCACCAGCGACGCCGGCACCACGTCGACGCGGCTGAGCAGCCCCTCGATGTCGCCGGGCTCGACGTCGTATTTCTCGTAGAGCGCCAGCGGTACGTCGCCGCCGGACGATTCGATCCGCTGCCGCTCGGTACGGATATGGTCGTTCTCGCGCGCCACATAAGGAAGCAGGATACGGAAGAACGTTTCCTTCTTCTCGTCGATGTCGGGAATGCGCGAGAGATCGACCCGCAGGCGCTCGATGAAGATCGGCGGCGCCGCCTTGCTGGCAACGACGTCGTCCAAGGGATAGCCGAGCTTCGGATGCACGTCGGTCGGTCGGATCGGCGGCAGGGCGGCGACTTCATTTTCCGCCCGCGGCGGCAACTGCTCGACCGGGACCATCGGCGGCCCGTCATGCAGACGCATGAAGAACGCCGCGCCGACGACGACAAGCACGGCGGCGGCGGCGAGGTGGTGGCGGCGGATGGCGAACGTCCGGATCGGCATCGGTTCAATACTTCGCGATTGCAGGGGCCGGCATCTTTCCCGGCGATTGCGGCCGGAATATGGTGCGTCGGCTATGAAATCGCAAACGCCGGATTCGTTGAAAAATCTGCTGGCGGAGGTCCGGAGCTGCCGGATCTGCGCCGAGCATCTGCCGCTCGGACCCCGTCCGGTGCTGGTCGCCGCCCCGACCGCCAGGGTCCTGATCGTCGGCCAGGCGCCCGGAACCAAGGTGCACGAGAGCGGGATTCCCTGGAACGATCGGTCGGGGGATCGGCTGCGCGACTGGATGTGTATCGATACCGAAACGTTTTATGACCCGGCCCGGATCGCCATCGTGCCGACGGGATTCTGCTATCCCGGCCGCGACCCCAAGGGCGGCGATTTGCCGCCACGGCCGGAATGCGCGCCGGCCTGGCATCCGCGGATCATGCCGTTCCTCAAGCGCGTTCGGTTGACCTTGGTCGTCGGTGGCTATGCCCAGGCCGTGGTGCTTGGGGATAAACGCTTGGAAACGATGACGGAAACAGTCGCCAACTGGCGGGAATACGGGCCGAAGTTGTTGCCGTTGCCGCATCCGAGTTGGCGGACGATGGCCTGGGAACGGAAGAATCCCTGGTTCGGCGACGAACTGCTGCCGCACCTCAAAGCCTGCGTCAGATCAGAGTTAAAGGAAAACCCCTAATTTCCGGATGCTTTTTCTTGACAGGACTTCCGTTCGCGAGGAAGGTGCCAACAACTATATAAGATCAACTGCTTGATCGTTGCGGATTGATCGTGAAATTCCGGGACATCCGGAATTCGAGTGTGGCCATCGGCGAGGGTTTGGGGGCGAAGGCCGGTGCATACCATCACCGACAACGATCTTTTTCATCGTCTTGCGTTCGACAATCCGTGGTGGGAATTCACGGAGAATACCCGCGTCGCCTTCAAGAATCCGCCGAAGCGGGCCTTCTTCCCAGCTTTCGTCAACCACACCATGCGCACCGGCCTCGGCAACGTCCTGATCCTGGCCGGGCCGCTCCGGGCCGGCAAGACGGTGATGCTCCGCCAGATGGTGGCGCAGTTGATCGAGCGCGGCGTCAAGCTGACCAACGTCCTCTATTGCTCGATGACGACGCCGAGCTACACGGCGGCCGACATCCCGACATTGTTCGAGATGTTCTGCCGGCGCTACCGGCACGGTCCGGATACCGACCTCTACGTCTTTTTCGACGAGGTGCAGTACGTCAAGGACTGGGAGAAGGTGCTCCTCAAGCTGGCCGACATGCGGCCCAAGGCGCGCATCGTCGGCGCCGTCTCGTCGGCGTCGCCCGCCATCACAAGCGGCGCCAAGGTGGCGAACGGCCGGATCGAGGTGTTCGTCCTGCCGCCGCTGACGTTCCTCGAATTCCTCCGCTTCCGGGGCTCCGAGGAAAAGCTGTTCGGTCGCACCTAGGACGGCGGTGACAAGGGCGGCGGCATGACGCTGCTGCCGAACGCGCTGCCGGCCCTCAATCAGGAATTTCAACGCTACGTGAATTTCGGCGGCTTCCTGGAAGGGATTCTTTCCGGCAAGGAAGGGGCGCCGGCGCCGACCTTCATCCGCGACGGCGTCGCCGACCGGGTGCTGCACAAGGATCTGGCGTCGCTCGCCGGCGTCAACGATCCGCAGGAGCTCAACCGGCTGTTCGGCATCCTCGCCTTCAACACGGCGCGGGAAGTCTCTATGGACGATCTCGCCAAGGGAACCGGCATCGCCAAGAACACGCTCCGAAAGTATCTCGATTATCTCGAACAGGCGTTCCTGATCCGCCGCCTCAACCGCGTCGACCGGGACGCCAAGCGCTTCCAGCGCCAGGTCAACTTCAAGGTCTATCTGACCAGCCCGTGCCTCTACGCGGCGCTGTTCGCGCCGGTGCCGCCGGGCGATCAGTTCTTTCAGCGCCTCGCCGAAACGGCGCTGGTGTCGCAGTGGCTGGGCTCGTCGGCCATCGACAATCTTGTCTATGCGAGCTGGCGCGTCGGCGCCGTCGATCTGTTGACGCTGCACCCCGAAACCGGCAAGCCGGATCACGTCTACGGTCTGGATTGGCAGAACACCTATGTCCGGTCCGACAAGCGGCCGGACGACACCATCGCCTTCGTCGGCGAAAACAACACCGACGCCAAGACGTACATCCTGACCGGCAGCGTCGCCCGTCCGGCGACGATGAAGGGGATAGAAATGACGCTAGCGTATACGTATTGGATCGAGCGCGATCCGACGCTCAGGCAGTTCCACAAGTCCGCCGCCGATCAGGCGCGACGCACGTCGTCCGGTCGCAGCGCCGCGACGATATCGTCGTAGAACGCCGCCGAGATCAAGCCGACACCGCCGAAGGCGAGAAACATAATCGCCGCCGCCAATGCGTCCGGATTGCCGTTGAGGAAGAAGATCCCGCCGCACGCCAGACCGGCGATCATGAGAAAGCCGGCCACAAGCCAAAACATCGTGCGGACGATCGCGCGCCCGTGCGCCAGGGGATAGAAGAGAGCCGATTTTAACGCCGCCATGCCACTACCCGTAGATTATGTTTTATGGTTAATCGGAAAATTATCGGAGTGAAAGGTTCAGCGGCCAACCGATGCGGAGATGCCATGTAACTAACTGTTTTATTTAACTTATTCTGACTCTATCAAAAACAACCCACAACTTTTTCCCGAAAAATCAGCGAATCGAAGGTTAATTTCCCGTCTCGGTGGCCGGCATCCGGCGCGCCGGCCAGTTGATCAGCGCGACGCCGAGGACGGCGGCGAGAAGCCCCGCCGCGACGGAGGCGCTCAGCGTCTCGCCGAGCACGACGATCCCAAGAACGACGCCGACACCGGCGCGCAGATAGCTCTGACTGGAGACGCCCATGGAGCCGATGCTCCGGACCAATCGGAAATAGATCAACAGCGCGACACCGGTCGAGAAGATCGAGAGCACGGCCGTCGACGCCATCGCTTTCGGCGATGGCGCCAGCGTCCAGGGCGCGTCGACGATCAGCGCCGCGGGGACGAGGACGACCGCGCCCCAGATCATCGTCCCGGCGGCGGTGGCAACAGCGGGAATGCCGGCGAAACGTTTGCCGTAGATGGCGGCGCAGCCATAGAGCGCGGCGCCGGCCAGGCAGGCCAATTGTCCCGCCACTTGCTGACCTAACCCGGCGAGGGCGTCGACGCCGACGATCAGCACGACACCGGCGATGCCGAGCATGGCGCCGAACAGCTTGCGGCCGCCGAGGGTTTCATGCCGGGTGACGAAGGCGGTGAACAGGAAGACGAAGATGGGCGAGGTGGAATTGAGGACGCTGGCGAGGCTCGCATCCACGTGCCGTTGACCCCACGCCAGAATGACCCAGGACGCTGTGCCGTTGAAGAGCGATTGCAGCAGCAGCGACCGCCATACGCCGGGATCGCGCGGCAGCCGCGCGCCGAGCCCGTGCATGACGGCGAGCAGGAACACCGCCGCGCCCGTGACCCTGACCGCGATCAGCGTCAACGGCGGGATCTCCGCGACGGCGATCTTGGTGAAGATATACGAAGATCCCCAGAGCAGCGCCAAGAGACCGAGCAGCGCGAACTCGACGGCGAGGTTGGGACGATCTCCGCTCAACCGTGGATGCCCTTGCTGTCCGCCGGCGCCTGATCCCGCTCGTTCAAGCCGTAGTCGCGGATGACCTGGGCGACGCGGAGCCGATAGTCGGCGAAGACGCCGCCCCGGCCCTTGGCTTGCGCGCCCCGATGCTCGACGGTGTTCCGCCATTCGAGGACGGCGGCTTCGTCGCGGAAGAACGACAAGGACAGCACCTTCTTGGGATTGGTCAGGCTCTGGAACCGCTCGACCGAAACGAAGCCGTCGATCTTTTCAAGGATCGGCCGGATGTCGCCGGCGATCCCCAGATACTCGTCCTTGCGGCCTTCGGCGGGCTCCACCTCGAAGATGACGGCGATCATGCGGATGTCTCCTTATATGTTGTCCGTTCCGTGCGGCGCGGAGACCAGCTTCAGAAACGTCCGGCCCTCGCGCAGCAGGAACCTCTCGCGCATCGCGAACCGATAGTTTTCGCGCCCGAGCGGGTCTTCCGCAAGCCGCGCCCGATAGGCCTCGTAGGCGGCGAGGCTCTCGATGTTGTAAATACCGTAGGCGAGCGTGCTCGATCCCTCGTGCGGCGCGAAATAGCTGATCAGATCGGCGCCGCAGCGGGGAGTGGCCTGGCCCCAGTTGCGGGCGTATTCGGCGAAGGCATCCTTCTTCGTGGGGTCGATGTGATAGCGGATGACGCAGGTCAGCATGTTCGGTCCTTTCGGGTTTCGACAGGCCCGCATGCTACCGGTTGAACGGCGGGAATGCTTCGGTTACGGTCGAAGTATGAAAGAAGGACCCGACATCGCGCTGGTGGCGTCCCTGATCGGCGACCCTGCCCGCGCCAACATCCTGACGGCCCTGATGACCGGCAAGGCGCTGACGGCGAGCGAGCTCGCCGCCGAGGCCGGCGTCACGCTGCAGACGGCAAGCTCGCATCTCTCGAAACTGGAACAGGGCGGGCTGCTCAAGCAACGGAAACAGGGCCGGCACAAGTATTTCTCGCTCGCCGGCGACGAGGTGGCCCGCGTGCTGGAAGGGCTGATGGCGATCGCCGCCGGCGCCGGCCACAGGCGGAGCCGAACCGGCCCGAAGGACCCGGCGCTCAGGAAAGCGCGGGTCTGCTACAATCACCTGGCCGGCGACATGGGGACGCGGCTTTTCGACAGCCTCGTTCGACGGAAGTATCTGAAGATCGACGGCGACGGCGAAGGTGCCCGATTGGCCCTCACCAGGAAGGGCCACGCCTTCGTCCAGGATTTCGGCATCGACGTCGAGGCTCTCTCGGCCGGCCGCACGCCGCTCTGCCGGGAATGCCTGGATTGGAGCGAACGGCGCTCGCATCTGGCGGGCGCGCTGGGCCGCGCGCTCCTGGCGAAGATCGAGGAAAACGATTGGGCGCGTCGCGTCCCCGGCACGCGGGTCGTGCGCTTCACCCCCGCCGGCGAGCGGGGGTTCCTGAAGGCGTTCGCGACGTAACGCGCCTCGGCGTTACTTTTTGCCTTCGCGTCCCAGCAAACGCAGCCTGAGCGCGTTCAGGCGGATGAAGCCGGCCGCGTCGCGCTGGTCGTAGACGGTGTCTTCCTCGAAGGTGACGATCGCCTGATCGTAAAGCGAGTTCGGCGACTTCCGTCCGGAGATCATGACGTTCCCCTTGTAGAGCTTGAGCCGCACCGTGCCGGTGACGCGCTCGGACGCCTTGTCGATGGCGGCCTGCAGCATCTCGCGTTCCGGTGCGAACCAGAAGCCGTTGTAAACCAACTCGGCGTAACGCGGCATAATCTCGTCCTTGGTGTGCATGGCGCCGCGTTCCAGCGTGATGCTCTCCATGGCGCGGTGCGCGTGGAACAGGATGGTGCCGCCCGGCGTTTCGTAGACGCCGCGCGACTTCATGCCGATGAAGCGGTTCTCGACGATGTCGGTGAGGCCGATGCCGTTGCGCCCGCCGATCTCGTTCAGCTTGGCGAGCAGCGTCGCCGGCGACATCTTCTCGCCGTTGACGGCGGTCGGGTTGCCCTTCTCGAAATCGACGGTGATCTCTTCCACCTTGTCCGGCGCCGCCATCGGCGTGACCATGCGGCTGAGGATCAAGTCGTAATCCGGCTGCTCCCACGGGTCTTCCAGGATTTTCCCTTCCGACGAGATGTGCAGCAGGTTGGCGTCCTGCGAGAACGGCGCCTCGCCGCGCTTGTCCTTCGGCACCGGAATCTGGTGCTGCTCGGCGTACTGGATTAGCTTGGTGCGGCTGGTCAGGTCCCATTCACGCCACGGCGCGATGATCTTGATGCCGGGCTCCAGCGCGTAGTAGCCGAGTTCGAAGCGGACCTGGTCGTTGCCCTTGCCGGTCGCGCCGTGCGACACCGCGTCGGCGCCGGTTTCCCGCGCGATCTCGATCTGGCGCTTGGCGATCAGCGGCCGGGCGATCGAGGTGCCGAGCAGGTACGTGCCTTCATAAAGCGCGCCGGCGCGGAACATCGGGAACACGAAATCGCGGACGAACTCTTCCCTGAGATCGTCGACGTAGATTTCCTTGATGCCGAGCATTTCCGCCTTCTTGCGCGCGGGCTCCAACTCCTCGCCCTGGCCGAGGTCGGCGGTGAACGTCACCACCTCGCAGCGGTAGGTGTCCTGCAGCCAGCGCAGGATGACGGAGGTGTCGAGGCCGCCGGAATAGGCGAGGACCACTTTCTTGACGGATTTGCTCATGGGCGCGTCTCTTCAATCCTGGGGTTGCCGCCGAGGTCAGAATATTCGGCCGGCGAAGCGGGCGCAGTATAGGCAAAGCCGCCGCGCGGGCAAGGACCACACGGCACCTGTCCGCTTCGGAGAGTGGATTCCGGGACACCCTCGGGCCTTGCCCGAGCGCGCCCGGAATGACGGGAAATATAATTGGGTGGACGGAATGCCCCTCGTCACCCCGGGCATGCCTGCCACCGACGGGATCGGGGGTTCCGGGGTCCACTCGAAAAGCCCGAGCGGTCTACTTGCCAAGGCGGGGGCAGCCGCTAATCTTTCCGCGTTCGGGGGAGACATATAAATGAGCGCGAACAAGAAAATAGCGGTCGTCGGGGCCGGCGCCTGCGGCCTATGCGCGGCGAAATACCTGACCCAGGCCGGGCTCGACGTCACCATCTTCGAGATCGGCACGCAGATCGGCGGGCTCTGGAAATTCGAGAACGACAACGGCCGGTCGTCGGCGTACTCGACGCTGCACATCAATACGTCGAAGGGTGTCACGCATTTCCACGATTTCGACTTCGACCCGGAGGTGCAGTTCTTCCCCGACCACCGGGACATGCACCGCTATCTCGTCAAGTACGCGGAGCACTTCGATCTGGTGCGGCGCATCCGCTTCAAGTCGCGCATCACCGACATCGAACCGCTGTTCGACGCGAAGAAGAACGAAGCCCCGAAGTGGCGGCTGCACATCGAAGGTGCGGCGCCGGAAACCTTCGACGCCGTCGTCGTCGCCACCGGGCATTTGACGAAGCCGCTGCACGTCGAGATGTTCCAGAACGACTTCAAGGGCGAGTACGTGCACGGGCACGACTACCACTCGCCGGAACGGTTCGTCGGCAAGCGGGTCTGCGTCGTCGGTGTCGGCAACTCGGCCTGCGACATGGCGACGGACATTTGCTCGATGGTCAAAAGCTGCGTGCTGGTCGCACGCTCCGGCGTGCTGATCCTGCCCAAGCTCTTCTGTGGCATCGCCTTCACCGACATCACGCGCGCCATCCAGCGGCCATGGCTGCCGGGCTTCGTTCGCCGCGCGCTGACGCGCTGGCTCGTCTATCTGGTGCACGGGAACATGTCGAAGCTCGGCTTCAAGAGGTTGGATAAGCGCGCGCACGTGACGTCGAACGCGCGCATCGTCACCGACATCGCGTACCGCCGCGTCCGCGTGAAGCAGGGCATCGAGCGTATCGACGGCAAGACCATCCATTTCGCCGACGGCTCATCGGAAGACTTCGACGTGCTGCTCGCCGCCACCGGCTATCTGATCGATCTGCCGTTCATGCGCCCGGACGTCCTTTCCATCGTCGACAACGGGTTGGATCTCTATCAGCGCATGGTGCCGCCGGACTGGCCGGGACTTTATCTGATGGGGTTCTTCAACACCGATACGGCGCTCAACATGGTCTACGAATATCAGGCGCGCTGGGTCCGCGACGTGGAGCTCGGCGAGGCCAGGCTGCCGCCGAAGCTCGACATGCGGGCCGCCATTCAGGCGAAGAACGATTGGGTGCGGACGACCTACAAGGACAGCCCGCGCCACACCATCGAGGAAGAGCACGTGCCCTACATCAAGGAACTCAAGCGGTCCTTGAAGAAGATGCGGCAACGCGTCGCGGGGTGAACTTCCGGCGGCTCCGCCAGCAGCGTCTCGACAGCCTCAAGTGTGGACCCCGGGACAAGCCCGGGGTGACGAGAATATTTGTCTAGAATTGCCCGCGCGGCGCCATACGGGCGCCCTGATGTTCCCGCAATCGTTTCGCCGGAAAACACCCCCACCCGTCACCCCGGGCTTGTCCCGGGGTCCACTCGTCGCGACAAGGGGGGCGGCGCCCGACAAAAATTGCCGGGTGCGGCAGGGATTACCCGTTTTTCTTCTCGTCCGAAGGCGCGTCGGAAGCCGGCCCGCTGTCGTCGATGGCTTGAAGAATGAGCAGTCCGGCGCCCATGCCGTTCGGCGAGGCGCGGACCTGTCCGGCGATTTCGCCGGGCGCGGCCTGGCCACCCTCGGCGGCGTTCTCGTCCGCCTCGAGCGCATCCTCGGCGGCGAGACGGCGCTGGATTTCCAGGCTCACCATCTTCTCGATCTGTGCGCGCTGTTCCGGGCTCATCTTCTCGAGATCCTGCTCGGAAAGCCCCATGGAAGCCAAAATCTTCTTCCGAAGCTCTTCCAGCTTTTCCTCGTTGATCTTCTGCGCGTAGCTGCCGAAGCCCACGTCTTTGATCTCGTCGAGCGTCTGGCGGAAGCTCTTCTTCCATTCCGGCTCGACGTCCATCGCCGGCTTCGAATTGCCCTGGGCGCCGGGATAGCCGGCCATCCCGCCGACGGCGGCGGTCTCTTCAGTGCGCATTTTTCTGCCCTCCCTCCGGGGTTGTTCCGGGAAGGCGATGCAGGGATCGGGCCAGAATATTAAGGGGGAGTTCAGTCGGCGGCGGTGCGCGCGCGGCGTTCCCGCTCGCTCGCGGACTTCAACTGACCGCAGGCGGCCATGATGTCCTGGCCGCGCGGCGTGCGCACAGGCGACGAATAGCCGGCGTCGTTGACGATGTCCGCAAACGCCCGGATGCGGTTGTTGGACGAGCACTCGTACGGCGCGCCCGGCCACGGGTTGAACGGGATCAGGTTGATCTTCGCCGGAATGCCGCGGATCAGGCGCACCAGTTCGTGCGCGTCGGCGTCCGAATCGTTGACGCCCTTCAGCATGACGTACTCGAAGGTGATGCGGCGCGCGTTGTTGGCGGTCGGATAGTCGCGGCACGCCTGCAGCAGGTCCGCGATCGGCCACTTCTTGTTGATCGGTACCAAGACGTCGCGGAGATCGTCCCTGACCGCGTGCAGGCTGATGGCGAGATTGACGCCGAGCTCCTCGCCGCAGCGGTGCATCTGCGGCACCACACCCGACGTTGAGAGCGTGATGCGCCGCTTGGAAAGCGAGATGCCCTCGTGATCCATGACGATGGCGAGCGCCTTCGCCACGTTCTCGTAATTGAACAGCGGCTCGCCCATGCCCATCATGACGATGTTGGACAGCATGCGCCCGCCGTCCTTCGGCGACGGCCACTCGCCGCAGCTGTCGCGGGCCGCCATGAACTGACCGACGATCTCGGCCGGCGACAGGTTGCGGACCAGCGGCATGGTGCCGGTGTGGCAGAAGGTGCAGGAAAGCGTGCAGCCGACCTGCGACGAAATACAGACGGCGCCCCGGTCTTCCTCGGGGATGTAGACGGTCTCCGCTTCCTTGCCGTCCTTGAAGCGGAACAGCCACTTGCGGGTGCCGTCCGTGGAGCGCTGCTCGGTCACGGTGGCCGGCCGCGTCACCTTGTGGGTCTCGGCGAGCTTGGCGCGGAAATCCTTGGAGAGCGTCGTCATGGCGGCGAAGTCGGTCTCGCCCTGGTGATAGATCCAGTGCCAGAGCTGGCCCGCGCGGAACGTCTTCTCGCCCATGCGTTCGAGCTCTTCCTTAAGCTCGGCGCGGGTGAGGCCCACCAGTTCGATGCGCGGGTCGGCGGCGGCCGGGACCGGCGCCGGTGCGGCGGGGACTGAAACCTGTTCCATGCGCGGACGTTTACACCTTCCGCCCTTCGCCGCCAAGCGCGGCGGGCGTCTCGTCTGTTCCGGACCAAGACATGGGACGTCGTTTCGGGTTTACAATGACCCTCGCCAACGCCCATCGTCGCCGCATGTCGCCGGACGAAAAAACCCGCTCCGTATCGCTGCTCGCCGCCGCCGAGGTGCTGGCCCTGGCGCTCTGGTTCTCGGCGACCGCCGTGGTGCCGGCGCTCCGCGCCGAGGGGCTGATCGGACCGGACCGCGCCGCGCTTTTCACCAGCGCCGTCGCCGTCGGCTTCGTCGCCGGCACGCTGGCGAGCGCGCTGATGGCGCTGCCGGACCGCGTATCGCCGAAGCTGCTGTTTTCGGTGTCCGCCCTCGTCGCCGCCGCCGCCAACGCGGCGATCTTGTTGCTGGAGCCGGGGTCCGACGCCGTCATCCTCTGCCGTTTCGTGACGGGGGCGTGCATGGCCGGCGTCTATCCCGTCGGCATGAAGATGGCCGCGAGTTGGGCCAAGGGCGACATGGGCTTCCTGGTCGGCCTGCTGGTCGGCGCACTGACGCTGGGCTCGGCGCTGCCGCATCTCTTCAACGCCTTGGGCGGCGTCGACTGGCGGTTGACCATTTCCGCCGCGTCCGTCGCGGCCGCGATCGCGGCGTTCCTGGTGCTGTTCGTGACGCTCGGCCCCAATCAGGTGCCGGCGCCGCCGTTCCGGCCGGGCGCCGTGCTGACGGCGTGGCGGGACCGGGCGCTCCGCCTCGCCAATTTCGGCTACTTCGGCCACATGTGGGAGCTGTATGCCATGTGGGGCTGGCTCGGCGTCTATCTCGGGCACAGCTTCCGGGACGCCGGCATTGCGGCGGCCGGCACCTGGGCCGCAATGGTCACCTTCGCGACGGTCGCCGCCGGGGCGCTCGGCAGCCTGATCGGCGGGTTGATCGCGGACCGCTTCGGCCGCACGACGCTCACCATGGGGGCGATGGCGACGAGCGGCGCCTGCGCCATCGTGATCGGCTTTCTGTACGGCGGTGCGCCGTGGGTAATGGCAATGCTCTGCATCGTCTGGGGGATCAGTATCGTCGCCGACTCGGCGCAGTTTTCCTCCTGCGTCATCGAACTCGCGCCGGCCGGCCTTGCCGGCACCATGCTGACGGCGCAGACCTGCGTCGGCTTCACGCTGACGCTGTTGACCATCCATCTGGTGCCGGTCATGGCGGACGCCGTCGGCTGGCGCTGGTCGTTCGCGTTCCTGTGCGTTGGGCCGTTCCTCGGCGTCGTCGCCATGGCGCGGCTCCGCGCCCATTCGGACGCGGTGAAGCTGGCGCACGGCCGGCGCTAGACCGCGTCTTCGATCGCGGCGCGGACGGCGGCGACGACGCCATCGACGACGTCAACGACCACGGGCGCCCAGTCGCCGGGGGCCGGCTGACGGAAGAGGCGCAGGCTCGGATACCACGCCGTGCGTTCGCCCTCGTTGCCCCAACGCCAGGCCGGTACGTGCCGCAGCAGCAGGAACGCCGGCTTGCCGATGGCGCCGGCCACGTGCGCCAGCGCCGTATCGGTCGTGACGATCAGGTCGAGGGCGTCGAGGGCGGCGGCGGTGTCGTCGAAGGTCTCGAACTTGGAGCCGAGATCGCGGAACGGCGCCGGCCAGGCGGCGAGCTCATCCGCCGTCGCGTCCCGTTGCACCGCGTGCCACGCGACTCCCGCGACGTCGGCGAGCGGCTTGAGGTCGTCGAGCGTCATCGATCGGCCCCGGTCGTGCCCGCCTTCCGGGTTGCCGCGCCAGCAGAGGCCGACCTTCGAGCCGTCGCCGCCGACGCGGTCCCGCCAGCGCGTCCGTGCGTCGTCGGAGGCGTGCAGATAAGGCGTCGGCGCGTCGGTCGTCGCCAGAACGTGCGGCAGGCTCATCAGGCTGATCGCCGCTGCGAACGGGCCGGCAATGGCCGCGTTGAACGCATGCACCTCGACGCCGGGGAGCGAGCGCAGCAGCGGCGCCAGCGGTGGATGCACGGCGAGCACGGTACGGGACGCCTTCTTCGCGGCGATGGGCACGAAGCGGCAGAACTGCAGCACGTCGCCGAAGCCCTGCTCGCCGACGATCAGGAGCGAACCGTCGAGGGCGCCGCCGTCCCATGTGGGAAGTTTGAGATCGCGGGCCGGCGCGAATACCTCCGCGACCTTTAGCCGCCATTCGTATTCGGCAAAGCCCGCCGCGAGGTCGCCGGACGCGAGCAGCAGCTCCGCCTTCAACACATGATGCGCCGCGTTCGACGGGTCGAGGGCAAGGGCGTGCCCGGCGGCTTGCATGGCGCCGGCTTGATCGCGCCGTTCGCGCCGGATCGCGGCGAGGTGCGCATGCGCCACGGGGTCCGTGGGCGCAAGGTCGATGGCGCGCCGCGTCGCCGCTTCCGCGTCTTCGATTTCGCCCGCCTTGTTCAGTGTCGCGCCGAGATCGCGCCAGGCGCGGGCGTCTTCGGGCGTGGCCGCCGTCCGGCGGCGGTTGACGCGAACGGCGTTCGCCATGTCGCGGGCCCGCTCGAACGTCGCCGCGATATCCGCGAGCGCGTCGGGGGCCGCCGACGCTTCCGCGCGGGCGGCTAGTCCGGCCGCCGACGTCCCGTCGCCGCGCTGAAGCGCGTCTTCCGCGATCATCAGGAACATGCGGGCGCGCTCCGGCACGTCGCCCATCATTTCCGCATAGATGTCGGCGGCGTCGAGGAACTTTCCCGCCGCCTGCAACGCTTGCGCTCGTTCGATCGGATCGCCCGTCATGCGGCGAGACTAGCGGCTGCCGGCCGCGGGACAAGTCCGGGGTGACGAGAGAGAGTTGGGCCGACGCTGCAATTCCACTCCACCCCGTCACCCCGGATTTATTCCGGGGTCCACCGTCAACGCCACGATGGTTGTCGAAGAGTGGACCCGTGATCCCGGAACGAAGTCCGGGACAAGCGAGCCCGGGGTGACGGGAAGAGTTAAACGCGCCTGTAGCCGGTCCGCGCGGATTAAAGACTGGGAACCGGCAGTCCCTTCTGGCGGCAGGCCGCGATGACGGTGTTCCTGAGCAAACACGCGATGGTCATCGGGCCGACGCCGCCCGGCACCGGCGTGATGGCGCCCGCCACCTTGGCCGCTTCCGCGAAGGCGACGTCGCCGACCAGCTTGGTCTTGCCTTCGCCCTTTTCCGGCGCCGGCACCCGGTTGATGCCGACGTCGATGACGACGGCGCCGGGCTTCACCCAGTCGCCCTTGACCAGTTCCGGCCGGCCGACGGCGGCGACCAGGATGTCGGCCTCGCGGCAGCGCGCCGGCAGATCCTGCGTGCGCGAATGCGCGACCGTCACCGTGCAGTTCTCGGCCAGCAGCAGCGCCGCCATCGGCTTGCCGACGATGTTGGAGCGGCCGACGACGACGG
>JAYOFL010000049.1:0-29600 GCA_038117205.1 Rhodospirillales bacterium | reverse complement strand
TCCAGTGCTTCGAGAACAAGCTCGCCATCAACGACAAGAAGCTCTATCCGCTCTATGCCAAGTGCATCGAGCTCGGCATTCCGGTCAACGTACACGCCAGCATCAATTTCTCGACGCGGACGGAGATGCATTACGGCAATCCCCTCGCCCTCGACGAGGTGATGGTGCACTTCCCGGAACTGAAAGTGATCGCCTCGCCGCCCGGCTTCCCGTGGGTACAGGAACTGATCGGCGTCGCCTGGCGGCACGCCAACGTCCATATCGGGCTCGTCGCAGTCCGGCCGAAGTATCTGGGCGTCCAGAACTCGGGCTACGAACCGCTGCTGCAGTACGGAAATTCGGTCCTGCAGGACAAGATCATCTTCGGCTCGGCGTGGCCGATGCAGCCGGTCGAACAGGCCGTCGCCGATATTGAGGCGCTGCAATTGAAGGACGAGGTCCGCAAGAAGTGGCTCGGCGGCAACGCGGCGAGGCTTCTCGGACTCGATTGAGCGGCGCGCCGTCAGGCCATGCCGACGGGCTCGGGGAACGGCTTCATCTCGTCGTCGGGGCGTGAACGGATCATGTCGGTCAGTTCCTTGCGGATCTTCGCCGCGCCGGCATCCTCGAACAGGTTGTCCATCTCGTGCGGATCGTTGGCGAGGTCATAGAGTTCGCCGGCGCCGGATTCCGTTTCCAACGTCAGCTTATGCGTCTTGGTCCGCACCATCCGGAGATCAAGCGCGACGCCGCAACGGGCCGCGTTGACCGCCCATTCGTTATAGGCGAAGTCGCGGTTCGCCTTTCCGTCGATCAGCGGCAGCACGGAACGGCTGTGCATGTCCATACCCGGTGAGACGCCCATCCCGTCCAGAACCGTTGCCGGTACGTCGAGCGTGGAAACCGGATCGGCGACGACCTTGCCCGCCGGCACGCCCGGCCCCTGGAACAGGAAGCCGATGCGGACCAGCCCTTCGTACATCATCGGCCCCTTCAGGATCAGACCGTGATCGCCGAGCCAGTCGCCGTGATCCGTCGAATAGATGACGAGGGTATCGTCGGAAAGACCGAGGTCTTTCAGCGTCTGCATGATCCGCCCGACGTTGTGGTCGATCAGCGAGATCATGCCGTAGTAGTTGGCGATGATGTCGCGGAGCTGCCGGTCGTCCTGATCCGGCATGCGGGAATAGCCCGTGCGCACCGCCTTGAACGTCTCGGTCGTCTGCGGCACCCCTTCCAGACTGGCGCGATGCCACCAGGGCCGGCGCTCCAGATCCTTCTCGCGTTCCGACGGCAGGTCGACCTCGCCCGGATGGTGCATGCGCGACCACGGGTCCGGCGCGTCGAACGGATGATGCGGATCGGGGAACGACGCCCAGCAGAAGAAGCGTTCGTGCTTGTGCGAACGGATGTATTCGATGGTTCGGTCACCGATCCAGGTCGAATTGTGCCACGCCGGCGGCAACGCCGAATGCCAGGTCTGTGCCGCGTCGGTGAGCGGCGGCAGGCGGGTTTCGTAGAGCTTGTTCTTGAGTTGGCCGAGGCCGTCGCCGTAGTACCATTTCTCGTAAGCGCCGCCGCCCGGCGGTTCCTGCGGCAGCCAATAGTTATGCCCCTCGCAGACCAGCTCGACGTGCTGGAAACCCATGTAGGGTCCGGCCCAATCGGTGGGGAAATCCGGCGATGACAGGCGGCATTCCGGCGAGCCCGTCTTCTTGAATGTGTGGTTGCTGGTGAAGTGCGCCTTACCGATGAAGCCGGTGCTGACGCCGGCGGCGGCGAGGGTGCCGGCGACGCCCTTCTCGCCCAACCCGTAATCGAGATCGATGCCGTTGTCGTGCACGCCGTGCGTATTCGGCAACAGCCCCGTCAGGATCGACGCCCGGGACGGCTGGCAGACGTTGTTCGGCGTGATGCAGGCGGAAAACCGCGTTCCGGCGGCCGCCATCAGATCGAGGTGCGGCGTCTTCACCTTGCGGCCCTCGAAGCCGTAGCAGTCGCCGCGCTGCTGGTCGGACGTGATGAAGAGGACGTTCTTGGCGCGTGCGGTCATGGTCCGGCCGTCACTCCATTTTCGCCATGTGCGGGCCGTCGACCGGAATTTCCATGAGGTCCTCGCCCCAGATGATGTTGCCGTCGAAGATCTGCATCATCTCGCGGAGAATTTCCTCGCGGACGCCGGGCTGGTCGATCTGTTCGAGGAAGTGGGTCAGCACGAGGGTCTTCACACCGGCGCGCTTGGCGACCTCGGCGGTGTCGATGTGGTTGCCGCAGACGGCGCGGTAGATCGCCGTCGGCTCGGTGCCGGTCCGATAGTGGTTCATGTGGATGAGCACGTCGACACCCTTCGCCAGTTCGACCATGGAAGGGCAGACCGCGCCGCTGTCGCCGGAATAGCACATGGAGCCTTCCGCCGAGTCGAGCCGGTAGCCGTAGCATTCCAGATACGGTTGCACGTGCGACGCCTCGCCGACCGTCACGGTCCACTTGCCGCCCTTGACGACGTCGCCCGGCTTCACCTCGGTCACTTCCGGCTTCGGCCATTTGCGGGGTGGCACGCCGCCGCGCGCTTCGAACACGTCGATGCTGCCCTGGTGCTTGATGCGCGCCGTGATGTCGGGACCGAAGACGCCGTCCTCGCCGAACAGCTGCTCCGTCATGCGGGCGATCGGCGGCGGTCCGTAAACCTTGAGCTCCGGCACCTTGTCGGCGCCCTGGTCCCAGCGCTGCAGCACCAGCCGGGGGTAGTCCATGCAGTGGTCGTAGTGCAGGTGCGACAGGAAGCAGTGCGTGACGTCGATGGCGCGGGTCCCGCTCTCGACCAACCGGTGTCCGGCGCCGGTACCGTGATCCATGACGATGACGTCGCCGCCGACCTCGATCAGATAGCCGGAACTTTGCCGCTTCATGGACGGCGTCGGCGTGCCGGTGCCGAGGAGCGTGATCTTCATGTCGGTCTTCCTTCGCTTGGTTGCGTTCAGTTGAATTCGGCCTTGATGCCGGGCGGCGGCGAGAAACCGAGATCGCCCCTGGCGATCACCGCGTCGCGGCCGCCGTTGGCGGCGAGCAGTTCCGCCTGGCGCGCCTTGGCGCGACGGTCGACCTCGTCCGGATCGCAGAACTTGCGAAGCTCCGCCTCGAGCTGCGCCCGCACGCCGGCGAGGGCCGGATCGGAGCCGAGATCCCGCTCCTCGCCCGGATCATCATCGAGATCGAAGAGCTGCGGCGGCGCGTCGCAATAGTGCACGTACTTGAAGCGCCGGTTACGAACCAGGAACACGCCGGCGGTCGAGCCCATGCCATGATATTCGGAGAGCACCACCCGCTCCGCGTCGCCGGCAGTGGCAAGCTCGAACAGGGAGCATCCGTGCCTGCCGCCGTCCGGCGCCGCGTCGAGACCGACGCCGTCAAGGACGGTCTGAAAGACGTCGGCATGATTGACCGGGGTGTTGACGACCTTTCCCTTCGGCACGTCTGGGCCGTAGAGGATCAGCGGCACCGCCGCCGATTCCTCGTACATCGTCGACTTGCCCCAGATGCCGCGCGCCCCTTGGTTGTCGCCGTGATCGCTGGTGTAGATGACACGCGTCGACAGGGCGAGACCGGTGTTTTCCAAGACCGTCATGATCTTGCCGACCTGCTCGTCCATGAAGGCACAGAGCGCGTGATAGGCGGCGACGGCGCGGCGGATTTTTTCGTCGTTGTCGAAGTGCTTATCGAAATTGAAGACGCGGCAGTATTCCCTGATGGAGGGATGGTCCGGCCGTTCGCCGGCGCCACGCAGCCGCGGCATCGGCAGGGACGCGTCGTCTAGATAGCGGTAGTAGAATTCCGGCGGCGCCGTCAGCGGATAGTGCGGACAGACCAGCGACACGAACAGGACCCACGGCTTGCCGTCCGTCGCTTTCGCCGCGTCGTGCAGCCAGACCTGGGCGCGGGCCGTGATGTCGCGGTCGTAGAAGGTATAGGAGCTCTCGCCGGGACCGGCCATGCCTTCCATCTTCCAGGTCGCGCCGCGCTCCGGCATGTCGTCGCGCACCAGCCCCAGAAGATCGCCCTTCCCCTCGATCACCTGCATGGCGACCTGACTTTCCGAAAAGCCGTCGTCGTCGTCGTTCGAACGGAAATGCAGCTTGCCAATGGAATCGACCCGCATGCCGGCCGCCCGGACCCGGTGGTGCCAACTTTCCACCTTGCCGTCGTAGGCGTCGGCGTTATCCCAATAGCCGATCTGATAATTGTAGAGCCCGGTCGCGAAGACGGCTCGCGCCGGCACGCAGACGGGAGAACAGGTGTAGGCGGCGTCGAACTTGGTCCCGCCGGCGGCGAGCCGGTCGATGTTCGGCGTCTCGATCATCGGATGGCCGTAGCAGCCGGTCATCTTCTTGTTGTGCTGATCGGACATGATGATCAGCAGATTCTTGGGCTGCACGTTCGATGCCTCCGTTCCCAGATTATCGGCGGCTTTCAGCCGTCCACTTCAGTCTTGCGGTTCCGCGTCAGCGCCATGTCTTGCAGGTTCGGCAGGAGACCGATGACGCCGATGACGAGACCGGCGAGGCTGACCCAAACGTCCGGCCATATCAACATGACGCCGGAGATCATCAGCAGCGCCCGGCACCAATTGCTCAGCAACTTCCGGAAATGGCCTTCAAGACCGTAGGCCCAGAACACGATGCCCAGTGTGCAGGCGGCGATGTGGATGACGGCGTCGCCAATGTCGTCGCCGATCAGCAGCAATTGAGGATCGTAGACGAATGCATACGGCAGCAGGAACACGACGATGCCGAGCTTCATGGCGACGAAGCCCGTCTCCACGGGATCCGCCTTGGCGATACCGGCGGCGACATAGGCGCCGGTACAGACCGGCGGCGTGATCGCCGACAGGATCGCGAAATAGAAGATGAAGAGATGCGCGGCGATGTCCGGCACGCCGAGTTTGATCATCGAAGCCGGCACCAGCGTCGCCAGCACCACGTAGGCGGCGACCGTCGGCAATCCCATGCCGAGGATGATGCACGCGATCATGGTCATCGCCAGCGTCAGGAACAGGTTCCCCTGCGCCACATACTCGATGAGATAGGTGATCTTCAGATTGAGGCCCGTCGCCGACAGGACGCCGATCAGGATGCCGGCGCCGGCGCAGATGGCGACCAGCGGCACCATGCCGGCCATGGCGTCGTGGAAGGCCGCGTAGTAGCCCTTCACGTCGAGCCGGGTTTCCTTCTTGAACTGGCAGACGATCATCGCGGTCAACACCGAGAAGAACGCTACGTACATGATTCCGTACTGCTGGATCAGTAGCGCCACCAGCACGACGATCGGCAGCATCATGTGGCCGCGCGCCTTGATCTCGTCCCAGAGGTTCGGGATTTCCGACTTCGGGATCGGCTTGAAGCCGCGCTTCACGGAACGCACGTGCACGATCATCAGGACGGAGAAGAAGAACAGGATCGCCGGTACGATCGCGTGCACAACGAGTTGCGCATAGGAAATGTTCAGATAATCGATCATCACGAAGGCGGCCGCCCCCATGATCGGCGGCATCAACTGGCCGCCGGACGACGCCAGCGCCTCGACGGCGCCGGCAAAGCGCGGGTCGTAGCCGGACTTTTTCATCATCGGAATGGTGACGGACCCGGTGGTCGCGACGTTGGCGACCGTCGCGCCGGTGATCATGCCCATCAGGGCCGAGCCGATGACGGCGATCTTCGCCGGCCCGCCCATCAGGCCGCCGGCGATGGCCTTCGCCACGTTCATGAAGAAGTCGGCGCCGCCGCAAGCCGTCAGGAACGCACCAAGCATGATGATCACGACGATGAAGGTCGCGCAGACCGAGATCGGCGTGCCGAAGACGCCGTCGGTGCCGTAGAAGATGATGCTGGCGATGGTTTCGACGTCGAGGCCGGCATGGCGCAGGATTTCGAAGGGAACCTGCTGGCCGAAGTAGGCGAACATCAGGAAGGCGATCAGGATCAGCGTGATCGCCAATCCGACGGTCCGGCGCACGGCCTCCAATACCAGGACGAGACCGACCAGACCGATCGCGATGTCGGTCGTGCCGATGAACGGCTCCGAGTAGAGCCGCTGGAAGTTGAACAGGTTCCAAAGCATCACCGCGATGGCGGCGCTAGCGAGAACCAGGTTGAAAACCGTCTCGACGGTCTTGTTCGAGAATATCTTCGACGGCGCCATCAGGTAGACCAACGGCAGCGTCGCCATCACGAAGAATCCGGTCTGTACCGGCGCCTCGAACGGCCCCCTCGCGCCGGTATAAAGCGCGAACCCGGCGCCGACGATGACCAGGACGGTCACGAACAGGCTGACGATGCGATCGAGAACGGTCGACACGGATTGCCTCCCCCGCAGGTGACATTGTTATTTCCGCCGCCGCCAGCGGCGGGTCCGCCGGGCGTGCCGCCTCGCGGCGGACGCCCGGCGTCGCTCACCCTAGCTTCAGCCCTTGTGGTACTTCTGCCAGACGCCCTTTTCCTTGTAGTACTTGATGGCGCCCGGATGGTACGGCGCCAGCGTGATGGCCGGCGCGGATTCGAGGCTCGCCTCGCCCGGGTCTTTCCACCACGGCGCGCTGGCGAGAACCTCGTCCCAGTTCTCGTAGATGGTCTTGGTCATCTTGTAGACGAGGTCTTCCGAGAGATCGCCACGGATCACCATGCCCTGATAGAACGCGATGCCCTGCAGGTTCGGGCGGCCGAACACCGGCTCGCCGAGCTTGTCGAGGAAGAAGATCTTGTCCTTCTTCAGGAACGCTTCCGTCTTGTCCGGATCCGGCTCGACGAAATCCACGTCGACGCCGATCTTGCGCGCGGCGAAGATCGGACCGAGGTGGCCCTGGTTGTTACGCGCATAGGCGTAGGCGATGGCGTCGATCTGGCCGTTCGCCAGCGCGTCCTGGCCGTCCTTACGGCCGACGTACTGGAACTTGGTGTTGCCGTCGTTGAGGCCGTAACCGGCGAGAATCTGCTTGGCGATCAGGTCGTCGCCGCTGCCCTTGACGCCGATGGCGACGGTCTTGCCCTTCAGCTGCGAGAACGTCTTGATGTTGGTCGGCGCGATGACGCGGAACACGTGCGTGCCGAGCTTCATCCAAACGCGGATATTGGAGTAGTCGCCCTCGGCGAACTGCTCCTGCTTCTTCATGGCGTTCGCCAGGTCGAATACGTAGAAGCGGCCACCTTCGATCTTGCTGGCGGCGGTCCGCTTGATGTTGCCGACCGAGACGCCCTTGCCGATGACGCCGTTGACCGTCAGACCGGGAATCTTTTCGGTCAGCACCTTGCCGAAGATCGACGCTTCCTTGAACCAACGGCCCTGCGGGCCGGCGCCGGACAGGGTGATGACGTTCGGGTCGGCGGCGCGCGCCGTGCCGACTTCTCCGCCGGCCGTGAGGAGCACCGCCAGCGCGGCGAGCCCCAAGCTCTTCAACACTTTCGACTTCATTCTCTGGTCTCCTTCCGTCTGGGCTACAGAGTTTTCCGCTCGCCAGTGGCCTGACGTATTTTTCGACGTCTTGGGGCTTTCGGCCGCGGCGCGGCAGAACTCCCGGTCGGTTGGCCGCGCCGTCGCCGGGCGGCCGAACTCGTTTCGCCTATTTCGGGCCGACGACGCCGAGACCGACGCGAAGCGCCTCCGTCTCGATCAGGTCGTCCGGCATCACGTTGGCGATGTTCACGTCGGGTCCGAACTCGCGGACCAGGAACTTCTTGAGGTCGTGGATGCTGTGCATGGTCACGTTCGTGATCCACGGCCCCGGCAGCTCGAACAGCAGCTTGTCCATGTCCAGCCCGGCGCGGAGGCCGTCCAGCATCGCCATGTTCGGCTTGCCGTTCTCCAGAAGCTCGGCGCCTTCGACCAATAGCAGCTCGGCGCCGGCGGAAAGCGCGTCCGTCGCCTGCTCGACCAGCGTGTCGACCAAGTTCTGCTCGCTCTTCGAGCCGACCTCGCCGAAGACGGCAAGACCCTTGCCGCAGGCGAGCGCGATCTGTTCGCGGCGTTCCTCGCGGCTGAGCGGAACCACGTTGTCGGAAACTTCCACCGCTTCGAAGCCGAGCCGCTTCGCCTCGTCGAGGAACGGCGAGATGGCGTCCCTACCCTGCGTCTTGAAGACATATTCCTGGAATTGCCCGCCGAGGAACGGCCGGACGTTGTAGGACCGGTAGAGGTCCAGCTTCTCGCGCAGCAGCTTTTCGGAATAGAGGCGCGACGTGCCGGTCGCGATTTTCGCCAGATCGAGATAGGGCGCGCCGAGTTCCAGCATGTCGCGGACCCGCCCGAGCGGCAGGCCGAAATCGACCATCATGGTGAGACCGGTGCGGCGCGGTTTCGACTGGCTGCGGCCGTTCGGCAGCGGAACCATGTCGAACGGCGCCTTCATGCGACGGCTCCCGTCACAAGAAAGCAGCGACGCCGGAAGGCGGCAAAGGCCTGGAAGAACGGAGTCCCCCGACGAAACGTCATCGCGATACCTGCCCTGTCAGGTCCCGTCGGCCCTTCGGACCCCGGTCCCTTGAACTTCTTTGTTGGAACGATGTTGAACGAGTGATTGCACGGCGTCAACAGGAAGTTATATAGCTATATAGCTATTTTGAATTATAGCTGTACGCGCGTCCCCGCCGGGCCCGTCTCGGTCCAGGCCGGGAGCGAAAAAACAACGTAATTTTAGGGGGTTAATCATGGACGGGCAGCCTACGACACCGGTCAGCAATCTCGTCGAGAACATTGATCCCGAGATCGTCGGAACGGCGACGATCTCGCCGACGGGGGATTTCGAGGCGGGTTCCTACGCCACCTTCACCCTCGTCTATACCGCCGGTTTCCACGGCATCGACGACAGCGGCAGCCTGAAGATCGTGTTCCGATTCGCGGGCGATCAGTCCCGGCCGCAGTTCGACGATCCGAAGCGCGCCAACTTCACCACCGTGACCGCCAGCAACAACGCCGTCCTGGAAGCCCGCTACGATCCCAAGGGCAACGTCCGACCGTGGGACCGCTGCCTCTACATCAAGGTGGTGCACGGCTTCCTCGAGGAAGGTGACACCATCACCATCGTGTTCGGTGATACCAGCGGCGGCTCGCCCGGCATGCGGATGCAGACCTTCTGCGAGGATACCTACGAGTTCCGCGTCCTCGTCGATCCGATCGCGACCTATACCTACGTGCCGGTCATCGACCAGCCGGCGATCCGCATCGTGCCCGGCGCTCCGGTCGTCTGGCGCGCCGTGACGCCGACCCTTGCCAAACCGGGCGCGCCGTTCCGTCTTTCCCTCAAGGCCGAAGACAAGTGGGGTAACCCGAGCAATCTCGTCGACGCGACGGTGAAGCTCCGGAGCAGCTTGCCGGTCAAGAATCTTCCCGAGACCGTCACGTTCAAGCCGGGCGAATTCGCCAACGTCGTCGAGAATCTCTCCGTCGACGCGGAAGGCGTTTGCCGGATCGACGTCCTCGACGGTTCGGGGACCGTGCTCTGCGCCAGCAACCCGCTCCGCGTCATGGCGGAAACGCCGTTCGGTCTCTCGCACTACTGGGGCGACATGCACGGCCAAAGCGAGGAGACCGTCGGCACCAACAGCGCGCACGCCTATTTCACGTTCGCCCGCGACAAGGCGTTCCTCGACGTCATCGGCCACCAGGGCAACGATTTCCAGATCACCACGGAATTCTGGGATGAGCTCAACGGCCTCACCGCCGAGTTCAACGAACCGGGCCGGTTCGTCACGCTGCCCGGCTACGAATGGTCGGGTAACACCAACCTCGGCGGCGACCGCAACGTCTATTACATGCAGGAAGGCCGCCCGATCCACCGCTCGTCGCACGCGCTGATCGCGGATCGCACCGATCTCGGCAGCGACTGCCCGACAGCCAAACAGCTCTTCGAGACCCTGACCCGCGACGGCGAGGACGCGGTCTGCTTCGCGCATTGCGGCGGCCGTTACGCTGACGTGAAGCTGGCGCACGACGGCGTCGTCGAAAAGTCGGTGGAAATCCATTCCTCCTGGGGCAGCTTCGAGTGGATCCTGCACGACGCCCTCGAAATGGGGTACCGCGTCGGCATCGTCTCCAACTCGGACGGGCACAAGGGCCGGCCCGGCGCCAGCTATCCCGGCGCCTCGCTGTTCGGCGCCGTCGGCGGCCTGACCGGCCTGCTGACGACCGAGCTTTCGCGCGCCGCCGTCTTCGATTGCCTGCGCAAGCGCCACCACTACGGCACCACGGGAACGCGGATGTATCTGGACGTCTCCGCCGATTTCGACGCAAGCGGCACGCTCTATCACGACGATCCGAACCTCGGCCCCGCCAAGGGCGAACAGGCGACGCGCGCCCTCATGGGCGACATCGTCAACCTGCCGTCCGGCGACGTGACGCTCAAGATCGACGTGTCGGGTTCGGCGCCGATCGAACGCATCGACATCTACAACGGCCTCGAACGCCTCGAGACCATCCGCCCTTACGGCACGGAAGACCTCGGCCGGCGCGTCCGCGTCGTCTGGGAGGGCGCGGAGTATCGCGGCCGCTTCCGCCAGGTGATCTGGGACGGCACCGCCACGTTCTCCGAGAACAAGATCGTCCGCGCGGCGTCGATCAACTTCTTCAACCGCGACAAGACGCTCGACCGCGTCGGCGACAACGGCCTCGCCTGGCGGGCGCTGACGACGGGTAACATCGGCGGTTTCGACGCCTGGCTGGAAGACGGCTACGCCGGCACGCTCAAGCTGGAGACGCCGGTCGTGAAGTGCGGCGTGCCGCTCGAAGACATCGGCTACGAGGACGAGACGTTCGAGGCCGGCGCGCTGGGCCGCAAGCTCCGCATCTTCCGACTGCCGGAGGAGAACGCACACCTCGATTGCAAGCTTGAGCGGAAGATCGCCATCGCGGCCGGACGCGACAATCCGATCTACGTCCGCATCACGCAGGAGGACGGCAATCTGATCTGGTCGAGCCCGATCTACTTCTTCCGCTGAACGGTGGAGAGGTCGGCGGCGTCGGAGAAGTTCAACGACCTGACGCCGTGCTTGGCGACGCCCGCGCCGCCGGCCTTGATGAAGTCGGACTCCTCGTAGGTGAAGTCCATATAGAACTCCGTCGGCGGCACCCAGATCCGCTGTAGCGTGATCGGCTCGCGGCCGTAGCTGAAGCCGACCACATCGACGTCCATTCCGTGAATGTCGTCGGCGCATTGCAGGACTTCGCTCGCCCGCGCCGAAATCCTGGCCGGCCGGGCGATCTGTTCGACCGCGAGCGTCGGCGCGTTGTAGTCCTGCGCCAGCAGCATCTTGATGTTGATGTTCGTGAGGTCCTCGGCGCCGGCGAGCGATAGTCCGGGAAACCGCGATGCGCAGAGATAAAGCTCGTTGAAGCAGGCGGGGCCGTTCATCACCTGGATGATACGCGTGAAGCGGAGATAGCCGGCCGCATCGGGGCCGAGCGCGTCACTCCATCGGCCGGTTTCCGCGATCGTCGCCTGATCGATGACCTTCGACGACACCGGCTGGCGCCGGGCGGACGGGCTGGAGCGGAACCGGAACTGCCAGATGGCGTCCATCGGCAGACCCGGATAGGCAACGAAGGTGCCGCGGCCGTGCTCACGGAGCAGCGTCCCTTCCTGCGCGAGTTCCCGGAGCGTGCGCTGCACGGTGCCGAGGCTGAGTTGCACGGCGGCGCTGAGATCCTGTTCCGGCGGCACCTGGTCGCCGGGTCCGAGCACGCCGTCGCGGATGGCGGCAAGAATGGCGTTACGGAGGCGAAGATGCTTGGCCTGGCCGAGCGCCGGCTGCTGCGCGAAATGCTGCGCCAGGGATTCAAGAATTCCCGCGCTGGCCGCGTTGGCGACGAATGCCGTCGTTTGCGGTTTCGACATGCCTTGGCTACCTCGCCGGACGGGCTTGGCGCGGAACGCGGCGCGCGCCCTTCCACTCCCAACTGGTTCCCAGATACCGCTAGCTAGCACATGGGACAGGGGCGGCGAAACCTGAAACTCGGAAAAGGCATGACAAACCGAGGCGGGGACAAGGCCGAACGGCTAATCAGCCGTCCGCGAGCACGTCCTGGGCAACGTCTCGCAGCCAGTCGCGGCAACTTCCGGCGACGGTGCGGTCCACCAGCAGCAACCAGTCGTCGGCACCGCGCCGCAGCAGGTGCGCGCGGAATGGCCCGAAGACGAGCCGGCGCGACGCGCCTCGGCCCGGGTCTGCAGCAGCTTTTCGGCGTAGACGAGGAACTGGCGCCCCTGCGGCGTCAGGGCGACGCGGTGTCCGCCGCGATCGAACAGCGTGACGCCGAGCCGATCCTCGAGGGCGGCGATGCGGGCCGACAGGGTCGGCTGCGTGGCGTTGAGCCGCTCGGTCGCCTTGCGGTAGGTGCCGAGCGTCGCGATCAGATAGAAGGTCTCGATCTGGTCGAACGTCAAACCGCTTTCCTTACCGGTTCCGCCGCCGGCCTTTCGAGCAGCCGGGAAAGCGTCGCGACATCGCCGCCGTGCAGGCCGTCGACGGCGGCGACGATGGCGGCGGCCCGGTCGGCGCCGATGCCCCGCGACGCGAGCCGCATGAACTTCTCGCGGTATTCGCGCCGCCCGGTATAGCCACCCGCGTCGCCCCACGCCGTGATGACGGTCTTCTCGAACGTGCCGGCGGCGGTTTCGACCCGGACCCGGCCCGGTGCGCGGAGCGGCAGGTGCGTGTCCATTTCCGGGTCGTGATGAATGGAGATGCGCTCGGCGACGGCAACCACGGCGGGATTGCCGATAACGCCCCCGGCCAACGGCGAGACCGCATCCTCCCCCAGCACGGCCGCGGCGGCCATGGTGAAGGGCAGGCTGTATTGCGCGCCGTTGATGTTCTTGGGCTCGGCTTCGTTGTTGAGGGACGCCGCCTGACGGAAGGTATCGACGCGGACATGCTTGAGATCGTCCGCCGTCAGGTTCTGCTCGCGCATGATTTCAATTAGCCCCGAGATGGAGGTGTGCGCCCAGCGGCAGACGGAATAATTCTTGAAGTACGTGCCCATGATCTTGAAGCCGCTACCCAGGCCGTCGCAGGTAACGGCCGGATCGAACCGTCCTTCGAGATCGAGCGCGTCGCGGCAACCGGTGAAGCCCCGCACCGCCAGTTCGGCGGCGGAAAGGCCGGTCACGACGGACCAGGGAATCGATTCCTTCACGTCCGCGCCCATGAACTTCGATTGCGTCAGATCGTGCAGGCGCGGGCAGTGGTAGGCCGTGATCGCCAGGGCCTGCGACATCGCCGCGCTCTCGCTCCGCAACAGCTTGGTCGCCGCGATGGCCGCGCCGAAGCCCGTCCAGTTGCCGGTGTGGTAGGGCTTCTTGATCTCGGCATGACCGATCCTGAGCGCGACTTCATACCCGGCGACGATGGCGGTGATGACGTCGCGGCCGGAAGCGCCGACGGCCTCGCCAACCGCCAGGGCCGCCGGCACGACGGCGGCGCCGGGGTGTCCCATGGCGAGGCGGTGGCCGTCGTCGATGTCGAGCGCCGAGACCGCAGCGGCGTTGGCGTAGGCGGCGCCGATCTCGTTCAGGCGCCGGCCCTTGAACCAGACGTCGGACTTTCCGGGCGCGTAACAGGCTTCCGCCATGCCGGCAATCGCGGCGGCTCCGGGCGTTTCCAACCCGGCCACCGCGCAGCCGATGGCATCCAGAACGCAGTCCTCGGTCATGGCGACGACGTCCGCCGGCAAATCCTCGAAGGTCAGGTCCGCAGCCCAGTGGGCCAGCCGGTCCGTGGACCAGCTCGATGATCGGTCGCTCATGTTTTTTCCGTTTCGATGCCGTAAATGCGAGACTTATCGCAGGTGAATGGCTCAAAGGATATTCGCATTATTTACTCAGTTATAATCGAATTTTTCTATCGATAGGCGGAAACGACATTCGCCTGCAACGGGCTCACGTTTTCCAGCGCGGCAGCCTTCTCTGGCCGTCGGAAGTGCAGACTGGGAATTGGGATCGGAAGGCGTGACGGGTTGTGACGGTAACTCTTACGTCTTGGCATCTTTCCTGGCCGAATAGTCGCCATACTCGCGCAGATACTCCTCGCGGATTTTCATGAGGTCGTTGCTCCAGTCGCAATAGGTCGCGATCTGCGTGACGGTTTCGCCGTCGTCCGAGAACGGCATCCTGAGCGAAATCTGCACGTAGGGTAATCCGTTCTCGCCGGCCTGCACGGTGTAGGCGGTGCCGATGGCCTCGTGGCTGGCGGTGACTTCCTCGTACTGCTCGGCTGTCGACTTGTACGTCGCCGCCGAGCGGATCTTGCTGATCGACTGGTTGGTGAAGTCGATCCCGTGCATCGTGACCGACGCCGTCCCCCAGAAGCGGTAAATAAAATCCCGGGGATTCTGCCGGACGTCGACGACGAGGAAATACGGAATGAGCTTGCTCGGCAGGGCCAGCCAGTCCTATTCGCGCCAGCGCGGCGAACGCCGGCTTCCCTTCAAGCGTAGCCAGTACTCGTAACAGACCTGATAATTCGGATCATCGAACTTGATCGGCGATCGTCGCAGATAGTCTTCTTCAGGCATGTCTCGAGATCCCGTTCGATCCACCCCTGGCGCGAAATCGCGGCACCAAGTCTAGAACATCCTTTCCCAGGAGCAAGCCGCCCGGCGCATGCCCCCGGGGTTTGCACGCTCGGCCGATCCGCTACGCTTCCGCCTTCTCGGAAAACGATTTTTCGTCGAAGGACCTCTCGTTGTCCCAGATGTTCTTGGGCAACGGCAGCCCGGCGAAATCGGCGTCGGCGAGCGGGCCGTCCGGCTCGATCCCGAGCTTCTCGCGCAGCATCAGCATGATCTGCCGCGTGTGCTGGCCGGAATGCCAGCCGGTCCGCTCCAGCACCTCGTGCAGCGTCACTTCACCGTAGTAGACCTTGCCGGGTTGGCGGAAGTCCGCCCGCGCGCCGTCACGCTCCCACCAGTCCTGGAACCGCTGCCGCGTGCCCTGGCCGTAGTCGAGCAGGTCCTGCTTCGTCACCATGTCCGGCGGCAGGACCGATATCAGCGCCTCGTAGGTGTAGGGAGCGTCGTGCTCGACCCGGTCCAGGAAAACCTTGGGAATGTCGAAGACGTGATAGACGAGCTGCCGGTAGGAGCGCGGCCGGCCGGGCAGCACGACGTCGAGCTTGTCGTCGGGAATTTGCAGCAGGTATCGCGCCGCCGCTTCCAGGATCATCAGCACCTTGTCCTTGAGCTCCGCCGGCGTCAGCATCTTGTGGCCGCCGTATTCGAAGCCGGCCACCTTCGCCACGTCGCGGAAGACCGCGCCGTTGGACCAGACCCCGCCCCTGGCGACGATGGGTACCAGCCGCACGCCCAGGGCCTCCAGTTCCTTGAAGCCCTGCTCGTCGTCGAGGACGTTGACTGATTGGAACGGCACCCCGTGTTCGAGGAGGAATTCCTTGGTCTTCAGGCAACTGGAGCATCCGGGCTGCCAGAAGACCTTCAAGGGCAGCGCCAGGTTTTCCGGCGTACCGGCGTTTTCGAGTTGGCTCATGGTTCTCTCCCAACGATTTTCGGCGTTTCTTGGCGCGCCCCGATGGCGGCGAGCGATCCTAGCGCACGCCGCCATGGACATGAAGAGACAAGAAAGACGCGGGAGTGGCCGGGCCGCGTTCAGCCGATCACGGCGAGGTCCTGATCCGTGATCTCGGCCATCGGTTTGGCGATCTTCCAACTCACCCGATCCTTGCCGGCGCGCATGAGGGCGATGACGGTTTCGACGTCCGGACACCCATCCTCGTGGCAATGCAGTTCCGTCACCATCAGGGTCGCATCGTCGCCGAGGCCGAGCCGGGCGCGGACTAAACCCTTTACGCGCGCCGCGCTGCCGTCCGGCCGGGGACGGCCCAATCCGAGAATATCGTGACCGGGAACGCCGCTCATCGCCTCCTCCTCACGCCATCGCGGGTTGCATGCGCATGACCGCCACGGCGCCCTTGACGTCGACCCCGACCAGGATCCGGCCGTCCGCCGTCCAGGCCAGACCGGCGATCGCATCGCCGTTGCCGGGCCGGGCGATCACGGCCGTTTCCGTCTCGATCTCGCCGATCAGGACCGTGCCGTCGCTATAGCCGCCGGCGACGGTCAGGCACTTCGGATGCGCCGCTACCTGCATCACGACGCCGTTGTAGACGTAGCCGAATTCCAGCGGCGGCTTGCCGGACGGCCCCTTGCCGCTGCAGTCCCAGGACGTCACCGTGTCGGCGCCGCTGGCCGCCACGTAGCGGCCATCGGCGGTCCACGACAGGCTTCTGATCTTCGACGGATAGCCGCTCATGCGCATGCTCTTGCGGTCGGCCCAGCGCCAGCAATGCACCTCCTTGTCCTGCATGGCGGTGACGATGAAGGCGCCGTCCGGGCTCCAGGCGACGGCGGTGTGCGATCCGTGCCATTCGAGCAGCACCGGTTCCGATGCCGCTTCGGCGACGTTCCAGACGCTGACGCCGCCGTAGTGCGCGACGGCGACGTGTTGGCCGTCCGGTGAGAACGACATGCCGGCGAGGGTGCTCGGATGATCGGCGCACCGCATCGTTTCGCCGCCCGCCGCATCCAGCACGACGAGCGTGCGTCCCGCCACGTAGGCGCGGCGCTTGGACGGCATATGGGTGGCGACGGCTTCGATCCACTCTCCCGGTTCCGTCGCCAGGACGTTGGCGCCGCCGCCGGCCAGCGACAGCACCCGGCCGTCGTCGGTGCCGGCGACGATGCCGAGGCCGTCCAGATCGACTGCCGCCGTCAGCGGCGTGGCGCCGAGGGCGGCCAGCGTCGTCAACTGCGCGCCCGGCAACGTGAGCGACAGCGCCCGGACGGTGCCGTCGCCGAAACCGAAGATGGCGCGGCCGCCGGACGGCTCGACGAGGGTGAAGGTCGGATGCGCGCCGGCCGGCGCGGTCTCGCTCAAGGCGACTGCCGGAGAGACGACCCGGGCGCCGGCGTCCGGATTGACGGCTGCGGTCGCGCTCATGCGGCGACCGTGCACGCCAGGAACGCCGAGCGAAGTTCGGCTTCGTCGAGATTGCGCCCGATGAAGACCAGCCGGCTGCCCCTGGCGTCCTCACCCCACGGCGCGCCCCAGGCGCTGTCCATGACCATGTGAACGCCTTGGAACACGTAGCGGCTTTCCTGACCGGCGAGGCTCAGGATGCCCTTGGTGCGCAGGATATCGACGCCGCGTTCCATGATCAGGCCGCGAATCCATTCCGAGAATTTTTCCGGGTTCACCGGCACCTCGGTCCGGAGCGACACGCTGACGATGTCCTCGTCGTGTTCGTGGTCGTCGTCGCCGTCGAGGAAACCGGGCTCGAATTCGAGGATACGCGAGAGATCGAAGGCGCCGCGGCCGAGAACCTGATCGAGGGCGACGGTGCTTTTCACCGTCTCGATCTGCTTGGCGAAGCGGTTGAGCGACAACACCTTCGCCTTGACATTGTTGAGCGTCTCCGGATCGACGAGATCGGTCTTGTTGAGCAGGATCACGTCGGCGAAGGCCACCTGCTCCACCAGCTCGTGCTCCTGACCGACGGCGTCGAGGAAGTGTCGCGCATCGACCACCGTGACGACGGCGTCGAGCGCCACCTTCTGCTGCACGTCCTCGTCGACGAAGAAGGTCTGCACCACCGGCGCCGGATCGGCGAGGCCGGTGGTTTCGATGATCATGCCGTCGAACTTGTCGGCGCGTTTCATCAAGGTCGAGATGATGCGGATCAGATCGCCGCGGACAGTGCAGCAGATGCAACCGTTGTTCATCTCGAAGATTTCCTCGTCGGCGTCGACCACGAGATCGTTGTCGATGCCTTCCTCGCCGAACTCGTTGACGATGACGGCGTACTTCTTGCCGTGCTCGGCGGTGAGGATGTGGTTGAGAAGGGTCGTCTTGCCCGCGCCCAGATAGCCCGTGATCAGGGTTACCGGAACCTTTTGGCCTTCCATGGGTATTCTCCTCCGTCAGGGAGCGTTGTTACGGCGGCGGCCTCAGGCCGCCGTCTTCGTCGCCGTCAGATCGAACTTGCCCGCGAGCGCGCCGACCAGGCCGCCGAGTGCGACCCAGAACACGCACGCCGTCACCAGCGAGGCGACGATGAACTCGAAGATCAGTTCGGTCGGCACCGCGGTTTCATGCGACGCCGGCTGCGGCGCGCCGATCGCGTGCGGCAGCACCAGGAGCGCCACCGCCGCGGCCTTCATCCACGTCTTCGGCGCATAGGCCATCACGGCGAGTGAAACCCCCGTCGCGATGGCGGTCATCAGCCACCAGCCCTGCCGGCCGCCGATCTCCGCCGCCGCCATGCCGGGCAGTTCAGGCGGCAACCCGAGCGCCGGCGCCGCCGAAACGGCCGCGAACGGCTGACGGAACGCCGGTTTGCGGGGCTCAGTCCCCGGCCTCAGTCCCCGGCCTCAGTCCTTGACGGTCTTCGACCCTTCGCCGCCGATGCGCGTCGCGAAGAAGGCGATGATCAGCCCGACCACCGCGCCCTCGACGGTCAGCCAGAACGGCGAATGCAGCACGCCGGACGGACCGAAAAGGTACGTCATGGATTGACGCATGGTGTCGTAGGCGAAGAAGGTCAGGACGCAGTTCATCCAGCCGCCGATGATGATGCCGCGGACCCACCACGGCATCGGAAACTTGAGCACCGGATGATGGTCGAAGACTCCGAATACGCCGATCACGGCGCCCATGGTCGTGTACCAAAGCAGTACGCCGATGCGCAGCAGCCAACTCGCGTCCGGCAGCACATACGGCATAACGATCAGGCCGAAGAGGCCGATGCAGAAGCCGACTCCCTTGCCGACTGCGATCCGCAAAACCAGGGACGGTTTTTCGAAGGCTGTCATTTCGTTGTGCATATACCCTCCACTCGGCGTTGCTGGAACCGCCAGCAGACGCCGCTTCAATGATCTATTTTAAAGCGACCGGCGTCCATGTCGTTGACGGAGATCAAACACCGGACCGGAACCGGCGAATTCGTTCCAATGCCCTCACGCGCGGCTTTCGGTCTCCGCCGCCGGCGTGACGGGAAGCGCGGGTGGTGTCGACATTTCCATCCGATAGGCCAGGAACCACATCATCGCCACGCCGAACAACCAGAAGAGAATCTGCCACGCCCAGATCGACGGCACGCCGAACATCCAGCCTTCGTAACCGCCGCCCGGCCGGCCGAAAATGTCGTTGCCGACGACGGCACCGGGGCCGATGCCGAAGAACAGCCACGCCAACGTCACCACCCAGGCGACAGGCACCAGGCCACGCTTTTCCTCGGACAGCGCAGCGTACTCGGTCAGGAAGGCATGGAATTTCTCACGGCGGCGCGACGCGCCCTCGTCCTGCGTCAACGCCGACACCAGAAGACACACGCCGACGTTCGCCATGATGCCCCAGCCGGCGGAATGGATCGTCCACGGAAAGCGCCCCCATGGCGGATCGACGTTCAGGACGGCAGCAAACTGCAGGCCGGCGGCGTCCGTCGCCAGCGCCGCGGCGAGGCCGGCGGAGATTCCCCATGTCACGCCCTGGCGGGTGATCCAAGGGAACCAGCAGACTCCCGCGAGCGCCGGAAAGAGTTGGAAGCCGAACGCCAGGGTGAGCCCGCCCAGCAGGACCAACGTATCGTCGGCCCGGCTGGCCACGAACAGAGACACGGCGGCGACGGCCACGACAGCCAGCCGCGCAACCGCGATTTGCCGGCCCTCCGGCCCGGCGGGCGCAATTTGCCGGCCCGCCGGCGCGGTGGGCGCGGTCTGCCGTTGATAGAGATCACGGGACAAAATCGCGCCGGCACTCGACAGATGAGCCGCACCGGCCGATTGCAGGGCGGCGATGCCGCAGGCGGCAAGCGCCGCGGCGAGCCAAGGCATGGCGCCGGACATCATCGAGATAGTGCCGGGCAGAACCGCCTGCAGCTTGTCCAGAGCCGGCGCCGGCAGGATCGCGGCGGCGAGGCCTTCGCCCGGCGGCCCGCCAAGCAGATGCGGCCCCATCCCCATCGCCACGGCGAAAATGACGAGCACCGCGCCGACGGCGAAACTCGACCCCCAAACCTGCTGCGACGCCATGCCCGCCGCGTCGCGGCTGGCGAACGCCCACATGGTGAACGCCGGCGACGTCTGGATGCCCATCAGCGCGAACGCGTAGGTGAGGATCATGACGCCGGTCCAACCGCCACCCATGGACGACTGTTCGCCGACACCTGACGTGAACTGGATGACGCCGGGAATGGCGAAATAGGCGTTGTAATCGCCGCCGCCCGCACCCTTCGTCGTTCCGTTGACGCCGAACGCCGTGCGGGCGAGATCGGCGAGATGCCGGTTGAACGCTTCGAATCCGCCGATCTCTGCGTAGACGAAGCCGCCGGCGAGGACGATGCCGAGGACCAACATCAGACATTGTAGCGTCCCGGCGGCGGCGACGGCGCGCATGCCGCCCGCCGCCGTATAGACGATCAGCAGCGCCGCCAAACCCCACATGGCGATGTCCGTTCGGACGGCGCCGCCGGAGACGATGTCGACAAGGAACCCCGCGGCCCGGAACTGCAAGGCGACAAAGGAAACGGCGAACATCAGCGCGACCGTGACCGCGAACAGCCGAATGGCGCGGCCGCCGTAGTAGTCGCCGTACATCTCGCCCGGCGTCATGTAGCCGTAGCGCCGGCCGAGCATCCATTGCCGTTTCATGAGCGCGAGACCGGCGAGCGGTATCGCCACCGCGTACAACGAGGTATAGGCGTACTGGAAACCGTCCCTGTAGATCATCTCCGGATGGCCGATTAACGTCCAGCCGGCGAATGACGTCGCCGTCGCCGCGAGGACGAAACTTCGGAACGGCAGGCCGCGTTCGGCCAGGAAGAACGCCGCCGCGTGCCCAGAGCGCGCAAGACCGCGCAGACCCAAGAACAGGCAATACGCGCCGTAGAGCGTGACCAGGACGACCAGCCAGACGGCCGTCGGCGTCAAGTCTTGCACGTGCACCTCCCCCGGCATTCACGTCGCCCGCCCGATGGCCGGCTCAGGCGCCGCGCGCGGTCCGCGACGGTAGCGTTACGCTTTTTCCAAGTCCAGAACGCGCGGGCGCCGATATATTGCGCCCTCGGATCGACCCCGCAAGCGATGGCGGCGATTCGCAAAAGCACGTCATTGGCGGAACGGAGACAAGAACTTCTATGCCGTTAACGTATGCCGCACGGCGACGGCCCGAACCGCCGAAAAACCCTCAGGACGAACCCCGCCGACGCGGACGCGTCAACTGTCGGCGCCGGCGGCCGCTTCCGCATGCGCCGCGATGATCGCCTCGGCGCGGAGATCGCGCCGCAGGTCACGGCGGATTTCCTGCCAGCGGTATCGCACGGAACTTTTGACGATGTCGGCGTCCATTTCCTTCAGGACGTCGATGATCGGCGCCCAATGCACGAGCGCGTCGGGGCTTTCGGTGAACGGCGTATCGTCGTCCGCGACGGCAGTCCAATCGACGGCGGCGATCCGCTCCAGCACACGCGCCCGGCTCGCCGGAAACTCCGGACCGGCTTCCGCAGGTTCCCCTGTTCGTTCGAAAATGGCTTCCAGCATGGCTTTGACAATGGCGCTCGCTGTCGCACCGTCGGCGCCGGCGTGGCGCACCAAAAGCCCGCCGGCGAAGACCGCGAGGTCGGACAGGCACGCCGCCCAGACGTGCCATTTGGCGACGTTGAGCATCTCGACGAACACGTCATCGGCGAACAGCTCGGGAAACCGGACGCCGGCCCTGGTCCGCAAATAGCCGTATAAGGAAGTTTGCGCGACATGGCTCGCCCGCGTTTCGAGGAACTCGGCGAGCGCGGCTGGCGTTTCGATCGGCATCTTGCGCCGCCGACGGTCGCCGCCGAGATAAGATTTCAGCGACGACAGCGCCGGCCCGATGCGTTTCAACATACTTTCGCCGTTAACCATTATCCGGTCTATCAAGGGCTCAACATCCTCAAAAAAGTGTTCTTTTTTTTGAAACTCTGTACACTGGGCTGCTCTCAGAGCGACGCGGCACCCCGAAACACTTACGGGAGTGAGCACTAATAAGAATGTCGGTGCCCGCGTTTTGCAACAGGTGAGTTTACGGAGGAGGAGGAGACTCTAGATGGCTAACGAAGATACGCAACGCGCAGAGCATTGGAGGCGGACGCGATCTCTGATGATCGTTCATATGACGATCTGGTTCGTGTTCTCCTATCTGGTGCATTGGTTCGCGCCAGAACTGAACAAAATCAACTTCATGCACTTCCCGCTCGGTTTCTACATGGCCGCGCAGGGGTCGCTCGTGGTGTTCGTGGTCCAGTTGTTCGTATTCGTGCGTCAACAGGACAAGATCGACCATGAATGCGGCATGGCCGAATAACCAGAGGGGAGAAGTGGCATGAGTTTCATCAACCCGAAAGGGTCATTCATCGACAATCTGCCCCGGATCTACGGTCTGTATACAGGCGGATTCCTCGTCTTCATCGCCCTGATGGCGATCTTCGAACAGATGGGCATGAAGGCCGACACCATCGGCATTCTGTTCGTCGCCTTCACGATCGTCATCTATGCCGGCATCGGCTGGCTGTCGCGCACCATGCAGGTCGACGCATACTACGTCGCCGGCCGTCAGGTGCCGCCAGTCTTCAACGGCATGGCGACGGCGGCGGACTGGATGTCCGGCGCTTCGTTCGTCGCCATGGCGGGCGGCATCTACATGGGCGGTCATGCGTACCTCGCGTTCGTCGTCGGCTGGACCGGCGGCTACGTGCTGGTCGCGGTCCTGATGGCGCCGTATCTGCGTAAATTCGGCTGCTACACGGTGCCGGACTTCATCGGTACCCGTTACGGCGGCAACCTCGCCCGCTTCTGCGCGGTCGTGGTTCTGGTGGTCGCGTCCTTCACCTACGTGACGGCGCAGATCAACGCCACCGGCACCATCGCATCGCGTGCCCTGCAGATCCCGTTCGGGGTCGGCGTCTGGTTCGGCCTCCTCGGCATTCTGCTGTGCTCGATGCTCGGCGGCATGCGGGCGGTCACCTGGACGCAGGTCGCGCAGTACATCGTGCTGATCATCGCCTACCTGGTGCCGGTCGTCTGGATGTCCAACAAGCAGGGCTTCGGCGTCATTCCGCAGCTCGTGTACGGCGACGCGGTCGCTCGTATCATCGAGTTGGAACCGCTGCTGCAAGTCGGCACGCTGAAACCGGCGGCGCCAGTCGCGGGTATGTCGGCGCTGACGACGGCCCACGCGGCGGCGGGCGGCGGTTTGGCCGCCTGGAAGTTCGTCACCCTGGTGGCGTGTATGATGCTCGGCACCGCGTCTCTGCCGCACATCCTGATGCGTTACTTCACCACTCCGTCGGTGAAGGACGCGCGGGTGTCGGTGGCGTGGTCGCTGATGTTCATCTTCCTGCTGTACTTCACCGCCCCGGCGCTGGCCACCTTCACCAAGTTGCAGATCCTCGATCCCAACTTGGCGACCAGCATCATCGGCAAATCGATCGCGCAGGTTAACGCGATCGAATGGATCCAGAAGTGGAGCAACGTCAACTTCGTCAAGATCGTCGACTCCAACAACGACGGCATCCTGCAGATCAACGAGTTCTTCATGCGGGGTGACATCGTCGTGTTGGCGACGCCGGAAATCGCGGGCCTTCCCTACGTGATTTCGGGTCTTGTCGCGGCCGGCGGCATGGCCGCCGCCATGTCGACGGCGGACGGTCTGCTGCTCGCCATCGCCAACGCCCTGTCGCATGACCTTTACTACAAGATCATCGACCCGAAGGCGGAAACGGCGAAGCGTCTGATCGTGGCGCGCGTCTTGCTCGTTGTCATCGGCGCCGCCGGCGCCGCGGTGGCGAGCTTGAGGCTCACCGGGATCCTGGGCGCGGTGGCATGGGCCTTCGACTTCGCCATGTCCGGCCTGTTCTTCCCGCTGGTGCTTGGTGTCTGGTGGAAACGCGCCAACCGTCAGGGTGCGATCGCCGGTATGGTCGTCGGCTTCTGCGCTGGCTCGTGGTACCTCTATATGGTCCGCTTCGCCGGCATGGCGCCGTGGATGGGCATCGACCACCTCCGCTTCGGCATCATCGGCGCGGCCGCCAGCCTCGTCGCGATGATCGTCGTCACGTTGATGACGCCGGAACCGGATGCGGAAACGCAGAAGATGGTCGACGAAGTGCGTATCCCGAAGGGTGAAACCATCCTTTCGTCCTCGCACTAAGTCGAGATCTACTACCCTCTACGCCGGGGCGGAGGAAACTCCGCCCCGGTTTCTTTTGCCCAGGGGCAGCGGAAAAACTCCTGCCGGGGATCGTTCGTCCGGGTGGTCAAGTCCCGGATAATGCCGTAAGAATCCATAAAAATCGGGAGGACAAATGGTCGACGCGTTTCCGCTCTGGGTGATCGTTTTCGATTACCTGCTCGGCATGATCATGTGGACGCTGGTCGGGCGGTTCGGCATGCGTCTGTTCCTGCCGGAGAACAGCAACTTCTTCTTCATGCGCTTCTTCGTGCGCGTCACCGACCCGCTGATCCGCTGGTTCGATCCGGTCACGCCGGAATTCCTGGTGCCGATATTGAAGCCGCTCTACGTCGCCTGGTTCTTCTTCATGGTCCGGTTCTACGTCATGCCGTGGCTGCTCGGATATTCGGTGATGGGTATGCTGTCGTTCCCGCTGGAAAGCGAGATGGCCGCCGGCGTCGCGCAAATCGTCGGATTTTTCCTGAAGTAGGAGCAACGTCATGCCGGGCCAACTGCCGCCGCCCAGTCACACGCCGCTGCTGGCGCTGCCGGCGGTGTCGCTGGACCTGGAGACGACGGGGCTCGACATCCGCAACGACCGAGTCGTACAGGTCGCCGCCGTGCCGATGACCGGCGCCGAGATCGCGCCGCCGCCGCATGTGGTGCAGTTGATCGACCCGGGTGTGCCGATCCCGGAATCGTCCACCAAGATTCACGGCTTCGCCGCCGACGACGTCGCCGGCAAGCCCGACATCAAGACCTTCTTCGCCGAATTGCAGACCTTGCTCGCCGGACGTGTCGTCGTCGGCCATCACATCGCCTACGACATGGCAATTCTTCGGCACGAGGCGGCGCGCGCCGGCATCGCCTGGATGGAACCGCCGACGCTCGATCTCGGTCAGTTGCTGGGCGCCCTCGACCGGACGCTGCCGGACCTCGGGTTGGAAACCGTCACCGGGCACCTCGGCGTCGAGATCGGCAAGCGGCACGACGCATTGGGCGACAGCCTCGCCGTCGCCGAGGCCTTCGCCAAGCTGCTGCCGAAGCTTCGCGACGCCGACGTCCGGACATTGGGTGAGGCGCGCGCCTTCGCCGCGGCCCGACAGGACATCGTCGTCCGCGAGACGCAGGCCGGCTGGCATGCCAGGCCGGGCGATGCCGTCGACGTGGTGCGCGAGGCGCCGCAGGTCCGCGTCGACACCTTCGTGTTCTCGCGCCGGCTCCGCGACGTCATGAGTTCGCCGCCGGCCTTCGTCACGCCCGGCACCGCCATCGAGGACGCCGCCAAGTTCATGGTCGAGCGCCGCATCGGCGCGTTGCTGGTCGGATCGGCCGACGCGCCGCCGAAGGGCATCCTCACCGAGCGCGACATCCTCCGCGCCGTCGCCGACGGCCGTGCGTGTTCCGTCGGCACCAAGGTCGACGAACTGATGACGTCGCCGGTCGAGGGTCTGCAAGAGGACGAACTGCTGTACCGCGCCCTCGGCCGCATGGACGGGCGCGGCATCCGCCACCTCTGCGCCACCGACCGGGCGGGGATCGCGCTCGGCATGGTGTCGCAACGCGACCTGTTGCATCACCGGGCGCGCGCCGCCACCGTCATCGACCTCGCCATCGACGGCGCCACCGACGCCGCCGGCCTCGCCCTCGCCTACAGCCAGGTGCCCGGCGCGGCGGAAAGCCTGATCGGCGAAGGCCTGCCGGGCCCGGAAATCGCCCGCGTCGTGTCGCGCGAGCTTCGCGCCCTGACGGCACGGGCTGGGGAGATCGCGCTCGGACAGATGCAGCGCGACGGCGCCGGCCCGGCCCCGGCGCCATGGTCGTTGATCGTGCTCGGTTCGGGCGGGCGCGGCGAGGGCATGCTCGGCGCCGACCAAGACAACGCCATCGTCCACGCCGGCACGGACGCCGACGACGCCTGGTTCGCCCGGTTCGCCACGCACATCGCGCAATACCTGGACGATGCCGGGGTGCCGTTCTGCCAGGGCGGCATCATGGCCAAGAACCCGGAATGGCGGGGAACGCCGGACGGTTGGCGGGACCGGGTCGAACAGTGGATCGGCCGCGCCAATCCGGAAGACCTTCTCAGCATCGACATCTTCTTCGATTTGCGCCCCGTCGCCGGCGATCTGGAGATGGGAAAGAAGCTCCGGGACGACGCCATCGAGGTGGCCGCCAAGTCGCGGGCGTTCCTGGGGCTGCTGGCGGAAAGCGTCGGCCACTACACGCCCCGCTTCGGCATGTTCGGCAGTCTCCGCGTCGAGGATGGCCGCGAGGACTTGAAACGCGACGGTCTCTTGCCGCTCGTCAGCTTCGCCCGCGTACTGGCGCTCAGCATCGGTTCCAACGGACGCAACACGCCGGAGCGGCTGCGCGACGCCGCCCGGGCCGGACGCATCGGCGAGAAGGACGCTGAAAAGATGATCGACGCACAGCGCCAGATCATGACGCTGATCATCCGCCAGCAACTGGCCGACCTGCATGCCGGCATACGGCCCTCGAACAAGGTCGAAGTCGGCATGCTCGACAAGGACGCCAGGAGCGAGCTCAAGAGCAACCTGCACCGGCTTGCCGACATCATCGGCGACATCCGCAGCTTCATGTCGCAACGATGAACGGACCGGCCGCCCGCATCGGACGGCGGGCGGTCGTCGCCGGATTGGCGGCGGCCCCGGCGATGGCCTTGCTGCCTTCCTTCTCCCGCGCGGACGGCCATCTCACACGCCCCATCCCGAAATCCGGCGAACGCATCCCGGCGCTTGGGCTCGGCACCTGGATCACCTTCAACGTCGGCGACGACGCCAAGCTTCGCGCGGCGCGGACCGAGGTTCTCAGGACCTTCTTCGAGGCCGGCGGCGGCATGGTCGATTCGTCGCCCATGTACGGCTCGCCGGAAGCGGTGATCGGGCACGGGCTCAAGGCGCTCGGCCATCCGAAGGGACTGTTCTCGGCGACCAAGGTGTGGACGCCGACCCAATATCTGGGCGTCAAGCAGATGCAACGGTCGGAAGAGCTCTGGGGCCTCAAGCGGTTCGATCTCTTCCAGGTGCATAATCTGCTCGACTGGGAAGCGCATCTGGAAACGCTCGCCGAATGGAAGGCGTCGGGCCGGGTGCGCTACGTCGGCATCACCACGTCGCACGGCAGCCGGCACGACGAGATGGCAGAGATCATCCGGAGCCGCCCCATCGACTTCGTGCAATTCACCTACAACGCCGTCGACCGTGAGGCGGAAGCGCGGCTGTTGCCGCTCGCCGCCGACAAGGGCATCGCCGTTATCATCAACCGGCCGTTTCAGCGGGGTCATCTGATCGAGCGTGTAGCGCGCCATCCGCTCCCGGCCTTCGCGGCGGAGGCGGGCGCCAGGACATGGCCGCAGTTCCTGCTCAAATTCGTCATCTCGCACCCGGCCGTCACCTGCGCCATCCCGGCGACGTCGAGGGTCGATCACATGCGGGAAAATATGGCCGCACTTTCGGGGCCGCTGCCGGACGCGGCGTTACGGACGCGCATGGCGAAACACGTCGAGAGCCTGTGACGACCGTGGAGCGCCTGATCCCCATCGACCGGGACATCTATCAGTCGATTTTCACCGGTTACAACGGCGCCATCTGGCCGGCGCAGCTTCTGGCGCTGGCGGCCGGCATCGTCGTGCTGCTGGCGCTTCTGCAACCGAGCCCGGAACGCAACCGGGCCGTCGCCACTGCGCTCGCCGTATTCTGGGCGTGGTCGGGCGCGGCGTTCGAGATCGGACACCACGCACTCTATAATTGGGGAGCCTGGGTGCTGGGCGCGCTCTGCATATTGCAGGCATTGCTGTTGGTCTGGGCCGGCATCATCCGTGGCCGGCTCGACTTCTGGCTCGGCTTCGATCGCCGGGGTTTCCTCGTGCTGGCGCTCGCCCTCGCTTCGGCCCTGCCGCCGCTGGCCGCAAGCGTGACGGGGCGGACCTTCGCCGAGGCGCAGCCGTTCGGCCTCGCGCCGCTGCCGACCGCCCTCTTCACCCTCGCCGTGCTGTTGGCGGCGACGGCCCGCCCGCCCCGCTACCTGTTGGCCGTTCCGGTCCTGATCGCCGTCGCCGAGGGCGGCCTGGCGCTCGGCCTCGGCGTTCCCGCCGACGCGGCGCTCGGGCTCAGCGTCCTCGTTACCGCCGGGCTGGCCTTCCGGATGGCGGGTTCCGGGCGCTGAACGCTGCCGCGTTGCGTAAACCGGGCCGCTGCGATATCTATCCGCCACCGAATATCCAGGGGAACGCCCGATGGCCAGCTACCAGTACTCCTACACCATGCACCGCGTATCCAAGACCTTCCCGGGCGGACGGGAAATCCTCAAGGACATCACGCTCTCGTTCCTTCCGGAGGCCAAGATCGGCGTGCTCGGGGTCAACGGCGCCGGTAAGTCGACGCTCTTGAAGATCATGGCGGGCATGGACACCGACATTTCCGGCGAGGCCAAGGCGGCGAACGGCGTGCGCGTCGGCTATCTGCCGCAGGAGCCGCATCTGGACCCGAAGAAGACCGTCGCCGAGAACGTGACCGACGGCATGGGCGGCGTGAAGGCCATGCTCGACCGCTTCAACGAGATTTCCAACAAGTTCGCCGAGCCGATGGAAGACGACGAGATGACCGCGCTGCTCGCCGAACAGGGCGAGTTGCAGGAAAAGATCGACGCCGCCGACGGCTGGGAGCTCGAGCGTACCATCGAAATCGCCATGGACGCGCTGCGCTGCCCGCCGGGCGAATCCTCCGTCGAGAAGCTGTCCGGCGGCGAGCGCCGCCGCATCGCGCTCTGCCGGCTGTTGTTGCAGAAGCCTGAAGTGCTGTTGCTGGATGAGCCGACCAACCACCTGGACGCGGAATCGGTGGCGTGGCTGCAGCGCCACCTCAAGGATTACAAGGGCACGGTCGTCATGGTGACGCACGACCGCTACTTCCTCGACAACGTGACCGGCTGGATCCTGGAACTGGACCGCGGCCGCGGCATCCCCTACGAGGGCAACTATTCCTCGTGGCTGGAACAGAAGCAGAAGCGTTTGCTGCAGGAAGAGCGGGAGGAAACCGCCCGCCAGCGCACCCTCAAGGAAGAGCTGGAGTGGATCCGCCAATCGCCACGCGCCCGTCAGGCCAAGTCGAAGGCCCGCATCACGGCCTACGAGGACCTGCTGGCGAAGTCGCAGGACAAGACCCCCGGCTCGGCGCAGATCGTCATTCCGGCGGCGCCGCGGCTCGGCGATCTGGTCATCGAGGCGAAGCACATCCGCAAGGGCTACGGCAACCGGCTGCTGGTCGAGGACCTGTCGTTCAAGCTGCCGCCCGGCGCCATCGTCGGCATCATCGGCCCGAACGGCGCCGGCAAGACGACGCTGTTC
>JAYOFL010000048.1:0-29710 GCA_038117205.1 Rhodospirillales bacterium | reverse complement strand
ATAGTCCTTGTGGGCGTGCAGCACGCCTTTCGGCATGCCCGTGGTGCCGCTTGAATAATGCAACGAACAGAAATCATCGCGGTGCGTGCGGGCGGGCTCGAGGGTTTCGTCCTCGCCATCAATCCAGTCGTCAAACGCCGTGTAGTCGCCGTCCGGCGCCTCGCCGATGACGATGACACGCTCGAGCGTCGTGTGATTGGTGAGCGCAGGCTCGATCGCGCCCAGCAGACCCTCGTGTACAATCAACACGCGGGCGCGCGAGTCCCCCAGGATGTAGTCATACTCTTCGGTCTTGAGCAGCGTATTCATGCCGAGCGCGATGCCGCCGATCTTCGTGATGGCGAAGAATGCTGTCACCCACTCCGGCCGATCAGGGCAAAGAATGGCGACACAATCGCCGAATTGGACGCCGGATCGCAAAAGGGCGTTGCCGATCTGGTTCGACTGATAAGACACCTCGCGGAAGGTCAACGACCCATCATGGCTGAAGAGGGCCGTCTTGTCGGCGCGCGTCTCGAGGTTGTGCTCAAGAATCGCACACATGTTGTAGGACAGCGGGAGATCGGCGGCTTTCATTTATTGCCGTCGGCGTCGTATGCGGAAACGAGCTCGCCAAAGGTTTCCGGATAAAGGTCACCTTCCAGAATTGCGCGGGGTATGAACCCTACCTCTTTTTCGATGGCCATGAGCAAATTCATGAACGCCAGGGAGTCCAAGCCGAAGATATCCAGCTGGTCGTCGTCATCAATATCATCGGGAAACGGCATCGGTGAGTGCTCGGCAACCACCGCCGCAAGCTTGGTTTGAACTATGTTCCGTATGTTCATGATCTTAGGCTCGCGCGATATTGGTGAGTGATTTGACCGCAAATTCCGTGGAAGCGATCAATATACTTCCTACCGAATGAAAGTCGAGTCGCCGGCTTTCCCCTGGTCAATACCTGACAAGTATTTCCCCGGACGAAGTCACCTAAGGCGGTGTGCGTGAGAATGTACAACCGAGCCGCTAGATACATGAGATGCCATTGGCACATCCGGGATAACTCCAGAACGCCTAGAGTTTAAAACGTTTCACGCAATTTTCTCCCTTCCGCGCAGTTCGCCCCAGCTCGTTCTCCCCGAACCAAGGCGGAAAACCATGCAACTCTTCAGAACACCTGTATCCAATCGCCATGTTTCCTGGAGCACGGCTCAACTACTCCCAAATATGCGCGGTCCGTGTCGAAATGGATGAGTTCCATCGGTCTCGATGCCTGGCCTCGCAGTAGGGCACGCACTCCATCAGACAAACTAAAGCAACGCGGATTTACCGGCGGACCAGCAACCTCCGGGCAATCCATTTGCTGCCCCGGCACGCGAAGATCGACAGCACCGTCCGCTACTTCAGCGTAGAGATCGACGATGCCCTCGATATCGCAGAAAAAGTCGACGTCTGAAATCTGGGGGCAGAGCGGACACGTTTTGCCCCTTTCTTCAATTTCCGAGAAGGGTCATCAGGCGACTTCGGTTGCTCAACCGAGGGCCATCCGCTTCACCTCTGTAAGCGGTCAGAACGATAATTTGTTGCAGAAATTTTTGAGCAGCCTTTCTCTGTGAGCAAAGGTCACCCCCATGTCCCCCCCCGGGTGGCTTTCGAATAATCAGCCTACACGAACATTGATTGGCAAGCTGGCAGGTCAGCCTAGCCTTAACGCGTCAGCATTAGGCTCATCGGAGTGTGTTGGCTGGACTATATTGAAGTGAATTTTGTGGGGATATAGTGGGGGTCATATCATCGGGCACCTGTAAAAACCCGATAAGTTATTGGAAAAATTGGTCGGAGTGAGTGGATTCGAACCACCGGCCCCTGCCTCCCGAAGACAGTGCTCTACCAGGCTGAGCTACACTCCGTCCGCTGGCAGGCGCGCTTTATAACGCCGTCCTCGGGCGAGGGCAAGGACGCCATCGAAGGGCCTGCCGGCCGGCGACCGTCAGGGGAATTTCACTTGATATTACGCACTTAGTGCGCACAATCGACCCACCGCAGTGTCCCGTGGCGCCATGGAACGCGGGCATTGCGTCAGGGGGGCGGCTTCAATCATGGAAGAAGCAGCGGACGTATCCGCGCCGATCGAACGGGAAATCAAGCTCGCCGGGTCGGCGGGTCAACTGCGCGCTGCAGAGGCGGCGCTCCGCAAGGCCGTCGGCGGGCGTATTCAGTGGCAGTCGAACGCTCTGGAAACCGGTTACTTCGATACCGCCGACCGGCGTATCTGCATGCGGCGGCTGGCCTATCGCGTCCGCAAGAAGAACGGAAAGTACGTCCAGACCCTTAAGGCCGACAGCGACGCCAGTGGCGCCTTGGTCGCCCGCGCCGAGTGGGAGACGCCGGCCCGTAGCGCCCGTCCGGCGCCGGTATCGTTGCCGGCCGACGCGCGGGCGCGGCTCGGTCTCGTGCTGCCGGGCGAACTTCGCCGCCTGTTCCTGGTGCAGGTGACGCGGAAGTCCGCCGTCATCCACTTCGCCGACAAGGTGGCCGGCGCCGCCGAGATCGAGATCGCCGTCGACCGTGGCCACGTCACGGCGGGCGGGCGGAAATCGCCGATCTCGGAAATGGAACTGGAACTGATGAACGGCTCGCCGGCCGCGCTGACCAAGCTGGCGACGTTGCTGGCCGGCGCCGGCCTTCGCGTATCGCTGATCACCAAGGCGCAACGCGGCTTCGCGCTGATCGACGGCGAAGAGGGGCCGCGCCCGGTCAAGGCCGGCAAGATGCAACTGGAGGCCGGCCGCACGGTGTCGGACACCCTGGCGCGCATCTTCGCGACGTCGCTGACGGGCATCCTCGGCAACGAAGCGGCGGTCCTGGACGGACGGGATCCCGAAGGCGTGCATCAGATGCGGGTGTCGATCCGGCGCCTGCGCTCGGCGTTCTCCGTCTTCAGGAAGTTCATCGACGCGGACGGCATGGCGGGCGTGACGGCGGATCTCAAATGGCTCGCCGCCAGCCTGGGCCCGGCGCGCGATTGGGACGTCTTCATCGCCGACATTCTAGGCAAGGTGTCCGGCCCCGGCATCGATGCGGAGGCCGTCGCCGCCCTACGGGCTGGCGCCGAAGCGGCCCGCGCCGCCGCCTACGAGGAGGCGCGAACAGCCGTCCGTTCGGAACGGTTCACGCGGACGGTGCTCGGACTCACGCATGCCATCGAGGCGCGTCCCTGGTCCGGCCCAAACGCCGGCGCCGACGATCCGCTGCGCTCGCCCATCGGCGAGGTCGCCGGCGCCATCGTCGACCGGGCCTTCCGCCGGCTCTGCAAACGGGGCCGGAAGCTCGCGAAGATGCCGGCGGAGGAACGGCACCAAGTCCGTATCGAGCTCAAGAAATTCCGCTACACGATGGATTTCCTGCAATCGCTCTTTCCGGGGAAGGACGTGCGTCCGCTGGCGCTGGCCCTGTCGCGCATGCAGGACATGTTCGGCCATTTGAACGACGTGACGGTCGCGGCGACGCTGCTCGCAAGCCTGACGTCGGCGAAGGGACTGACCGCCGCGGAACGGCGGCTCCGCGTGCTCGGCGCCGGACAGGTGCTCGGCTGGTATGCACGCGGCGTGCACGATCAGGAAGCCGAATTCATCGCCGATTGGAAGGCCCTGGTGGCGGCGCCGCCGTTCTGGACGGCCGGACGGGAGGCCGCATGCAAGCGATCCTGATCGCCAATTCCAAGGGCGGCTGCGGCAAGACCACAATCGCCACCAACCTTGCCGCCGCCTACGCGGCCGGCGGCATGTCGGTGGCGCTGGCCGACGCCGACCCGCAGCGCAGCGCGCTCGGTTGGCTGGCGCGCCGGCCGAAAGGGCGGCCGGAAATCATCGGTCTCGATTGGCGCCGCCGCATGACGAAAGTCCCTAAGGGGCTCGACCGTCTCGTCATCGACGCGCCCGCCGCGCTCGGCGTCGGCCGCTTCAAGACGCTGCTCCGGCTCGCCGACGCGGTGCTGCTGCCGGTGCAACCGTCGAGTTTCGACCGCGCCGCGACCGAGCGGTTCGCAACTCGGATCGACCGGGTCAAGGCCATCCGCAAGAACAGGAAGCCGATCGGCGTCGTCGCCAACCAGGTCCGCCCCGGCAGCCGTGCCGGGCGGACACTTGTCGAATTTCTCGACGGGATCGGGCGTCCGCCGGTGGCGACGCTCCGCTACCGGGCGATTTATCCGGAATGTGCGGAGGTAGGGATCGGCATCTTCGACCGCGCCGACAAGGCGGCGCTGGACCTGCAACGGGAATGGACGCCCCTCATCACGTTCGTCGAAACCTTGGACAGCAGAGACCGCCCATGAACGGCAAGCAATTCAAGAAATGGCGCAAGGGCCGCAAACTGTCGCAGAAGAAGGCCGCCGATCTGCTCGGGTTGCGGCCGCGCATGATCCAGTACTACGAGCGCGGCGAGCGCGAGGGCAACAAGGTCAAGATCCCGAAGTCGGTGCGGCTCGCGTGCTTCGCCATCGACGAGGGCGTCGTCGATTTCGACGGCGAGATCGCGAGACGCCGCAAGGGCGCGTTGTAGGAGAGGCGTCGCCGTCCGTCAGTAGGCGCGGCGGATGCAGAAATCGATCAGCTCGACGAGGGCGCGCTTTTCCGGTCCGTCGGCGAAGATGCCGAGCGCGTCGCGGGCGATGGCGCCATAGTGACGGGCCCGGTCGACGGTGTCGCTGAGCGCGGCGTGCTTTTCCATCAGCCGCATGGCGCGCGGCAGGTCTTCTTCAGTCTGTTCCAGGTCTTCGAGGGTGCGGCGCCAGAACGTCCGCTCTTCCTCGTTGCCGCGGCGGAACGCCAGAATGACCGGCAGTGTGATCTTGCCTTCGCGGAAGTCGTCGCCGACGGTCTTGCCGAGTTTGGTCTGCTCGGCGGAGTAATCCAGCACGTCGTCGATGAGTTGGAACACGATGCCGAGGTTCATGCCGAAGGTTTCGAGGGCTTCCTCTTCCACCTTCGGGCGCTCGGCGACGACGGCGCCGACCCGGCAGGCGGCGGCGAACAGTTGCGCCGTCTTGCCCATGATGACTTCCAGATAGGCGGTCTCGCCGGTTTCCGTATCGTTCGAGGTGAGCAACTGCATCACCTCGCCTTCGGCGATCACCGAGGACGCGTGGCTGAGGATGCGCAACACGTCGAGCGACCCGTCCTCGACCATCAGTTCGAAGGACCGGCTGAACAGGAAATCGCCGACCAGAACGCTCGGCTTGTTGCCGAAAATGGCGTTGGCGGACGACAGGCCGCGGCGGAGCTCGCTCTCGTCGACCACGTCGTCGTGTAGCAGCGTCGCCGTATGGATGAACTCGACGCAGGCGGCCAGCGCCACGTGCCGCTTGCCGGTCCGATAGCCGCACATCTGCGCCGAAGCGAGCGTCAGCATGGGCCTGAGCCGCTTGCCGCCGGCGGCGATGATGTGCGCCGCCAATTGCGGAATCAGCGCTACCGGACTGTGCATCCGGCTCATGATGACCTCGTTAACGGCCTTCAGGTCGTCGGCGATCAGGTTTTGCAGATCGTCGAGGGACGGCCGCTTATCGCGTTCCCCCTCGATGCTGACGACGACGCCCACGTTCTCTCTCCGTCAATTATCGGTGCCGGCGACTTGACGCGCCGTTTTTCAGTATCCGAGCATAGGTAGGGGTACAATGACGGGTCAAGGCCGTAAGCCAGGGGGGCGAAATTCGTGCGGGAGCTGACGCGCAGCAACGATCCGGTGTTCGTCTCCTGGTTGCGGGCGTCGCTCGCCGACCAGGGGATCGACTCGGTGCTGCTGGACGGCTTTTCCAGCGGCATGATGCAGCCGCTGAACGCCAGCGCCGGCCAGCGCGTCATGGTCGGCAACGACGATTACTGGCCGGCCTGGACCGTGCTGGCCGAGGCCGAGGAGCGCGTCGCCGAGGACACGGTTCTCGGCGGCCGGGTCCGGCTGTTGCAGCCGAAAGAGGGATTTCGCGCCGCCATCGACCCGGTCCTGCTGGCGGCCGCCGTGCCGGCGGTGACGGGCGATTTCGTGCTCGAACTCGGCGCCGGCAGCGGCGCGGCGGCGCTTTGTCTGGCGGCCCGCGTCGATCATTGCCATGTGGACGGCGTCGACGTGCAGCCGGATCTGGCGGCGCTCGCCAACCGTTCGGCGCAGCTGGGCGCCGTCGAGGGGCGGGTGCGGTTCTTCGCCGGCGACGTGCTGACGCTGCCGCCGGCGGTTGCCAAGCGCGCCTACGATCACGTCATGGCGAACCCGCCCTACCTGCCGGCCACCGCCGCGCAGATGCCGGCCGACCCGGCCCGCGCCCTGGCGGTGGTCGAGGGCGACGCGGCGCTCGCCGATTGGATCGACGCGGCGTTGTCGGTGCTCCGGGAAGGCGGCACCCTGACGCTGATCCACCGGGCCGACCGGGTATCCGAGATCGAGGCTTTGCTGAGCGGCCGCGCCGGCCTCGTCGGCGTATTGGAACTCCTGACCAAGGACGATGGCCGGCCGGCCAAACGGGCGCTGGTGCAGGCGCGGAAGGGCGCGGCGGCGGAACCCGTCCGCCGAACCATGCTGCTGCATGACGAAACCGGGGCTTTCACCGCCGAGGCCGACGCCGCCTTGCGCGACGCGGCACCGGTCGCCATCTCCTGAGGAGCTAGGAGGCGCATATGAGTTTCATCGACGAGACCTTGGTCCCGAGACTGCGGGAAATCGCGACCGGCGACGGTCCCCCCGTGGTGCCGGTGGTTCAGCTTGCCGGCGTCATCGGCAACATGGGTCCGATGCGGCGCGGTTTGAACATCGCGTCGCTGGCCGATCCGCTGGAACGCGCCTTCAAGCCGAAGCGCCTCGCCGCCGTCGCCCTCGCCGTCAATTCGCCGGGCGGCTCGCCGGTGCAATCGGCGCTGATCGCCAAGCGCATCCGGGCGCTGGCGGCCGAGCGTGACGTGCCGGTCTACGCCTTCTGCGAGGACGTGGCGGCGTCCGGCGGCTATTGGCTGGCGGCGGCGGCCGATGAAATCTTCGTCGACGAGAATTCCATCGTTGGTTCCATCGGCGTCGTTTCCGGCGGCTTCGGTTTCGTCGACGCGATCAAGAAACTCGGTATCGAGCGCCGGCTTTATACGGCCGGCGACAAGAAAGCGATGCTCGATCCCTTCCAACCGGAAAAGAAGGCCGAAGTGGCGCACCTGAAGGCGCTGCAATCGGAAATGCACGAAAGCTTCCAGGCCATGGTCCGGGAGCGGCGGGGCGGCAAGCTCGCCGACGATCCGGACCTGTTCTCCGGCGCCTTCTGGACCGGGCGTCGTGCCGTCGAGTTGGGATTGGCCGACGGTATCGGCGATCTCAGGAGCGTGCTCCGCGAACGCTATGGCGACAAGGTGCGGATGCCGTTGATGCGGACTCGCCGCTCCTGGCTGTCGCGCCTGCAGGGGCGCTCGGCCGGGTCGGACGCGGCGGCGTGGACGGACGGCCTGCTCGCCGCCGTCGAAGAACGGCTGCTCTGGGACCGGTTCCGGCTGTAGGTCCTTAAACTTTCGTCAGTTCGTGCACCTCCACACATCGTCACCCCGGACTCGTCCCGGGGTCCACTCATCAACATCGGCTGTGACGCTGGCGGTGGACCCCGGAATAAATCCGGGGTGACGGGATTGGGTGGGGCCGGGGTGACGAGAGTGCGCAGGGCTGGGGAGACGAGATTGGGACGAGCCCGGGGTGACAGGGAGAAAGTGAGGGGGCGCGTATTGTCGGTGACAGGCGGGGCCTGACCCCTTAAAAGGGCGGAATGTTCGGATTTTCCCTCCCCAAGCTCTTGATTCTGGTCGCGATCGTGGTCGTGGTCTGGCAGGGCTTCAAGATCATCCAGAAGCGCCAGGAAGTGCAGGCGCGGGGCGAGCGGGACCGGGTCCGCGAATCGCGCCGGACCGGCGGGCGCCGGGACGCGCCGCCGGTCGAGGACATGGTCCGCTGCGAGGTCTGCGACGCCTTCGTCCCGGCCACCGGGGCCGCGGATTGCGGGCGTTCCGGCTGTCCCTACGCCTGAGCCGGATTACCTACGCCGGGCGGCCTCTCACCGCTTGATTGGCCTGCCCCGCCCCCGTATGTTGCGGCGCACCTGAAAACTGCGGATTTCAAGCCGAATGGCGCCCGAACCGAACCCGGAAACCTGCTTCCAGCGGTTGATCCTGAAGCTCCAGTCCTATTGGGCGGACCGGGGCTGCGTGATCCTGCAACCCTACGACATGGAAGTGGGGGCGGGGACGTTCCATCCGGCGACGACGCTGCGCTCGCTCGGGAGGCCGGACGACCGCTGGTTCACGGCCTACGTGCAGCCGTCGCGCCGCCCGACGGACGGCCGCTACGGCGAGAACCCGAACAGGTTGCAGCACTACTACCAGTTCCAGGTGCTGATGAAGCCGTCCCCCGAGGACGTGCAAGAAATGTATCTCGGCAGCCTCCGCGAGCTCGGCATCGACCCCGACCAGCACGACCTCCGCTTCGTCGAGGACGATTGGGAAAGCCCGACCCTCGGCGCCTGGGGCCTCGGCTGGGAGGTCTGGTGCGACGGTATGGAGGTGACGCAGTTCACCTATTTCCAGCAGGTCGGCGGCTACGACTGCAACCCGGTGCCGGTGGAGCTCACCTACGGGTTGGAACGCCTCGCCATGTACGTGCAGGGCGCCGACAACGTCTATCAGCTCGACTGGGACGGCATCGATAAAGCCAAAGGCGGCAAGCGCTACGGCGACGTCTTCCATCAGGCGGAAGTCGAATACGCCCGGCATAACTTCGAGTACGCCAACACGGACGCGATCCGCCGTCACTTCGAGGACGCGGAGAAGGAATGCGCGGCGCTGCTGGCGGCTGGCGAGCCGCTGACCAAGGGCGACGCCAACCCGACCTGGGGCCATCACGCGGGGCTCGTGCTGCCGGCCTACGACCAGTGCCTGAAGGCGTCGCATCTGTTCAATCTTCTGGATGCCCGCGGCGTCATTTCGGTGACCGAGCGTCAGGCCTACATCGGCCGCGTCCGCGCGCTCGCCAAGGAATGCGCCAAGCAATGGTTGCAGACCCAGGGCGTGGAGGTCGGGTGATGGCGAACGTCCACCACACCCGTCATTCCGGGCCGAGCATGGCGAGGTCCCGGAATCCACTGTTCGTACTGTGGACCCGGACCCCGGATTTAATCCGGGGCGGGCGAGCCCGGGGTGACGGCCGGGAGCAGTCGCATGCCTGAGTTGCTCCTGGAAATCCTGTCGGAAGAAATTCCCGCCCGCATGCAGGCGCGCGCCGCCGACGATCTCAAGCGGCTGGTGACGGACGGCCTCAAGGCCGGCGGCCTCGCCTACACCAAGGCTGACGCCTACGTGACGCCGCGGCGCCTGGCGCTCGTCATCGACGGTCTGCCGGAACAGCAGGCGGACGTATCGGAAGAAAAGCGCGGCCCCCGCGCCGACGCGCCGGAAAAGGCCATCGCCGGCTTCAAGTCGTCGCTGCCGGAGGGCGCGGTGATCGAGGAACGGGCGACGGACAAGGGCACCTTCCTGTTCGCCGTCGTCGACAAGAAGGGGGCGGCCACCAAGGACGTGCTCGGCGATCTCGTCTCCAAGGCGATTGGCGAACTGCCGTGGCCGAAGTCCATGCGCTGGGCGAGCCATACGACCCGCTGGGTGCGTCCGGTGCATTCGATGGTGTGCCTGTTCGGCGGCGCTGCCCTGCCGGCGACGCTCGGCCCGGTGACGGCGGCGAACGAAACGCGCGGCCACCGCTTCATGGCCCCGAAGCCGTTCGCCGTGACCGACTTCGCCGACTACAAGGCGAAGCTGATGGGGGCGTGCGTGATCCTCGATCCGGCGGAGCGCAAGGCCCGCATCGAGGCGGACGCGAAGGCGCTCGCCAAGAAGGCGGGGCTGACGCTGAAGGACGACCCGGCGCTGCTCGACGAAGTGACCGGCCTCGTCGAATGGCCCGTCGTCCACATGGGCATGATCGACGACGCCTTCATGGACGTGCCGCCGGAGGTGCTGGTCACGTCCATGCGTTCGCACCAGAAATATTTCTCGTGCCTGGACAAGTCGGGCGCACTCGCCAACCGCTTCATCGTCGTCGCCAACCGCGAGACGGCGGGCGACGGCGCGCAGGTGATCGCCGGCAACGAGCGCGTGCTGCGCGCGCGCCTCTCGGATGCCAAGTTCTTCTGGGATCAGGACCGGGCGCAGACGCTGGCGTCCCGCGCGCCGGCCCTCAAGGACCGGGTGTTCCACGCCAAGCTCGGCACGCTCGACGAAAAGGTCGACCGCATGCAGGCGCTCGCCGCCGAAATCGCGGACTTCATGCCCGGTGCCGACAAGGACAAGGTGCGTTCCGCCGCCCGTCTTGCGAAGGCCGATCTGTCGACCGGCATGGTCGGCGAATTCCCCGAGCTTCAAGGGATCATGGGCCGCTATTACGCGCGCCACGACGGCGAGAGCGCGGAAGTCGCGTACGCCATCGCCGAACACTATTCGCCGCTCGGCCCCACCGACGCCTGCCCGACCAAGCCGGCGAGCGTCTGCGTCGCCCTCGCCGACAAGATCGATACGCTGGTCGGGTTCTTCGCCATCGACGAAAAGCCGACCGGCTCGAAGGATCCGTATGCGCTGCGCCGCGCCGCGCTTGGCGTGATCCGGCTGGTGCTGGAGAACAAGTTGCGCATGCCGCTGGCACGGGTGTTCGGCCTCGCGCATAAGCAGATTGGCAAGGGCGCGATGCCGTCCGATGATCTTCTGGCGTTCTTCGCCGACCGCCTGAAGGTGCATCTCCGCGAGCAGGGCGTGCGGCACGACCTGATCGACGCGGTGTTCGCGCAAGGTGAAAAGACCGGGGGCGAAGACGATCTGGTGCGCCTGATGGCGCGGGTCGACGCGCTCAAGGACTTCCTGGCGAGCGAGGACGGCGGCAATCTGTTGACCGCGTACCGCCGCGCCGCGAACATCCTCAAGATCGAAGAGAAGAAGGACGGCCGCGAGTACCGCGACGCGCCGGACGCGGCGAAATTCGCCGCGCCGGAGGAAAAGGCCCTGGCGGCCGAACTCGACAACGCCGGGCCGGCCATCGGCAAGGCTGTCGCCGCCGAGGATTTCGCCGCCGCCATGAAGGCGCTGGCGGGGCTGCGCGCGCCGGTGGACGCCTTCTTCGACAAGGTGACGGTGAACGCCGACGATCCGGCGCTCCGCGAGAACAGGCTCAAGTTGCTTTCGGGCATCCGTTCGGCGCTCGACGGCGTCGCGGATTTCTCGAAGATCGAGGGGTAAGAAAATATCGTCATCCCCGCGAAAGCGGGGACCCAGGCTCTTAGGCCGTTATTCTGGGTTCCCGCTTTCGCGGGAATGACGAGATGAAGAAGCCGGCGCGATGGCGCCATTTTTGGCCCGCAATTTCGCGGGAGCGATGAAAAACGCGGATTGAGGGACTTCGGATGAGCAAGTGGGTGTACACCTTCGGGAACGGCAAGGCGGACGGCCGCGCCGACATGAAGAACCTGCTGGGCGGCAAGGGCGCCAACCTGGCCGAGATGGCGAGCCTGGGCCTCCCCGTGCCGCCGGGCTTCACGGTCACCACCGAGCTCTGCACGTATTATTACGCCAACAGCCGGACGTACCCGAAGGACCTGGAAAAGCAGGTGACGGAAGCGCTCGCCGCCATCGAAAAGGACTTGGGCCGCGGCTTCGGCTCCGTCGAGAAGCCGCTGCTCGTCTCCGTCCGTTCCGGCGCCCGCGCCTCCATGCCCGGCATGATGGACACCGTCCTCAACCTCGGCCTCAACGACGAGACCGCGGCCGCGCTCGCCAAGGAAACCGGCGACGCGCGCTTCGCCTATGACAGCTACCGCCGCTTCATCACCATGTTCTCGGACGTGGTGCTGGGCGTCGATCACGGCGAATTCGAGGAAATTCTCGATAACTACAAAGCCGACCGGGGCCTCGTGCTCGACACCGATTTCGCCGCCAAGGACTGGCAGGCGCTGGTGCCGATGTACAAGGCGCGCGTCGAGGAAGTGTTGGGCGAGCCGTTCCCACAGGACGCCAAGGCGCAGCTTTGGGCCGCCATCGGCGCCGTGTTCGGTTCCTGGATGAACGCGCGGGCCATCACGTACCGCCGCCTGCACGACATCCCGGAAGCCTGGGGCACGGCGGTCAACGTGCAGGCCATGGTGTTCGGCAACATGGGCGACGACTGCGCCACCGGTGTCTGCTTCTCGCGCAACCCGGCGACCGGCGAGAACGCCTTCTACGGCGAATACCTCGTCAACGCGCAGGGCGAGGACGTGGTCGCCGGCATCCGCACGCCGCAGTCGCTGACCAAGGCGGAGCGGCTCTCCGGCGGCTCCGACCTGCCGTCCCTGGAAGAAACCATGCCGAAGACCTTCAAGGAGCTCTGCGACATCCGCGCGCGCCTGGAAGAGCACTATCGCGACATGCAGGACATGGAATTCACCATCCAGCAGGGGCGTCTCTGGATGCTGCAAACGCGGTCGGGCAAGCGCACCGCCAAGGCCGCCCTCAAGATCGCCTGCGACATGGTGGACGAAGGTCTGATCGACAAGAAGGACGCGGTGCTCCGCGTCGATCCGCTGCAACTCGACCAACTTCTGCATCCGATGCTCGACCCCAAGGCCGAGCGCAACGTCATCGGCCACGGCCTGCCGGCGTCGCCGGGCGCGGCCACCGGCGCCATCGTCTTCACCGCCGAGGACGCGGAAGCCTGGGTCAAGGACGGCAAGAAGGTGATCCTGGTCCGCGCCGAAACCAGCCCCGAGGACATCGGCGGCATGCACGTCTCGGAAGGCATCCTGACGACGCGAGGCGGCATGACCAGCCACGCCGCCGTCGTCGCCCGCGGCATGGGTACGCCGTGCGTCTCCGGCGCCGGCGAGTTGCGCGTCGATCCGATCAACAAGGTTCTGGTGGCGCAGGGCCGCGAATACGCGGAAGGTTCCGTCGTCACGTTGGACGGTTCCAGCGGCCAGGTCATGGCCGGCGCCGTCGAGATGATCCTGCCGGAACTCACCGGCGACTTCGGCAAGCTGATGCAGTGGGCCGACGAATTCAGCGTCATCGGCGTTCGCGCCAATGCGGAAACGCCTGAAGACGCGACCACGGCGCGCGATTTCGGCGCCGTCGGCATCGGTCTGTCGCGGACCGAGCACATGTTCTTCGATCCCGAGCGCATCGTGCACATGCGCGAAATGATCCTGGCCCGCGACGAGAAGTCGCGCCGCGCCGCCCTCGCCAAGCTGCTGCCCTACCAGCGCGACGACTTCTCGGCGCTGTTCCGCATCATGGGCGATCTGCCGATCACCATCCGGCTGCTCGACCCGCCGCTGAACGAGTTCCTGCCGCATTCCGACGAGGAAATGCAGGACGTGGCGGACGCCGCCGGCGTGACGCTGAAGGACGTGAAGGTCCGCAAGATCGAGTTGGACGAGTCGAACCCGATGCTCGGCCACCGCGGCTGCCGCCTCGGCATCACGTATCCGGAAGTCTACGAGATGCAGGCCCGCGCCATCTTCGAGGCGACCGTCGAGGTCATGAAGACGGACGGCATCAAGGCCGTTCCGGAAGTGATGATCCCACTGGTCGGCATGAAGTCGGAACTGGACGCCATGGCCAAGGTCGTCAACGACGCCGCCGACGCGGTGAAGAAGGAAACCGGTGTCGACTTCGAATACATGGTCGGCACCATGATCGAGTTGCCGCGGGCGTGCCTCCGCGCCGAGGAGATCGCCGAGACGGCGGAGTTCTTCTCCTTCGGCACCAACGACCTGACGCAGACGGCGTTCGGCTTCTCGCGCGACGACGCGGCGCCGTTCCTCGACGTCTATCACCGCAAGGGCATCATGGAACACGATCCGTTCGTCACTATCGACGTCGAGGGCGTCGGCGAACTGGTGAAGATCGGCGTCGAGCGGGGCCGCAAGCGGCGCCCGGACATCAAGCTCGGCATCTGCGGCGAACACGGAGGCGATCCGGCGTCCGTGCGCTTCTGCCACGACATCGGGCTGACCTACGTGTCGTGCTCGCCGTACCGCGTGCCGATCGCGCGTCTGGCCGCCGCGCAAGCCGCGCTCTCCGCGCCGACCGAATCGGAAGCGTAAGGGGGCTCGGATGGCGCTCGATCAGGACTGCATCTTCTGCAAGATCATCCGGGGCGAGATTCCGTCCTTCAAGGTGTATGAGGACGACAAGACCTTCGCCTTCATGGACATCAATCCGATCGCGCCGGGGCATACGCTGATCGTGCCGAAGTTCCACACGCCGAACGTCTACGAGGCGCCGGCGGAATGGCTCGGCCCGGTCATGGCGAGCGTATCGAAGGTTGCGCGCGCCGTCCGCGACGAGGTGAAGCCGGACGGCATCAACATCTTGCAGGCGAACGACAAGGGCGCGGCGCAGTCGGTGTTCCACATCCACGTCCACGTCATTCCGCGCATGATGGACGACGGCCTGACCATGAACTGGGGGCTGACGCCGGGCGACATGGGCGAGATTGGAAAGCTCGCGGAGAAGCTCCGCGCCGCCATCGCCAAGGGTTAACGGCCCGGCGCGGGCCGGCGGACGAAGTACGTCACGTCCGGCAGCGGCCGTTCGTCGATCATGGTCACGTCGGCGGCCAAATGCCGGCGGCAGAAATCCGCGAAATACTGCGGCTCGACATAGAACAGGCCGTCGAATTTCTCTTCCTCGTCGATCCTGAGCATGTTGAAGGCGAGGGCCTTGCGCGTCCGGCCCCAGAGGTGCTTGAGGCTCTCCTCGACATAGGGACGCCAGTCTTCCGGCGCCGCCCCGCCGGTCAGATTGAAGGTGCCGCAGGCGAAGGAATAGTCGGCGATCTCGGTCGCGCACATGTTGCGGACGAACCGCGCCCTGGGGTCGGATATCCGGGCGTTGCAGGCGTCGATCATCTCCTGCGAGATGTCGTAGCCGATGTAGCGGCTCTCCCGCATCACGGGCAACTCCGTCAGGTACTGGAAGAACCCGCCGTAACCGCAGCCGAGATCGTTAACGCTGACGGCCCCGCCGGCTGCGTCGGCTTCCGCGAAGACCTCGCGCAGGCGCTCGAAGCGGCGGCGCTGCCATTCCTCGCCGCGCCAGAACACGCCCTTGGCCGTGGCGCCGCACTGGTCGAGCCGGCGGGCATAGGCCCTGGCGACCCGGGCGAGCATCTTCGGCGCTTGTTTGAGGGTTTCGGATACCATTCCTGAAGGCTAGACCGGGGCGGTCCGAAGTGCCAGAGTGCCCGTTAGGGGTGCAGTTCGTCTAGTCAACAACGACATTTTTCTCGATATGGCCTCACCTCAAGTCCGCGAAATCATGTATGCCTTCCGCTCGCCGCTGGCATGGCGGTTGGTGACGGCCGTATTCCTGGCGATCCTGTTCATCGAAGCGGTGATTCTCGTGCCCTCCTACCTACGCGAGGAGGAGCGGTTGATCGACGCGGCCGTCAAGGAGGTCGTGCAGGTCGCCCGCATCGAATTCACCCAACCTGTCGATTACTCGATCCGCGAATTGTCGAACTCCATTGAGGAGCTTCTGCATTCCGAGCGGATCAAGGGCGTCGCGATCACGTTGCCGGGCGGCGACAAGGGCGGCGTCGCCGGCGAAAGTATCAACTCCGATACCCAGAACTTCCCTTTCGACAGCATATCCGTTGTTCGCGTGGTGCCGGAGCGTATCGAAGTCGTGATCCCGTATGGCGTTTCCGGCTTGCAAGCGACGGCGGTCATTCGCGCCGATGTCAGCAACGTCGGCGCGCATCTGACGGGCTACGTTTGGCGGATCACGGGTCTGGCCTGCATCATCGCGCTCTTCGTCACGGTCGTGACCATGCTCGTGCTCTGGCACCTGATCCTGCGCCCGATCCTGATCCTGAACGAGCGGATTCAGTCGGCCGGGTCCGATTGGGACGTCCTCAAGTTGCTGCCCGAGGAATTGACGCCCAAGGGAGAGGTCGGCGACCTGTTCCGAACGTTCGACCGCATGTTGTCGACCATACGGACGTCGACCCGTCTGCAATCGGATCTGGCGAAACTTTCCGCCGACAACCCGAACCCGGTCATCCGCTGCGGAAAAAGCGGCGAGGTCGAGTATGCGAACGACGCCGCGAAGCGGGTCGAGGGCCTGTTCGAGATCGGCTTCCAGGCGCGCGTGGCCGGTCCGTTGGCGGCGCACGTCGCCGAGGTCTCGAATAGCGGCAGGGCAAGCAACGCCGAGGTCCCCGTCTCCGGACGGCGCTACGCCGTGACATTCGTTCCGGTCGCCGACGAGTTGGTCAACATCTTTGCCCGGGATGTCACGCCGATCCGCCAGGCGGAGGAAGAATCGGCGCGCAAGAGCCGCGAGTTGGAGGAGCTCAACAGGGAACTGCAGCGCGCGCTCACCGGTCTCGAGGTTCAGGTCGCGGAGCGAACGGCCGATCTCGTGCACGCCAACGCCAAGCTGGCGACGCAGATGCGCAAGATCGAAGAGGAAGAAAGCCGGCTTCGCGCCTTCGCCGAAAGCGCCGCGGATTACTACTGGGAGATGGACGGCAATCTGCGCTTTTCATATTTTTCCGAGCGGTTCACGGATATCACCGGCGTGCCGCAGGAAATGCTGCTCGGCCGAACCCGCGCCGAGGTCGGCGCGCCGGGCGTCGATCCCGCCGTGTGGGAGAAGCATCTACGGACGCTGCAAGAGCACAGGCCGTTCCGGAACTTCGTCCACTCCCGGCCGGGTCCGGACGACTCCGTGATTTATCTCTCCATCAACGGCCTGCCGCTTTTCGCCGACGACGGGACCTTCGTCGGATACCGGGGCACCGGGTCCGACGTCACGCGCCAGCGCGAGGCGGAGGACGAACTGCGGAAGGCCAAGGAAGTCGCGGAGCTCGCCGTCAAGGCGCGCTCGCAGTTCCTGGCCACCATGTCGCACGAAATCCGCACGCCCATGAACGGCGTCCTCGGCATGACCGACCTGCTGATGGATACGGAGCTGGACGAATCGCAGCAGATGTTCGCCAAGACGATCCGCGACTCGGCGATGGCGCTGCTCACCATCCTCAACGACATCCTGGACCTCGCGAAGATCGAATCCGGCAACATAGATCTCGAAAACGCGTCGTTCAGCCTCACCGACGTGGCGGAGGGCGTCGTCGACATTCTGGCGCCGCAAGCCTTCGCCAAGAAGATCGAGATTGCCGCGATCTGCGACCCGGAACTGCCCGGGCACGTGCGCGGCGACGGCGGTCGACTGCGGCAGGTGCTCATGAACCTGGTCGGCAACGCCGTCAAATTCACGGCGACGGGCCATGTTCTCCTCGAGTTGAAATTAATCGACATGGCCGACGGCAAGGCGACGGTGCGGTTCAACATTCAGGATACGGGGATCGGCATTCCGGCGGACGGCATGGATAAGCTGTTTCGGGATTTTTCGCAGGTGGACTCCTCGATCACGCGTCGCTACGGCGGCACCGGTCTTGGTCTCAGCATCTGCAGCCGTCTCGTCGACATGATGGGCGGACGAATCGACGTCGAAAGCGTCGAGGGCGAGGGCAGCACGTTCGGTTTCACGTTGACTTTGCCGGCCGAGGGCGGGCGGAGCGCCGAAAGTGCCGGAGTGCTGAATGCGCGGGTGCTCGTCGTCGACGACAATGCCGTCAATCGCCGCGTCTTCGAGGGATATCTTCGCAGTTTCGGCATTCCGTTCGCGTTGGCGGAGGGACACGAGCAGGCGCTGGCCGCCCTCGCCGAAGCCGCGAGTTCCGGCGATCCCTTCGATATTGTCGTGCTGGATCATCAGATCCCCGATGTCGACGGGGTGGAACTCGCCCGGACCATTCGCAACGATCCGGCCATCGCGTCGACGCGTTTGGTGTTGTTGTCGTCGGCGATGGATGCCGTCAATCAGGAGGACATCGAATCGCTGGCAATCGCGGCGACGGTTTACAAACCTGTTCGAAGACATATCTTCTTCGAGACGATGTCCCGGGCTGTGGAGGGGAAACGCTGGCGGGAAGCGCCGGCGCAGGTCCGGGAAAAATTCGAATCGGAGGGTGGATTGCGAATTCTTTTGGTCGAGGACAACCCGACAAATCAGAAACTCGGCGCGCGAATGCTGGAAAAGATGGGGCACGAGGTGGTTATCGCAAACGATGGCCAGGAAGGCGTCACCAAGGCGGGAGATCGCCGTTACGACCTGATCTTGATGGACTTGCACATGCCGAAAATGGATGGCTTGCAGGCGACCCGCGCCATCCGCGCCGGCGAAGGGCCCTGCCATGCGGTGCCGATCATCGCCCTGACGGCGGACGCCATGCCCGATACGGCGAGCCGTTGCCGCTCCGCCGGCATGGACGACTATCTGACGAAACCGCTGACGTCCGACATTCTGGCGAATGCGATCTCCATGTGGTGCTCGAGGGGCCAGCCGGAAGGCCGCGTCGGCGGCGGCGACACAGCCGCCGCGGCGGAACCCGTGAAGGATGGCACCTTGCTCGACAAAACGGTCGTCGGCGACATGTTGCAGCAGTTGGATACGGAAGATGTCGCCGATCTCCTCAACGACTATGCGGATCAACTGTCGGGGTTGTACGCCGATATTCAAGGGGTCGTGGCGGACGTCGCCGAACTCCAGGCGCGGGCGCACTCCCTGGCCGGCGGCGCGGCGGCGATCGGCCTCCGGGAATTGTCGCAGATGTCCAAGGACGTCGAACGCCATTGCATCAACGGTGACGCGGACGCGGCGGGGCGCGGCGTCGAGGCGATGCGCCCGGCGGTCGGTCGCGCCGGCGACGCGCTTCGCGAGTTCATCGGCGGTCTGCGGTAGCCGCGCCGACCGGCGTTTCGCCGGCGGATCGCGGCGCCATTTAACAGTGTTACTCCGCTTCGGCGGCGGGAAGCACCATCCACGTCGGTGTGACCGGTACGAGCGACGCGCCGTTGGCATGCAACCGCCGGCCGGCGCGGATGGCGTCGAGCCGCAGCAGCGCCATGCCCATGGCACCGGCGTGCGAGCGCATTTCGCCGACGTTCCGCTCACCGTCGAGCACCGGGGTTTCCGGCGCCGGCGCCGGGCCCTCGATGCGCACCGGCACCAGGCGCTTCTTGACCAGGCCGCGGTACTTCGTCCGGGCCGTCAATTCCTGGCCCATGTAGCAGCCCTTCTTCCAATCCACGCCATTCAATTCGTCGAAGCCCGCTTCCAGCAGGATGGATTTCTCGGCGACCAGATCGACGGGCGCGGCGGGTAGCCCCAGGCCGGTGCGGTGTCGCTCGTACTCGGCGATGTCGGCGATACCGCCGACGGCGGCCTCGAATTCGGTTCTCGCGGATGTCGCCACGAGGGCCCGCCAGCCGGCATTCGGCAGTCGGGGATCGGCGAACTGGCGGACGTTCGCGCCCGAGGCCGGCGGCATGGCATCGAAACCGGCATAGACGGCATAGTCGCCGGTCATGTCGACGAGGGCGATCTTGGCGCGCAGCTTGAACATGGAAAGCTTCTTGATCAGCGCCGCCGTGTCGTCGGTCCGGACGTCCAGCAACAAGCCATCCTCGTCCCCAAGGACGAAAAAATCGTACAGATACTTGCCCTGAGGCGTCAGAAGCGCGCACCAAACCGCCGTATCCGGAGCCGCCTTCATGACGTCGTTCGACACCAGTCCCTGAAGAAACGTCCTGGCGTCCGGGCCCGAGACGTGGACGACGGTGCGATCTTCGAGCAGGCAGACGGGCATGGCGGCATCCCCCAAAGCAATGTGCTGTCCCTGAGATTTGGTGGCGGCGGCGGTTTTCGCAAGTGTCAGGACCCTTGCAAGCGTCGGAATCGCCCCTATAACGGCAGAAATGCGGGGAATCGAGCCCATGCGGTTGCTGTTCGTCACGTCGACGCGGATCGGCGACGCCGTCCTTTCGACGGGCGTTCTGGATACGCTGATCCGGCGCCATCCGGGCATCCGCGTCACCGTCGCCTGCGGTCCTGCGGCCACGGCGCTGTTCGAAGGCGTGCCGGGCCTCGACCGCATCATCCGGCTGGACAAAATGGTCGGCTCGCTCCACTGGATATATCTCTGGGCCAACGCCGTCGGCGTCGTCTGGGACATCATGGTGGATCTTCGGAATGCTCCGGTGACGTACCTGCTGGCGGCGAAGAAGCGGCATCGGCTGCTGCGCTCGCGCGCCGGCGGGCACCGCATTCACACCCTCGCCAAGGTCATCGGTATCGAGAGCAATCCGCCGACGCCGAAAATCTGGCTCGACGAAGCACGGAAGGCTCAAGCCGCGCGTTTGGTGCCCGACGGGGCGCCCGTGCTCGCCGTCGGTCCGACCGCCAACTGGAGCGCCAAGCAATGGCGCGGTCAGTACTTCGCCGAGTTCATCGGCCGCCTGACGGCACCGGGCGGTATTCTGCCCGGCGCCCGCGTCGCCGTCTTCGGCCGTGACGACGAGCGGCCGATGGCGTTGCCGGTCCTGGAATCGGTGCCGTCCGACCGGCTGATCGACTTGGTCGGCCGGATCGATCTTCTGACCGCCTATGGCTGCCTGGAGCGGGCCGCGTTCTACGTCGGCAATGATTCCGGACTGATGCACCTTGCCGCGGCGTCGGGAACGCCGACGCTGGGATTGTTCGGGCCCTCGCCGGTCGATCAGTACGCACCCTGGGGCGCGCACTGCGGCACCGTGCAGGCGAGCATCGGCTACGACAAGATATTCCCGGAAGGGTTCGACCACCGGAACACCGGCACGCTGATGGACAGCCTCAGCGTCGATGCCGCCGAGGCGGCGGCCCGTGAGCTTTGGACGCGCACCCGCGCGCTGGTCGCCTGATGGCCGCCGCGCCGGAAGCCGGCATGCGGTTGAGCGCACTGATCAGCGTCCGCAACGAGGAAGCGCAACTGGCCGATTGTCTGAGCGGCCTGACGTTCGCCGACGAGATCGTTGTCCTGCTGGATAAATGCACCGACGGATCGGAAGCCATCGCCCGAACCTTCACCGACCGCATCTTCCCGGGAGACTGGAGTTGCGAGGGCGACCGCCGCAACGCCGGTATCGCCGCCTGCCGGGGCGACTGGGTGTTCGAGATCGACGCCGACGAGCGCGTGCCGCCGGAACTGGCGGCGGAGATCAAGGCCACGATCGCGATGACGACCTACGATTGGCACGAGATTCCGGTCGACAATTACATCGGCGACCGGCTGGTCCGTTGGGGCTGGGGGGCGTCCTACGGCAAGGCGGCGTATCCGGGACTCTTCAAGCGGGGCGCCAAGACCTGGGGCCGGCAGCGCGTGCATCCGCGGCTTGAATGGCGAGGCCAGAAGGGGCCGATGCTTGAGAACCGCGTCCGGCACTATGTCGACCGGGACATTTCCGACATGATCCGCCGGCTCGACAGCTACGCGACGGCGCGGGCCCGTGATCTCGTCGAGGCCGGCGATATCGGCACCTTCGCCAACAACCTGCGGCGGTTCGTGTCGCGGTTCATCAAGTGCTACTTCTTTCGCAAGGGCTACCGGGAAGGTGGCTACGGCCTCCTGATCGCGCTGTTCGCCGGGCTGTTTCCCTTGCTGGCCTATCTCAAGGCCCACTACGAGGCGGACAGGACGTAGCGATGGCGCGGATCGTCATCGCCGACGATGGCATCAGGTTCGACGGCCTGACGCCGACGAAAGGACCGCTTGGCGGGGCCGAGTCGTCGGTCATCGCGCTCGCCGAGACGCTGGCCAAGCGCGGCCACGACGTCACCGTCTTCAACAAGTGCGAGGCGCCGCTCGATCATGCCGGCGTCGCCTGGCGGCGCATAACGGACGGCCTTCCCGAAGAGGCGGATCTCTATATCGCCAACCGGGGCGACAAGCTGATCCCGCTGGTCCCGAATGCAAAGCGCGTGGTTTTCTGGACCCACAATCCCTGCCGTTACATGTTGAAGCCGCGCTACCTCTGGAAGCTCTGGCGGCGGAAGCCGGTGATCGTGTTCATCGGGACGAGCCATGCCGCGACATACCCCGCCTGGGCGCCGGACGGCGGGCGAAAGGTGATCCCCTACGGCCTGCCGGATCTATTCTGCGATGCCGAGCCCGCGTTGACACCGCCGGGACCGCGCGTCGTCTTCACGTCAAATCCCTTGCGCGGCCTGGATTGGCTGCTGGACGTCTGGGCGACGCGGATCGAGCCCGAGGTTCCCGGCGCGGAATTGCATATCTTCTCGGGGGCCGCGACCTACGGCGCCGCGGGGGACCGCAAGGCGCTGGAGATGGCGGCCGTTCTCGAACGGGCCCGCGAGCTGGCCGACCGTGGCGTCGTGCTGCGCGGCCCGGTCGCCAAGGCGCGGGTCGTCGACGAATTCCGGCTCGCCCGCTGCATGCTCTATCGCGGCGACATCAACGAGACCTTCTGTCTCGCCGTCGGCGAAGCGCAGGCGATGGGCGTTCCCTGCGTCGTGCAGCCGATCGGCTCCATGCCGGAACGGGTCCGTGACAACGAAACCGGGTTCGTCGCGCCCGACGACGCGTCGTTCGCTCTTGCCGCCAAGCGCCTCCTCACGGATGATGCGCTCTGGCGTTCCCAGCATGCCGCCGCGCTCGCGACGCAGCGTTCCTGGCGCTGGCCGGACGCCGCCCGGGAATTCGAAGCACTGATCGGCGGCGCATGAAGATTTTACAAGCGATGGCAGGCGCGGAATTCGGCGGCGCCGAGGCGTTCTTCGTGCGCCTCGCGATCGCCCTCGGCCGCACCGGTCTGGAACAAAAGGTCATCATCCGCGAGAACCCGGCGCGCGCCCAGTTGTTGCGGACGGGGGGCGTCGAGCCGGTGCAGTTGCCTTTCGGCGGGCGTTTCGACTGGACGACGCCGCGCGCCCTGAAACGCGAGATCGCCGCCTTCAAGCCCGACATCGTGCTGACTTGGATGAACAGGGCGACCGGGTTCTGCCCGAAAGGCGATTTCGTCCATTGCGGCCGGCTCGGCGGCTATTACGATCTCAAATACTACGCCAAGTGCCAGCATCTGATCGGCAACACCCGCGATATCGTCGATTATCTGGCCGAACAGGGTTGGCCGCGCGAGCGCGCCCACTATCTGCCCAACTTCGTCGACGCGACGGAAGCGGCGCCCGCGTCCAGGAGCGAATTCTTCACGCCGAAGGGTGTGCCGGTCGTGCTCGGCATGGGCCGGCTGCACGAGAACAAGGCTTTCGACGTTCTGCTGCAGGCGATCGCCCGCGTGCCGGACGCCTATCTCTGGATCGCCGGCGAGGGGCCGATGCGGGGCGAATTGCAAAAACTCGCGGAAAAGCTGGCGGTAAAGCCGCGGGTCCGCTTTCTCGGCTGGCGCGACGATACCGCATCGCTGCTGGCGGCCAGCGATCTGTTCGTCTGCCCGTCGCGTCACGAGCCGCTCGGCAACGTCGTCATCGAGGCCTGGGCGCAGGGCATTCCGGTGATTGCCGCCGACAGCATGGGGCCGGGTACGCTGATCGAGCACCTGGACAACGGCGTTCTGGTGCCGGTCGACGACGAGGCGACCATGGGTCGCGCCATCCGCACGGTCCTCGAGGACGACGATCTTCGCGAGCGCATTGCGCGCCGCGGCTACGAGGCCTATCAGGCGCAGTTCACGGAAGAGCGCGTCGTGAAGCAGTACATGGACTTCTTCGAGAAGGTGCTGGCCTAGGCATGTGCGGCATCGCCGGCATCATGTCGACGGACGGACGTGCCCCCGCGGACACCGTCCTCGACGGCATGCTGGCGGCACTCCGGCACCGGGGGCCGGACGGTGACGGCCGGCACGTGAAGTCGGGCGTCGCGCTGCTGCAGACGCGGCTCGCCATCATCGACCTCGCGACCGGCGACCAGCCGCTGTTCGCCGCGTCGGCGGAGGGCGGGCCGGACGATCTGGCGCTCGTCGCCAACGGCGAAATCTACAACTACGTCGAACTCCGTCAGCGCATGCAGGGGACGCCGTTCCGCACCGGGTCCGATTGCGAGACACCGCTTTATCTCTATGCCGAGCACGGCATGGAATTCGGCGAGCAGCTTCGCGGCATGTACGCCATCGCCATCCACGACATGCGCGACAATTCGCTGGTGCTGGCGCGCGACCCGTTCGGCATCAAGCCACTCTATTACGGTGTCGCCGAGGACGGCTTCGTGTTCGCCTCCGAGCCGGCGGTATTGATCGCCGCCGGCGTCGCGCGGCCGAACATCAACGCGAAGAAGCGCGACGAGCTGCTGGCGCTGCAATTCACCACCGGCGCCGAAACGCCGTTCACCGGCATTTACCGCGTCCTGCCGGGCGAGACGATGGTGGTGCGGGAAGGCCGCATCGCCGAGCGCCTCACGCTGTCGGCGCTGCCGCCGGGGGGCGGGCGCGGTTTGTCCGGTGAGGCGGCGCTTGCGGAATTCGACCGCGTGATCTCTGACGCCGTCAACGTGCACCAGCGTTCCGATGTGCCCTACGGCATGTTCCTGTCGGGCGGCATCGACTCGACGGCGCTGCTCGCCGTCATGCGGCGCCTGAACCCGACGCCGGTGCGGGCGTTCACGGCCGGCTTCCCCGGCACCGGCGCCGCTGACGAACGGGCGCAGGCGCGGAGCGTGGCCGAGGCCGTCGGCGCCGAGCACCACGAGATCGAGGTGACGGAGGCCGATTTCTGGCGTGAGTTGCCGGCCATCGCCGCCGCCATGGACGATCCGGCCGCCGACTACGCCATCGTGCCGACCTATCTCCTGGCCCGCGCCGCCCGGGACGCCGGCCTCAAGGTGGTTCTGTCGGGCGAGGGGGGCGACGAGCTTTTCGGCGGTTACGGCCGCTACCGGCGGGTGCGGCGGCCGGCGCTGTTCGGCGGCCGGCCCATGCGCTCGGCGTCGATCCTGGCGGGTCTCGGCGTGCTCAGGGTGGAGCCGACGGACTGGCGTGCCGGCATCGAACGGGCGGAAGCGGACGCCGCCGGCTGGGGCCGCTCGGCGCTGCAACGCGCCCAGGCGGTCGATTGCGCGGACTGGCTGCCGAACGATCTGCTGAACAAGCTCGACCGCTGCCTGATGGCGCACGGCGTCGAGGGACGGGTGCCGTTCCTCGACCCGATGGTCGCCGGCTTCGCGTTTTCGCTGCCGGACCGCATGAAGGTCCGGCACGGCGTCGGCAAATGGCTGCTCCGCAAGTGGCTGGAGACGGCCCTGCCGGCGGCCAGGGCATTCGCCAATAAACAGGGCTTCACGGTGCCGGTCGAGGACTGGATCGCGTCGGCCGGCGGGCGGATCGGCGCGCTGGTGGCGGCGCAGCCCGGCATCCAGGAAATATGCGATCCGGCCGCCGTGCAGGCGCTCTTCGCGGAGGGCGGCAAGAAAGCCGGCAAGGCGCAATGGACGCTGCTGTTCTATGCGCTCTGGCACAACCGGCACATGCTCGGACGGCCCGCTGACGGCGCCGTCGAGGACGTTCTGGCGGCCTGACCGAGGCATCCCGACCGGCCCTGGACTTAGGGCCACTTTCATGGAAAAGAAGTCGCATGTCTGAAGCCAAATCCCTGACCATCCGCCGGCCGGACGATTGGCACGTGCATTTCCGCGACGGCGCCATGCTGGCCGCCGTGGTGCCGCTGACGGCCCGGCAATTCGCCCGCGCCATCGTCATGCCGAACCTGGTGCCGCCGGTGACGACGACGGCCGCCGCCGCCGCCTACCGCACCCGTATTCTCGCCGCCGTGCCGGCGGACGTCCGTTTCGAACCGCTGATGACGGCGTACCTGACGGACGACACCGATCCGGACGAACTGGCGCGCGGCCACGCCGAAGGCGTGTTCACGGCGGTGAAGCTCTATCCGGCGGGCGCCACCACCAATTCGGCGTCGGGCGTCACCGACATCAAGAAGGCGTATCCGGCGCTGGAGCGCATGCAGAAGATCGGCATGCCGCTTTTGGTGCATGGCGAGGTGACGGACGGCGCCGTCGACATCTTCGACCGGGAAGCCGTCTTCATCGAGCGGGTGCTGTCGCCGCTTCTCAAGGCCATGCCGGCCCTCAAGGTCGTCTTCGAGCACATCACCACCAAGGACGCGGCGGATTTCGTGGCGGCGGACACCAGCGGCCGGCTCGGCGCCACCGTCACGGCGCACCATCTGGTCATCAACCGCACCGACATCTTCAAGGGCGGTATCCGCCCGCACCTCTATTGCCTGCCCATCGCCAAGCGCGAAGTGCATCGTTTGGCACTTCGGAAGGCGGCGACGTCGGGCGATGCACGGTTCTTCCTCGGCACCGACACGGCGCCGCACGCGCAGCACCTGAAGGAAGCGGCCTGCGGCTGTGCCGGCATCTTCTCCGCCCCTAACGCGCTCGAGGTCTATACCCGCGTGTTCGAGGAGGAAGCGGCGCTGGACAGGCTGGAGGCGTTCGCGTCCTTGAACGGGCCGGCGTTCTACGGCCTGCCCGTGAACTCGGAAACCGTGACGCTCGAGCGCCGGGAGTGGACGGTGCCGGAGAGCGTCGTCACGTCGGAAGGGACGCCGGTGCAGCCCTTCCTGGCCGGCGAACGGCTCGGCTGGAAGCTCGGCTGACGCTCGCCCCGGCCGGCGTTTGACCTTCCACCGCCAGCACCTATCATGCCGCGAAACGCGCGATCATTTATCGGAGAGACCGACATGAGCGATACGGAATTCAAGGCCCTGGTCCTGGAACAGGACGCGGAGGGCAAGGTCACGAGCAGCTTCCAGACGCTGCCGAACGACCGCCTGCCGGAAGGCGACGTTACCGTCGCCGTCAAGTACACGACGCTCAACTACAAGGACGGCATGATCCTGAACGGCCTCGGCAAGCTGGTGCGCAATTATCCGCACGTGCCGGGCATCGACTTCTCGGGCGTCGTCGAGACGTCGTCGCATCCCGACTACAAGCCGGGCGACGAGGTCATCCTGACCGGCTGGCGCGTCGGCGAGGTGCACTGGGGCGGCATGGCGACGCGGGCGCGGGTCAAGGGCGACTGGCTGGTCAAGCTGCCGAAGGGGCTCGACCTGGAACAGGCAATGGCCATCGGTACCGCCGGCTTCACCGCCATGCTGGCGATCATGACGCTGGAAGAGCACGGCCTGACGCCGAAGGCGGAAAAGGAAGTGCTGGTGACGGGCGGCGCCGGCGGCGTCGGCTCCATCGCCGTCGCGGCGCTGGCGAACATCGGCTACAAGGTCGCCGCGTCCACGGGGCGCGCCGAACAGCACGACTATCTCAAGGGCCTCGGCGCCACGATGATCGTCGAGCGCGACGAGCTGGCGACGCCGCCGAAGGGGCCGCTCGGCAGCGAACGCTGGGCCTCCGCCATCGACAACGTCGGCGGCACGACGCTGCACCACGCGCTCGCCACGCTCGCCTACTGGGGCACCTGCGCGTCGGTCGGCAACGCCGGCTCGTTCAAGCTGGAAACGTCGGTGCTGCCGTTCCTGCTGCGCGGCATCAATCTCTGCGGCATCGATTCCGCGACCTGCCCGAAGGACCGCCGGGTGACGGCCTGGGGCCGGCTCGCCAAGGAACTGCCGATGGGCAAGCTCAAGGAAATCTCCAACCGGGTAGGATTTGCCGAGTTGCCGGCGCTCGGCGGGCAAATTCTCAAGGGCGCGGTACGCGGCCGCACGGTCGTCGACGTCAACGGTTAACGAATTCCGACCTAACGCGTTGAATCTCAAGCGGGCCGGCGGAAACGCCGGCCCGTCTCCGTTTTGGCATCGTTTCTGCAATTTCCTCCCGGCAACGACCGGACGAGGAGGATGCGATGCGTCGGAATGCGATGATTTTGGGTGTGGCGGGGCTGCTGTCGGCGTGCGGCAGCATCGATCAATACGAAGCCCAAGTGAAGGATTTCGAGCCCATCTACTGCTACCAGTCGCTGGCAGGCACCGAATGCTACCGCACGCCCTATCACCGGGACGAGCGGCGGCTGGTGAACTATTTCGGCCCGCATCCGAGCCGCTACGAAAAGCCGGAACCGCCGGTCGTGCCGCCCCTGAAGGCGCCGGAGACGGTCAACTACTGGGTCAAGGATCCGGAGCCGGTGCCGCGCCCCATGCCGCACGGCGATCTCGCCGACCGGCCGTGGCTGACCGCCGAAGGACGCGCGGAAACGCGGACGGCGGAACTGAAGGCGACGGACATGGGCACCATGGCGTTCCTCCGCACGCTCGCCGAGAACGCCGCGAAACCCTCCGTCATGCCGGACGCCCTGATCGAGACGGCCCCGGCGCCCGCCGCCCAGCCCGTGCAACCGGTCGAACCGGCGGCCCTGATCGGCTCGCCGCACCTGCAATGATTACCGTGCGCGGGGAAGGGGCCTAGCGCCGCTTCTCCGGCGTCTCGGCGATTTCCAGGATCATTTTCTTGAGGATGGCGGCGGCGAACTGGTCGCGGCCTTCCGCCACCTCGACGAAGGCGCCGCGCCCGCCGATGACGTCGCGGCTGTAATGCTCGACCAGCGGCTCGCCCAAGGGCCCGGTGTTCAGCCCGCCCGGCTTGTAGACGACCAGCGCGTTGATGGTGATGCCGCGAAGGACCGCCGCCGCCCGGATCTCGGCGAGCGGCCGGCCGCCGATCTGCGGCCCGTCGCCGGAAATGTCGATGATCTTCCGCTTGCCGGCGTAGCCGTTGGTCTCGATCAGGTTGGTGGAGTACGCGATGGCCTCGCTGATCGAGTTGTAGCTTTCGGCGGCGCGGGGTGCGGCCAGCAGTTTGGTGGCGAAGATCTGGGCGCTGGCCTCGCCGTCGATCAGGTGCCAGTCGACGATGGTGTGCTGCGAGTAGGGGCCGCCCCACTCGACGACGGCGAGCGCGATCCGCTGATGGAAGCCGCCCCGGATGGCGCCCAGCACGCGCGGATGGACAATGGCCGCGGCGTAGCCCTCGCGTTGCAATTTCAACTCGTCGTCGTCGATGGACCCGGAGCCGTCGGCGGCCAGGACCAACTCCAGATCGACGGCGATCTGGGCCTTGGCCGGGGCCGCCGGACCGGCGGCCGTGAGAAGTAGAAAGGCGAGAAAAACCGGGAACCGCGCCCGCATGGCCGTCGCTCCGACTGTCCGTTACCGGCCATGATAATCCATGGCCCGGCGGGCGGAAGGGAAATCGTCGGCGAACCTTGACAGGTGGGGGGAATGCCCGTAAATCCGCCGTGCCCGAGCGGGCCCGACGACCGGGGTCTGAGCCGATCGGCACGATCTGGGGCGGAGTAGCTCAGTTGGTCAGAGCAGAGGAATCATAATCCTTGTGTCGGGGGTTCAAATCCCTCCTCCGCTACCAAAATAAACCCTGGATAACCAATGCGTTACCAGGGTTTCATTTTTTGTTCACGGCGAATCTCGAGAAATTTTGTCGTCTTATCTAAACCCCTGATTTCTCACGCTTTCCCTAATCGTCTTTTTTCTTCGCTTAAATTCTATGCCACACGCATGCCACATGCTGCCACATGCGAGAGGCCGTTTGTTCGTTCTCTGTTCGCGATTACACCAGCCCCGCCGCAAGGTCATTCGCTCGTGCCTTCCTGGCGTCCTCGTCTGAGCGGAATAAATGGCCGTACGTGTCGAAAGTCATCTGGACGGACGCATGGCCCATCTCGGCCATAACCTCCTTTGCTGATGCTCCAGAGGCGATCAGGCGCGATGCGTGGAAATGACGTAGCGAATGGAACTTATAACGCTTGGCGACGTTCGCTCGCTTCATGACTGGCCACCAGCAGCGA
>JAYOFL010000047.1:22950-29868 GCA_038117205.1 Rhodospirillales bacterium | reverse complement strand
GTGCAACTGACGCCGCGGGCACCGGCGGCTGCGCCGCGGCCGCAGCCGATGCAGGCGCCCGGCGTGCGACGCGCCGAGGGCATTCAGGTCGACAACCTCAGGAACGTTGATCCGGAATCGCTGGGCGCGCTCGGCAAGACGGAAGGCGGCCTCGGCGCCGAGATGTGGCGCGGAACGACGCGCCGAGAAGCGATCGCGCTAGTCGCCGGCTTGCCGGACAGGCCGCAATCCAGGGTTCTCCGCGATGTCGCGTCGCGGATTCTGCTTAGCCGGGCGCTGGCGCCGCCGTCGGATCCGGGCGACGAGCCGGGAAGTCTGCTCGGACAGCGGGCCGCCAAGTTGATCGCCATGGGCGATGTCGAGGGCGCGAAGACCATGTTGGCGGTGACGCCGCAGCAGGGCCGGCCGACGGCCATGGACGCGGCGGACGCGCGGCTGCAGGTGCTATTCTACAACAACGCCCGCGCCTGCGGTCTGGCGCGGTCGCTGCAGTCGGAAGCCCTCGACGATTTCACGCAGCGGCTGCTCATTCACTGCAACGCCCTCGACGGCAAGCTGGGCGAGATGTCGCTCGGCATTTCCATGCTGCGCGAGGTGGCGGGCGACGATCCGGCGATGACGACGCTGGCAGAGGCCGTCGCCACCGGCCGCAAGAACGTCGTGATCGAAACCGTGGCCAATCCTAAGCCGATCCATCTGGCGCTCAGCCGGGCCGCCGGCGTGCCCCTGCCGCCGGACATCGTCAATACGACGGACCCGCTGGTGCTGTACGCGGCGACGCAGGCGCCGAACCTGCCGCTCGGCACGCGCATCGACGCCGCCGAGCGGGGCGTCGACATCGGCGCCGTGCCGGTCGAGGTGCTGCGCCGGCTCTATGCGGAAGTGAAATTCTCGCCCGAAGACAAGGCGAACGCCCTGAGCCGCGCCGACATCATTGGCGGCAACGGCGCCCGCACGCTGCTGTTCCAGGCGGCGCAGGCGCAGTCGGTGCCGGTCGCGCAGGCGGAAATCGTGACCAAGGCCATCGACGCGGCGCGGCAGGACGGACGCTACTTCCCGGCGGTCCGGGCGTTCTGGACGACCCTCGACGCCATACCGCCGAGCCCGGAAATGCTGTGGTTCGCCGTCACCGCCGTCCGCGCCTATCTGGCGCTGGGCGACGCGGATAGCGTCACCAAGTGGCTGGCGCTGCTCCGCGTCAGCGCCGGATTGCGCGAAGAATCGCAGATCGCGGTGCGCCGGCTGGCGCCGCTGGCGCGCATTCTCGGCGCCAGCGAGGGCGCGGCGTCGCTCGAAGAAATTCTCAAGGATTGGCGCGCCGGCGCCCAGCAGTTGCCGGGGCTTCTGGCGACAGCACCGCTTCTCAACGGCATGCTGATGGCGCTCGGCGAGAATCTGCCGGCTTCGGCATGGGAAGGCGTCGCCGCGGGCAAGCCGGCGCCTGCGCCGATGCCGCCGGCCGATCTTTGGTTCCGCTTCCGTGCCCGGAGCGGCGATTTGGAACGCATCATCAGTCCCGACGACGCCGTACTGGCCGGTCGTGGCACCCTGGCGCGGCCGGTCTCGGTCGCGGGATTGCCGGCGACCGGCGGCGGCAAGGCCGGCGTCGCGCCGCCACTGCTGCTGGCGATGAGTCTTCTCGGCAACGCGGCGCCGACGGAAATGGCGCCGGCCGTCATCTACGAGGTGGTGCGGGTGTTGATGGCCGCCGGCGAAACCCGGACGGCGCGGCTGCTGGCGACGGAAACGTTGCTCGACGCCGGGCTCTAGGCCGGCCGGGCAGATGGCCAAGCCGCCCCTTCCGGTCTGGGTCGAGACATTTCTGGACATGATGGTGTCGAGCCGCGGCGCGCCGCCGAACACGGTCGACGCCTACCGCCGCGATCTCATGGATTTCGCCGCCTTCGTCGGGCGCCGCCACCGTGAGCCGGAGCGGGCGAGCGCCGACCACGTCCGCGCCTATATGCGGGCGGTCGCCGACAAGGGGTTGGCGGCGAGCACGGCGGCCAGGCGGCTGTCGACGCTTCGCCGCTTCTTCCGTTTCGTCGTCGAGGAACAGTTTCGGCCCGACGACCCGACGTCGACGCTCGACGGCCCGAAGATCGGCGACCGGTTGCCGAAGTTTCTGAGCGAGGACGAGGTCGTGGCCCTACTCGACGCGGCGCGCGCCCGCAAGGGGGCGGAAGGCCTGCGGCTGACGGCGCTCATGGAAATTCTCTACGCCACCGGGCTCCGGGTCAGCGAGTTGGTGACGCTGCCGGCTTCGGCTTTCGCGCGGCAAAGCCCGGTCCTGTTCGTCGTCGGCAAGGGCGGCAAGGAGCGCATGGTGCCGCTCGGTGAACCGGCGCTCGATGCGGTCGGGGATTACATGCTGGTGCGGGAACGCTTCCTGCCGCGAACGGCGGCGCGGACCCGGGCCATGCGGTTCCTGTTTCCGTCGCGCGGCGTCGAGGGGCATCTGACGCGGGTCCGCTTCGGTCAGATGCTGAAGGATCTGGCGATCGAGGCCGGCATCGATCCCGGCCGCGTATCACCGCATGTGCTCCGGCATTCCTTCGCCAGCCATCTTCTAGCCAACGGCGCCGATCTCCGCGCGCTACAGCAGATGCTCGGCCACGCCGACATCTCGACGACGCAAATCTACACGCACGTTCTCGAGGAAAGATTACGGTCGCTGGTCGAAAGCGCGCACCCGTTGGCGCGCGGTTAGGCGGCTATTCCTTGCCGAGATGGCTGCCGCCGCGGCTCAGGTCGCGGTAGAAGTCGTAAATGCCCATGGCGAGGCAAATCGTCGTCACGACGATCAGGGCCGGCCGGCCGACGAAAATGCAAACGACCCCCATGAAGCCGATCAACAGCAGCATGGCGAAGATCGCGAAAGTCTTGTCCATCATCGGTTTCGGTCCTTGTTCTTCGAAGTATCCTAATCGAATTCCGTTCGTCCGTCACGCATCCGCCGCTTCGACGTGCGCGGCAAGCCAGCGCGCCGCGCGAAGCAGACGGCCGTCGTCATTTCGCGGTCCGACCAGTTGAATGCCGATCGGCAGGCCGTTCTCGCCCTGCATCAGCGGCAACGTGACGGCCGGCACGCCCGTCAGCGACCACAGGGAGCAGAACGCCGGGCTGCCGGTGGCGTGCAATCCCTTCGGCGCCGTGCCGAGCGTCGCCGGTGTCAGGATGGCGTCGTATTGGTCGAATATTTCGGACAGGCCGGCGTAGTAGACTTCCCGCCAGTCGAGGGCGATCTGGTAGTCGATGGCGAGGACCTTGCGGCCGTTCTCGATCATGCCGGTCAGCACGTCGCTGATACGTTCCCGCCCGTGCTCGAAGTAGCGGCCCAGGTTCTTGGCCAGATCGGCATTCATGATCGTCGCCAGCGTGTCGATGGCGCCTTCGAACGGGGCGGGCAGGGGAATCTCGTCGCAGGCGTCGCCCAGGAATTCCGCGAATTCGGAGAACGCGGCATGGGCTTCCGCGTCCGCCTGCGGCCAGGCGGCGGTCTTGACGAAGGCGAAGCGCGGCTTGAGGGGCGGCTCGCCGGCGGCGGTCTCGAACAGGCGCAGCGGCGCGTGCGGACGGGTATCCGGGTCGTTCTCGTCGTGTCCGACGAGAACGTCGGCGAGCAGCGACGCGTCGGCAACGTCGCGGGCGAAGACCCCGACGTGGTCGAGGGCGCGCGAAAGCTTCAGCGCGCCGGCCCGCGATATCAGGCCGTGTGTCGGTTTGAACCCGACGCAGCCGCAGAACGACGCCGGCCGGATCACCGAGCCGTTGGTCTGCGTGCCGATGGCGAGCGGCACCATGCCGTCGGCGACGGCGGCCGCCGAACCGGACGACGAACCGCCGGGCGTGTGTTCGGGATTGTTCGGGTTGCGCGTCTTGCCCGGTCCGTAGACGGCGAACTCGGTCGTCACCGTCTTACCCATGATGACGGCACCGGCGGCGCGCAGACGCGACACCACATGGGCGTCGGCGGCGGGCGTCCGCCCGGCGTTGAGCACCGAGCCGTTTTCCGTCGGCATGTCCGCGGTGTCGAAAATGTCCTTCACGCCGACGGGGAGGCCGTGCAGCGGACCGGTCGGCCGGCCGCTGGCGCGGGCCGCGTCGACCATTTCCGCCTGTTCCACGGCGTAGGCGGGATCGAGATGCGTCCAGGCCTGGACCGCGTCCTCGCGTTCGCCGATGCGCGCCAGGCACGCACCGACGTACTCGACGGCGCTCAATTCGCCCGCCTGCATCATGCGGGTCGCTTCCCGCGCGCTCAGCGCCGTCAGATCGCTCATGCCGCCAGTCCCGGTTGCCGCGTCCGGATCAGTTTCCGTAGACCTTGTCGGGCAACCACATGGCGATGCCGGGGAACTGGTAGAGGATGAACATCGCCAGGAACACGATCATCAGGAACGGCATGACGCCCTTGAAGATCTCGATCAACTGCACGTGCGGTGGCGCGACGCCCTTGAGGTAGTAGGCGGCCATGGCCATCGGCGGCGTCAGGAACGAGGTCTGCAGGTTGAGCGCGACCAGGATGCCGAAGAACAGGGGATCGACGCCGAAGTACGCCAGCATCGGCAGGAAGATCGGAATGAAGATGATGATGATTTCCGACCACTCGAGCGGCCAGCCGAGCAGGAAGATGATGAACTGGGCCAGCAGCAGGAAGGTGATCGGCGTCAGGTTCGCGCCCAGCACCCACTCCTGGATCAGATCGTGTCCGCCGAGATACGAGAACACGGACGAGAACGTCCAGGACCCGACGAACAGCCAGCACACCATCGCCGAAGTGCGCACCGACAGATAGACCGATTCCTTCAAGCGGTCCCAGTCGGTGACCTTGAAGCCGAGCCATGCGCCGGCGCCGACGAAGTAGCCGATTTCCATCGCCCAGAGATTGGATTCGGTCAGGTAGGAGTCGACGAATCCGACCTGCAGGCCGATGTAGATGTAAATCTGCATCACCGTGCCGATAATGATACCGCCGATGGCGCCGGCACCGGCGAACTCGACCATCGACACGCCGGCGGCGCGGGTCGGCATGAGCTGCTTCGGCAGCGGCAGGTTGCCGCCGGTCACGTGGTAGGCGGCGGCCAGGACGAGGGCGATGACGATCGACAGGCCCGGTCCGACCGGCAGATTGGGGTCCACAGATTCTCCGCCGCCGATGATGCCGAAAAGGATCGCGCGGCCGACCAGGAAGATGAAGTAGCCGAGGATCGTCATCAGCGCGCCCCAGCCGAGGCAGCCGATCAAGCTCATGCGATCACCGATCTGACGGGTCGACCAGTCGACCACGGTCCGCCCGGCGAACACGTTGCCGATGCGGTAGACCGTCGCCAGGACCAGACCGCCGATAGCGCCCATGGAGGCGGCTTCCGACGGCGTCGCCAGTCCGAACAGGATGGCGCCGAGCACGGACAGGATCAGGAACGCCAGCGGGAAGAACGACGTTATCATCATCTTCGTGATTTCCCACGTCGTGATGTGCGCCACCTCTTCCTCGTTCACCTTCGGCGCGATCTTCGGATTGATCATCGCGCGGATGATGACGTAGACCATGTAGAGACCGGCCAGCATGAAGCCCGGCAGGATCGCGCCGGCATAGAGGCGGACCACCGACACGTTCGACGCCGCGGCGTAAACGATCAGCATGATCGACGGCGGAATCAGAATGCCGAGGCAGCCGCCGGCGCAGATGACGCCGGCCGAGAAGCTGGTGTCGTACTTCGCCTTCAGCATCGCCGGGAAGGCCATCATGCCCATCAGGGTCACGACGGCGCCAATGATGCCGGTGGCGGTGGCGAACAGCGCGCAGGTGGCGAGCGCCGCGACGGCCATGGAGCCCGGAATGCGCCGGGCGGCGATCTGCAGGGTCACGAACAGGCGGTCGACCAGGTTGGCACGCTCGACGACGTAGCCCATGAAGAGGAACAGTGGCACCGCGACCAGCACGTCGTTCGCCATGACGGAATACGTCTGATTGACGAGCAGATCGAAGATCTGGTTGTCGAAGACCGTCTGCATCCGCTCGGCGTCGTAGTAGGCGTAATAGCCGAAGAAGACACCCATCGCCATCAGCGTGATCCAAATCGGGAATCCGAGCAGGATCGACAGCACGAAGATGGCGAGCATCAGGACTGCGATTTCGGGGTTAGTCATCGGGCTTCTCCGGCCTTCGTGGCTTCTTCATGCTGGTGCAGCAGCACCTTCTCCATTTCCTCGACGTCCTCGAGGTGCGCCGGCCACTTTCCTGACCTGAGGCAGATGATGCAGCGGCAGACCTGCGCGATGCCCTGCACAAGCAGGAGCGCGCCGGCGAGCGGGATGATCGTCTTGAACTGGAAGATCGGAATGTTGGCCGGGCTCATGACACTGACTTCCATATACCGCCACGACTTCATGGCGTAGGAGGCGCCGGCCAGGATCATCGCGATGACGCCCGGGAAGAAGAACGTGATGTAGAGCGTCAGTTCCACCTTCGCCTGCGTTTTCGGCTTCCAGAGCCGGTAGAAGACGTCACCCCGGACATGGCTTTCGCGGGCCAGCGCGTAGGCGCCGGCCATCATGAACAGCGCGCCGTACATCATATAACTGATGTCGAACGCCCATGAGGTCGGATCGCGCATGACGTAGCGGACGAACACCTCGTATCCGACCCCGAGGGTCAGAATCATGATGCACCACGCGAACGCCTTGCCGACCCAGGCCGTCAAGTTGTCGATGGTGAAGATGAGCTTTTCCATGGCAACACACTCGGTAAGAGGCGGGGAAACGATCAAAAGCGAAAAGGGTTTGATATCTTTAATGTGGCGGGGGGGGGGGGGGCCCCCCCCCCCCCCCCCCCCACCCCCCGCCCCCCCCCCCCCCCCCACCCCCACAACGAACACAGCCGGGAGGGCCCGGGGCGGGTGTGGTTTGTTTGTT
>JAYOFL010000047.1:0-22940 GCA_038117205.1 Rhodospirillales bacterium | reverse complement strand
TTCTGCCGTGAGCTCCACCACCTGGATTTCCTCGACGAAACGTCCGCCGCGAAAGGCACATATCAGGCCTTCAGCTTGCCCGGGAAGTAGTGGTTGTAGGCGAGCTTGTAGTCGGCGGTGTTCATCAGGTCGTAGAACGCGACGCGTTCCGCCCAGGAACGCTGGCTGTCGACGACCTTCTTGAAGTACGGATCCTTGTTCAGACGATCCAGGACCTTGTCCCACGATTCCAACTGCGCCTTCATGATCGACGCGTCGGTGCGGTAGACGTTGACCTTGTCCTTGGTGATCAGCTTCTGCAGATCCTTCGAGTAGTTGTCGAGCGCGTAGCCGTAGTTGGCCGTGTTGGCGGCTTCCGCGGCGTACTCGAGGATGGCCTGATGCTCGGCCGGCAGGCTCTCGTAACGCTTCTTGTTGAAGATGATCTCGAAGAATTCGGCCGCCTGGTGATAGGAGCCCATGTGGTAGTGCTTCGAGACGTCCTGCGCGCCGAACTGGCTGTCCGACGTCGGGTTGTTGAACTCGAACGCCTCGATGACGCCCTTTTCCAACGCCGGCATGATTTCGCCGCCCGGAAGCTGCGTCACCTTAACGCCCATGCCCTGCATGATGTCCGTGGCCAGACCGACGGTGCGGTACTTGAGGCCCTTCATCTGGTCGGCGGTGGTGATGTGCTTCTTGAACCAGCCGAGCGGCTGCGTCGGCATCGGCATCGCGAAGAAACCGACCAGGTTCAGCTTCAGGATGTCCTGGATCAGCTCGCGATACAGCTCCTTGCCGCCGCCGAAGTGAATCCAAGCCAGCATCTGACCGGCGTTGCAGCCGAACACCGGACCGGTGCCGAACAGCGAGGCGGCCTTGTTCTTGCCGTACCAATAAGCGGTAACGGTGTGCGCGGCGTCGAGAACGCCGTCGTTACAGGCGTCCTGAACCTGGAACGCCTTCACGACCGCGCCGGCCGGCAGGTAGTCGATCTTCAGGCGGCCGCCGGCCATCTTCTGGGCACGGTCGACGTACTGATGCGCCATGTCGGAGAAGATATCCTTCGGACCCCACGAGCCCTGCATCTTCAGGGTCACCGTCTGAGCACGGGACACGTTCGGCATAGCGATGGTTGCGGCAGTCGCACCGGCGGCAATGGCGCCGCCCTTGATGAATTTACGACGCGTCACGGCGTCGGTTTTCTTGGTCATGCTGTCCTCCCAAACTAGCAGTAACGAGGCCCCAGAGAGGCCCACCATTGACGGGACGCGCCTCAAACGCGACCACGCGAACGGATTCCGGATTTCGGGTTCAATGGCGCTGTCAGCGCCTTTATTTCCTCCCTGGTCGTCTTTTTATTATCTTTAATTTCCGGTCCCATTCGACGCGGCTATGCCTGCGACGAGACCTGCCGGACATCTTGAGCATTTTGCCCGGCATGGCAACCGTTTTGATAGCTTGACGCAAAAAACGGACAACCGCGGCGATGCCGGCCAATTCGCCGGTTCAGTCCCTGGCCCGGTCCTCGGTCCGACGCCCAGTCTCACCTTGCCCCGGCGCGTTGACAGGGGAGGCGGCGGACTCTATCTCTTCCCCGAACCGCCCGCCATTGGGCGTGGATCGGCGCCCCGCGTCCCTTCACGCCGTTCGGAGCCCATCATGCTGCAATCTCTCGCCAAGCGCCTGTTCGGATCGGCAAACGAACGCTACGTCAAGGGGTTACAGCGCCACGTCGACGCCATCAACGCCATCGAAGGCGACCTGGAAGGGCTCTCGGACGACGATCTCCGCGCCCGCACGGCGATGTTCCGCCAGCGGCTCGCCGAGGGGGCAGAATTGGACGATCTTCTGGTCGACGCCTTTGCGACCGTCCGCGAGGCCGCCAAGCGCACCCTCGGCCAGCGCCATTTCGACGTCCAGTTGCTGGGCGGTATCGTGCTGCACAAGGGGCAGATCGCCGAGATGAAGACCGGCGAAGGCAAGACCCTCGTCGCGACGCTGCCGGTCTATCTGAACGCGCTTTTGGGCGAGGGCGTGCACGTCGTCACGGTCAACGACTACCTGGCGCAGCGCGACTCCGATTGGATGGGAAAAATCTATCGCTTCCTCGGCCTGACCGTCGGTTGCATCAAGCACGGCCTGACGGACGACGAGCGCCGCGACGCCTATGCCTGCGACGTCACCTACGGCACCAACAACGAGCTCGGCTTCGACTATCTGCGCGACAACATGAAGTTCTCCCTCGCTGAGATGGTGCAGCGGGAATTCTGCTACGCCATCGTCGACGAGGTGGACTCGATCCTGATCGACGAAGCACGGACGCCGCTCATCATCTCCGGTCCGACCGAGGACCTGGGCGAGCTTTACAAGGCCGTGGACACGCTGGTGCCGAAGCTCGAGCCGGCGGACTTCGAGAAGGACGAAAAGGCCCGCGCCGCCACCTTCACGGAGGTCGGCATCGAGAAAATGGAACAGCTGATGCGCGACAGCGGCCTCCTCAAGGACGGCGCGCTGTTCGATTTGCACAACGTCAGCCTCGTGCATCACGCCAACCAGGCGCTGCGCGCGCACGTGCTGTTCGAGCGCGACGTCGACTACATCGTCAAGGACGACCAGGTCATCATCATCGACGAGTTCACCGGCCGCATGATGGAAGGCCGGCGCTACTCGGAGGGCCTGCACCAGGCGCTCGAGGCCAAGGAAGGCGTCCACGTCCAGAACGAGAACCAGACCCTCGCCTCGATCACCTTCCAGAACTACTTCCGCCTCTACCCGAAGCTCGCCGGCATGACCGGCACGGCGATGACGGAGGCCGGCGAATTCTCGGAAATCTACAAGCTCGAAGTAATCGAGGTGCCGACCAACGTGACGTGCATCCGTGATGACATGGACGACGAGGTCTACCGCACGGCCGAAGAGAAGTACGACGCCATCATCGAACAGATCCGGGACTGCAACGCGCGCCAGCAGCCGATCCTGGTCGGCACGGTGTCGATTGAGAAGTCCGAGTTCCTGTCGAGCATGCTGAAAAAGCAAAACGTCGCGCACAGCGTGCTCAACGCGCGCCACCACGAGCAGGAGGCGTTCATCGTCGCCCAGGCCGGCGAGCCGGGCGCGGTGACCATCGCCACCAACATGGCCGGCCGCGGCACCGACATCCAGCTCGGCGGCAACGTCGAGATGCGCATCATGCAGGAGGTCAAGGCCGAGCCCGGCACGGCCGCCTACGATGACGCCGTCGCCAAGATCAAGGCCGAGGTCGCCGAGCGCCGCAAGGTGGTGATCGACGCCGGCGGTCTCTACATGCTCGGCACCGAACGCCACGAAAGCCGCCGCGTCGACAACCAGCTGCGCGGCCGCGCCGGACGCCAGGGCGACGCCGGTGCGTCGAAGTTCTATCTGTCCCTGCAGGACGACCTGATGCGCATCTTCGGCTCCGAGCGCATCGACGGCATGCTGCAAAAGCTCGGCCTCGAGGCCGGCGAGGCGATCATGCATCCGTGGGTCAACAAGGCGCTCGAAAAGGCGCAGCAGAAGGTCGAGGCGCGCAACTTCGAAATCCGCAAGAACCTGCTCAAGTTCGACGACGTGATGAACGACCAGCGCAAGGTCGTCTATGAACAGCGCAAGGACCTGATGGCGGCCGAGGACGTACAGCACGACGTCGTCGACATGCGCCACGAGGTGGTGAGCGGTCTCGTCGCGGAATGCGTGCCGCCCAAGGCCTATGTCGAACAGTGGGACATGGACCGGTTGCACGAGGAACTTCTGCGAATTTTCGGCCTCGATCTGCCGGTCCGCGACTGGGCCAAGGAAGAGGGGATCGCCGACGAGGAAATCCTGCAGCGGCTGATCGACATCACCGACCGCAAGATGGCGGAGAAAGCCGCCAACATCGGCCCCGACGTCATGCGGATGGTGGAGAAGAGCCTGTTGTTGCAGATTCTCGACCAGACCTGGAAAGAGCACCTGCTGACGCTCGATCATCTGCGCCAGGGCATCGGGCTCCGCGCCTATGCGCAGCGCGATCCCTTGAACGAATACAAGCGGGAAGCCTTCAACCTGTTCGAGGAAATGCTCGGCATGCTGCGCGAGCGGGTGACGGCCGTGCTGGCGCAGGTCGAACTGCGCGCCGCACCGAGCGAGGAAGAACTGTTCCAGCGCCGTCAGCAGGAAATGCACGAAACCCGTGAGGACCCGGCGCTCAGTTCCGGTGCGTCCTCAAGCGGCGGGCGGAGCGACGGCACCGTCGTCAGCCGTGCCTCCGGCGAGAACGTCGATCCGGAAGATCCGTCGACGTGGGGCCGCGTCGCCCGCAACGCCGCCTGCCCGTGTGGATCGGGAAAGAAATACAAGCACTGCCACGGCCGCGCCGTTTAACGCCGTCGCGTTAACGGGCCGGGGTTTTCGCCGGCATGATGGCGGCACCGATGGCCGCCGCCAGCCAGCCGAGCGAGATCCACCAGGATTGCCACACGCCGTATGAAACCAGCCACGGTACGGCGTAGGCACAAAGAACGGCGCAGATCAGCGCCGCGCCGTGTTTGTCCGTTTGCCTCGCCGCCCATGCGGCCAACAGCGCCGGCACGCCCGCTAGCACCGCACCCAGCGGCCCCAGTTCCAGCCACGCCTGCAACGCGCCGTTATGCGGATGCAGCGGCATCAATTCGATACCCCACATGATCTTTTCGTTGGCGCCCGGAAATCCCCGGCTGGCGTCCATGCCATGGCCGAGCCAGAAGTGATCGCCGGCGATTTTCTCGAGGGCGAACCGCCACATGTATTCCCGGTGCAGCGAACTTGGCCACGGGCCGTTCGGATCTTGCTTCGCCAACAAGGCTTCCGTCGTCGGTATCAGGTGATCGACGGCGATGGGCATGGCGAGAACCGCCAGGGCGATGGCGGCGCCGATCGGGATGGCGAAGCGCGACCCGGCCACGAGCGGCAGGGCGAGGGCGATGGCGGCGGCGACGACGGCGAGATCGCTCGCCTCGTGCTCAAGGTGCAAAAACGCGTAGCCGATGGCGATGCCGAGCGCGAGGACGAAGTACTTCAACCGCCGCCGCCATAGAATGAAGAGGGCAGGTACGGTGAACATCGCCATCACCGTCTGCGCGTGCGACAAGACCGCGATGGGATGTTGGCCCGGAATGCCCCAGAGCGGTTCTCCGGTTTCCGCCCCGTATATCGCGCCGACCCACAAGAGCGCCGTAGCGCCGGTCATGCCGAACAGCAGCGCCGTTTCGGTGGCGTGCCGCTCGTTCCCGTCGAGGCGTTCGGCCGTGCTCAGCAACGCCAGGCCGGCGATGCCGAGACCGGCGAATTTCAGGACGGCATGGATGGCGTTCGCGGGCATCAGCGCCCAGGTCGCGGAGAGCAGTCCGAAGCAGATGACGGTCGCCGCCCAAAAGCCGAGCGGCCGAACGAATACGCGGCGGGACCACCCGTTTCGGATCGCGTCCCAGAGCGCCCATCCACCGAGTATGGCGAGGATTGGAACAAGGCCGCGCCCGGACGGCGCGGCGATGATCGGTGCCAGGAATGCCGCCAATGGCAACGGCCGCAACCAGGAGGCCCGGACCGGGGAAGCGGCCGAGGCGGGGGGCGTTTCAGCCAATGCCGACTTCGCCCATGTCGAGGAACTTCTGTCGCCGCTTTTGCCGAAGTTCCGCGCCGGGGGTTCCGCGCAACGCCGTCAGCGCCTTCTCGATGTACGAGCCGACGGTGGCGAGGGCGGCCTTGGGTTCACGGTGCGCGCCGCCGAGCGGTTCGGGAACGATGCCGTCGATGACGCCGAGTTTCATCAAATCCTGCGCCGTCAACCGCAACGCTTCCGCCGCGTCCGGCGCCCGGTCGGCGTCGCGCCACAGGATCGAGGCGCATCCTTCCGGCGAAATGACCGAATAGACCGCGTGCTCCAACATCAGAACCTTGTCGGCGACGCCGAGCGCGATGGCGCCGCCCGATCCTCCTTCGCCGATGACGACGGCGATGAACGGCACTTTCAGCGAAATGCAGGTTTCGATGGAGCGCGCCACGGCTTCCGCCTGGCCCCGCGCTTCCGCGTCGACGCCCGGATAGGCGCCGGCGGTGTCGATCAGCGTGATCAGTGGCAGCCGGTACTGGTCGGCGAGCCGCATCAGGCGTTGCGCCTTGCGATAGCCTTCCGGCCGCGCCATGCCGAAATTGTGCTTCACGCGGCCTTCCGTGCCGTCGCCCTTTTCGTTGCCGACGACGACCACCGATTCACCGCGAAAGCGAGCGAGGCCGCCGACGATGGCCGTATCCTCGGCGAACGCTCGGTCGCCGGCGAGCGGCGTGTAGTCTTCGAACAGTTCGCGGATATAGGTGAGGGCGTGCGGCCGGTTCTGGTGCCGCGCCACCTGCGCCTTCTGCCAAGGGGTCAGCTTGCCGTAGGTCTGCTTGAGAAGGCGCTCGACCTTGTCCTGCAGCTTCGCCACCTCGTCGGCGATGTTGACCTCGCCCTCGCTCGACAGATGGCGGAGTTCCTCGATCTTGCTTTCAAGATCGGCGATCGGTTTTTCGAAATCGAGATAGGCCTGCATGGCCGCTTTCCTAGCATCCCAGCCGGGGCAATGTCACCGACTTAAGCCAGTTTTCAGGGCTTCGCCATGCCGGCGATCTGCTCGGCGACGTCCACCAGCACGCGTGCCTGCTTGATCGACGCGTTGTCGATCAGCTTGCCGTCGAGCGTCACCGCGCCCCGGCCTTCCTTCTGCGCCTTTTCCATGGCTTCCAGGATGGCCTTGGCCTTGGCGACCTCCTTCTCGGACGGGCTGAACACCTCGTTCGCCAGATCGACCTGCGTCGGGTGGATCGCCCACTTGCCCTCGCAGCCGAGCACGGCGGCGCGCTTCGCCTGCGCGACGTAGCCGTCCGGGTCCTTGATGTCGCCGAACGGGCCGTCGATCGGGCGCAGCCCATTGGCGCGGGCTGCCACCACCATGCGGACGATGGCGTAGTGCCACATGTCGCCCCAGTGCACGTCGCGCCGGCCGCTTTCGTCCGGATCGGTCAGCACGTGATAGTCCGGGTTCGGGCCGCCAATGTTGGTGGTCCGCGCCTTGGTGGACGCGGCGTAGTCGGCGACGCCGAAGTGCAGCGATTCGTTGCGCGGCGAGGCGGCGGCGATCTCGTCGACGTTCTTCATGCCGAGCGCGGTTTCGATGATCATCTCGAAGCCGATCCGCTTCTTGAAGCCCTTGGCGGTCTCGATCTGCGTCACCAGCATGTCGATGGCGTAGATGTCGGCGGCCGTGCCGGCCTTCGGGATCATGATCAAGTCGAGCTTGTCGCCGGCCTGTTCGACCACGTCGACGACGTCGCGATAGCAGTAGTGCGTATCCAGACCGTTGATGCGGAGCGACACGGTCTTTCCCGACCAGTCCAGCTCGTTCAGCGCCTGGATGATGTTTTTCCGCGCGTTTTCCTTGTCGTCGGGGGCAACGGCGTCTTCCAGGTCGAGAAACACCATGTCGGCGTTGCCTTGGGCCGCCTTCTCGAGAAACCGGAGATTGGACCCCGGAACCGCCAATTCGCTGCGGTTGAGGCGCGCCGGCACCTGTTCGACGATGGTGAAGCTCATGACTGGTCTCCTCGTGCAACCCGGAGGGCCAAACGGCCGTTGTGCAGGTGCAACATGCCGGGCGGCGGGCCTCCTGGCAAGGCCTTGGACAGGGCTTTCCATAGGGTGTCTGGCAAGGGTTTGGCTATGGCTGTCGGCATGCTATATGGCCGGGTCATTCGAGGGAGAAAGCAATGTCGAAAAAACCCGTCATCGTCGTCGGCCGCCGGTTGCCGGAAAACGTCCAGGCGCGGCTCGCGCGCGACTACGATCCGCGCTTCAATCCGGACGACCGGGTCTACACGACCGAGGAACTCCTGGCGCTCTGCGATGGCGCCGACGGAGTGCTGCCCTGTCATTCCGAGCATTTTTCCGCCGACGTGGTGGCGAAGGTGCCGGATAGCGTTCGCATCATCGCCAATTTCTCGGTCGGCTACGACCACGTGGACACGGCGGCCTGCAAGTCGCGTGGCATCGTCGTCACCAACACGCCGGACGTGCTCTCCGACGCGACGGCGGAAATCGCCATGCTGTGCCTGCTGGGCGCGGCCCGGCGCGGCAGCGAGGGCGACCGCATGGTCCGCGAGGGCCGCTGGAATTTCTGGTCGCCGGATTTCATGGTCGGCGTGCAGATCACCGGCAAGAAGATCGGCATCGTCGGCATGGGCCGGGTCGGCCAGGTGATGGCGGCCCGCGCGCGCGGTTTCGACATGGAGGTGCATTACTTCAACCGCAACCGCCTGCCGGTCGACAAGGAAAAGGCGCTCGGCGCCACTTATCACGCGAGCCTCGATACGCTGCTGCCGGCGGTCGAGGTCGTCTCCATGCACTGCCCGACGACGCCGGAAACGCGCGGCATGATGAACGCGGCCCGCTTCGCCCAGATGAAGGATGGCGCCATCTTCGTGAACACGGCGCGGGGCGCCTTGGTCGACGAGGCGGCGCTGGTGCAGGCGCTGAAATCCGGCAAGCTGTTCGCCGCCGGCCTCGACGTGTTCGTCAAGGAACCGGGTGGCAATCCGGAGCTGGCGACGCTGGAGAACGTGTTCGTGCTGCCGCACATCGGCTCGGCGACGTTCGATACCCGCGACGCCATGGGCTACCGGGCGCTCGACAATCTGGACGCCTTCTTCGCCGGCAAGGAACCCCGCGACCGGGTGGCGTGATCGTCAGTCGACGAAACGCAGCTTCGTGAAGCGCTTGCGGAACGCCGTCGTCTCGGCGGCGACGGCGGCTGGATCGTTGTCGGTGAGGCCGCGCCGGATCAATTTCGCGAGGGTCGGCATGTCCGCGGTCGTCATGCCGATGCGGACGATCTCCGGCGTGCCGAGACGAAGCCCGTTGACGTCGCCGGCGACCGGTTGGATCGGCAGTCCGATGCCGCAACTCAGGATATTCGCCTGACGCAGCCGTTTCGCCGCCGCCTGTCCGCCGCCGTAGGGCGCGGCGTCGAGGGCGAACTGATGCGACTGCGTGAAGCCGCGCCCCTTCGCGAACGGCGTCAGTCCTTCGGCGTCGAGCGCCTCGGCCAGCGCCTTCGATACCGCCGCCATCTCGGCGGCATAGGCCTTTCCGTACTGCCGCCAGTCGAGAAGCGTCATGGCGAGCGCCGCCGACTTGGCGGCGTCGAAATTGGCGGTGAGCCCCGGGAAGGCTATGCGGTCGAGCTTCTCCGCGATCTCCGCGTCGTTCGAGACGATCAGCCCGCCGGCGGGACCGCCAAGGCTCTTGTAGGTGCTCATGGTGATCAGGTGCGCGCCGTTTTCCAGCGGATGCGGCCAGGCGCGTCCGGCGATCATGCCGCAGAGATGCGCCGCGTCGAACAGCACCTTGGCGCCGATCCCGTCGGCGATGGCGCGGATGTCGGCGACCGGATGCGGGAACAGGTTCAGGCTGCCGCCGATGGTGATCAGCTTCGGTTTCACCTCGTTGGCGAGGTTGGCGAGACCGGCGAGGTCGACCGTATAGCCGTCCGTATCGACCGGGGCGGCATGAATCTTCAGGCCGTAAAGGCCGGCGGCGCCGGCGTCGTGGTGCGTCACGTGGCCGCCGATCACGGACGGCGGCGCGATGATGGCGTCGCCGGGTTTGCAGGTCGCCATGAAGGCATACAGGTTGGCGAGCGCGCCCGAGGCGACGCGGATTTCCGCGTAATTGGCGCCGAAGACCTCGGCGGCGAGCTCTGCGGCGATCACCTCGATTTTCTCGATGGCTTCCAAGCCCATTTCATACTTATCGCCGGGGTAGCCGAGCGACGGGCGGGACCCGATGCCGCTCGCCAGTAACGCCTCGGCGCGCGGGTTCATGATGTTGGTGGCCGGGTTTAGATTGACGCAGTCGCGCTCGTGAATGTCGCGATTCTCGCCGGCGAGCGCCTCGATGCGGTCGGCGATCGCCGCGGCGTCGGCGGACGCCGTCTCGGCGGCGATGCCTTGCATGTAGGATTCGAGCGCGTCTGGCACCCAGGAACGGCGGGCGAGTGTCGGCATGGCGGTTTTTGCTCCGGTCAAAACCAAGGAGCCGAGCATGCGTTCGCGATGACGATTAGGCAACCCACGGCGAATGCCGGGGCCGGCCTCGACGCGGATGGAATTTGCAGATTAGGCGGTGACGCGGCCGCCGCTCTTGCCGGCCTTCTCCAAGAGGCGCTTGGCCTTGCGGCGGCGGTTGAGATCGACCGTTTCCCTGATGGCGATGAACAGGCAGACGGTAACGGCGATGACGAAGGCGCCGGCCAGAAGCGCGAGTTTGAGGATTTCGTGGTCCTTGAGAATGTCCATCTTGTTACCCCTATTTTCTTGGTCTTGATCGATATCCGTTTCGGTCGACGGGGATGCCGGATCATTGTCGCGCCGGCAGCGTCTGTGAAGGGACGTAGCAACCGTAGCTGACAGCAGGCTTACGGACGAGAATCGTTTATTTTCAAATTGTTACAGTTTGTTATCACGGCGGGAAAACCCGCGTCATTGGCGGAATTCCGGGCGTTTTAAGACGTTCGGGCGGACCGATGGGATATGCGCGCACTTGCCCCGGACGGTGAGGCATGCTTAATCGGCGGGACCCGACGCCGGCCCCCTGACCGGCGTCATGCCAGCGGAGGATCGGATGAGGAAAGTTCTGCGTTCGGCGGCCGTCGCCGCCGCCCTGATGACCGTTTCGGGCGGGGCGTTTGCCGACGATCCGGTGGTCGCCACGGTCAACGGCGCCAAGATCATGAAGTCCGATATCGACGCCGCCCGGGAAAGCCTGCCGGAGCAATACCGCGCCGTGCCGTTCGAACAGATCTATCCGCTCATGCTCGACAGCATGATCGACAGCAAGCTGGTCGCGACCGACGCGCGCGGCAAGAAGCTTCACAACGATCCGGAATTCAAGAAACGCCTGGAGCGCGTCGAGGAACAGCTGCTCGAGCGTTATGCCGTCCGCAAGATGATCGAGAAGTCCCTCACCGACGCCGAACTGCGCAAGCGTTACGACGCGATGGCCAAAGGCGCGTCCGGCGAGGAGTTGCACGCTCGTCATATCCTGCTCAAGACCGAGGAAGATGCCGTCGCGGTCATCAAGGAATTGGACGGCGGGGCCAACTTCGCCGATCTGGCGAAAAAGAAATCCACCGGTCCGTCCGGCCCGTCCGGCGGCGATCTCGGTTTCTTCGGCAAGGGTCAGATGGTGCCGGAGTTCGAGACCGCGGCCTATGCACTGGCCACCGGCAAGCACAGCGCCAAGCCGGTGAAGACGCAGTTCGGCTTTCACGTGATCAAGGTCGAGGAACGCCGTCAGGCGACGCCGCCGAGCTTCGAGGAAACGGTCGAGCAATTGCGCGCCGAGGCGGCCCAGGAATTGGGCGCGGCCTACGTCGAAAACCTCCGCGCCGCCGCCAAGATCGAGCGATTCAATCTCGACGGCAGCAAGCAGAAAGCCAACTGAGGATCGCCATGCCGGAACGTTCGCCGCTCGCCCCCGACACGTTTCCCGAACTCAAGGCCGTCGCCGGCATCCGTTTCGCCGTCACCAACAGCGGTACGCGCTACAAGGTGCGTCCGGATTTTCTGGTCGCCGAGTTTCGCGCCGGCACGACCGTCGCCGGCGTGCTGACGAAATCGCGTTGTCCGTCGGCGCCGGTCGATTGGTGCCGGCAGCATCTTTCGGGCGGCGAGGCGCGGGCGCTCGTCGTCAATGCCGGCAACGCCAACGCTTTCACGGGCAAAGCCGGTTGGGACGCCATGGAAGCCATCGTCAAGGCGGTGGCTGACACCTTCACCTGCCGGCCGAGCCGGGTGTTCGCGGCTTCGACGGGCATCATCGGTCAGGTCCTGCCGACGACGCAGTTCATCGAAAAACTGCCGGCCATGAAGGACGCGCTCAGCGAGGACGGCTGGAAGGGCGCGGCGGAAGCCATCATGACGACGGATACGTTCGCCAAGGCGGCGATCCGCGAGACCGAGATCGCCGGCACGCCGGTCCGCATCGTCGGCATCGTCAAGGGTTCCGGCATGATCGCGCCCGACATGGCGACCATGCTGGGCTTCATCGGCACGGATGGGAAGGTGCCGGCGCCGGTACTGCAGGAAATGCTGTCCGACATCACGGAGCGGTCGTTCAACGCCATCACCGTCGATTCCGATACCTCGACCAGCGACACGATCCTGATGTTCGCGACCGGCGCCGCCGAAAATGCGGTCGTCGGCGCCGCGTCGGACGCCAATCTCGACGGCTTCCGTGCCGCGCTGGAAGATCTCTGCATCGATCTCGCCAAGCAGGTGGTCCGGGACGGCGAGGGCGCGACCAAGTTCGTCACCGTCGACGTGACCGGGGCGGAAAGCGATGCGTCTGCGAAGCGCATCGCGCTCGCCATCGCCAACTCGCCGCTGGTCAAGACGGCCATCGCCGGCGAGGACGCCAACTGGGGCCGCATCGTCGCCGCCGTCGGCAAGGCCGGCGAGCCGGCCGACCGCGACAAGCTGGCGGTCAGCGTCGGCGGCGTCGTCATCGCCAAGGAAGGTGGCGTCGTCGTCGGTTACGACGAAACGCCGGTGGCCGCGCACATGAAGGGCCAGGAAATCGACATCGCCGTCGATCTCGGCTTGGGGGCCGGCAAAGCGCGCGTCTGGACCTGCGATCTGACGCACGGCTACATCACGATCAATGCCGACTACCGATCCTGAGGGCGGGGGACCCAGCGGCTGCTGGGACGCACCGTTCGCGGGGCAGGGGAAATCCCTGAAGACCGTGCTGGTGGTCGCCGTCGCACTGATCGACGGCGACGGCCGAGTGCTGGTCGCCAAGCGGCCGGAAGGCAAGAAACTGGCGGGGCTGTGGGAGTTCCCGGGCGGCAAGGTGCACGACGGCGAATTGCCGGAAACGGCGCTTGTCCGCGAACTGGACGAGGAACTCGGCATCGACATCACGGAAAGCTGCGTCGCGCCGTTTGCCTTCGCCAGTCATGCCTACGACGACTTCCATTTGCTGATGCCGCTCTATCTCTGCCGCATCTGGAAGGGCGAGCCCGTCCCGAAGGAAGGACAGGAAATTAAATGGGTACGGCCGGAACGGCTCGGCGATCTGCCGATGCCGCCGGCGGACAAGCCGCTGGTGGCGCTGCTCCGCGATTTCCTCTGAGTCAGTCGAGGGCCGGCGACGGTCCGAGGGTGTCGACGTCGCGCGCGGCGCGGCGAAGTTCGTTGACCGCGCCGTCGAAGAACGCGTCCATCTTTGCCCGCATCTCGGGAGCCAGATCGAGCAGCTTGGAACGCGCGTCGGCCGGGTTCTCCGTCTCGACGATGAGACCTTCGGCGAGGGCGGTGTCGACGTATTTCGCCGCCGTCAGCGGGCTCTTGATCCCCGTCATGCAGCGGAGCACGTCGGTTTTCCGGGGCGGCGCCTCGGCGCGCCAGAGATAGCGGAACAAGTCCCAGTAGGCGGCCGAGTAGAATTCCGTGTCGCCCGCGAACAGGTCAACCCATCCGGCGGCAACGCCGTCGATGAATTGCAGGTAGGCGCGGCGTTGCGCGTCGTTGTAGGTGAGCGGCATGGAGAATTCCCTCGGTTGGTCAGCCGTCGCTGAAACTAGATTTAATTTTAAATGTAAATGTAGCCATTCATTTCGAAACGGCAAGGCTTGTATGGCGTCCGCGAACATGGCGAGATGCGTGCGGCGGAGCCGGGAGCGGGCATGTTTTCCAGAATAACCGAGAAGAACATCCCTTATTTCATAATACTTTACGTCGCCTTCGAGTATGTCGCGCTGGGGAAGTTCTCGGCCGTTCCGGCGGACGACAACATCTATGCGGAAATTCCCTACCTGGCGGCCAACGCGCTCCAGTCGCCGCTCGCCGCGAGTTGGTATCCGTGGGCGTCCATGGGGACCGACGGCCTCGCGACGGGTTTCTTTTCCTTGGGCTTTCGCGCGCTGTTCGCGATGCTGCCGGGATGGCTGGCGTTTCAGGTGCTGGCCGTTCTGCCGATCGCCGCGGGCGTGTTCGGCGTCTACGGATTGGCGCGGTATCGGCTCGGATTGAGTTGGCAGGCGAGTGCCTTCGCGGCCTTCGTGCAAGGCTTCCTGTGCAGTAGGGGCGTGATCGTACTGGTGGCCGTGCCGGGCTATCTGCCGATGCTGTTGCTCGCGATCGGCTGGCTGCTGGACCGGCCGGGACGGGCGGGCCGGTGGCTGGCCGCCGTCGCCGGGACGCTGTGGTTGGGTAATTTCAGCTTCATTTCGCATTTGGTTCCCTGGCCATTGGCGACGGTCCTGATCTGGTTCGCGGTCGTCGAGCGTCGCCGCGGCGTGCGGGATTGGCTCATCATCGCCGCCCTTTCGGCACTGCTGTTCGCGCCGCGTCTGTCCGAAATTTCCACGCTTCTGGCGTATGCCCCGTTGTCGGCGTTGAGCGAAGCCCGCGAGCAGGGGTGGACGGCGGCGGACCAGTTCCTGCAGTTCGCGATCACGCTCCGGGACAACGTTCTCGGACGCTCGTGGGTGAATTTCGTCTGCCTACTGGGCTTGGTCGTCGGCGTGATGCATCGGGCTGATCGGCCGAGCGCCATGCCCATCCTCCAAGCCCTGCTCGCCGCGATCGCGCTGCACGCCGTCGCGGTCGCGGTCAAGGTGGCGGCGGTCGAGGCCCTGCCGTTTCTCCGGGGCTATCGGGTCGGATATCTGTGGGAAGGCTATACCGTTTTCATCGCGCTCGCGGGCGGCATCGCCTATGGGAGCTGGCAATCTCGGATTGCGGCGCGTTGGGCGTCCGGATCGGGCTGGGGCCGGCTTCTCGTGTCGGCGCCCGCCCTTTACGCGTTGTTGGCGATCCTGCCGATCAAGATCGACAACGCCACGAGCTGGATTACGCAAGGCAACTACGTCGCCAACTTCGAAAGCCCGGTGCTCGACCGGTTGGCGGCGCGTCTGCAGGCCGACGCCGCACCCTGGCGGGCGGTCGGCATTTCCATGTACGGCGTGACGATGAACGCCTACGGCATCGAGACCATTGAAGGCTGGCACCCGTTGCAGGGGCGGCGGTTCGGCGACTTATGGCGGTTGTTGAGCGCGCCGCAGGGCGGTTCCGCCGATTTTCAGGAAGCCGGCAGCCAGATGGGCGTGGTCCGGCGCCAGGCCGATGCCTTCGATCCGTCGAGATTGGAAAGCGCCGTTGATCCGAAGCTTCTGGCGCTTGCCAACGTTCGGTACGTCGTCTCGAAATCGGCGCTGACGGACCCGTATCTCAAGTTGCTCGACGATCCCGGCGTGAACTGGCGCGATTTGTCGACGCGGGAAAAGATCTTCGCGAGCCTGCGCGGCAATTACACCGGTCGCACGTCACTCCATGTCTACGAATTGGCGGAGACGCTGCCGCGTGCCTTCGCCGTCTCCAATGTGACGGTTCAAGACGATGCGAGGGGTGTGTTGGATGCGCTCCGGGATGCGTCCCTGGCGGAGCTCTCGGAAACCGCCTTCGTCGATCGCGCCGATTGGAAAGCGGGCGCGCCGCCGACAGACTATGCCGCCGCCAAACCCCGCATCGTCTCGCGCACGAGGGACGAAATGCTGATCGACGTGGACGCCGGAGCGAGGGCGTTCGTCGTCGTCTCGGCGGCGTATTCGCCCTACTGGTGCGCCAGCATCGACGGCACGCCGGCCGCCATCGTGCCTGTGGACCGGGCGTTGATGGGCGTGGAGGTTCCCGAAGGCGGCCGCCGGATCGCGCTCAGATATCGCGCGCCGGATATCCTGGGCCGGCTCAGCGGCGGCGGATGCGGGGCGACTTGAACACTTCCCAGATGAATTGGAAGTAATAGGCGGCGCCCCAGCGCAACACCTGCAGCTTTCTGTCGCCGCCGATGCGCGGCGGTTCGTCGAAGGCCACTTCGCCGACGCGATAGCCGCGCCGGGCCGCCCGCGCCGACATCAGGGGTTCCCAACTGACCTTGGTGCCGAACAGCCGCTCCGGAAGCGCGTAGTGTTCGTCCTTGTCGAGTTCCAGCTCGTACACCAGGTCCTTGCGGAAGGCGCGCAGCATGACCATGACGTCGGTATAGCCGCCGCCATGCAGGGCGTTCACGGTACGCGTGAACAGCCAGTTGCCGAAGGCGGTGACGATGTCGTCGTCGTCGCTGGACGCGTCGTCGAGATAGCGTGACGCGATCACCATGTCGAAGCCTTCCCGCATCTTGGCGGCGAGGGCGGGGATCGATTCCGGCACCGAGTTGCCGTCCGGGCTGAAGGTGATGATGACGTCGCCGGTCAGGAGCGGCAGCGTTTCCACGTAGCCGTGGCGCAGACCGCGCTGGCGCTGGATGTGGACCTCGTAACCGTTCTCGCGCGCCCATTCGACGGTGCCGTCGGTGGAGCCGCCGTCGAGGATCAGGATCTGATCGCACCACTCGGGCTTGATCAGCCGCATGATGACTTTCATGCCGTCGATTTCGTTCAGGGTCGGAACGAGAAGGGAAACTTTCATGAAATCTAAATTCGGTCCGGTAGGTATGAACGGGCCCGGAAACGCCGCCGGCGGTGCCGGTTGCATCCTCCGTGCGCATGCAATTCCGATAGCAATTTCAAGCGCCAAGGGCGCGGGGACAATATGTCCATCGACTCCCGGGATCAAGGCATTTGCCGACTGCCGGTCGATCGGCCCGGCACGGGGATCGGCGCCGCCGGATTTCCGATGATATGATATTAAGCCATTGAATTAGTTTGATAAAAAATCTGATACATCTTGTTACACTTATTTTTATGTTTATATTTGACTGTAAATTTAAAGGCGGATAGCCTTCCTCCCGTCACCGAGGCAATGGCCCGGCGACACGAAAAGGAGGACGAAACCATGAGCAACCAGATTTCCAAGATTTCGACGACCGCCCCGGCCCGTACCCGCAAGTCGCGCCGGCCGGTCATGGCCGCGATGGCGGCGATCCTGAGCCTCGGCATGCTGTCGGGCTGCGTCAGCGACGGCCAGCGCGCCGGCGGCAACAAGCAGATCATCGGCTCGCTGCTCGGCGCCGGCCTCGGCGGCTGGGGCGGTTCCAAGATCGGCAGCGGCAAGGGCCAGTTGGCGGCGACCGCCGCCGGCGTGTTGATCGGCGGCCTGATGGGCAACAGCCTCGGCGGCTCGCTGGACAAGATCGACCAGGTCTACGCCGGCCGCGCCCAGCAGGACGCCCTCGGCGCGCCGATCGGCCAGACCATTTCCTGGAGCAACCCCGATACCGGCAACCGCGGCTACGTGACGCCGACCCGGGAAGGGCACGACAACCGCACCGGCGCCTACTGCCGGGAATACCAGACCGAGATCATGGTCGGCGGCGAGCGGCAGTCCGGTTACGGCACCGCCTGCCGGATGCCCGACGGCAACTGGAAGGTCCAGAGCTGACGCCAATTCCAGCGCCGCGCCGGCGGGTACTCCTCCGGCCCAGATAGAAAGGTTCTATCGCGGCGTGGCGTAGGACGGGCGGTCCCGGGCTACCGGGACCGCCCGAATGCTTGCCGGGGATCCGTCACCCCGTTGTTTCTAGATCCCTGACGGTCAAACCGCGCATGCGGCAAGCGAACGACAGCAGGAAACGAAGCGCCTGCTGCGATTCCGGTTTCGAAAGCATCGAGATCGTCGCCAGCAACCCGCCCGTCGACTTGGTCTCCGTCGCCTCGGTGGCGGCGAAGGCCATCGCCTGTTGCGCATGGCTCGCCAGTTCGGCGATATCCTCGGTCGCCAGGTTGTTGACCATGTGCTCCATGAAGGCGAACAGGCGCTCGACCATGCTGTCGGTCATGGCTTCCCGCGCGCCGTGCATCAGGGTGACGAGCTGGAACAGCGTATCCAGCGCGCCGGTCCGATGCAGTTCGGTGACGCGCTCGATGATGTGCAGCACCGCGTCCTTGGTGGCTTCCTCGTTCAGGCGGTCGACCACCTCCAGCGCGTTCGCCGCCGTCGTCGACAGCCGCTCGACCATGCCGTCGGTCAGCGCCTCGCTCGCCGCCTGGGCCAGACGCTCCATGCCGGGCCCGGGATCGTTCTTGAGGGGGGGTACGGTCATATCGGCCTCCTCACAGCAAGCCCTTGGCGCTCAACCAGTAGAGCCGGTTGTAGGCCAGCTTGAACCAATGGATCATCTGCGTCGGCGGGCCGGGGTTCGGCGGCGTCGTGTAGTTGAACCAGACGTAGGTGCCGTCGTTCATGCCGGTCTCGATGAAGCAGAACACCTTGCCGTCGTAATCCTTGGCCCAGCGGTTCTCGGTGATCAGCGAGGTCAGGTTCTCGACGATGGTGTCGGCCTCGAAGTGCGCCGTGGAGCCGGCCTTCGAGATCGGGATGTTGGTCGTGTCGCCGCAGACGAAGACGTCGGTCGAGCCTTCCTTCGTCAGCTTGGTCTTGTTGGTCGGCACCCAGCCGCCGGCGCCCAGGTTGGAGTCCGTGATGACCTCGGCGCCCATGTGCGGCGGGATCGTCACCAGCATGTCGTAAGGCAGCGTGACACCTTCCTCCGACGTGATGGTCTTGCCGGCTGGGTCGACCTCCTTGGTGTTGAAGAAGGTCTCGTACTTGATGCCGAGCTTGTCCATTTCCGGCTGCGCCCACTGCGCGACCGGTTCCAGCGCGTGCAGCCGGCCGATCGGATAGGTGTAGGTGATCTCGGTCTTGTTCATGACACCCTTCTCGGTGAGGAAGTCATAGAGCATGAACGTGATTTCCAGCGGCGCCACCGGGCACTTGTGCGGCGCGTTGACGTTGACGACGATCTTGCCGCCCTCGAATTCGGCCAGCGCGTCGCGCATCTTGCGGGCCCCGTCCAGGTCGTAGAACCAGTGCGCGCCCTCGGCCATGCCGGGGATGTTCTGCGGCACGATGCGCGATCCCGTGGCGATGACCAGATAGTCGTACTTGAAGGTCTTGCCGGACTTGGTCGTCACCGCCTTCGCCTCGGCGTCGATCTTGACGGCCGGATCGACGAAGTAGGGGACGCGCCGGTCCAGCACCTTGCGCTGGTCACGGAACAGTTCCGATTCCCGGAACTTGCCGAACGGCACATAGAGAAGCCCCGGCTGGTACATGTGTGTGTTGCTGGTGCCGAGCATGGTGATCGCCACCTGGCCCCGGCGCATCTCGGCATCGAGCCGGCGGCAGAGGCCGTTGGCGACGATGGTGCCGGAGAGCCCGCCGCCGACGATGAGAATGTTCGTGGTCATGTTTCGCTCCCTGTTCGAGTGGCGGGACGCACCCCGCGTCCCGCTGCAATGCCCGCGTTCGCCGCGGGTCGTCATGGTTTGGCGATGGCGCTATTTGGCCTTGCGGACCACCAGCGACCAGTAGTCCTCGCATTCCTTTGTTTCGACCAGTTGATGGCCGACCTTGGCGCACCACGCCGGCACGTCGGTGACGGTGCCTTTGTCGGTGGACCACACCTCGACCTCGTCGCCGACGTTGATCAGCTTGAGGGCGGCGATCAGTTCCATCAGCGGGCCCGGGCAGAACGCCCCGCGGGCGTCGATTTTCGTTCGTTCGGACAAGGTCGAAATCCTTTCGCGTCGGGGGTTCGGTTACAGCGTGACCAACTGGCCGGCCTCGGCGTCCGACAGGAACGCCGTCAGGCCCATGGCTTCGTCGAATAGATCCTCCGCCATGTCGTCGAGTTCCCAGCCGAGCACGTCGAGGGCCATCGAGCAGGCGCCGATCTTCATGTCGCCGAGCATCTTGCCCTGGCGGAACAGCTCGACCGCGTCCGGCGCCTTGCGGTCCTTGAGGACTTTCGACATGGCGCCGCCCTTGTATTTGTCGGGTCCGGCGTCGCGCTTGAACGTGTACATGGCGTTCATCGAGATGAAGACCGTCACCGGCCTGTCGGAGACGGCCCCGACCGAGGCCAGCATGGCGGCCATCTGAATTTTTTCGTGCTCGCCCGAGCATAGCAGGATGAAAAGCGGCGGTGAGGACATGTCGAAAACCCTTTGGCGGCGGCTGGCTGAGCGGGCGGCGAGCGCCGCCCGTCCAATAATTACACAGAAAAAATGTTCAATATTCAACACAAAGTTTGTGGATATTTTGCGTCGACCTGTGGAAAACCCTTGCTTGCTTTGACGAGCCGGCGGGGCGGCGCTTAAAGTCCGCGCATGAGTGAACCCTCCGAAAAGATTTTCACCGCCGCGCTGGTCATCGTCGGCAACGAGATCCTCTCCGGCCGCACGCGCGACGCCAATCTCCAGTACCTGGCGGTCGAGCTGAACCTGCTCGGCATCCGCATGTCGGAGGTGCGCATCGTCCGCGACGACGAGGCGGAGATCGTCGCCGCCGTCAACGCCATGCGGGCGCGCTACGATTACGTCTTCACCACCGGCGGCATCGGTCCGACGCACGACGACATCACGTCCGAATGCATCGCCAAGGCGTTCGGCCGTCCGTTCGGCATCAACAAGGAGGCCTTCGCGCTTTTGGAAACGCACTACGCGCCCGGTGAATTCACGGAAGCGCGCCAGCGCATGGCCAAGACGCCGGAAGACGTGATCCTGATCGACAATCCGGTCAGCAAGGCACCCGGCTATCAGATCGAGAACGTGTTCGTGCTGCCGGGCGTGCCGCGCATCATGCAGGCCATGTTCGGAGGCATGAAGCACCGGCTCGTCGGCGGCAAGCCGATGCTGACCCGCACCGTCACCTCGCACGTACCGGAAGGCAGGGCCGGCGGCCCGTTGACCGCGTTGCAGGCCAAGTATCCGGATACCGAGATCGGCAGCTATCCGTTCTTCAAGGACGGCCGCCCGGCGGCGAGCGTGGTCATCCGCACCACCGACGCCGCCGCCATCGACGCGGCGCTGGCCGACGTGATCGTCATGCTCAAGGAACTGGGCGGCGAGCCGGTCGTCGAGGACAACGCGCAAGGCAACCGGTGATCGCCGGCCAGCGCGAATTCTTCCGCTTCATCGCCGGGCGCCTATTGGTCGGCACCGTCATCACGCTGGCCGCTGTCGTCGCTGTTCTCTACGCCGATCTCGGCGGCGTGGCGACGCTGATGCGCGCCTCGCCGGACGGCTGGCTCTATCTGATCCTGATGACGGGCGGGTTCTGGGTGACGATCGGCGGCATTACCCTCGCCATCGGCATCATGGGCCTCGGCGAGTGGAACGACCCGCCGGGGGATTGAGGCCGGAGGGTAAAAGGTGGACCCCGGATCAAGTCCGGGGTGACGGATGAGTTTGCTCCGCCGTCTTCAAAACCCTCGAACGTCACCCCGGACTTGATCCGGGGTCCATTCTTCGCCGTCCGAACCGGCGGCCGAACTCACCGCTTGAAGATGAACTCGTCCACGCCGGCGCGGGCTTCCCAACCGGCGCGCTGCAATTCCGGAACGATGTGCTCTTCCTCCGGATAGCCGAGGCAGAGATAGCCCACCAGCGACCATTCCTCCGGCACGTCGAGGACGTTGCGGACGACGTCGGGATCAAGGATCGAAACCCAGCCGAGCCCGATCCCCGCCGCCCGCGCCGCCAGCCAGAGCGCGTTGATGGCGCCGACGACGGAATAGGCGAGCATTTCCGGCATGGTCTTGCGGCCGAGGCCCTGGCCGCGCGCCGTCGCCTCGTCGCAGAAGACGGCGAGGTGCACCGGCGCCTCCCTGAGGCCGGCCAGCTTGAGCGACGCGTAGGTGTCGGCCCGCTCGCCCTCGTAATCGGCGAGCGCCTCGGCGTTGCAGCGTTCGAAGTCGGCGATGACGTCGGCACGCCGGGCCGCGTCCTCCACCAGGACGAAGCGCCAGGGCTGGCTGTTGCCGACGCTGGGCGCCAGCGCCGCCAGCATCAGCAGATCGTGCAGCAGATCGGCCGGCACGGCGTCCGTCCGGAACCGGCGCACGTCGCGCCGCCAGCGCATCAGCGTTTCCAGCTCGGCGCGGAACGCGGCGTCGAAGCGGGGCGGCGTATCGGCGCCGTTCTTTTTCGGATCGTTTCCATCCATGCCGCGACACTGGCACGGAGCGCCGACGCCCCGCAAGGTCGGGCGGGCGCCGGGTCTAACAGTGGATTCCGGGACGGCCTGCTGGGCCGCCCGGAATGACGGGAAGGGGCCGGAGCGATGGCCCATTTCTCCCGTCACCCCGGGCTTGCCTGCCCCTGACGTGTTCAGGTGATCCGGGGAACTTCGGAAAAGCTCGGCGGATGCGGATTTCTCCATACCCGTCACCCCGGGCTCGTCCCGGGGTCCACTGGGTATCGGGAGTCTCCCACGCTGCTTGCCTGCAAACCCGCCGAGAGGCTACGGTCGGGCCCGCGCGGACGTGGTGGAATGGTAGACACAAGAGACTTAAAAGAAGGATTTTTTTGTATTTTTATATTTAAAATCAATAAGATAAATAGTAATTATTTATGTGTAAGTTTGTTAGTTGTGTGTAGTTTTGAGAACTTTGGCTGACAATTTTATGCGTTCCGAAGACACAAAAGACTCCGACAGCAGTGTGTGTACCATTTCTATCTTTGGCGGAATTCCTTGTATCTTCGACACAACAGATAATGCGGACGTGGTGGAATCGGTAGACACAAGAGACTTGATAGAAAATTGAGTGCCTCGCCGGAAACGGTGAGAGTAGAACTGCTCAAATTCGGGGAACCCTCAGCGGTCCAGCCGGTGGCAATCCCGAGCCAAGCCCATCAATTGGGAAGGTGTAGAGACTAGACGGGCAGCACCTAAAGCAATTTCGCCAAGGTGAAGGTATAGTCCAGACCACAAACGCCAATATGGCGACGGTGAAAACCGTAGTTGGTATGAAAATCTCTCGATCGTAAGATCGTGCGGGTTCAAGTCCCGCCGTCCGCACCAATGGCTTAAATTCGACAACCTGTTTAGTGAATCGAAATAGCGAGGAGATTGCCCCGACAATGTCATGGTGGAACCCTGAT
>JAYOFL010000046.1:0-30726 GCA_038117205.1 Rhodospirillales bacterium | reverse complement strand
CGCCCGCGCAAGGGTAAAGGAGATGAAAGCCACAGAGGCACAGAGACACAGAGTATAGAAATGTTGCGCCGCATCGCGGCGCGATGCCATTCGCCGGCGCGGCCGGCGGACAAGGAATGCCCCTCTTACTTCTACTCTGTGCCTCTGTGTCTCTGTGGCTAACCTGCTCAACTGCCGAGGTATTCCGTGCCGAAGAGCCCCGCGCCGTCCGGCATCGGCCGGCAGGTCTGGTCGGCGGGGAGCCTGGCGATCATGGAGCCGATCCCCTCGCCCGTTTCCGGATGGCGCCAATCGGGCGCGAGATCCAGGAGCGGCAGCAGAACGAACGCCCGTTCGGCGAGCCTCGGATGCGGGATGCGGACGTTGCCGGGCGGCGGTCCGGCAACGATTTCATCGTGATAGGCGATGACGTCGAGGTCGATCGTCCGGGCGGCGTTCGGCACGCTCCGCTGGCGGCCCAATTCCTTTTCGATTTCAAGCAGTTCGGCAACGAGCTTGGCCGGGTCCAGCGCCGTCTCGACGGCGACGACGGCGTTCACGAACCAGGGCTGGTCGCTCGCCGGCACCGGCGCGCTTTCGTACCAGCGGGACCGCGCGGCGACCCGATGGCCCCGGCTTTCCAGGATTTCCAGCGCCGCGCCGCAGGACGCGCGGGCCGGCCCGTGAGTTTCGCTCGGCAGATTGCCGCCGAGCCCGATCAGGATCATGCTGAAAACTTCCGACAGCCCGCCAAAAACAGCCCTTGTACCGCCACCGATCCGGTCCTAGTTAATAGATATAGCCGGCCCCGGACCCACTCCATTTCAGTGCCGCGGGCCTTGATTGCACGCTGCGTGCGCCGACGCACGCCATTTTTCGAAGGGATTGAATATGCCGATTTATCCACAGGAGCGAGTCGCACTTTTTATTGATGGATCAAACCTTTACGCCGCCGCCCGGGCGCTCGGTTTCGACATCGACTACAAGCGCCTTCTGGACGTCTTCGCCAAGAAGGGCCGCCTGATCCGCGCCTTCTACTACACCGCCTTGATGGAGGATCAGGAGTATTCCCCGATCCGCCCGCTGGTCGACTGGCTGGACTACAACGGATTTACGTTGGTTACCAAGCCGACCAAGGAATTCACCGACGCGTCGGGCCGGCGCAAGATCAAGGGCAACATGGACATCGAGCTCGCCATCGACGTGATGGAGATGGCCGAGCATCTGGACCATATCGTGCTGTTCTCAGGCGACGGCGACTTCCGCCGCCTCGTCGAGGCCGTACAGCGCAAGGGCGTGCGCGTCACCGTCGTCAGCACCATCCGCTCGCAGCCGCCGATGATCGCCGACGAATTGCGCCGTCAGGCCGACGATTTCATCGAACTCGCCAGCCTGCAGTCGGAAATCGCCCGTTCCGGCGGCGGCGCCCGCCGGCAGCGGGACGACTTCGAGGACGACGGCAATCTCGACTACGACGGCGAGGACGCGGTCGAGCTGGCCTGACGGGCACTGGGCGACGCGCGGGTAAGGCCGTTCCGTGGCCCCCTCTCCTTCATTTCGCGACCCGCCGGCGGACTGCGCCGATTGTCCGCGCCTGGCCGACTTCCGGGCCGGCAACCGCGCTAAGTTCCCCGATTGGCATAACGCGCCGGTGCCGGCCTTCGGCGGGCTCGACGCGCGGCTCCTAATCGTTGGACTGGCGCCGGGGCTCAGGGGCGCCAATCTGACGGGTCGGCCCTTTACCGGCGACTACGCCGGCGATCTTCTGTACGCGACGCTGGCGCGGCATGGCCTCGCCGCCGGAACCTACGGCAAGACGGCGGCGGACGGGCTCCGCCTCGTCGATTGCCGCGTCACCAACGCCGTCCGCTGCGTGCCGCCGGAAAACAAGCCGACCGGGCCGGAAATCCGCGCCTGCAACCCGTTCCTCGATGCCGAGATCGCGGCCATGCCGAAGCTCCGCGTGATGGTGGCGCTGGGCGCGATCTCGCACGGCGCGATCCTGAGCGCGTTGAAGCTGCGGAAATCCGCCTTCCCGTTCCGGCACGCAGCCGCGCACGAGCTCTCGCCGCGAATCAGGCTTTTCGACAGCTATCACTGCTCGCGCTACAACACCAATACGGGCCGCCTGACGGAAGCCATGTTCGATCAAGTTTTTCAGGATGTTACGGCGTATTTGAAGGTTTCCTGACGGGTTCCCGCTTGGCGTCGGGCCGGCGCTTGCGCTATCCTTTCGCCGTGAGCGCCGACATCGTCAATCTCAACCAGTTCCGCAAGCAGCGCGACAAGGCGCGTAAATCGGCCACGGTCGAAGAGAACCGCGCCAAGTTCGGCCGCACCAAGCAGGAGCGCCGCAAGGACGACGCCACCCGCGACAAGGCGGACAAGTCTCTCGACGGCAAGAAGCTCGACGACGACCAGGAAAAGCCGGCTTAGGCGTCCTCTCCCACCCCCCCCCCCTCTCGTCACCCCGGATTTATTCCGGGGTCCACAGCTTGCGCCACGTCGGGTGTCTGAGTGTGGACCCGGACCCCGGATTAAATCCGGGGCGGGCGAGCCCGGGGTGACGGGGTAGGACTTGATCCGGGGTGCATTTAACGATGCAGAAGTGCGGGCGAGCGCACCCGGTCGACCGGCCGGAAACGCCTCGGCGAGGCGCGCGGCGCAACCGCGGGGGGCGCCATCACGCCGCTGCGGGAAATTTCAAAACATTCGGAAATTCAGTCGACTAGTGGTCGTGATCGTGCCCGGCCTCTTCCGTTTCCGGATCGAGCAGCCGGTGCATGTGGACGATCACGTACTTCATGTTGGCGTTGTCGGCGCTCCTCTGCGCGGCGCCGCGCCAGGCCTTGAGGGCCGTCTTGTAATCCGGGAAGATGCCCACGATGTCTAGGTTCTCGGTATCGACGAAGTCGGTGCCGGTCGGGTCCTCGACTTCACCGCCAAAAACCAGATGCAGGAGCGGCTTTTTCATCGCATTTCGTCTCCATGTTCGGAAAATCTCGCGTTTCCCGGACAGTAGACGAGGCAACCGCCGCCGACAATTCGCGAAAACGCCAACACGAGGGAGAAACGTCCGATGATCGAACTGTATACCTGGCCGACGCCGAACGGCCACAAGGTGCACATCATGCTGGAAGAGCTCGGCATGCCCTATAACGTGCACCCCATCAACATCAACAAGGGCGACCAGTTCCAGCCGGACTTCCTCAAGATCAGCCCGAACAACAAGATGCCGGCGATCGTCGACACCGACGGTCCGGGCGGCAAGCCGTATTCGCTGTTCGAGTCAGGCGCGATCCTGATGTATCTCGCCGAGAAGACCGGCAAATTCATGCCGGCCGAGATGGGCGCCAAGTACCGCGTCGTCGAGTGGTTGATGTTCCAGATGGGCGGCGTCGGCCCGATGTTCGGCCAGGCGCACCATTTCCGCGACTACGCGCCGGAGAAGATCCCCTACGCCATCGACCGCTACACGAACGAGGCCGGGCGGATTTACCGGGTCCTCGACACGCGCCTCGCCGCGAGCAGGTACCTCGCCGGCGACGACTACACCATCGCCGACATCGCCACCTTCCCGTGGGCCCGCAATCCGGCCCGGCGCGGCCAGGAGGAAAAGGATTTCCCGAACCTGATGCGCTGGATCGAGGAGATCGAGGCCCGTCCCGCCGTGCAGCGCGGTCTGGAAGTGCTGGCGGAGCACCGCCGCAAGCCCGGCCCGCTCGACGAGGAAACCCGCAAGAACATGTTCGGCGCGGCGCAGTATCAGAAGCGGTGACGCGAGCGGTCCCGGAATTCTAAATCTCGTCACCCCGGGCTTGCCCGCCCCGGATTTAATCCGGGGTCCGGGTCCACACTTAGACAACCGACGGGCGCAAATAGTGGACCCCGGAATAAATCCGGGGTGACGGCAGAGGTTTTCGAGGCATCGACACAAACTCACTCGTCACCCCGGGCTCGACCCGGGGTCCACACTTAGACAATCGACGTGACGCAATGAGTGGACCCCGGATTAAATCCGGGGTGACGGTTAGGCTCAGTGCGTCGGGCCGCCGCAGATGATGGTACGCCAGAGCGTGCGGTGCTTGGCGGGATCCAACCCCTTGGTGGTCGCCGCGTGCATGACGGCGGCGTTGTCCCACACCACCATGTCGCCGGTGTGCCACTTGTAGGTCATGCGGTACTCGTCCTTCAGGCAGTGCGCGAAGATCTCGTCCAGCAGCGCGTCGCTTTCCGCCTTCTCCATGCCGTCGATGCGGGTCGTGTAGGCCGGATTGACGTAGATCGCCTTCCGTCCCGACAGCGGGTTCGTGCGGATCACCGGGTGCGGGCATTCCGGCACCCGGGCGACCTTGCCGTCCATGAACATCTCCGGGCGCGCCTTGGCGTAGTCGTGCCAGGCCATCAGCCCGTCGAGCTTCTGTTTCATCGCGTCCGACAGGCCGTCGTAGGCGGCGGTCAGGTTGCAGAACAGCGTGTCGCCGCCGACGTCCGGCACCTCTACGGCGTAAAGCAGCGTCGCCTTCGCCGGTTCCGGCTTGTAGGAGACGTCGGAATGCCAGAACGACCCGGCGTCGGCGAGGCCGGCCGGCTTCTCCCCCTTGATGCGGTTCGACAGCACCAGGATCAGGTCGGTGTCCGGATGGTGGTACTGGTGGAAGACGTGCGGCTCCAACTCGTCGCCGAACAGCCGGCTGGCGTTGACGACCCGGTCCGGCGGCAGGCCTTCCTGCGACTTGAAGGCCAGGACGTGGTGTTCCTTGAAGGCTTCCTCGACGGCGGAGCGGACCTCGCCCTCGAGCGGGCCCTTGAGGTCGACGCCCCTGATTTCGGCGCCGAAACCGGTCGCGAACGGCACGACTTCGATGATCATGGATGTTTCCCCTATTCCCGGCTTTCGCGCCGGTTGCTGGGCGGAATGCTAGAGCCGGTCCCGGCGGCGGTAAAGGGGATGGCGTTCCGAAACGAAACCGATGAAGCAAAAGAAAGAAAGTTGGACCCCGGGTCAAGCCCGGGGTGACGAGGGAGGGTGTGTCGGCGTCCGGCAAACACTTCCGTCACCCCGGTCACGTCTTGCTCTGTCCGTCACCCCGGGCTCGTCCCGGGGTCCACACTCGGACACCCGACGTGACGCAAACTGTGGACCACCCCGGAATAAATCCGGGGTGACGAAAAATTAGCGTCCTCACCCGCGGCTGAGGATCGTCACCTCGCCCTTCTCCGGGTCGACTTCCAGTTCGTCGCCGGTCTGGAACAGTTTCGCGACGTCGCCGTCCTCGAACCGGTCGCACATGGTCATCTCGGCGAGCGCCGCCCCCTGCGCCAGGATGGTGTTGGCGGCGTTGAACAGGATCGCCTTCGGCGCCAGGCCGCGCGACTTCATCTCGTAGAGCATCCAGGCCGACGCGACGCCGCCCTTGGCGGTGTTCAGCACCAGGATCACGTCCACGTAGGACTGGCCGGCCAGCTTGTGCTGCGGCCGGGAAAAGATGCCCTTGATGCGGTCGAGGTCGTAGCGCGCTGAGAAGTTGTCGTCGGCGACGAGGGCCTTGCCGCGCACCTTGGGACCGATGCCGACGTGGCACTTGAGGACTTTGCCGCTCATACGATTTCTCCCCGGACGGCGGATTCAACGCAGGCTTCCATGCTGGCCAGCGCCGGCTGGTAGCCGTATCCGCCGAGAATGTTCACGATCTTGGCCGAATTGCTGAGCAGACGCTTCCAGCCGTTCGCCTCGCCGATCTCGCGGGCGTATTGCTGATAGAAGCACGTCCCCTGCAGCACCTTGGCGCCGAAGCCCTCGATGGTCGCGACGAGGCCCATGCGCGCCGCGTCCGGATAGACCTGCGGCGAGGTGCAGACCAGCATCGCCGTCTTCTTGGCCAGCGTCTTGCCCTTTACCAGATCGGCCACCTGCTGCATTTCGACGAGCGACAACTGCGGCGCCGCGAACACCACCACGTCGACCTTGTCGCCCTTGCCGCCGAAGTTGGAGCGGAGCGCGTCCATATCCGACTTGGAAACCGTCTCCGCCTTCAGCTTGTCGCCGCCGACGGCGGCCAGCGTCTGCGCTTCCGGCGTGACGCCGGCGATGTGGAACAGCGGCGTCGAGCCCCAGCTCGCCATGGCGGCGCCGAAGTGCTTCATCTCGTCCGACGTCGGCTTCTGCTCGATGCCTTCGACCACCGGCACCGCCCAGTAGGAGCCGGACATCCGGCCGATGACGGCGCCCAAGACGCCCCAATCGGTCAGGCCCTTCGGCTGCTCCTTGACGACGAAGCGGCGGGTCGCGCAGCGCTTCTCGTCGAGATGCAGGCCGTAGCGCGGCGTCCGGCCGGTGAGCCCGGCGGCGAGCGCCGACGGCCCGCCCTCGAAGTTGGAACGCGCGCCGCAGACGCTGTTGCAGTAGATCACGACGCCGGTGTCGCCGAACGCCACGTGATCGCCCAGCACCGGCGGCATGATGGTCTGATAGTTGACGCAGGTGTTGGTCATCAGGATGCCGAGCTTCTCGGAAGCCGCGATGAAGCGGCGCTCGATCCCGGCCATTTCCTCGGTCTGGCCGAGCGGCCGGTAGTAGTTGAGATCGACGCCCCTCGGGTCGGTGATCATCGGCACGGCGACGCGGCGGTCCTTTTCCGGGTGCTCCGCCATCTTCTCCATGAAGACCGTGCCGGCCTCGCCGATGGATTCCGGGTCCGCCATCATGTGCGCCTGGCTGACCGGCACCATGTCGGCGGCGTCGAACATGCGCCCGACCTTCAGCTGGTGGTCGATGGCCCAGCGCTTCGGCTCGCCCATCTCGCCGGCGAGCATGGCCTTTTCCATGTCGTTAAGCTTCAACGCTTGTTCTCCTTCATGTGGGCCGGCGGCAACCGCCCGGCCCTAACGCATCATCGACTTGGGCAGCCAGAGCACGATCTCCGGCAGGAAATAGACTAGATACAGCATGCCGATCTGGATCAGCAGGAACGGCAGCGCACCACGTGCGATCTTCCACAGATCTATCTTCGAAATGCCGTGGATGGTGAAAAGGTTGACGCCGACCGGCGGTGAAATCTGTGCGATCTCCATGGCGATGACGGCGAAGATGCCGAAGGCGATCGGATCCATGCCGAGCTGTTCCGCCACGGGGAAGAAGATCGGGATCGAGATCAACAGCATCGCCGCCGATTCCAGGAACATGCCGAGGATCACGTAGGCCAGGATCATCAGCGTGATCGCATAGACGCCGCTGGCGTTCTCGATGATAGCGGCGGCGATGGCCTGCGGCACCTGCTCGAACGTCAGGAAATGCGCGAAGTACTGGCCGAACACGATCAGCATGAACAGCATGCTGGTGGTCGTCGTGGCGGCGACGGCGGCGGCCTTGATCTTGCCGACGTCGAGGCGCTTCTGCACGTAGCCCAGGAACACGACGTAGAGGACGGACAGCGCCCCCACTTCGGTCGGCGTGAAGATGCCGGTGTAGATGGCGGTGATGATGATGACCGGCAGGAGCACGACGCCCAAGGAGCGGCGCGAGACGGCGATCTTTTCCGCCAGCGTCTGGCTGTGCTGCACGGTGATACGCGGCCGCGACATCAGCGCGTAGAGCGTGAACAGCGACATCATGATGATGCCCGGCACCACGCCGCCGATGAACAACTGGCCGATGGAGGTCTCGGTGACGACGCCGTAGAGGATCAGCGGGATCGACGGCGGAATGATGATACCGAGCGTACCGCCGCCGGCGACGAACCCGCCGGCGCGGCGCTCGCCGTAGCCTTCCTGTAGCAACAGCGGGATGGCGACCAGGCCGACCGTGGCGGCGGTGGCGATGGAGGAGCCGGAAACGGCGGCGAAGATGCCGCAGGCCGTGATGGTGGCGACGCCCATGGAATTCGGGATGCCGCCGACCCAGGCCTTGGTGATGTCGAACAGGTCCCGCCCGGCGTCGGTCCGCTGCATGATCGTGCCGGTGAAGATGAAGAGCGGCAGCGCGACCAGTTCGAAGATGGAGGCGCTCTGCCAGCCGACGTTGATGAAGGTGCGGAACGCCTGGAACGGGTCTTCCAGTAACAGCGCGGCGGCGAAGGCGGCGACGCCCATGGCGACGAACACCGGCACGGACAGCAGCATCAGGAAGAACAGCAGGAAGATCGCGACGATGCCGCCGTTGTCCTGGAGGAAATCGAGCAGCATCGCCTTAGTCCCCGAAAACCTGGATTTCCTCGTCGACCCCCTCGCCCGTCGCCATGGAGACGACGGTTTGCAGGAACAGCCCGAGGCCGCCCAGCGGGATCGAGAGTTGCGGAATCCACATCGGGATTTCCAGCATGGTCGCCGACAGGATCGAACCGCTCAGCGCGTACCAGACGAAATAGCTGCCGGACGCCATGATCAGCACGGCGAAGGCCAGCGTGAAGAGTTGCGCCGTCAGATCGAAGTATTTCTTCGCCTTCGGAAACACGCCGACCAGGATCATGACGCGGAAATGCGCGCCGGATCGGACGGCCAGGGCGTTGCCGAGAAAACCCAGGAAGATGAAGGCATAGAGCGTGGTCTCGAAGACCCAGATGGTCGGCGCGTTGAAGGCGCGCGCCACCGCCTCGTAGGTGATCGGCAGGCACAGCACGATCATCAACGTGATCGAGACGAAGGTCATGCCGCGTCCGATCTGGCGTGCGAGGTTGATCATGCCGCGCTCTTTCCCATCGATTTGGGGCGTCCGGAAAGGATAACCGGAAAAGAAGGGGCGCGGACCGAATTCATGGCCCGCGCCCCGGTTGCTGCTAGTTGGAGGTCACCATCTTGACCAGATCGGCCGGATACTTGCTCCGGGCTTCGGCGGTCAGCGGCTCGAGCTTCTTCTCGAAGCCCTTCCAGAGCGCGCCGTCGCGTTCGACCACGGTCACCTTCTTGCCGGCCTTGCGGACCTGATCGAGAAGCGCGGTCTGTTTGTCGATGGCGAACTGCTGCATGTGGTTCCGCGCTTCCAGCGCCGAGTCCATGACGGCCTTCCGGAGCGCCGGCGACAACTTCTCGAAACGGTCCTTGTTCATGACGTAGGCGTGGATGAGCGTACCCATGACGCCGTTCGGCACGAACATGTTGGACGTCACCTCGTAGTGCTTGAGGCCGACGGCGCCGCCGAGGCCGCCCAAGGCGCCCTTCACCGTGCCGCGCTGCAGGCCGGAATAGACGTCACCGACGCCCATGACGGTCGGCGCGCCGCCCAAGGCCTGGATCACCTCGCCGGAACCCTTGGAATAGACGCGGATCGGCATGTTGGCGAGGCTGTCCGGACCCGTCACCTCGAAGTTCGCCGAGATCACCGGCGGGCCGATGTCGAACATGGCGATGACCACCGCGCCCTGCGAACGCAGCTTGGCGTCGAAGTAGTCGAAGATCGGCTTGCCCGGCTTCAGGTTGTCGCGCGACCACTCCATCGAGCGGGTCCACAGCGGCGATGTCAGGATCGAGACTTCCGGGATGGTGCCCGACCAGTTGTCGAGCAGCGTCAGCGAAATGTCGACGGTGCCCTGCGGGATCGCCGTCGGCACGAACTGCTGCTTCACCATTTCGCCGCCGGCGAAGATCTTCATGGAGATCTCGCCCTTGCTCTTGTCCTTCAAGAGCTTTTCGAACTGCGGGATGAATTCCGCCACCTGATAGTGCTTCGGGCTGCCCCAGGTGGAGATCGAAAGTCGTTCCTTTGCGACGGCGGGCGCGGCGATCGTGACCGCGAGCGCAGCGGCGACGGCGGCGCGAGAAACCGTTTTGAGCATTTGGATACCTCCCAATGTGACCGGAACACGGTCCGGATTGTTCGCTTGGATGATGGGTCCGCTGCCGTTCGGCGGCGCGCGGCGGCTTCTTTTTGTTTGAAAATTACTATATAGCAATTTTTATGATGTCAATTGTCTCCCTCATCCGATTTGCGCTTTCTCGCGTTGGCGGCATACCTTTCCGTTTGGTTGTGACGCCGTTGCAGGCGATGGCGGACTGAGAACGCGCGGAACGAAGGTTTGACGGCGATGCGCCCCGACGGCGACGAGAAATTCTCGGATTTCCTTGAGAAGTATTGGCCCGCCGACGCGGACATGCCGAAGCACGAGCGTCTTCGCAACGCCATCAAGTCGTCCATCAACGAAGGTTTCTGGGTCGTCGGTGGCCGCCTCCCCACCGAGCGCGACTGGGTGGCGGCGACGCCGTGCAGTCTCGGCACCGTGCAGCGCGCGCTCCGGGAACTCGTCGCCGAAGGCGTCATCGAACGGCGCCGCGGCAGCGGCACCGTGGTCGCCGAGCTCACCCATCCGATGGAAGAGCCGTGGCACATCCGCTTTTTCGCCGACAAACCGGGCGCCGAGACCTATCTGCCGGTGTTCACCAGCGTCGTCGACCGCCAGTTGACCGTATCCAGGGGCGCATGGTCGGCCGCACTCGGCCAAAGGAAGGGACAGAAGGTCGTCCGCATTGACCGCATCTTCGAGAACGACCAGGACGTCCAGATCTATGCGGTGTTCTACGCCCTCGCCGGCCGCTTCCCCGAGCTGGTGGAGACGCCGGTATCGTTCCTCAACGGCGTGAACCTGAAGAAGATGATGGCGAACCGGCACCATGTGCCGGTGCACCGGGTGCGCCAGACGCTGCGTTTCGAGCCGGCGCCCGATTGGGTGCGCGAAAAATGCGACTGGCCGGGCAGCGCGCACGCGACGGTTCTGAACGTGGTCGCCCTCTCCCTCGACGGCGAGGCCATGTACTACCAGGACTTCTACATCCCGCCGATCCCGCAGGTGCTCGACCTCGGCATGTCGTCCAAGGCGTGAGATAACGCGGGTTTGTTTTTGGGAAGGGAAGATGGACCCCGGATCAAGTCCGGGGTGACGGGGGTGAGTGGCCCGGTGATCATCTAACAAACGACCGTCACCCCGGACTTGATCCGGGGTCCACAGTCACCGCTTCGGTGCAGAGTGCTTACTTCGGCAGCACCGCCTCGACGGCCTTGGAGACCTTGGCGGACAAGGGATCGGTCGTGGTCGCGAACCAGTCCGCGATGCCGCCGTCCGGCGCGATCAGGTACTTGTGGAAGTTCCACTTCGGCGAGCCGACGACGCCGACCTCCTTCGCCGCCCACTTGTAGAACGGATGCGCGTCGTCGCCCTTCACGTGCACCTTGCCGGCGAGCGGAAAGTCGACCGAGAAATTCGTCTCGCAGAAGGTCTTGATCTCGTCCGCCGAGCCCGGCTCCTGCGCGCCGAAATCGTTCGACGGCACGCCGAGGACGACGAGGCCGCGGTCCCTGTACTTGCTCCAGAGCGCCTGCAACCCCTCGTACTGCTTGGTGAAGCCGCAGAAAGACGCCGTGTTGACGACCAGCACTGCCTTTCCGGCGAAGGACTTGGCCGGCAACGGCTGGCCGTCGATGGTCTGGAAATCGAAATCGTGGAAGGTCATGGCGGCGGCCTTTCCGGTTGATAACTGTGAAAGAATAAGCGCCGCGAGCAGCAGCGCGGCGATTGAAAATAGTCTCGTCATGTCAGGTGCCCTGGAACCAGACGACGAGGCCTTTTGCGGCGTCGCGGGCGTCGTCGGCGCTGTCGAAACGGCGTTCCGCGTAACCGCCGACGGCGAACCAGCCGCGCCCGTCCTCGACGTCGCGGCGGTATTCCTCGAACCCGAAGCTGCCGTCGGGACGGCGGAAGATGTCGATGCAATGGCTGCCGTCGCTCGAATTGACGGAATCCATCACCGTTACTCGAACCGCTCTTCCTTCCACGGGTCGCCCTCGTTGTGATAGCCGCGGGATTCCCAATAGCCCGGCGCGTCCTTCTCCAGGAAGGTGATCTGCCGAAGCCATTTGGCGCTCTTCCAGAAATATAGGTCCGGCAGCACGGCGCGAACAGGGCCGCCGTGCTCGCGTGACAGCGGCTCGCCGTCGCAGGCGTGCGCGAGGAGCGCGTTCTCGGCGGCGAAACGCGCCATCGGCACGTTGGTCCGGTAGCCGTCGTGCGCGTGCAGAACGACGAATTTCACGCCGGCCGTGGGTGCCGAAGCCCGGATGAGATGCCGGGTCGCGATGCCCTCGAAGGTGCTGCCGAGCCGCGACCACGCGGTGACGCAGTGGATGTCGGCGGTGACGCGAACCTGCGGTTCGCCCATGAACTGCGCCAGGGTCCATTTCACCGGCCGCTCGACGGCGCCGGCCACCGTCAGCGTCCATTGGTCGAGCGGGATGTAGGGCTGGTGTCCGAGATCGAGGACCGGCCAATCCTTGACGATCTCCTGGCCGGGCGGAAGGCGCCCGCCGTGCCCCCGCCTCGGCGGCAGGCGTTTTTCTGCCGCCATCCGCTCCTTGGCGCGGCTGAAGCCGGATTTCTTCTCGGTCGGTTCCGGATCCGGTTGTGGCTCGGGATTCCGGAAGCCGCCGAGCACGCTGCCCGGCCTGCCCTTGAAGAGCTCGGCGTACTTCTCGTCGTCGGTCATGGTCACGGAAATATAGGTTGTCCGGGCCGTCACGTCGCTTCACGTGTCCGTGGCGGGCACCATTTCGTCACCCCGGATTTATTCCGGGGTCCACTGTTTAAGGCGCGTCGGGTGTTTGAGTGTGGACCCCGGGACGAGCCCGGGGTGACGGGTAGGATGTGTCGAGCCCGGGGTGGCGGGAAATCGGCAACGCCTGTAACTTAAATTAACCCGCCCGGCGTGGACACGGGTCGGGCGGCGCGACTATCATGCCGCCATGTCGATTCCCGCTCTCGTCCCTCCCCGCCTCCGCCGCGCCTGCCTCGCCCTGTCGGCGATGCTGCTGCTCGCGTCCTGCTACATGCCGATCCGCTTCGACGCGGAAATCGAGCTGACCAAGACCGGCTACTACCACATCATTTTCGACGGCTACCTTGCGCAGGTCGAGCTTTACCAGGACATCAAGCAGGGCAAGGCGTCCGGCACCGAGGAACGCGAGCGCGTCCAGATCATCCGCGACGACTTCGAGCGCGATCCGTCGACCAAGGAATTCGCCTACATCAAGCAGGGCCACTTCAAGGTCCACTGGGAACGCAGCGGCGACCTGATCAAGGCCCGCACCGTCACCTTCTTCCGCCGCAACGAGCACATCCTCGGCCTCTCCTTCAACAAGGAGACCGGGCAGATTTCCATGCTCGGGAAGTCGCTGCAACGCGACGTGAAGGACAAGCTGCGCGCCGCCGGGCTCGATACGTCGGGCAACATCCGCGTCTTCACCGACGCCCGTGTCGTCACGCACAACGCGACCAGCGTCCGGCCGTACCCGGACAAGGGGCCGAACTACAAGGTCTACACCTGGGAAATCAAGAACCTGCTGTCGCCGACTCCGAGCCTCAAGCTGCAGCTCTGAGCGGGCCGTTCCTCACCTGTCACCCCGGATTTATTCCGGGGTCCACTATTTGCGGTACGTCGGATTTTTGAGTGTGGACCCCGGGACGAGCCCGGGGTGACGGTTGGGGAGTGTTCGGCGGCCATGAAACTCTCGATCGTCACCCCGAAATTGATCCGGGGGTGACGGAAGATTTCGCCGAGACGTCAGCAGACACTCCCACGTCACCCCGGACTTGATCCGGGGTCCACACTTTGGCGAACGAAAAAGGCGCGGAGGATATCCCTCCGCGCCCCGTTCATCTAGGCCTGTCGCCGCCCGTCAGCGCGTCAAACGACGGATCAGGCTCGACGTATCCCAGCGGCGGCCGCCCATCTGCTGGATTTCCGCATAGAACTGATCGACCAGCGCCGTCACCGGCAGGAGCGCGCCGTTGACTTTGGACTCCTCGAGGGCGATCCCCAAGTCCTTGCGCATCCATTCGACGGCGAAACCGAAGTCGAACTTGTCGTCCGACATGGTGTTGCCGCGGTTTTCCATCTGCCAGGAGCCGGCCGCGCCCTTCGAGATGCACTCGACCACCAGCTTCGGGTCCAGACCGGCCTTCTTGGCGAAGGCGAGCCCTTCCGAAAGGCCCTGCAACAGGCCGGCGATGCAAATCTGGTTGACCATCTTGGTCTGCTGGCCGGCGCCGACGCCGCCCATCAGGGTGACGGCGCGGGAATAGCTGTCGATGACCGGCTTGGCCTTGTCGAAACTGCCCTTGTCGCCGCCGACCATCACCGTCAGCACGCCGTTCTCGGCACCTGCCTGACCGCCGGAAACCGGGCCGTCCAGGAAGCCGATGCCCATCGGCGTCGCCTTTTCGGCGATTTCGCGGGCGACGATCGCCGAGGCCGTCGTGTGGTCGCAATAGATCGCACCCTTCGACATGCCGGCGAGGATGCCGTCGTCGCCGTAGACGACGCTTCTAAGATCGTTGTCGTTGCCGACGCAGGAGAACACGAACTCGGCCCCCTTGGCCGCTTCCGCCGGGGTCTTGGAGAAATTGCCGCCGTTCTCCTTGGCCCACTTCTCCGCCTTGGCGGCGGTGCGGTTGTAGACGGTGACGTCGTGGCCCTTTTTCTTCAGGTGCCCGGCCATCGGATAGCCCATGACGCCGAGACCGATGAATGCCGTTTTTGCCATAGCTTGGTATCTCCCCTTCGATATGTGTTTTTCCGGTATGGGGCCCGACGAAGGCGGGCCGCGCGGTTGGGCGGAATATAAAGGGCCGGGACGTTTCGGGCCAGAAGGAATGTCTCGCGCGGATATCTAGGAACCCAAACTCCCGTCACCCCGGATTTATTCCGGGGTCCACTGTTTGCGTTATGTCGGGTGTCGGAGTGTGGACCCCGGGACGAGCCCGGGGTGACGGGGGGTATAGGACGTGTCGAGGCCGGGATGACGAACAAGGGTGTGCGGAGTGGGAACTGGCTATCGACCACTTGATACCTTGAGCCGGATCGGCGACAAGCGAAGGCATGGACAGCGACATCCTGATCGCCTCGAACCATCCGGCCCAGCCGTTCTCGGTCGTCGGACTGCCGGCGCTCGGCAAGCTCGCCCGCGCCGCGCACCGGAATTACCGCAAGCGGTGGCGGAAGCGGCTCTTCAAGCGTCCAGTCAGGATCACCTACGACGTGGCGCGCGACGTGCTCGGACTGGGCGGCCAGGCGGTCCTGGAGGTGGCGTCGCCGGAGGGCCGCCGCGCCGCGCCGTTCGACGTCCGCAAGCCGCACTTCGGCAGTCTCTATTTCGATCTGCCGCCGGCCGGCTACGAGCCCGACGTCTCCGCCGTCCTGGTGACGCTCCTGAATGGAAATAAGACGTTCTTCGATATCGGCGCCAATTGGGGCTATTTCACCTTCTATGCCGCCGCCCTTCCCGGCTTCACCGGGCCGATCCACGCCTTCGAGCCGGCGCCGGCGACCCGCGCCGATCTGGAAGGTTTGGTCGCCGGGCTCGGCTTCGGCGGGCGGATCACGGTGCACGCGACGGCGCTCTCCGACCGGACGGGCAGCGCCGAAATGGCGATCCACGAGGCGGAGACGGGCCTTAACCGGATCGCCGGCAGCGGCGTCGGGCGCGAGGGCGCCGGCCGGGTACAGGTGCCGCTCAAGCGGCTGGACGATCTCGACGTCCGGCCCGACGTCATCAAAATGGACGTCGAGGATCACGAATTCGAGGCGCTGTCCGGCGGCCGCGCCGTGCTGGCGGACGCCAAGCCCGCCATCGTCGTCGAAAGCTGGCTGACGCCGGAAAAGCCGGTGCGGACGCTGCGTGCGCTCCGCCTGCTCGACGAATTGGGCTACCGGCTGCACCAGCCCTGCTGGCGGGTGGAAACGGCGGAAGGTCCGGTCGTGTTCCCGGACATCGGCGAGCGCCTGCCCGGCGACGGCTGCCGTCTCGCCTTGGTGCCGTTTCGGCCGGAACAACGCTTCATGCTGAGCCAGCAAATGAACGTCGTCGCCCTGCACCGCGACCGGATCGCCGACTACATGGGGCGCGAGCTCTCCCGCGACGGCGCCTGAGGCTCAGGGCCGGGCGAGCACGGCGTAGAAATTCCCTTCCCAGATTTCCGGCGGCGACGCGATCAGCGCGCCCAAAACCTTCTGCACAAGCTTGTCCGTCAGGCGCCGCCGCGGGCTGCCGAGCACGTGCGGATAGCACTTCTTGCAGACCAATCCCGCCGCCGTCGCCAGTTGCCGGATGCTGTCCGGGGTATAGGCCGTCACGTGCGTCAGATCGCCGTTCTGGAACTGCAATCCCCAGGGTGACGCGCCGTTCGGCATCTTGAGGACGATGACGCCGTGGAACGCCAGCATGTCGGCGAGCCGGACGAGCAGACGGTGCCCGTCCTCGGGCGTGAAATGCTCGATGACGTCGAACAGGAAAATGCGGTCGAACGGCGCCGCCGGCGTCTCGTCGACGAATGCCCAGACGTCGGCGACGCGGAAGCGGTCCTTTACCTTTGCCGGCACGATTTCCGCGAGGGCCGGGTCGTGGTCGAGGCCGATGAAGTCGGAAACGCCCTTGCCGTCCAGGTAAGCCAGGAAGCGGCCGGTGCCGCAGCCGATTTCCAGGCACTTCATCCCGGCCTGCACGCCCGCCGGCGCCCACACTTCCCTGTCGAAGCGGGCGACGTCCTTCGCCGAGAGGCTCGGCGTAGCGTAGTTCTTGGTGGCGCCGTAGCTCTCGTAGAAGATCGACATATCGTGTGTTCCGCTGTTCCGCTGCCGCCGGCCCCGAGAATCTTCGTTTCAAGGGGGACGGCGTGCCTTTATACCCTATCGGCGTGGATTATCACGACGGCCATTGATGGCAGTTCGTCAGGAAATTGGCCGTCAGGGGGGAACGTTGGAAGCGGACAAGTCCCGGATGCGCGCCGACGGCGGTCTCGCGGCGAAACTGCTGATCGGCCTCGGCGCGGTGCTGACGGTGAACGCGTTGGCGCTCGGCGTCACCTACGTCCTCTATCCCGGCTACGTCGATACGGGTGAGCCGAACATCGTCGCCCTCGCCTGGCGGATGCTGGCGGGACACCCGGTGTATCTGCCGGTCGACGACGCGGTCAGGACCACCAATATCTACGGCCCGTATCTCTATCTCGTGCACGCGGTGACCTTCGCCCTGTTCGGCGCCGGCGTCGCCATCGGTAAGGCCCCCGCCGTCCTGGCGCTCGGCGGCGCGTTCGCCTTCGTCTGGCTGGCCGCGCGACGGCATGGCACGGCGGCTGCCGCCCTGGCGCTGGCGCTGGCCGGCGGCATCGTCGTCCACAACCTGCCGGCGACGGTCTGGGACCGGCCTGAAACCTTCATGATCTTCCTGGCCGCTTTGGCGTTATGGCTGGCCGAGACCGCCCGCCCCGGCGCCGGAAACTGGCCCCGCGCCGCCCTGATCGGCGCCACCGTCGGCATCGCCATGGGGATGAAGGTCTTCGCTGCCCTCTATTTCCTGCCGGCCGGTCTGTTGCTGCTGCTGCGGGCCGGAATCGTTCCGGCGGTGACGGCCGCGGCCGTCGCCCTCGGCACGGCGATATTGCCGTTCGCCCTGCCGGCGTTCGACCTCGGCCATCTGCTGGCGTTCGCCGGGCTACTGGCCGGCAAGCCGAATTCTCCGGCCGAACTGGTCAAGATCCTCCGCTATCTCCTCTATTACGCGGTGCCGGCGGCGGTGTTCCTGGCCTGGGGCTGGCGGCGGATGGCGTCCGAAGAGCGCCGCGAGACGTTGCTGCTGCTGGGCGGGACCGTGGCGGCCCTGCTGGTGGTTCTCTACCCGGCGCAGAAGCCGGGCGCCGGCATGTACTATCTGCTTCCGTTCCTGCCGGCCTTCACCCTTCTCGCGGCGCGTGGCTTCGCCGCCACGTCGGAAGCCATGCCGTCGCGGGCCGGTTACGTCGCGCTGGCGCTGGCTCTCGTCGTCGCGGTCCTGGCGGTGCCGACGGAGCGCCGCTTCCTGCGCGGTCTCGATTGGACCGAGGCCAAGGCCATTGCCCAGGAAATCGAGGCCATCCGCACGGATCTGGCGCCCCGCAGCATCGAGATCGGCATCGGCGACGATAACGACAGCTACCGGCGCACCTATCAGCGCACGCGGCTCGTCTTCGACGGCCACCCCTATACTCTCGACACCTCGATCATCATCGAGACGACGGCCTGGGGCGTTCAACTCACCGAGGCGACCCTCGATCTGATCCGCCGCTGCGCCACGCAAGTCTGGCTGATTCCCAAAGGCGAGCGTCCGTTCGACTGGATCGGCTATTACGGCAAGGACACCTACGGCCCGGCATTCCGCGACGCTTTTCACGGCGCTTACGAAAAGCGGGAAAGCCGAACGTTTTTCGATGTTTACGCCTGCCGCCGTCCATCGTCTTGAGAAACGGCGCGTTTCCGCCCCTTTGCACGTGACGGGCCAAGCCGATTGCTGTATACGGCGACCCGTCCGATTCACTCGAAGGCATTGATTTCGCAACCGTGATCCGCAATTCCGACCTCGTCGAAAGACTCTATCGCGGTCTGCGCCTGGTGCGCCGGGCGGAAGAGCGCGTGGCCGAAATCTACCCCTCCGACAAGATCAAGAGCCCGGTGCACCTCTCCATCGGCCAGGAAGCGGCCAGCGTCGCCGTCTGCGACGTGCTCGGCCCGGACGACATCGTGGGCGGCACCTACCGCGGTCATGCCCTCTATCTCGCCAAGGGCGGCACGCTGCGCGGCATGCTGGCGGAAATGTACGGCAAGGCGACGGGCGCGGCCGGCGGCAAGGGCGGCTCGATGCACCTGGTCAGCGCCGAACACAACGTTCTGGGCGCGACCGCCGTCGTCGGCACCAACATTCCGATCGCCGTCGGTGCCGCGCTGTCGGCCAAGATGCGCCGGTCCGGCCAGGTCGTCGCCTGCTTCTTCGGCGACGGCGCGTCCGAGGAAGGCGTGTTCGCCGAGAGCCTGAATTTCGCTGCCCTCAAGAACCTGCCGATCCTGTTCGTCTGCGAGAACAACTTCTACGCCATCCACGAGCCGCTGGATAAGCGCTGGGCGACGCGCCGGCTCTGCGAGCGGGTGGCGACCTACGGCATTCCGACGCACCTGATCGACAACGACGACGTCCTCGCCATGCACGACGCGTCCAAGGCGGCGGTCGAGCGCATCCGCGCCGGCGGCGGTCCGGAATTCATCGAATACCACGCCTATCGGCTGCGCGAGCACGTCGGCCCGAACGAGGATTTCAGCGCCGGCTACCGCACCGACACCGAGGCCGAGCCGTGGCGCGCCCTCGATCAGGTGACGGTGCTGGCCGCCATGCTGGACGACAAGCGCCGCGCCGAGATCGACGCCGACGTCGAAGCCGAGATCGCCGAGGCCGAAAAGTTCGCCGAGGAAAGCCAGCCGCCCGCCCTCGAGGAGTTGCACCGCCATGTCTACGCAGACTGAACAGGGCGGCCGTATTCTGACCTACGTCGACGCCATCCGCGAGGCGTTGACGCAGGAAATGGAAGCCGACGAGAGCGTGTTCGTGTTCGGCCTCGACGTCGACGACCACAAGGGAATCCAGGGCTCCACCAAGGGCTTGGTGGAGAAATTCGGTCCCGAGCGGGTGTTCACAACGCCGCTTTCCGAGGACGCCATGACCGGCGCCGCCATCGGCGCCGCCATGACCGGCATGCGCCCGGTGCACGTGCACATCCGCATGGACTTCCTGATGCTGGCCATGAACCAGCTCGTCAACATGGCGGCCAAGACGCACTACATGTACGCCGGCGCCTACAAGGTGCCGATGGTCGTGCGCTCGATGATCGGCAAGTCCTGGGGCCAGGGTGCGCAGCACAGCCAGGGCCTGCATTCCATGTTCGCGCACGTGCCGGGCCTCAAGGTGGTGGCGCCGGCCAACGCCTACGACGTCAAGGGCTGCCTGATTTCCGCCATCCGCGACAACAACCCGGTGATCTTCATGGAGCACCGGCTTCTCTACTTCACCGACGCCTACGTGCCGGAACAAAGCTACGCGCTCCCCTTCGGCAAGGCGCGGACGCACGGCCCCGGGGACGGCAAGGGCGGCGACGTGACGCTGGTCGGCGTCTCCAACATGGTGATGGAATGCCTGCGCGCCCGGGAACTGCTGGCCGACGCCGGGGTTGCCGCGGAAGTGATCGACCCGGTGACCCTGGTGCCGCTCGATTTCGAGAGCATCGCGGCGTCGGCCAAGCGCACCGGCAAGGTCGTCATCGTCGACAACGCCTGGCTCAACTGCGGCTTCAGCGCCGAGATTGCGGCGCGCATCGCCGAGCGCGACGATCTCCGTCATGTGCGCATCCGCCGCATGGGCTACGCGCCGACCACGTGTCCGACGACGCCGTGGCTCGAGAAGGAATTCTACCCGAACCCGGTCACGATCGCCGGCGAGGCCTACGCGCTCGCCCGTCCGGACGGCGCCAAGTGGACGCCCGATCCGAAGCACGCCGAGTTGGCGTATCAGGCGAAGTTCCGGGGTCCGTTCTGACGGCAATCGAGAGGTAAACGTGTTCTACGAACTCGCCGCATCGTCCTGGGACCAGCGTGAAATCGACGCCATCAACCGCGTCGTCGCCTCCGACCGTTTCACCATGGGTCCGGAAGTCGCAGCCTTCGAGGAGGAATTCGCCGCCTACCACGGCAAGAAGTACGGCGTCATGGTGAACTCCGGCTCGTCCGCGAACCTGATCGCCGTCGGTGTGCAGTTCTTCAAGAAAAACAATCCGTTGCAGCGCGGAGATGAAGTAATCGTTCCGGCGATTTCCTGGGGCACGACGTACCATCCGCTGCAGCAGTACGGTCTCAAGCTCCGCATCGTCGACGTCGATCTCTCGACCCTCAACATGGACACCGCGCAGCTCGACGACGCCCGGACCGACAGAACGAAAATGCTGGTCGCCGTCTCGATCCTCGGCAATCCGTGCGACTTGGACGTCATGCGGTCGTTCTGCGACAAGCACGGCATGGTCTTCATGGAAGACAACTGCGAGAGCCTGGACGCCGAACTGAACGGCAAGAAGGCCGGCACCTTCGGCGACGTGAACACGTTCAGCTTCTTCTTCTCGCATCACATCGGCACCATGGAAGGCGGCATGGTGCTGACGGATGATTTGGAGACCTACCACCTTTTGAAGGCGCTGCGCGCGCACGGCTGGACCCGCGACATCCCGAAGGACTCGCCGATCTTCGACCGCAAGGACGACGACTTCTTCGAGGCGTATCGCTTCATCCTGCCCGGCTACAACGTGCGCCCGACGGAACTGTCCGGGGCCATCGGCCGCGAGCAGTTGAAGAAGCTGCCGGAAATGACCGCGCAGCGCCGGAAGAACCTCAAGCTTTTCAACGAGTTGTTCGGAGACGACGAGCGCTTCTTTATTCAGCGCGAGAACGGCAAGCACTCCAGCTTCTGCTTCCCGATCGTGCTCAATCCGAACATGCGGATCGACCGCAAGCGGGTGTTCGACGCGCTGGCCGCCGCCGACATCGGCTATCGCATCATCACCGGCGGCTGCATCCTGCGCCACGACGTGATGAAGTTCTACGACTACGAGACCGTCGGCGAGATCGCCAATTCGATGGTCGCGCACGACAACGGTTTCTTCGTCGGCAACCACCCGCACGACCTGACGCCGCAGCTGACCAAGCTGCGCGACGTCCTGGACAAGGCGGCGGTGCCGGCCTAGGCGGCGATAAAACCACAGAGGCACAGAGGCACAGAGAAGAAAAGGTTAAGTGATGCCGGCTACGCCGGCGAAATTCTTCGCGCCGCGAAGCGGCGCAACATTTTTTCCTCTGTGTCTCTGTACCTCTGTGGTTCAACTCACTTTTGACGACGTATCGGGGCTAAGAAAATGACCGACAAGCAGCACATCCTCGTCACCGGCGGCGCCGGCTATCTGGGTTCCGTCATGGTGCCGATGTTCCTGCACGCCGGGCACCGGGTGACGGTGCTCGACAACTTCATGTTCAAGCAGAACTCGCTGGCGCAGGCCTGCGCCAATCCGAATTTCGACGTCGCCCGCGGCGACGCCCGCGACGAGAAGCTGATGAAGGGCCTCCTGAAGGACGCCGACGTGGTGATCCCGCTGGCCGCGCTCGTCGGCGCGCCGCTCTGCAAGAACGACGAGATCGGCACGGTCACGATCAACCGGGATTCCGTGATCATGCTGACGAAGCTGCTCTCGAAGGATCAGCGCATCCTGATGCCGATCACCAATTCCGGCTACGGCATTGGAGAAAAAGGGAAATACTGCACCGAGGAAACGCCGCTCCGGCCAATTTCGCTCTATGGCACGACCAAGGTCGAGGCCGAGAAGGCGGCCCTGGACCACGGCAACGCCATCAGCTTCCGGCTCGCCACCGTGTTCGGCATGGCGCCGCGCATGCGGATGGATCTGTTGGTCAACGATTTCGTCTACCGCGCCGTCATGGACAGTGCCGTGGTGCTGTTCGAAGGCGACTTCAAGCGCAACTACATCCATATCCGCGACGTGGCGCGGGCCTTCCTGCACGGCCTCGACAACTTCGACGCCATGAAGAACGAGCCCTACAACGTCGGTCTCTCGGACGCCAATCTCTCGAAGCGCGAACTGTGCGAGAAGATCAAGACGCATGTCCCCTCCTTCGTCTTCATGGACGCGCCGATCGGCGAGGACCCGGACAAGCGCGACTACATCGTGTCGAACGACAAGATCGAGGCGACCGGCTTCAAGCCCGCGCATTCCCTGGACGACGGCATCCGGGAACTGATCAAGGGCTACCGGATGATCCGGAACGCGGTGTACGGTAACGTCTGAGCCGCCATTGGCGGCACGGGAGCTCGATGTGACCGCGAACGCCCCCTTCGAGATCAAAGGCAAGCGCATCTGGGTCGCCGGCCACACCGGCATGGTCGGCGGTGCCATCTGCCGCCGCCTGGCTGCCGAGGATTGCGAGGTGCTGACGGTCGGCCGCGCCGAGTTGGACCTCCGCCGCCAAGCCGACACCGAAGCCTGGCTGGCCGGGAACAAGCCGGACGCCGTTTTCATGGCCGCCGGCACCGTCGGCGGCATCGTCGCCAACGACACCTACCCGGCCGATTTCATCTACGACAACGCGGCGATGATCGCGAACGTGCTGGAAGGTGCCCGGAAATCCGGCGTCGAAAAGCTGATGCTGCTGGGGTCCTCCTGCATCTATCCGAAGCTCTGCCCGCAGCCGATGCCGGAAAGCGCCCTGATGACCGGCCCGCTGGAGCCGACCAGCCAGTGGTACGCGGTGGCCAAGATCATGGGCGTGCACATGGTGGAGGCGTATCGCCGCCAGCATGGCCTCGATTACATTTCCGTCGTTCCGGCGAACCTGTACGGCCCCGGCGACGATCTCGATCCGGCCACCAGCCACGTTATTCCGGCGCTCATGGGCCGCATCCTGAAAGCCAAGGAAACCGGCGGCCCGGTGACGATCTGGGGCTCAGGCTCGCCGAGGCGCGATTTCCTCTACGTCGACGACGCGGCGGACGCGCTGATCTTCCTGATGCGGCGCTATTCCGAGGCCCAGCCCATCAACGTCGGGTCCGGCGGCGACGTCAGCATCAAGGAATTGGCGGAAACCATCGCCGAAGCGGCCGGCTACACGGGCGGCTTCGAATTCGACGCCACCAAGCCGGACGGCATGCCCTTGAAGCGCGTCGACGACCGCCGCATGCTCGATATGGGCTGGAAACCGAGCGTATCCCTCGCCGACGGCTTGCGCCGCATGCTGGCGTGGTATACTGCCCAATCATCGTGATTCCCGGGAACAGGCGCCGCCAATGACCACCGATACCGTCGATCTCGTACTCGTCAATCCGGGCGGCCGGGAGAAGATCTATCAGCAGCTCGGCGGCGAGTTGACGGCCATCGAGCCGCCGCTGTGGTGCCGGCTGATCGGCGGCTACGTGCGCGACCGCGGCCACGCCATCGCCATTATCGATTCCGAGGCCGAAAACATGGGTCCGGCGCGGGTCGCCGAACGCATTCGCGAATTGTCGCCGAAGCTCGTCGCCATGGTCGTCTTCGGGCACCAGCCGTCGGCCTCGACGCAGCAGATGGTGGCGGCCGGCGACACCGTCCGCGCCATCAAGGCGGAAACCCCGGACATGCCGGTGATCTTCGTCGGCGGCCACGTCTCGGCGCTGCCGGAACGCACGCTGGCCGAGGAAGCGGCCGACTTCGCCTGCAAGGGCGAAGGGCCGGTGACGGTGACGGCGTTGCTCGACGCCCTCAAGGCGGGCGGCGGCGAGGAAGCGCTGGCGGAGGTGCCGGGCCTCGTCTGGCGCTTGGACGGCAAGGCCAAGATCAATCCGCCGGCCCCGCTCACCAAGGACCTGGACGCCGATCTGCACGGCAACGTCTGGGATTTGTTGCCGATGGAGAAGTACCGGGCGCACAACTGGCAGTGCTTCGGCGCGCTGGACACCCGTCAGCCCTACGCGTCGATCTATACGTCGCTCGGCTGCCCCTACAAGTGCACGTTCTGCTGCATCAACGCGCCGTTCGACGTCAACCGCTACCGCATGCGGAAGCCGGAGAACGTGGTCGCCGAGATCGCGCACCTGCGCGAGACCTACGGCGTCAAAACCTACAAGTTCATCGACGAGATGTTCGTCCTCAACGAGCGCCACGTGACGGCGATTTGCGACGGCATCATCGAGCGCGGCATCGACGACTTGAACATCTGGGCCTACGCCCGCGTCGACACCGTGAAGCCGAGGATGCTGGAAAAGCTCAGGAAGGCCGGTTTTCAATGGCTGGCGTTGGGTATCGAGTCGGGTTCCGAGCACGTCCGCGACGGCGCCGACAAGGCGTTCGACCAGTCGGAAATCATCGGTATCGTCCGCCAGATCCAGGACGCCGGGATCAAGGTCATCGGCAACTTCATCTTCGGCCTGCCGGACGACGATCTCGACAGCATGCGCGCCACCCTCGATCTGGCGCTCGAGCTCAATTGCGAGTTCGCCAACTTCTATTCCGCCATGGCCTATCCGGGCTCGCCGCTCTACACCATGGCGGTCGCCAAGGGCTGGCCGCTGCCGGAGCACTGGTCCGGCTTCTCGCAGCACAGTTTCGACTGCCAGCCGCTGCCGACGGAAAAGGTCGGGGCCGCCGAGGTGCTGCGGTTCCGCGATCAGGCCTTCCACGAATACTTCGAGAGCAAGCGCTATCTCGACATGGTGGCGCAGCGGTTCGGCTGGGACACACGCCATCACATCGAGGAAATGTCCACGCACCGCCTGAAGCGGAAGCTGCTCGAAGGGCTGGAAGCGGCGGAATGACCGTCAAATGCGGAGGGATGCGGTCCCCATCCTTCGAGACGCCTGCTTCGCAGGCTCCTCAGGATGAGGACCGTTTTTGTGTTTTCCTCATCCTGAGGAGCCCTCGCAGAGGGCGTCTCGAAGGATGAGGCAGGGTTCCCCCCTCGCCGGCGTCGACGTCGTGGTGCTCGCGGGCGGTCTCGGCACCCGGATCAGCGCCGTCCTCAAGGATACGCCCAAGCTTCTCGCCCCCATCGGCGACAAGCCGTTCCTGGTGCATCTCGCGGCCTGGGTCGGCGGTTTCGGCGCCCGGCGCCTGGTACTCTGCCTCGGTCATCTTGCGGACAAGGTGACGGCCTATCTGGACGCCAATCCCCTGCCCGGCATGGAAACCGCCGTCGTCATCGAAACGACGCCGCAGGGAACGGCGGGCGCGTTGCGCCTCGCCCAGGGCGCGGTGACGGCGGAAACGGCGCTGATCATGAATGGCGACAGTTGGCTGCGGGCCGATCTCGGCGCGCTTGCCGCCCGGCACCACGAATCCGGCGCGCCGGCGACGATCCTGACCGTCCGGGTCCCCGACGCCGGCCGTTTCGGGGCGGTTTCCCTGGATGCGGCCGGGCGGATCGCCGGATTTTCCGAAAAGGACCCGAACGCCGGCCCGGGCCTGATCAACGGCGGGGTTTACGCCGTCGGGCGCGAATTCTGGCGGCTGCTCGGCGATTTTCCGGGGCCGTCGTTGGAGCGGGACGTATTTCAACGCTTGCCTTCCGGCACCCTCGCCGCCTATGACGCGGGCGACGTGCCGTTCATCGACATCGGCACGCCGGAGAGCCTGGAACGGGCCCGCGAAGTCATCGAAGCCGGAGGACGTCCGTGATCATCTGCCGCACCCCCTTCCGCGTGTCGCTGTTCGGCGGCGGGACGGACTACCCGACCTGGTTCGAGAAGCACGGCGGCGCCGTGCTCGGCTTCGCCATCGACAAGTATTGCTACATCTCGCTGCGGCCCCTGCCGCCGTTCTTCGAGCACAAGCACCGCATCGTCTATTCGATGGTCGAGAACGTCCGCGCCATCGACGAGATCAAGCACCCGGCGGTGCGCGGCGTCATGGCCGACCAGAAGATCGACATCGGCATCGAAGTGCATCACGACGGCGATCTGCCGGCGCGTTCCGGTCTCGGGTCCTCGTCCTCGTTCACGGTCGGCTTCTACAACGCCCTGGCGGCGATGCGCGGCCGTCTGGTCTCGAAGCGCGATCTGGCCCGCGAAGCGATCCGCATCGAGCACCACGTCATCAAGGAACAGGTCGGCTGCCAGGACCAGATCTGGGCCGCCTACGGCGGGCTCAACCGCATAGATTTCCTGCCGAACGGCGATTTCGACGTCCGCCCGGCGATGGTCGGCGCCGAGCGCCGCCGCGAGCTGGTCGATCACCTGATGCTGGTCTTCACCGGCCTCACCCGTCTCGCCCCGGAAATGGCGGAAAAGAAGGTCGCCAACATGGCGAACCGGGAGAAGCAGCTGCACATGATGCAGCAGATGGTCGACGAGGCGGAGGCGATCCTGCAGGACTCGTCGCGGAAGATTCCGGAACTCGGCCGGCTGCTGCACCAGTCGTGGACGCTGAAGCGCGAACTTGCGGACGGCGTGACGACGCCGCGCGTCGACGAAATCTATCAGGCCGCCATGGACGCGGGCGCGTCGGGCGGCAAGCTGCTCGGCGCCGGCGGCGGCGGCTTCATGCTGTTCATCGCCGAGCCGGCGGTGCAGAAGAAAATCCGCGAACGGCTCAAGGATCTGATCTACGTCCGCGTCGGCATCGACGCGGTCGGCTCCAAGATCGTTGTCTACGAACCGGACGGGCTCGAATTCGCCTGATCCGCGCCGGAGCGCCCTACAACCCGTCACCCCGGGACGAGCCCCGGGGTGACGGGAAGAGTTTTCCGATACGCCTACCCGCACTCCCGTCACCCCGGGCTTGTCCCGGGGTCCACACTTAAACATTCAACGTACCGAAAACAGTGGACCCCGGAATAAATCCGGGGTGACGGGTAGGACGTGTCGGGCCCGGGGTGACGAACCGGAGGTGTCGAGGCCAGGACGGCGCTTGATTCCTAGTCTCTAACCCCCTTGAAAAACTTGACAGTTTGCCCGGTCCGGCGATAGTGCCGGAAACCGGTTCGGACCTGGGACTACCGTATGACGGCCAAGGCGCGCGACGCTCACTCCCTGATCTCCGTCGTCTTCTCGTTCCGCAACGAGGAGGAAGTGCTGACGGAACTGCTCGACCGTCTCGATGCCGCTTTCAAGGACTGCGGGCATCCGCACGAGTATATTTTCGTCGACGACGCCTCCACCGACCGTTCCCTGGAAATTCTCAAGGCCCGCGCCGCCGGCGACCCGGCGGTGAAGATCGTCTCGATGTCGAACCGCTTCGGCGTCGCCGAATGCGTGCTGGCGGGCATGCAGGTGGCCAAGGGCGAGGCCGTCGTCTACATGGACACCGATCTGCAGGACCCGCCGGAAGTCATTCCGCAATTGATCGAGAAATGGCGGGCCGGCGCCGATGTCGTCTATACGCGCCGCATCAGCCGCTCAGGCGAGAGCCCGTTCCGCATGTGGGCGACCAAGAAGGCCTACGCCGTCATCAACGCCATTTCCGAGATCGAATTGCCGATCGAGGCCGGCGATTTCCGCCTGTTGGGCCGTCCGGTCGTCGAGGCGCTTCTGAGCCTGCCGGAATCGAACCCCTACATGCGCGGGCTCACCATGTGGGTCGGCTTCCCGCGCGCCGAGGTCACGTATCACCGTCAGGCGCGCGCCGGCGGCGAGACGCATTTCCCGGGCGTCTTCTCCAAAGGGCCGGTCCGCGCGTTCTGCGACGGCATCACGTCCTTTTCCATGTGGCCGCTCTACGCGGTCCTGTTGGCGGGGATCGCCGGGACGGGGCTCGGCGCCGCCGGTCTCGTTCTGACCGGACTGGCGGCCCTCGCCGGCTACGGCTGCGCCGCCGCCGGCTGGGTGTTCTTCGCGCTCCTGCTCTGGGGCGGGCTGATGGCCGGCATGGGCATCGTCGCGCTCTACGTATCGCGCATTTATCGCGACGTGCGCGGCCGGCCACGCCACATCGTCCGGGAAACCGTTAACCTGGACTGATCCCGCCGGGCTGATCCCGCCTAGCCCGCCCGCGACGTCAGATCGGCGAGCGTATCGAAATAGCCGGCGTCCGGAACGCAAAGCAGCGGCTGCTTTTCCAGAACCGGCGCCGGTTCGTAGGGCTGCCCCGTCTCCGTGTTCTCGGCGCGGCCGCCGATCTCGCGGACGATCAACGTGCCGGCGGCGTGATCCCACGGCTTCAACACGTTGGCGAAGCGGCCGAAATGCAGCCGGCCGAGGGCCATGTCCATGTACTCGCGGCTGACGCAACGGGCACGGGAGAACTTGTGCGGGCTCGGCAATCCGGCCTCGTCGGCGGCCTTCAGCATACGCTGTCCGAACTTCTCGCCGATCGACCCCCGCTGTTCGACGAGCGGCGGCGCCAACGGCGTGGACAACCTTTCCGCCGGTTTGCCGTTGGCGGTGCGGTAGACACCCTCGCCCATGCGGCACCAGACGGTTTCCGCCGTGTTCGGATCGTAGATCCAGCCGGCCCGCGTCCGGCCCCGCCAATAGAGCGCGACGATGACGCAGAACGGCGCGTGCCCGTGCGCGAAGTTGTGCGTGCCGTCGATGGGATCGACGATCCAGACCGGCGCGTCGCCGGAAAGTACGTCCAGGCTCTTCGGATCGTCCTCGTAGCCCTCCTCGCCGAGGACCAGGCTGCCCGGCAGCAACGGCGGCAGCTTGGCGCGGAGCGCCGCCTCCGACGCCTCGTCGGCGACCGTCACCTTGTCGCCGGGGCGCTTCTCGCGGATGTGGTGATCGGCGAGCATGCGGAAACGCGGCATGATCTCCGTCGCGGCGACGTTCTGCATGACGGCGATGACGGCGCCGCTGTCCGGGTTCGGTGCGTCCATGGGGCGTCGCGTCAGTTGATGTAGAGGTCGCGGTCGCGGTGGTACGCGGCCGCCGCGTCGTCGACGATACGCGCCGCGTCGGTGCTGAAATCGGCGCGCTGCAACAGCGCCTGCGCGATGAAGGTCGCGAACGTCACCGCCTCACCCTTGCCGCGGAGATCGAATTTCTCCGCCAGTTCATCCAGCGCCCGGTGCGTGCTTTCCCGCGCCATGACGTTCAACTGCCGTTTGACGTAGCGGTTTCTGAGCCGCCAGTCCTGTTGCGCTTTCGCCGTCGCCATGAAAGGCGTCCTTTTCTACTAGTAGATATGATTTCGGGACTGGATACGCCCGACCGGGCCGTTCGTCAAGCGCCCGGCGGAGGGGACCCGGCGGTCGTAACGTCCAGCGGCCGTCCGAACGTGGCCTGGAAGCGGGCCGCTTCCTCCGGTGCGATGCGGACGCTGACGACCAGTTCGTCTTCCAACTCGCGCCGCGCCAGCACTTCGGCGTGCTCGTGCAGCCAGGCCAGCGCCGCGCCGTCGGCGTAACCGAGGTGCACGTCGCGTTCCAGGTGGCCGCGGCTGAGCAGCCCGTCGACGTTGAGCATCAGCTCGTCGACGCCCTGCCCCGTGACGGCGGAAATCGGCACGGCGATGGCGTTGGTGCGCCGGGCCCGGTTGGTGACGGTTTCGAGGTCTTCCGGCGCCAGCAGATCGACCTTGTTGAGCGCCTCGATCAGCGGCTTCGGGTTGCCCGGGCCGCCCAGGCGTTCGCCGTCATCGGCGACGTCGAGGCCGGCCAGCACGTTCAGCACGTCGCTCCGCTGCGCTTCCGTGTCTTCGTGCGCGATGTCGCGGACGTGCACGATGACGTCGGCTTCCACGACCTCTTCGAGCGTCGCGTGGAAGGCATTGACCAGTTCGTGCGGCAGGTTGGAGACGAAGCCGACCGTGTCCGAAAGAATGGCGCGGCGCCCGGACGGCAGGGAAATGCCGCGCATGGTCGGGTCCAACGTCGCGAACAACTGGTCCTTGGCGACCACCGAGGCGGCGGTCAGGCGGTTGAACAGCGTCGACTTGCCGGCGTTGGTGTAGCCGACAAGTGCCACCACCGGATGCGGCACGCGGCGCCGGGCGTTGCGGTGTAATTCGCGGGTCCGCTCGACGTCCTTCAGGTCCTTCTTGAGGCGGTCGATCTTCTGGCGGATCAGGCGGCGGTCGGTTTCGATCTGCGTTTCGCCGGGACCGGCCAGGAAGCCGGCGCCGCCGCGCTGCCGCTCCAGGTGCGTCCAGGTGCGGACCAGACGGCCGAGCTGGTAGGTGCATTGCGCGAGTTCGACCTGCAGGCGCCCTTCCCGCGTCCGCGCCCTGGCGCCGAAGATTTCGAGAATCAGGCCCGTTCGGTCCAGAACCTTTGTTTTCCAGGCCTTTTCGAGGTTCCGCTGCTGCACCGGGCTCAGCGGCGCGTCGACGACGACGATCGGCTTGGCGATCTCGTCGGCATGATCCGGCGCGTCGTCCTCGTCTTCCGTCTTGGGCGAGATGACGGCCGCGAGCCGCTCGATGGCGCCGCTGCCGATCAGCGTCGACG
>JAYOFL010000045.1:0-31219 GCA_038117205.1 Rhodospirillales bacterium | reverse complement strand
CCGCCGTGTTCCGCTCGACCGCGGAAGGCGAGACCGGCCACGCGCACGGCCACCTGGAATTCCTCGAAGAAGTCGGCGACCCGGCGACCGGTGAGCCGATCGGCGACACCACGCTGAACCTCAAGGCGTCGATCGCCGGTGAGACGCACGAGTACACCGACATGTACCCGGGCATGGCGAAGACCGCCCGCGAGGAAGGCTTCGACGAGATCGCCGACTGGTTCGAGACCCTGGCGAAGGCTGAAAAGTCGCACGCCGGCCGCTTCCAGAAGGCCCTCGACACGATGTCCTGATCGTCCCAGGGGATTTTCAGCTGGGGAATTCCCAGCTGGAAAACCCCGGGCGATATTCGGATTTGGAGGGGGGCTTGTCCCCCCCTCCGTGTTCCGGCCCATATCACCGAACGGAGAATAGGTTAGAGCCATGAGCGAAGGCAGCCTCGAAGCACCAATCCGCCACCCGGTCGCCTGGCAGGATCCCGAATTCTACGACGAAGAGAAGCTCGATGCGGAACTCCGCCGCGTCTTCGACATCTGCCACGGATGCCGGCGCTGCTTCAATCTCTGCGACAGCTTTCCGAAACTCTTCGATCTCATCGACGAGTCCGAATCCGGCGAACTGGAAACTGTCTCCAGCAAGGATTTCAAGCCGATCGTCGACGCCTGCACGCTCTGCGACATGTGCTTCATGACCAAGTGTCCGTATGTGCCGCCGCACGAATTCAATCTCGATTTTCCGCACCTGATGCTGCGCTTCCGCGCCGTCGAACAGAAGAAGGGCATGGTTCCCTTCGGCGCCAAGCAGATCACCCAGACCGACCGCAACGGCGAGATCGCGTCGAAAGTCGCCGGCCTCAGCAACTGGGCGTCCAAGTGCGGCAACCACCTCACCCGTCCGATCATGGAAGCGACGCTCGGCGTGCACCGCAAGGCGCAGTTGCCGGCCTTCGACGCGACGCCGTTGACCGAGCGGGCGTCCAACAAGCCGGCCGTCGACGCGACGGCGCCGGCGCACGGCCGCAAGGCGGTGCTCTACGCCACCTGCTTCGCCAACTACAACAACCCGAACATCGGCGAGGCGACGCGTGCCATCCTGGCCAAGAACGGCGTCGAGACGGAAATCGTCTATCCGCGCTGCTGCGGCATGCCGCAGCTGGAGCAGGGCGACATCGCCGCCGTCGCCGACAGCGCCCGCAAGACCGCCGCCGATCTCATGCCCTGGATCGACAAGGGCTACGACGTCATCGCGCTGGTGCCGTCCTGCGCGCTGATGCTCAAATTCGAATGGCCGCTGATTGTGCCGGACGACGAGAACGTCAAGAAGCTGAGCCAGGCCACCCGCGACAGCAGCGAGTACATCGTCTCCATCGCCAAGAAGGAAGGGCTGGCGCCGGGCTTGAAGCCGCTCGACGGCGCCGTCACCGTGCACATCGCCTGTCACGCCCGGGCCCAGAACATGGGTCAGAAGGCGGCGGAGCTTCTCCGTCTCATCCCCGACACCCAGATCAACGTCATCGAGCGTTGCTCCGGTCACGGCGGGTCCTGGGGCGTGATGAAGGAGAATTTCGAGGTCGGCATCAAGGTCGGCAAGCCGGTCGCCCGGCAGGCCGCCAAGAACGCCGGCAAGTACGTGGTATCCGAATGCCCGCTGGCGCGCGACCACATCGTCCAGGGCATGCAGATGCTGGATGCGCCGACCGACGGCCTCCAGCCGGTGCAGCACCCGATCGAACTGGTCGCCCGCGCCTACGGGCTCTGAACGAAGGAGCAGTTCCGATGACCAAGCACGAAATCACCCGCGCCGACATCATGGCGATGGAAGAGTACGGCAAGATCCGCAAGCAGCGCCGTGCCCAGGTGACGGAAATGAAGCGCGACCGCCGCATGGCCTGCGGTCCGGACGCCACATTCTATTTCGAGAACTACGACACCATGTGGCACCAGATTCACGAGATGCTCTACATCGAGCGCGGCGGCGAGGACCAGATCGCCGACGAACTGGCCGCCTACAATCCGCTGATCCCCAAGGGCACGGAATTGGTCGCGACCTTCATGTTCGAGATCGACGATCCGGACCGCCGCGCCCGCGTGCTGGGTTCGCTCGGCGGCGTCGAGGAGACCGTCAGCATCGAGGTCGACGGCGAGACCATCAAGGGGAAGCCGGAGGAAGACACCGACCGCACGAACGCGGCGGGCAAGGCGTCCTCGGTGCAGTTCGTGCATTTCCCGTTCACGCCGAGCGCCGTCGAAAAGTTCAAGAAGCCGAACGCGCGCGTCATCCTCTGCATCGGCCACCCGAATTACGGTCACATGGCCATCATGCCGGAATCGGTGCGCGCGGCGCTGGCGAAGGATTTCTCTTAAGGAACCGGCGCCGGGCGGGTCCGCCCGACCGGTGAACGGACTCGGTTACTCGAGGGATTCGCCCGGGTACGAGCCCCAGAACTCGACCCGGCGCAGCCAGCCCTCGACACCGCCGGCCCGAACCCGGCACCAGCCGCTGGCGGCCGGGCAGGCGAGCAGCTCACCGACAGCACTGTCCTCGATCCTGGCCACCGGCCGGCTGTCGGCGTCGGGACGGGCGCGGATGGTGCGCTCCTTGCCCATCACCTGAAAGGTCCGCTTGCCGGACAGCATGCTCTGGTGGATCCAACCCTGGGTGCCCTGCTGATCGCGGATCAGCCGCCAGGTGCGGTATTCCTTGATGATCTCGACCGGCAGGTTCTGGCGCTGGAAAATCCATTCCACGGGGTACTGCACGCCGGGTCCCGTGCGCAGGTTGACCTCGTCGGCGCGCAGGCTGACGAAGCGCGGCAGGGGTAGCTGCCCGCCCGTCGCCTGGGCCAGGACCGGACCTGACCACAATAAGCTGAAAATGACCGTCAACATCGCGGCGCGGACGCGCATGCGGGGGAATCCTTCGGTTCGGCGTATCGGACCTTTATGGACAGCCGCCCCGGTCCGGTCAAGTTGCTGGACAACCTTGCGGCGGATTGCTATGGCCTGCCTCGTCGGCCCGTCATGGAGGCCGGGGAAGGTCAGCGGAGCCCAGGAAACGATGCCCAAGACGAAGCCCATCGTCGTCGTGACGCGAAAGCTGCCGGACGTGATCGAAACCCGGATGATGGAGCTGTTCGACGTCCGGTTGAATCTCGACGACACGCCGATGACGGCCGCCCAGTTGATCGAGGCGGTGAAGGTCGCCGACGTTCTGGTGCCGACCGTCACCGACCGCATCGACGGCCGCATTCTGGCCCAGGCCGGCGAAAAGATGCGCCTGATCGCCAACTACGGCACCGGCGTCGACCATATCGACCTCGCCAGCGCCCGCCAGCGCGGCATTACCGTCACCAATACCCCCGACGTCCTGACAGAGGACACCGCCGACATGACCATGGCGCTGATCCTGGCCGTGTCGCGCCGCCTCACGGAAGGCGAGCGGTCGCTCCGCGACGGGCAGTGGAAGGGCTGGTCGCCGACCTGGATGCTCGGACACCGGATTTACGGCAAGCGCCTCGGCATCATCGGCATGGGCCGCATCGGTCAGGCCGTCGCCCGCCGCGCCCGCGGCTTCGGCCTTTCGGTCCATTATCACAACCGCCGCCGCCTGCACGAGGACGTGGAAGCGCCGCTCGAGGCGACCTACTGGGAAAGCCTCGACCAGATGCTGGCCCGCATGGACATCGTCTCGGTCAATTGCCCGCACACGCCGGCCACCTATCATCTCCTGTCGGCGCGGCGGCTGAAGCTGCTGCGTCAGCATACCGTCGTCGTCAACACGGCGCGCGGCGAGATCATCGACGAGAACGCGCTGACGCGCATGCTGGTGGCGGGCGAACTGGCCGGCGCCGGCCTCGACGTCTTCGAGCACGAGCCGGCGGTCAATCCGAAGCTGGTCGCCCTCGACAACGTCGTGCTGCTGCCGCACATGGGTTCCGCCACCTACGAAGGCCGGCAGGACATGGGCGAGAAGGTGCTGATCAACATCAAGACCTTCGTCGACGGCCACGCGCCGCCGGACCGCGTGCTCGGCGACTCTTTCTGATCGCTCCCCCGCCGGGTGAGCGCGGCCGATGACCGGTGAGGGCCATGACGACCAGACCGTCCGCCACGCCGATTCCCTACGTCGATCCCCTTCGGGCGTTCCAGGCGTTCGCCGACGATCCGGTTTCCGCGTTCCTCGATAGCGCCGACGAGGGCGGCGGCCGCGGCCGCTATGCCTACATCGCCGCCGATCCTGTCGAGTTCGTCTCCGTCGATCTCGAAGACGGCGCCAACGATCCCTTCGACCGTCTCAGCGGTCTGCTGCGCCGGCACCGCGCCGTCGCCGATCCGGCGCTGCCGCCGTTCCAATGCGGCGTCGCCGGCGTCCTTGGCTACGGGCTGGGACGCGCCATCGAACGGCTGCCGTTGCCGAAGCCGGAGGGCCTCGACTTTCCCGATCTCGCCGTCGGCCTCTACGACACCGTCGCCGCCTTCGACACCTTCGAGCGCAAGGCCTGGATCGTCGCCATCGACCTCGACCCGGCCCGCCCGTCCGCCGTCAAGCGCATGGCCGCCATGGCGGACCGCATCCAGCGTCAGCCGCAACTGGGGCCCGTCGACGGCTCGCTCACCGGGACCTGGACCTGGGACATGAACGCCAACCGGCACGCCGACGCGGTCGGCCGCGCCATCGACTACATCCGCGCCGGCGACATCTTCCAGGCCAACGTCACCGGCCGCGCCGTGGCGCCGATGCCGCCGGGCCTCGATCCGTTCACGCTCTATCGCCGCCTCCGCTTCCAGAGCCCGGCGCCGTTCGCCGCCTTCGTCGCCTGCGGCCGGGGACGCGTCCTGCTGTCGGCGTCGCCGGAACGGTTCCTGCGCCTGGACCGGGACGGCCGGATTTCGACCCGCCCCATCAAGGGAACGCGGCCGCGTGGCGACGATCCGGAAAGCGACGCGCACCTGGCCCTCGAGCTTCTGGAAAGCGAGAAGGACCGGGCCGAGAACCTGATGATCGTCGATCTCTTGCGGAACGACATATCGCGGGTGTCGCTGATCGGCAGCGTCCACGTGACGGCGCTCTGCGAGTTGGAAACCTTCGCCCGCGTGCATCACCTGGTTTCCGAAGTGAACGGCAAGCTGCGGCCCGGCTGCGACGCGGTCGATCTTTTCCGCGCCACCTTCCCGGGCGGTTCCGTCACCGGCGCGCCGAAGATCCGCGCCATGGAAATCATCCACGAGCTGGAGCCGGTGCGGCGCGGTCCCTATTGCGGCGCCGTCTTCTGGGCCGGATTCGACGGCGGCATGGACAGCTCCATCGTCATCCGCTCGCTAGTGTTGTCCGGCGGCAACGTCGCCGCGCACGCCGGCGGCGGCATCGTCGCCGACAGCGATCCGATGGGCGAGTACGAGGAAGCGCGGGTCAAGGCGGCGCCGCTGCTGGCGAGCCTCGCCGGCCAGCCGCCCAAGGGCCGGGCCGCATGATCGCCTGGATCGACGGACGTCTCGCCGAAACCGAAGGCGCACTCGACGCCGCCGACCGGGGCTTCACGCTGGGCGACGGTCTGTTCGAAACGCTCGCCACCGTCGATGGCCAACCGCTCCGCCTGCCCGCGCACCTGTCGCGATTTCGCGCCGGCGCCGAGGTTCTGGGGATTCCCGTTCCGTATTCGGATGCCGCCATCGCCGCCGCCGTCGGTGCGGTCCTGCAAGCCACCAATGTCACTGAAGGCGCGGTGCGCATCACCATGAGCCGGGGTGTCGGCGCGCGCGGCGTTTTACCGCCGGAACGCCCGACGCCCACCGTCGTCGTGACGGCCGCCGCCATGCCGGTCGGCGCCACCGACCCGGTGCGCCTGATCGTCGCCGAAACAACGCGGCGGAACGACCGCTCGCCGCTGGCGGGCGTGAAGTCCCTCAACTATCTGGACGCGGTGCTGGCCCGGCGCGAGGCGGCGGCCAAGGGTGCCGACGACGCGGTTCTTCTCAACACGCAAGACCGCGTCGCCGAGACAACCATCGCCAACGTCTTCGCGGTGATCGGCGGCGACGTCGTGACGCCGCCACTCACCGATGGCGTTCTCGCCGGCACCATGCGGGCCCGCGTCATCGCGGCGGCGCAGGCACACGAACGGTCGCTGTCGCCTAGCGATCTTGAAAGTGCGTCGGAGATTATCCTGACCAGCGCGCTTTCCGTGCGTCCGGCCGTCATGCTGAACGGAAAGCCGGTCGGCGACGGCAGGCCGGGACCGGTCGCCGCCGGCCTCGCGAGTCTGCCACGCCGTCCTTAAATTACTTCAGGCGGCCGCCGCCAGCGCGCGTTCCAGATCGTCCTGGATATCGAGCGGATCTTCCAACCCGACCGACAATCGCACCAGCCCGTCGGTGATGCCGAGCGACGCCTTCTCGTCGGCGGTCAGACGCTGGTGCGTCGTCGTCGCCGGATGCGTGATCAGGCTCTTGGCGTCGCCGAGGTTGTTCGAGATGTCGACGATGGAAAGCGCGTTCAGGAACTTGAACGCGGCCTCCTTGCCGCCCTTGATCTCGAAGGCGACCAGCGTCGAGCCGCCGGCCATCTGCGTCAGCGCTAGATTGTGCTGCGGGTGGCTCGGCAGGGCCGGATAGATCGCCTTGGCGACGCCCTTGTGCGCTTCCAGATATCTGGCGATCTGCCCGGCGTTGTCGGTCTGTTGGCGGACGCGGAGCGGCAGCGTCTCCAACCCCTTCAACAGCACCCAGGCGTTGAAGGGCGAGAGCGCCGGACCGGTGTGGCGCATCCAGGGCGTCAGATCGTCCTCGATAAACTTTGTGTCGTCGGTCAGGATGACACCGCCGAGCGTCCGGCCCTGGCCGTCGATGTGCTTGGTCGCCGAATAGACGACGATGTCGGCGCCGAGCTTCAAAGGCTTCTGCAACACCGGCGTCGCGAACACATTGTCGACAACGACCCGCGCGCCGGCCTGGTGCGCGAGTTCGGACACACGGCGGATGTCGATGATGTCGAGGCACGGGTTCGACGGCGTTTCCAAGAACACCGCCTTCGCCGGCTTGGCGAGGGCCGCTTCCCAGGCGCCGTAGTCGAGGCCGTCGACGAGCACCGACTCGATCCCGAAGCGCGGCAGCAGCTCGTTGACGATGAACAGGCACGATCCGAACAGCGCCTTCGACGCGACGACCCGGTCGCCGGCGCGAAGCTGCGAGGCGAGGGCGGCGAACACCGCCGACATGCCGCTCGACGTCGAGACCGCGTGCGTGCAGTCCTCCAGATGCGCCATGCGCTTTTCGAACATGGTCAGCGTCGGATTGGCGTAACGGGAATAGATGTAGCGCTTCTTGTCGCCCTTGAAGGCGAGCTCGGCCTCCTCGGCGGAGGGGTAGACGTAGCCGGACGTGAGATACAACGCTTCCGACGTTTCCTCGAACTGGGAACGTTCGACGCCGCCCCGGACAAGCCGGGTCGCCTCGCGCCAGGACTTGGGATCGATCTTGCCGCTAGCCATTCGGACCTCCATCTCTTGGGGCCCCGGTCCACAAAAAAACCCTGACGACCGCGTCAGGGTTCTCGAACCGAGACCTTTTAGCGGGTTTTTTTACGTGGCCGCAATCCGGTCGGACAAATCACCACGTGACGATTTTATATTTTAGACCGACCGGTAAGACAAGGCGGTTGACTCCGCACCGGACCCCTTGTATTTAATCATTTAGTTAATTAACTGAATGGCGAAATATGACGGCCAGCGACCATCTCAGCGCAACCTTCCAGGCTCTCGCGGACCCGACGCGGCGCGCCATCCTGGCCAGGCTCGCCAAGGGCGAGATGACGGTTTCGGAAATCGCCCAGCCGTTCGCGATCAGCCTGCCCGCCGTTTCGAAGCATCTGAAGGTGCTGGAGCGCGCCGGGCTGATCCGGCGCGGCCGCGACGCGCAGTGGCGGCCCTGCGCCCTCGATCCCGCGCCGCTGAAAGAGGCGGCCGACTATATCGAGGCCTACAAGCAATACTGGTCGAACAGCTTCGACCGGCTCGACGACTATCTCCGCGACATTCAGAAGGACGATCCCGATGGACGGACAAACTGACACGCAATCCCGCGTCCTCACGATGACGCGGAGCTTCGATGCACCTGTCCCGCTCCTGTTCAAGGTCTGGACGCAACCCGAGCACATGGCGCGCTGGTGGGGCTGCGCCGGCTCGACAGTGGAAAGCGCCGTCGCCGATCTCCGCGTCGGCGGAACGTACCGTGTCGTCATGCGTCTCGAAGACGGTGCCATGCACCGGGTCACCGGCGTCTACCGGGAGATCGACGCGCCGAACCGGCTGTCGTTCACGTGGGCGTGGGAAGACGACGACGGCGATCTCGGGCACGAGACCGTGGTGACGGTGTCTTTCGAGGCGGCCGGCGCGAAGACCCTGATGCATTTCCGCCAGGCGATCTTCGAGACCGCCGAGATGTGCATGCTGCACAACCAGGGTTGGACGGCGAGCTTCGAGCGGCTCGACGACTACGCGCCGGCCACGCACTGACGGCTCCTTCGTGCCCACCGTACATTTCACGTCGTAGTTGGAGCGCTTCGTCGAGGCGCCCTCCGTCAACGCCGCCGGCGCGACGCTCCGCGACGTGTTCGCCGATGTCTTCAAGGACCGCCCGACGTTGCGGGGCTACATCCTCGACGACCAGGGCGCGATCCGCCGCCACGTCGCCGTCTTCATCGACGGCGCGCAGGCAAAGGACCGCGCGCGACTTTCCGATCCGATCAAGCCGGATACGGAAATCCATGTCTTCCAGGCTCTCTCCGGAGGTTGAAGAAAAAATATGAGCGATCGGCTTTTTGTCGGCACCCGCAAGGGATTGTTCGAGCTCGCGCGCACGGGTGCGGGCTGGGATATCGTTGCCACCCGCTTCCTCGGCGACCCGGTGACGGCGGTCCTCGCGTCGGGCGGGACCGTGCTCTGCGCTCTCGATCTCGGACACTTCGGCGCCAAGCTGTGGCGGAAGGCCGGTAATGACGACTGGACGGAAGTCGCCGCGCCGGCGTTTCCGGAAAAGCCAGCGGACGCCGAGGGCGATCCGCATCCCTGGTCCTTGGGCCGCATCTGGAACATGACGCCGGGTGGCGTGCCCGGGCGCATCTGGGCCGGCACCATGCCGGGCGGGCTTTTCCGTTCCGACGACGACGGTGAGACGTGGACGCTCTGCGAAGCGCTCTGGCGCATGCCGGACCGCCGCCGCTGGCTCGGCGTTGCCGGCGGGGAACAGCCGGGCGTCAGCTCCGTGCTCGTCGATCCGAAGGACCCGAACCACGTCACCATCGGCGTCTCCTGCGCCGGCGTCTGGACGACATTCGATGCCGGCACAAGCTGGCAGCAGATCGGCGAAGGCTTCTTCAACGAATACATGCCGCCGGGTCAGCAAAGCGATCCGATCGCGCAGGACATCCACCAACTCGCACAATGCCCCGGCGACGCGAGCATTGTCTGGTGCCAGCACCACAGCGGCATCTATCGGTCCACCGACGCCGGCAGGACCTTCACCGAAATCAAGACGGCGACACCCTCCGCTTTCGGCTTCGCCGTCGTCGCGCATCCGACCGACGCCGGGACCGCGTGGTTCGTGCCCGCCGTCAAGGATGAGAAGCGCTTTCCCGTCGACGCGAAGTTCGTCGTGACGCGGACGCGGGACGGTGGAAAATCCTTCGACGTGTTGAGCAAGGGCCTGCCGGACCGGCACGCCTACGATCTCGTCTACCGGCACGCCCTCGACGTGAATGGGTCTGGACGGCTGCTTGCGACCGGATCGACCAGCGGCGGTCTCTGGATTTCCGAGGACGGTGGAGAGTCGTGGTCGGCGCCCGACATGCGCCTGCCGCCGGTCGCCTGCGTCAACTTCGCGATGGGCTGAGGCCCAACAGTCGAGGACGGTCAGTCCAGGCTGGGGCCGCGCTTGACGATGGTCTTCCGGACCGCGTGCACGGCCCACCAGACGAGCCCGACCACCGGCAGGATGGCGATGGCGAGCGCCTCGTCGGTCGGGATCGGCAACAGGTGCGCGGTCTTGAGGCCTTTAAGAAGATAGCCGACGAGGCCGAGCGCGTAGTAGCTGATGGCGACGACGGACAAGCCCTCGACGGTCTGTTGCAGGCGAAGCTGCATGTGCGCGCGGCGGTTCATGCTTTCGAGCAGATCCCGGTTCTGTGCCTCCAGCGCCACGTCGACGCGGGTGCGCAGCAAGTCGCTGGCGCGCGCCACACGGCGGCTCAACGTCTCGATACGCCTGGCCAGATTGTCGCGGGTCTCCATCGCCGGATCGAACCGTGCGTATAGGTACTCTGTCATCGGCTGCAAACCCGGCTGCCGTTCGAGCCTGAGCGCGGCGGCGCGCTGGCGCACCAGTTCCTGATAGGCGCGGGATGCGCTGAAGCGGTAGTTGAGGGACGCGGATATCCGTTCCGTCTCGGCGGCGACACTGGAAAGCCGCGCCAACAACTCCCGCTCGTCCGACGTGGACCCGCTGCCGGCCAGTTCCTGCAAGATGCCGCTCAACTGTTGTTCCAGGGTGGCGATTTCCGGCCGCGCGTCGCGCGCCAGCGGCAACGACAGCATGGCCATCATGCGGTAGGTCTCGAGCTCGGCGGCGCGGCGCAACAGACGGCCGAGCGACGACGGCGACAGATCCAGCTCGCGGATCAGCACCCGCATGAAGCCGTCCGCATGCACCCGGTAATCCGTCCAGATGAAGCCGCGCCCCTCGATGACATGGCCGCCGACCACGTCGTTGTTGTCGAACGCCGCCGCCACGTCGACCGCGTCCCGCACCGGCATGTCGCGGCTTTCGCAGGCGATGTGCAGCGCGGTCACGACCTCGCCCGGAATGGCGGCGAGCCAGTCGGCGGGGGCGCGGGTCGCCGGCGCTTCCTTGAACGGCCGGTCGAACGGCTTTTCCGTCATCAGGGTGTAGGTCGAGAACTCGGTGTGCCGTTCCCATTTGACCCGGAACGGGCCGAGATCGGCGTCGAACTGCGAGGCATCGGAAGCCGGCGGCGACACCTTGAAGGCCTGACAGAGCTTCCTGAGGTGTTCGATGTCCTTTTCCGCCGTCTCCTCGCCGGTGATGGCGACGATGTGAGACACTTCCGCCGGCGCCTGCAGCGGCGCGTGCGGCCGGGCGTGCATTTCCGCCGTCAGCGCGGCGCGGAGCGGGTGTTCCTTGAAGCTCGACATGCTCGTTTTCCCCCGGTTCCGTCCCTATATAATAGGGGACGGCGGTCTCGCGGTCGCCGATGTCTTACCCGATAGCCCCGCAGGTGCCAATGTCCGATCTCGCAGCCACCGACAACCTGTTCTTCTCGCAAAGCGGCCTCGACCGGGGCCGGGTCGAGGGAATCGTCGACGACGCGCTCCGGGGCGCGGATGACGGCGAGTTGTATCTGGAATACCGCCAATCCGAGAGCGTCGTTTTCGACGACGGCCGGGTCAAGGGGGCGAGCTTCGACACCGCGCAGGGCTTCGGGCTCCGCGCCGTCGCCGGCGAGGCGACGGGCTATGCGCACGCCTCCGAAATGTCGGAAGCAGCCCTCAAGCGGGCCGCCGACACGGTCCGCGCCGTCACCGCCGGACACGATGGCGCCGAAGCGGTACCGCTCACCGGCACCAACCGCTCCCTTTATGGCGACGACAATCCGCTGTCGCTGATCCCGTTCGCCGACAAGGTCGGGCTGCTCGCCGAAATCGACGCCTATGCGCGGGCCAAGGATCCCCGCGTCAAGCAGGTGTCGGCGTCCATCCTCGGCTCCTGGCAGGCGGTGCAGATCGTCCGCGCCGGCGGCGAGCGGGTCGCCGACATCCGGCCCTTGGTGCGCCTAAACGTGCAGGTCGTCGTCGAGCAGGACGGCCGCATGGAAACCGGCTCGCACGGCACTGGCGGGCGCGTCACCTACGAACGCTACATGGACCCCGCCTGCTGGAAGCATGCCGCCGACGAGGCGTTGCGCCAGGCGCTGGTCAATCTGGAATCGGAGCCGGCACCGGCCGGGGAGATGGTCGTCGTGCTCGGTCCCGGCTGGCCGGGCATTCTGTTGCACGAGGCCATCGGGCACGGCCTGGAAGGGGACTTCAACCGCAAGAAGACGTCGGCTTTCGCCGGGCTGCGCGGCGAGCGGGTGGCGTCACCGGGTGTGACGGTGGTCGACGACGGCACCATCGACGACCGGCGCGGCTCGCTCACCATCGACGACGAGGGAACGCCGAGCAACCGCACGGTGCTGATCGAAGACGGCATATTGAAGGGCTACATGCAGGACCGCATGAACGCGCGGTTGATGGGGGAGGCCTCGACCGGCAACGGCCGTCGCCAGAGCTACGCGCACATGCCGATGCCGCGCATGACCAACACCTACATGCTGGCCGGCGACAAGGACCCGGCGGAGATCATCGCCTCCGTCGACAAGGGCCTCTACGCCACCGCCTTCGGCGGCGGCCAGGTCGACATCACCAACGGCAAGTTCGTCTTCACCTGCACCGAGGCCTACCGCATCGAGAACGGCAAGGCAACCAAGCCGGTGAAGGGCGCGACCCTGATCGGCTCGGGTCCGGACGTGCTGACCAAGGTGACGATGGTCGGCAACGACCTCGAACTCGACCCCGGCATCGGCACCTGCGGCAAGAACGGGCAGGGTGTGCCGGTCGGCGTCGGCCAGCCGACGCTCCGCATCGACGGTCTCACCGTCGGCGGCACGGCGATGGGGTGATGGTCAGTAAGCGTATTCGGTGAACACCGGATCGACGGACTGGTGCCAGAGCTTGTCGTAGGCGGCGAGCAGTTCCTCCGCCGGCGTCATGCCCGATTGCGCCGTATTGAAGAGCGGCTTCAGGAAGTGCGTCTCGTCCATGCCGACGCTGTCGAGCCGCGCCCGGTTCTTCAGGCCGCTGTGCGACATGCAGAGCGCCTCGCAGGCGATGTCGCGCACCGTCTGATTGCGGAACGGCGTCTTGAGTGCCGTCCTGGCGACGCCGTCGCGTAACGCCTGGCGTTCCTCGGCCGTCCAGTCCTTCACCATGTCCCAGGCCGCGCGCCGCGCGTCGTCATCGTAAAGAAGCCCGACCCAGAACGCCGGCAGGGCGCAGAGCCGGTTCCACGGACCGCCGTCGGCGCCGCGCATTTCCAGGAACGTCTTCAAGCGCACTTCCGGGAAGATGGTCGAGATGTGGTCGGTCCAATCCGACATCACCGGCTTTTCGCCCGGTAGCGCCGGCAGCTTGCCGGCTATGAAGTCCTTGAACGACTGTCCGGACGCGTCGATGTACTTGCCGTCGCGGTAGACCAGATACATCGGCACGTCGAGGGCGTAGTCGACGTAACGCTCGAAGCCCATGCCGTCCTCGAACACGAACGGCAGCATGCCGGTGCGGTCCGGATCCACGTCGGACCAGACGTGCGCGCGGTACGACAGATAACCGCTCGGCTTGCCGCCCTTGAAGGGCGAATTGGCGAACAGCGCGGTCGCGATCGGTTGCAGGGCGAGCGAGACGCGGAACATCTCGATCATCACCTGCTCGGAGCAGAAATCCAAATTCACCTGTACGGTGCAGGTCGACTTCATCATGTCGAGGCCGAGCTGGCCCCGCTTCGGCATGTATTCCCGCATGATCTTGTAGCGGCCCTTCGGCATCCACGGGATGTCGTCGACCGGCCACTTCGGCCGATAGCCGAGACCGAGGAAGCCGATCCCCATCTCGCGGGCGACGGCCTTCACCTGGTGCAGGTGCGTCGAAACTTCGTCGCAGGTCTGATGGATGGTCTCGACGGCGGCGCCGGAAAGCTCGAGCTGTCCCGCCGGCTCCAGCGACACCGAGCCACCGCTTTCCGACGACAGCGCGATCACGTTGTCGCCTTCGTGGACCGGCTGCCAGCCGAAGCGCTGCAACCGCGTCAGCAGTTCCTTGATGCCGACCGGCCCGTCGTAGGGCAGCGGCCGGAGATCGGACAGGCTGAATGCGAATTTCTCGTGCTCGGTGCCGATGCGCCACGTCTCGCGCGGCTTACTGCCGGCGGCCATGTAGTCGACGAGGTCCTGCTTCGATTCGATGGGCCTGTCGTCTTTCTTCGCGGGGCCGGACATGGCGTCTCCGATACGTTGTTGCGATGCGTTCAGATGGTGTCGGCGGCCGCCTGGCGAACGGCGAGGGCGGCGGCCACGGCGGTCTCGGCGCGAAGAATGCGCGGCCCGAGATCGGCGGCGACAGAAAACGGCAGTTTCCGAAGGGCGTCAAGCTCATCGGGCTGGAAGCCGCCCTCCGGTCCGATCACGAATGCGAGACGGTCGGCGCCGTCCCTCAGGACCTCAATCAGCGGCCGCCCGCCGTGCGTTTCGTCGAGGAACACGAGCCGGCGGTCCGCCGGCCAGTCTGCGAGGCGTTGCGCGAGAGTAACGGCGTCATCGACTAACGGCACGTCGAGCCGGTCGGACTGTTCCGCCGCCTCGGTCGCCGTCGCCTGCAGGCGGTCCCGGTTGACCCGCGCGCCTTGCGTGCGTGCTGTCAGGGTCGGCAGGATGCGGGATGCGCCGAGCTCGGTCGCCTTCTCGACGGCGAAGTCGGTGCGGTCCTTCTTCAAGGGCGCGAAAAGCAGCCAGACGTCCGGGCTCTCGGCCTGCGGCCGGGTCTGGCGGACGAGGGACAATTCAGCGGCGTTCTTACCGCCGCCAGTAAGTCGGGCTTGCCATTCGCCGTCGCGGCCGTTGAACAGCAGCACCTCGGCGCCGTCGGCAAGCCGCATGACGGAGCGGAGGTAGTGGCTCTGCTGCTTTTCGAGCGTGACCGTCCCGCCGGCGCCGAGGGGCGCGTCGACATAAAGGCGGATGGCGGCGGCGTTAGACATGGGCCGAATGGAACCTTCCTCGTCGGATCGGGGATTATCCAGTCGCGGCCGTCGCCCGTCCAGCGCGGGCCGAGACCGGGTTTTGTGCCGGCGGAGCCCAGGTCCTCATACCATATCTAAGGCATTTTACCGGATCGTCTTTGCCCGGCGTCGCCCCTCTTATATAAGGAGCGCATGCAGAGACCCGGTTTCGATCCGCATGCCGCCAGCGACATCCGCCCGGAAAGCTGGCTGATCCGGTGGGCACCCCGCGCGGCCCGGCCGTACCTCAAGCTCGCCCGCGTCGACAGGCCGATCGGCACGTGGCTCCTGCTGCTGCCCGGCTGGTGGTCGATCGCGCTCGCCAGCGACGGCCGCGTCGATGCCGCGACGGTTTTACTGTTCGCCATCGGCGCCCTCGCCATGCGGGGCGCGGGCTGCACCGTCAACGATCTCTGGGACCGCGACATCGACGCCAAGGTGGCGCGGACCGCCATGCGTCCCATCGCCAGCGGCGAGGTGTCCGTCGGTCGCGCCTTCGCGTTTCTCGGATTCCAGGCGCTGATCGGCTTCCTGGTGCTGATCCAGTTCAACGGTTTCGCCGTCGGTCTCGGCGTTCTGTCATTGGCGCTGATCGCGGTCTATCCGCTGATGAAGCGGTTCACCTATTGGCCGCAGGCGTTCCTCGGCCTCACCTTCAACTGGGGGGCGCTGCTCGGATGGGCGGCGGTGACGGGCGGGCTGTCGTGGGCGGCGGTCCTGCTCTATGCCGCCGGCGTCTTCTGGACGCTCGGCTACGACACCATCTACGCGCACCAGGACAAGGACGACGACGTACTGGTCGGCGTGAAGTCGTCGGCGATCCGCCTCGGCGCATCGACCAAGCCGGCGCTTGTCGTGTTCTTCGCCGCGGCGGTTGTCTTGATGTTGCTGGCCGGTGCCGCCGCCGATGCCCGCTGGCCCTATTTCCTCTGCGTGCTGCTCGGCGTGCCGATGTTCGCGTGGCAGGTCTCGACCCTCGACATGCGCGATCCCGACAACTGCCTGGCGCGCTTCAAGTCGAACCGCGACGTCGGTCTGTTGATCGCCTTCGGGGCTTTTCTCGGATAGGGCTCAGCCGTCCTCGTTGATGCGCTTGATCAGCGCTTCGAGAACGATGTCGGAAAGCGCGTTGTCGACCTGGCAGGTGCCGGCATTCATATGGCCGCCGCCGCCGTAGGTCAGCATCAGATCGCCGATGTTGGTCGGCGACGTGCGGTTGAAGATCGACTTGCCGCAGGCGAACACCGTGTTCTGCCGCGCGCGTCCCCACATCACGTGGATCGAAATATTGCACTCGGGGTGCAACGCGTAGACCATAAAGCGGTTGACGACGTAGATGTGTTCTTCGTTGCGGTAGTCGAGCACCACGAGGTTGTCGTGGACGGTCGAGCATCGCTTGATCTGTTCCTTCGCCGGTTCCTGGTGCTCGCGATACAGATCGACGCGTTCCTTCACGTCCGGATGCGCCAGGATATCCTCGATCTTGTCGAAGCGGCGGCAATAGTCGATCAGCGACATCATCAGTTCGTAGTTCGGCACCCGGAAACCGCGGTAGCGGCTGAGGCCGGTGCGGGAATCCATGACGAAGTTCAGAAGCGCCCAGTCCTGGGCGTCGAGCACCTCGTCCATGGTGAACTGCGCCGAGTCGCCCTTGTCGACGGCGTCCATCATTTCCTCGGAAACCGTATGGAACCGTTTCTTGCCGCCGAAGTAGTTGTAGACGACGCGGGCCGCCGACGGCGCCAGCGGGTCGATGATGTGGTTTTCGTAATGCCGGCCGAGCCGCGTGATCTCGCTCAGATGATGGTCGAAGGCGGCGAAGGTGCCGGGCACGTAGGGCAGGTTGGTCGAGATGTCGCGGTCCGACACGTCGATCTCGCCTTCCTGCATCTGGTTCGGATGCACGAACAGGATGTCGTCGATCAGGTCGAGCTCTTCCAGCAGGACGGCGCAGACAAGCCCGTCGAAATCGCTGCGCGTGATGAGGCGGAACTTTCGGCCGGGCGGAAACTCGATCCGCTGCTCGTCGTAATCGTCCAGCACCTCGCCTTCGACTTCGATCTCGTCGCTTTCCTCGACTTCCTCCGGCGCGATTTCGTTGCCGTCCTCGTCGACGTAGACGATCTCGAAATCGTCGTCGTCCTCGTCTTCGTCATCGCTCGAAACTTCATCGTCGTCGATGTCGTCGTCGTCCAAGGCATCGACCAGCCGCGCCACGTCCTCGTCACGCTCGCTCTCGTCCTCTTCGGCGTCGGCCGGCCATTCCGGCGCTTCCAGCTCGACCTCGTCCGGAATGCGCGGCGACGTCTCGACCTCGTCATAGGGATCGGGCGGCGGCACGTCGGCCGGCGGCAGCGGCCGCGTCACGTCGATGCCGGCGCCGCCCCAGACCGGCTCGGCGTGTTCGATCTCCGCCGCGTCGGCGAGGACGCCGATGTCGAGTTGCGAGAACCAGTCGAGGAACCGGTTGACGTCGCGTCCCCTCAGGCACGGCCCCGCGTGCGGCGCCATGATGTCGACGGCGAGAGTGCGCACGCGGTGAATCCAGGCGTCGCGGGCATGCGCCGACGGCATCCAGGCTTCGTGGAACGGCACCATGCCGGCGACCGACTGCGAAAAGGTGGCGGCGAACGGATCGCCGTCTTCGGTCGGCGCCTCGGAGGTACCGATGTCGCCCGAATACAGCACGCGGACGACCGGGTCGTAGACGCAGAAGGCGCTGGCGCTGTGCAGATAGGGGGCCGGGATCAGGTGCAGGCTGGCGCCGTCGGCGAGCGGCACTTCGCCGCCCCGCTCCGGCACGTCGACGATGTTGAGCTGGCCGTCGATGTGCAGAAGATCGGCGACCAAGTGATCCGACGCGTAAATCGGCGTATCGGCGCCCAGCACCTCCCGCCACAAACCGACCGAGCCGGCGACGTCGGGATCCTGGTGCGACAGCACGATGGCGCCGATGCGGTCGAGGGCGATCTTCTCGCTGAGGGCGTCGAGGAACGGTCCGAACACGCTCGCGCCGCCGGGATCGACCAGCACCACCTGTTCGCCGGCGCAAATGGCGTATTGGGTGGTGGCGCGCATGCGGGCGTGCCGTTCCGGGTCGCCGCTGAACGCGAGCCAGACGCGGTCGCCTTCTTCGGCAACGATATGACAGTGCATGCCGACGGCCCCTCCCTCTTGAGGGCGATGATAGCGGTCCGGGGTATTCGGGCCAAGCGTCTAGAACCGCGCCGAAAATCAGAAACCGGCGCTCGCCGGGGGCGCGGGCGGCAAAATCGGGCAAAACGAAAAATCGCCCTCAGATAGTATTTTTCTGTTGACACATCCATGAGGATTCTTTAAAACCACCGTCAGTCCCAGGGCGAAGTGCGTCTTCTTCCCGGGATTTTTCGTTTCCCGCCCCATGCCGATATCCCTCCGCCGAACGGCCCGGACTTCCGGGCCTGGGCGGCAGCCATCCGGATTTGTCCAAGACCTTGCTGGGCCTGCCGGAAGGGATCGGCGGCCATCCCGCGCGAAGATTCGAAAAACCGCCGGGCGAACCCTGCCCGGATTCCGTCCCAACCAATCCCCTTAACCCGAAACCGAAGGAGCATCCGTCATGGGTGGACTTTTTTCCGCGCCGTCACCGGCCCCCTTGCCGCCGCCACCCTCGCCGCCGGCCGACCCGGCCGAGGACGAGCGCAAGCGCCGCTTGGAAGCCATCGACCGCCGCCGCCGCGGCCGCGCCGGGACCATCGCCACGTCGGAACGCGGCGTTCTCGCGCCGGAGGACGGCAACGGATTGAAGACCAGACTCGGAGAATGAGCATGCCGGACACAGATCCGAAATCCCTGATCCAGCGGCGCCGCCGCGCCGACGAACGGCGTTCGCAGTGGGTCGAGCATTGGCGCGAGTGCTACACGTATGCCCTGCCGCAACGCGACAACGTGATCCAGCCCGGACAGCCCGGCGAGAAAAAGATGTCGCGCCTCTTCGACGCCACGGCGCCGGACGCCGTCGACCAGTTGGCGGCGAGCCTGCTCGCCGAACTGACGCCGCCCTGGTCGCGCTGGTTCGCGTTCCAGTTGGGGCGCGACGCGCCGGACGCGCACCGCGCCGAGATGGCCGAGGCGCTTGAGCGCGCGGCGAGCATCCTGCACGGCCACTTCGACCGCTCCAACTTCGCGGTCGAGATGCTGCTCGATCCGACGGACGTGACGGAAAGCCGCCTCGATCCGGATCGGCTCCACTACTACACGGGCGAGCTCGATTACCGCGAAGGCAACGGCCAGCCGGTGCTGACGCTGGGCGGACGGCGGCTGGTTTCTGCGTCGTGCTTCTGGGATCCGTCCTACGGCCGGCCGGACGGCGGGCCGAACAAAAGCGACGGCTGCGTCATCGCTTGCGTCTTCACGGACGAGGACGGCGACTATTGGCTGCACGCCGTCGAATACCTGACGCACGCGCCGGACCGGGTCGCCGAGATCGACGAGGCGACGCAGCTCTGCCGTCAGGCCGCCGGCTTCGTCCGCCGGCACTCTCTGCCCGCCGTCGCGGTCGAGATCAACGGCATCGGCCGCTTCCTGCCGAACCTGCTCCGGCGCGAGGTGCGCCGCGCCGGCATCGCGGCGGCGGTGATCGAACACGCGAACCGGCGCGCCAAGCGCGACCGCATCCTCGACGCCTTCGACGCCGTGCTGGCGGCGGGCCGGCTGCATGCGTCGGCACGCGTCTTCGCGTCGCCCTTCGTCCGCGAAATGCGGGACTGGCGGCCGGAAGGATCGGGGCCGGACGACGGCCTCGACGCGGTCGCCGGTTGCCTGCTCGTGGAACCGGTGCGGCTGTCGCGCGGGCCTTCCGTCACCGAAAGGCGCGACCGCGGCCGCTGGCGGCCGGGCGCGGAGCCGGTGGCCGCCGCGATCGAGTTCGAAGTCTGAGGAGCGGGCGCGACGCCTAGCGGCGGATCGGCCCTCCCGGGCGATGGCGGTCCATGACGCGGTCGAGCAGATCGTTGCCGATCGTCGGGTTCGCCCTTTGCAGGCAGGGCAGCAGGACGGATTTGTTCATGCGCTGGCGCGCCCCGTCCGGGTTCTTGTCGCGGTCGGGCCGAACCGGCAGGAAGCACGCCTTGAATTGATCTTCCGTGACGCCCAAGTCCCTGGCGATCAGCGCCGTCGGCCGGCGCGGATCGGCGTCGGCCCAGGCACCCTACACCGTCGGAAGCGCGAGCGCCGACACAGCCGCGAGAATGCCCATTCGAGAACGAAATCGATCCGGGTTCATTTCCGATCTCTCAATTCAGGGATCAGTGAAATGCCCGCGCCAAATCCGCATCCAACGATGCGAGAAAGACGACTTGGCCGGGCGGGACGACCACAAGGGCGATGAGAGCCAGGCTTTCAAGGGGCGATCTCGAGATCATCAATCCCTTCTGCTCGAAGGCGCGCACGAACCAAATGAGGGGTGCGCCGATGACCGCCAACAAGATCATATCCATCCACAAGTTCCTGACGGCCAGCGCAAGAAAAATCGCGAGAAACAGCAGTGCCGTCATGCAAGCGCCGTAAACGATCGATGGAAAGACGACACACCACCATACGTTCGTCGCCCGAACCGTGAGAAACGCCAGAGCCAAGGGCATCGCCGTGAGAAACGGCCAAAAGAACCATTGGAGAGAAAGAGGGCTTCCGCTCAAGACTTCCGAAAACGGTTTGTTCGATACGGCCGCATCGACCATCCAGGCATATGGCCCCCAACAGAATGCCGAGAAGCCGGCAACTAAAGCGGCCACGCAGATGAATTCCATTCGTTTATGAAAATCTGACGGAACCATCGCCTTCATCCTTTCTCGCGGGTTTGCATTGCTCGCTCCTATGGACCGATTCGACGCGTAATTCGGCGTTCAAGAATGCAAAAACCACAAAATCCTCAATCTCTACTAACCGCCAGATGGGAGCGGAAAAATGCCCATTACGTTAATCCAATACACTTAATAGGAGTACGGAAATGAGTGACTACAAGCTAACAATCTATGCCGATCCGAAGAAACTAACGGGACATTTTTCCGTTGGGATCAGCGGTCCCGGGATGAACGAGAAAGTCTATGGGCGATATGCTCGGAACGAATTCATGTTGCCTTTCGATGCAGCAGCCGATGTCCGTGACGACAGTGATCGCGTCAAGACTGAACGTGTCTTCAAGCATGAAATACCGTTGACTAAGGATCAGGCCGAGAAAGGCGCGGATTTTATTAGTAAATCGCGTCAGAACCCCGGCTCCTATCAACTTGGCGATAGAAACTGTGTCGATTTTGTCCAAGATACAATAAAGGCGACAGGCAAATCCGAACGAATTGACGAGATTTTGCCTACAAAAATGCTCGATGAAATGGGGTATGCTCCCTATGGCGCCGGTGACGATGCGCAAAGGAAGGGGCGGATTCTTGATCTCCAGGAGAAGGATCCATCTTCCATCGAAAACGACTACACCGGTCCGCAGTCGGAAAACGATCCCACCGACGGACCGGGGGAAAATCCAGAACAGGCCGGTATGCCGGAAGACCCGTTGGCCGACGGAGACGGGAACGCCGACGCCGGTTTCGCGGGGGCGGAGACGGAAGGGCTCCGCGCCAAGGTGACGTCGTTCGGTCTCGCCGAGGAAGCGGGCCGGGGGATGCGCGGAGGCGAGGCGGCGGACATTGGCGACGCGCGCGATCTGTTGCTCAAGCCGACCGATACGCTGACGGAAGCCGAGGTCATGGAACTCGGCCGCGAATACTGGCGGCTGCCGGCGAACGATCCGGCGCGGGTTGCCTTCGACGAAAAGCGGCGAGACTTCTATTCGCTCTCCTACGGCGACGAACCGGCCGAATTCGACGCCGTCGGCCGTATGCGGGATCCGGCCTTGAAGCGGGACGTGCCGAAGACGGCGACGCCGCTCGCCACGCCCACGGGAGAAGGGCTCGACGCCGCCGCCGGCCGGGTCGCCGACATGCTGACGACACACGCGGACGGTTTCGGCGAGACCGCCGCCGTCAAGGCGTTGCAGAACGGCATCAACCTGCTTGCGGACGCCGCCAAGGAACGCCGGCACCCGCCGCTCAGGATCGACGGCGACTTCGGGCCTAGGACCGGCGGCGCCCTCAAGGGCATGCTCGCTGCGCAGGGCGCCAAGGCGGCGGCGGACGCGCTGGCGCTCGGCCGCGTGCAGCGCTTCGCGACGGCGGAACGGGCGCGTGGGAATCCCGCATCGGGCCTCAAGTCACTCCTCGACGACGCGGTGGAGCCGCTCGTCGCGGTACCGGCGAAAGACGGCACGCGCGCTTCGACGCTCGCCGGCAGGGCGATGCAGGAAACGTTGAACGACCTCGGCGCCCACACCGATGACACGTCCGATGCGACGCCTGGGGCGAACCGGGTCAGGGGAACGGACAAGGGATTCACGGGCTTCGAGCCCCTCGCCGTCGACGGCGACGTCGGGTCGAAGACCGAGGATGCGTTCCGCACCGTCAACGCCTTCGAGGGGCCGGACAGGCTCACCCGCCGCTTCGCCGAGAATTTCGGATTGGTCTGAAAATCCCCGCGAAAACTTCCTCTGGTCCTTTCATGGCGTCCGTGTCGCAGGCAAGACGCGAGGAGGTGCCGCATGAAGGACGAAACGAACGGAACGGCAAGGGGCCGGCGCGAGCCGTGGCTGGACCGGTGGTCGCGGGGCTGGCGCGGCGCGGTATTGGTGACGGCACTCGTCACCGTGACGCCGTCGGCCGCCGTCGTTACGGGCGCGCTCTACGGGTACTACACGACGCTCTGGGAGTTGCGCGCCAATCCGCTGCCGGAAGAGCCGGAAGATCCCTGGCAGGAGCCGGTTCGGACGCCGGGATGAAAGACGGGGACGTTCCTATTGTGGGGACGTCCCCATCGTCCGCCAAGCGGACGACCGGAACAAATTGAAGGGGGCGTTCCCAGTTGGGAACGCCCCCGATTTTCTTTTGCGTTTTCGCTCTTACTCGGCCGCCTGCCGCCCCTCGCCGAGGATGCCGAGGATTTCCGCCGCCGCCGTCGGGATGTGCGTCCCCGGCCCGTAAACGGCGGAGACGCCCGACTTGAACAGGAAGTCGTAATCCTGCGTCGGGATGACGCCGCCGCACACCACCAGGATGTCGTCGGCGCCCTGCTTCTTCAATTCCTCGATCAGCGCCGGCACCAGCGTCTTGTGACCGGCCGCCTGCGACGAGACGCCGATCACGTGCACGTCGTTCTCGACCGCCTCGCGGGCCGCTTCGTCGGGCGTCTGGAACAGCGGCCCGATGTCGACGTCGAAGCCGATGTCGGCGAAGGCCGTGGCGATCACCTTGGCGCCCCGGTCGTGTCCGTCCTGGCCCATCTTGACGACCAGCATGCGCGGCCGCCGGCCTTCGGCGGCGGCGAACGCTTCGACGTCGGCGCGGATTTTCTTGAAGCCCTCGTCGCCGTCGTAGGCGGCGCCGTAGACGCCGGCGATGGAGCGGATCTGCGCCCGGTAGCGGGTGTAGACCTTTTCCAGCGCGTCGGAGATTTCGCCGACCGTGGCGCGCGCGCGGGTCGCCTTGACGGCGAGGTCCAAGAGGTTGCCGGACCCGTCCTCGGCGGCCTTGGTGAGATCGGCGAGCGCCTTCTCGCAAGCCGCCTTGTCGCGGGTGTTGCGGATGGTGTTGAGACGCGTCACCTGATTATCGCGCACCATGGCGTTGTCGACGTCGAGCACGTCGACCCGGTCGTCGGCGCCGTCGCGCTTGTACTTGTTGACGCCGACCACGACTTCCTCGCCGCGGTCGATGCGGGCCTGCTTGCGGGCTGCCGATTCCTCGATGCGCTGCTTCGGCAGGCCGGCGGCGACGGCTTCCGTCATGCCGCCCATTTCCTCGACCTCGGCGATCAGCTTACGGGCCTCGGCGACCATGGCGGCGGTCAGGCTCTCGACGTAGTAGCTGCCGCCCAAGGGATCGACGACGGCGGGGATGCCGCTTTCTTCCGCGATGATCAACTGCGTGTTGCGGGCGATGCGGGCCGAGAACGGCGTCGGCAGGGCGATCGCCTCGTCGAGCGCGTTGGTATGCAAGGACTGCGTGCCGCCCAACACGGCCGCCATCGCCTCGATGGTGGTGCGGATGACGTTGTTGTAGGGGTCCTTCTCGGTCAGCGACACGCCGGACGTCTGGCAGTGCGTGCGCAGCATGGATGAGCGCGCGTCCTTCGGCTTGAATTCCGACATCAGCTCCGACCACAGCAGGCGCGCGGCGCGGAGCTTCGCGACCTCCATGAAGAAGTTCATGCCGATGGCGAAGAAGAACGAGAGGCGCGGCGCGAAGGCGTCGACGTCGAGCCCCTTCGACAGCGCGGCCCGCACGTACTCAAGACCGTCCGCCAGTGTGTAGGCGAGCTCCTGCACGCAGGTCGCGCCCGCTTCCTGCATGTGATAGCCGGAAATCGAGATCGAGTTGAACTTCGGCATGTTGAGCGCCGTGTACTCGATGATGTCAGCGACGATCCGCATGGAGGGTTCCGGCGGATATATATAAGTGTTCCGCACCATGAACTCTTTCAGGATGTCGTTCTGGATGGTGCCGGAAAGTTTCGCCGCCGGCACGCCCTGTTCCTCGGCGGCGACGATGTAGCCGGCCAGCACCGGCAGCACGGCGCCGTTCATGGTCATGGAGACGGACATTTCGTCCAGCGGAATGCCGTCGAACAGGATCTTCATGTCCTCGACGCTGTCGATGGCGACGCCCGCCTTGCCGACGTCGCCGATGACGCGCGGATGATCGGAATCGTAGCCACGGTGCGTCGCCAGATCGAAGGCGATGGAGAGACCCTTCTGACCGGCGGCCAGGTTGTCGCGGTAGAACTTGTTGGATTCCTCGGCGGTCGAGAAGCCGGCGTACTGGCGGATGGTCCACGGCCGGTTGGCGTACATGGTGGCGCGCGGCCCGCGCACGTAGGGCTCGAAGCCCGGCAGGGTGGCGACGTGTTCGAGACCTTCCAGGTCGGCGGCGGTATAAAGCGGCTTCACCGCGATGCCCTCCGGCGTCTGCCAGACGAGGTCGTCGACGGTGGCGTTCTTCATTTCCTTGTTCGCCGCCTTCGCCCAATCGGCGAGGGTCGGCTTGTCGTTGCCGGCCATGTGGTCCTCCGTTGGTGTGGGTCTCCCCGACCGGTCCGGATTATAGCCGAAGGGAACGCGACGCGGGCAATCGTTTTGCGCCTGCGAAGACGGCAAGTGTCACAAAGCATTGCCGCCACAAAATATTGTGGAGTTATCCACATCATGAGATTGAAACAATCGCCGAAACTAAATATAGTGTCCTAAAGCGGGCACCCACGGGCGGCCCGCCTTGGATTCCAGGTCCGTTACAGGTCCTTTTCAGGGGGGCCGGCGAGGGGAGGACACCGTCACATGAGTTTCGAGTGGACGCCGCAGACGATCAGCGCTTTGATCGCGCTTTGGAACGAAGGCCTGACGACCAGCGAGATCGGGGTGCGTCTCGGCATCACCAAGAACGCGGTGGTCGGCAAGGTGCACCGTCTCGGTCTGCCGAAGCGCGGCTCGCCAATCAAGCCGAAGCCGGAAAAGCCGGTCAACGTGGTCAGCATGGCCAAGCTCCGCCCCGGCATGTGCGTGTGGCCGTCGGGCGATCCCGGGTCCGAGGACTTTCATTTCTGCGGCGATCCGATCGTGCCCGGCAAGCCCTATTGCCTCGAGCATTGCGAGCGCGCCTACGTGAAGCCGTCCAAGGAAGACCGCAACCGGCCGCGCCGCGTCGCCAACGGCTGACCCCGCGAACCGCGGGAAAGACAGCCGGCCAAGTTTCGGAAAGGGCGTCCCTCGGGGGCGCCCTTTTTCGTTGCGGGAAATCCGTAGGGGCGGCCGACCCCCGGGTGTAAAATAGCGATTCGCGGGCGCCCGGCCGCCGCACGAGCCAGGCTCCGCCATTGCGAGGAGCACCCGTTCATGGCCAAGAAGGAAGTCAAGAAGAAGGACGAAGAGGACGAGGTTCCGGCCGCCGACTTCGATGTCGCGCCGTCCGTTCTCGACGACAAGACGCACGCCGAGATGCAGTTGCTGTACCGGGAATCCACCGAGACGCTCCGCTTCATCAAGAGCCATCAGTGGAAGACCGTCGGCGCGACGCTTCTCACCTTCGCCGCGCTCGTCTTCATCGCCCGCTCGGCCGGGCCGAACGCGGCGCTGACCGGCAAGCTGATGGCCGTCACCATCCTGCTCACCACGGCGGTGATCTTCACCCTCGTCATCTATCAGTTCTGGACCCACAACGAGCTGATCAAGCTCGACCGCATGCAGCCCTACATGTCGAACCTGTTCGCCGAGATCAGGTCCCTGAAATCCAAGAAGGAAGGCAACTTCCACCGCTACACGCTGCTGTTCTTCATGATCATCGTGGTGCTGCTGGGGGCGGTCGTCGTCAATCTCGCCTTCAACCGGATGATCGGCTAATGAACCGCCCGCCCGCCGCCGGGGCTTGACCGGCGACGCGGCGGCGCTATGCTGCCGGCATGTTTCAACGACTTACGATGATGATCGGTCGAATTATCAGCCCGGCTGCCCGCTGAGGCCGCCGGGGACGCGTGTCCGCGCATTCGCCCATCCCACATCGTAAGGACTTGAGAGATGACCACGCCGTCGGGGCCGACCGAGGCCCATCGAAACACCTTCACCGCCTGTTTTTCCGTCGTCGCCGAGAGCGATCCGAACACGTTGTCGCGTGTCCTGGAGCCGTTCACGAAGCGCGGCCTGGTGCCGGCCAGCGTCTACGCGATCCGCGTCGGCCGCACCGGGGAAGCCATGCACGTGGATCTGCAGCTGGCCGACGCCGACGCCGAAACGACGCGCCGCATCGCCGGGGATTTGCGCCGGCAGTGGCTGGTCGACACGGTGCTGACGTCGGAAAAGCGCATGGCCGAGCCGGCCATCGTCGGCGCGTAAGCGGGCCGGGCCGGGGCGGGATTGCATGAGCCTGCTCGACCGTCTCGCCGCGTGCGCCCGCTTCGATCCCAGGAAGTACCGGCCGTTCCGTGTCGCCGGCCACGACGTCGGCCGGGTGACGGCGGAGACCGCCCGGCTGCTCGCCCGCTTTCCGGCGGTGTTCCAGGTGTCGCGGCAAGCCGTCGTCCTCGACCCGTCGCTCAAGACGCCGGCTACGCGCACCCGCGCCGTCGCCCGGGTGCTGGAAACGCTCCGTGACGAGGGCTGCATCCGGGGCTGGCGCGGCGAGCACTATCCGGTGTCGCTCGGCTTTCACGAAAAGCCCCTACTCGGCATCGAGCGGGCCGCCGTGCCGATGTTCGGCACCATGGGTTACGGCGTGCACCTGAACGGCTTCGTCCGCAAGCCGGGCGGCATATATATGTGGATCGGCAAGCGCTCCATGTCGAAGCCGACAGGACCCGGCAAGCTCGACCAGATGGTCGGCGGCGGCCATCCGATCGGCCTCGGCGTCGAGGAAAACATGACCAAGGAATGCGGCGAGGAAGCCGGCATCCCGCCGAAGCTGGCCAAGAAGGCATTGCCGGTCGGCACGGTTTCGTATCTGACCGAGCGGGCGGAGGGCCTGCGCCACGACATCCTGTTCACCTTCGATCTGGAATTGCCGGCGGATTTCACGCCCCGGCCCGTCGACGGCGAGGTCGACGCCTTCTATCTCTGGTCCATGCCGAAGACCCTGAAGCGGCTCCGCGAGACGGACGATTTCAAATTCAACGCCGCCCTCGTCATCATCGACTTCGCGGTCCGGCACGGTGTGTTGCGTCCGGACGATCCGGAATACGTGGCGATCACGGAGCATCTCCGCATGGGCTTCGCCGGTCCACATTCGGTCCGCTAGGGACGCACGGAAGGGATGCAAAGCGGCCCATTAATGGGCTAGGCTGAGGTAATGGACAGTTCGGTCAGACAGCTCGATCTCTATCCCCGCATCGAACCCTACAGCCGCGGCATGTTGGAGGTCGGCGACGGCCACCGCCTTTATTGGGAACAGTCGGGGAACCCCGACGGCGTCCCGGTGGTGTTCCTGCATGGCGGCCCCGGCGCCGGATCGAACCCGGCGCACCGCCGCTTCTTCGATCCCGCCTTCTACCGCATCGTCGTTTTCGACCAGCGCGGCGCCGGCCGCTCCCGGCCGTTCGCCGCCGTCGCGCACAATACGACCGATCATCTGGCGGACGACGTCGAGCGTCTGCGCACGCATCTCGGTATCGACGCCTGGCTGGTGTTCGGCGGCTCCTGGGGCTCGACGCTCGCCCTCGTCTATGCCATCCGCTACCGCCGGCGCTGCCTGGGTCTGGTGCTGCGCGGCGTCTTCCTCGGCAGCGACGCCGAGGTGCGCTGGTTCCTGGACGGCATGCGCGCCGTGTTTCCGGAAGCGTGGCGCCGTTTCGCCGAATACATTCCCGAGCCCGAGCGCGGCGATCTCCTCGAGGCCTACTACAAGCGTCTGATGGACCCGCGCCCCGAGGTCAATCTGCCCGCCGCCGCGCATTGGGCCGGTTACGAGACGTCGTGCTCGAACCTCCTGGTCAACATCCGCGAGGAACCGCCGCAACCGTCTGGCGCGGCGCTGTCGCTGGCCCGGATCGAGGCGCATTATTTCGTCAACGGCACCTTCCTCGAGGACGACTACGTCATGCGCAACATCGGCGCCATCCGCGACGTGCCGACGGTGCTCGTGCAGGGGCGCTACGACATGATCTGCCCGATCGTCACCGCCGACGCCATGGCGCGGGCCTGGCCGGAAATCGACTACCGCATCGTCGCCGACGCCGGCCATTCGGCCATGGAGCCCGGCATCCGCTCTCAGCTGGTCCGCGCCACCGAGGGGTTCAAGGACCGGCTCTGAGCGCCTGGCGCTATGCTCGACCGCTTGCGCCCAAGCCCGAAAATCGTATGATGCGGGGCTCTTGAGACGAAGGGGGGAGCGGAACCGTGCGCAAACTGGCGGCCGTCCTGGCGATTTTCACGTTTTTCATGTCCGCGCCCGTCAAGGCGGCGGATAACGAACCCGCGTTCCTGACCCTTTCCAGCGGTTGGTTCGACTTCAACCGGCAGAAAGACCAGGGCGTCGAATTCTCCGCCGAATACCGCTCCAACAAGAAATTCTGGTGGTTCAAGCCGTTCGTGCACGGCGCCGTGGTTTCCAACGGCATGACGTTCCTGGGCGCCGGCGTGCTGATCGACGTCTACATGGGCAAGCGTTGGGTGTTGAGCCCGAGCTTCGCGCCGACCTGGTGGCACGGCAAGACCGACGACCTCGACCTCGGCTACGGTCTCGAATTCCGCTCCAGGCTGGAACTCGCCTACCGCTTCGACGACCGCTCGCGTCTCGGCCTGTCGATCTCGCATTCGTCGAACGCCAGTCTCGGCGACGACAATCCGGGCACCGAGTCCCTGATGGTCAACTACTCCATGCCGATCGGCAAGATCGCCAAGTGGTTCGACTGAGCGCCACGGGGCGCGTTCTCTAAATCCATCCCGACCGACGCGTGCGACCCGCGCGCGGAAAAATTTGCGGGCCGGTAAATTATCTGACTAAAGTCAGATAATGAGGGAGGATCAGATCGAAAGCGTCCGCCGTTTCAACCGGGCCGTCAGCATCCGCATCGGCACGATCGGCGAGAGTTTCCTCGGCCTCGGCCGGCCCTACGGCGAGGCCCGGCTGCTGCACGAGATCGGCGCCGGCGGGGCCGAGGTGCGCGATCTCCGCGCCCGCTTGGGGCTCGATTCCGGCTACATGGCCCGTCTGCTCCGCGCCCTGGAACGGCAGGGGCTGATCGCATCGGCGCCGTCGAAACGGGACGGCCGGGTGAAGCGTATCCGGCTGACGGCCAAGGGCCGGCGCGCTTATGCCGGTGTGGAACGGGCCGGCGACGATTTCGCCCGGCGCGTGCTGGCGCCGCTGGAGGCCCGCGACCGTGACCGCCTGATCGCCGCCATGGGCGAGGTCGAGCGGTTGATGCGCGCCTTCGCCGTGACCATCGACCGGGAACCCGCCGGCAGCGAGGACGCGGCATGGTGCCTCGCCGAATATTACGGAGAGATCGCAGCCCGCTTCGACGCCGGCTTCGACCCGGCGCGGGGTCTCGTGACCGGGGTCGCCGACATGACGCCGCCGAACGGACTGTTTCTGCTGGCGCGGCTCGACGGCCGGCCCGTCGGCTGTGGCGCGCTGCTGGTGGAACCGGGCGGCCATGGCCACATCCGCCGCATGTGGATCGCCCGGGAAGCGCGTGGTCTCGGTCTCGGCCGCCGCATGCTCGGCGCTCTCGAGGACGAGGCGCGGGTTCTCGGGCTGCACGTCGTGCGGCTCGAAACAAACAGGGCGCTGGACGAGGCGAAGAGCCTATACCGTAGCGAAGGATACGAAGAGGTCGCGCCCTTCAACGACGAAACCTACGCGCACCATTGGTTCGAAAAGCGCCTGGACGAAGCCGGCGCCTAGCGCGGCGGCGCCACGCGTCTTGGTCAGGTGTCTTTCCTGCCCTCGGCGAGAACCCAGAAGCCGACGCCAATGTCGCGCAGGTGGGTGATCTCGAACCGTTCGCACAATTTCGGCAGCCACCAGGACGACGGCTTCTGTATCAGATGGGCGTTGCGGCCGTCCGTCAGGGTCTTCATGGCCGGGCCGGTGTGGATCGTGAACATGCCGACATTGACGGTGATCCGCCGCAGATCGGCGAGGACGGCGTCCAGATACAATGGCTCGATGTGTTCGAGGACGTCGATGCAGCAGACGAGATCCGCCGGCATGGCCTGGCCGTATTCCGGGAAGACCGGATCGTAGGGAAAGTATTTGAAGCCGCGCCACCCGAGGTTGTGCAGGGCGGTCTTCAGGTGGCATTTGCCGGCGCCGTAATCGGAGATGCTCTTCGGCTTCAGAAAGCCATCACCTCGACGACGAAGTGCGCGTAGTCGACGGACGCCTGCCCGTACTGCGGGTTCTGATGCAGCGTCTTCTGCTGCTCCAAATACTCAGGCGAAATCGTCACCGCGTTCTCTCCAGCGCCACGTTACTATTTGGTGTGGGACGCAGGCTATCGCAACGAGGAAAGCTCGAAAAGCGGCGATGCGGCGTCAGCGCCCGCCCGCCGTCCACATGCCGCCCCCATGCGGCCCCCCATGCGGTCCCCCGGCAATTGCGTTCCCAAGTTCCTTGGTGTAAGTCCGTCGCCGGGCTGTCCCCGTAGCTCAGCTGGATAGAGCACAGGATTCCTAATAAAACGCTCCATTATAAGCGAATGATTTTATTGAATAAAATGCAACAAAAATTAAACGTAAACGAAACGTATAGGGTGTAGGTCAATAAATTAGGGGA
>JAYOFL010000044.1:0-32176 GCA_038117205.1 Rhodospirillales bacterium | reverse complement strand
TACAGTCACCCAGTTAAAAGGGCGGATACTGCGCCTTGGCGATGTTTTGAAATCTAGCAAGTTTCTCGCCACAGACATCGGCAATGCTACACTTGCGCGGCAAGTTCGCCGGGCTTTTGTCGTGTTGCTCTGGCGGCTTCGAGCGATGATCAGAGCATATGGCGAGCCCAAGCCACTTGGCGCCGATCCGCTCCAAGCGCTTACGAACCTTGCGGCCGATCTCAATACCCGCGCCACGCAGCTTTCAGCCGATACGCAGAGCGACGACTACAAGAAACTGAAATCCGAATACCTTGAACTCAAGGAACGCGCTGCGCTTACGCCTCTGCTTCCGGAGATAAAGGCGCACATCACGCGCCTCATGGAAATAGATTCGATCAACGTCGCGCTGAAAGCGACCGCTAAGAAGCCGATTACCGACAAGAACAAGGAGCTCTCGGACCGTATGGTTACTGATGCGCTGCGCGGTCGGTTCGCGCGCGAGATCGAAAAACTCAAGCTGTCCAGAATGCCGGTCGAACTTCGCAAGGAGAAAGATCGGCAGGCCGTATCCTATTTTCGCGTGGCGTTGGTGGAGAACCCCAACGCCAAGGTCGGCGAGATATTCAGCGAAGGCGAGCACCGTTGCGTCGCATTGGCCGCGTTCCTTGCCGAATTGGTAACTGCGCAACGCTATTCCGGCATAGTTTTCGACGATCCAATGTAGTCGCTCGACCACATTCATAGGGGCGCGGTTGCATCGCGGCTGGTGGAGGAGGCGGAGCACAGGCAGGTCATCGTATTCACACACGACCTCGTGTTCCTGTACGAACTTCGCCGCGAAGCGGAAAATGCTAACCGGCAAATCGCATTTCGCAATGTCCGGCGGCAACAGAACAGGCCCGGCTACATTGAAAACGAGCTACCGGACAAGGCGAAATCTGGGCTTGAGATGTGTAACTCGCTGCGGTCGTCACTCAAAGCGGCAAAGCCGGGCTTTGACAAGCTGACCGATACGCAACGCACCATCTTTTGCAAAGGCACCATTGGTCAATTGCGCGATGCTTGGGAACAGGCGATCTCCGACTATATCCGCCCCGTGCTCGAACGGTTCGACAACAAGGTCAAGCCGACCTCGATGTTCAAACTTGGTATTCTCACCGAAGACGACGTGAAGCAGGTGATGTCCGCCCAATCGAGGTTGTCCGAAGACCTTCATTCGTCGGCGCAGGCGCTGAATCCCGAAGCCGTATCGCTTGATGATCTGCGCAATGAGGTAAAGGCGCTGGAAGATTGGATTCAATCTATCCGTGACCGTCAAAAGAATGCGGTTAAGCCTGCGGTCAACTAATGAGCTATTGGAGAATGCGAATTTTCATCCATCCAAGCCCGCCCGCGTCCGCGCTAGTTCGCCCCCGTCTTTTTCGTATTTTTTTCGTACAGGAAATGGGCGGAAAGCTAACCCATTGAAAATATTGGAGCGGGTGAAGGGAATCGAACCCTCGTCGTAAGCTTGGGAAGCTTCTGCTCTACCATTGAGCTACACCCGCGCCTGGGGGCGCCTTACGCGCCTTATGTATCGCGCGCCGGTTTCCGGATCAAGCAGACCGAATGGCGGACCGAATGGCGGACCGAATGGGGGCGCCGAAGCGCCTCAGACCGGCCGCTCGCCGATGCAGGTGGTCCGCTCCATGTAGCGCGGCCGGTCGCCGTAATCGGCCACCGCGTAATGCATCATCGAGCGGTTGTCCCAGATCAGCAGATCGTGCGCCGACCACGTATGGCGGTAGATGTTCTCCGGCCGGGTCGCGTGCGCATAAAGCGGCTCCAGTATCCAGCGGCTTTCCTCGCGGCTGAAGCCCTCCAGATGCGAGGTGAATCCCGGATTGACGAACAGGCTCTTCCTGCCCGTCTCGGCGTGCGTGCGCACCACCGGGTGCACGGCCCGGTTGGCGCCCTTCAGGTCGTCCTCGACGACGATCGGCTTGGCGTACTGCGTGTAAGCCGCCACCTCGAAATCGTGCACGGCCCGCAAAGGCTCGATCAGCGTCTGCATGGCGGGCGAAAGCGTCTCGTAAGCGCGCGTCATGTTGGCGAACAGCGTGTCGCCGCCGACGTCGGGAATTTCGCAGGCATGCAGGACCGAAGCCTGCGCCGGCCGTTCGCGGAAGCTGACGTCGGAATGCCAATAGGTGCCGGCCCCCTTGCGGCCGAGCGGCTGGCCTTCCGCGTCCAGCTTGTTCGACACGCGATAGATTTCCGGATGTTTGGGATGAATATAGCGGCTGACGGTATCCTGCAGCGGCGGTTCGCCCGGTGCGCCAAACAGCGGACCGAAATGCGACGCGAAGGCGATGTGCGCGTCGGCGCTGAGCTTGTCCTGGCCGCGGACCACCATCAGGCCGCCGTGCCGGAGCCAGAGATCCCGAAGCTCGCCGACGACATTGCCGCCTCCCTCCGTCGCGAGATCGATGCCGGAAATTTCGACGCCGAAATGCGTCGACAGCGGTCGTGTGTTGAATGTCATGCCGGTCCTCCCTGGTGCGGGTGAGATTAATCCGCCGCCCCGGCGATGCAATCCCCGCCGAAACGCGCTCGCGGCGCCCTCACGATAGGTTTATTTGCGTTGCGTCATGGGCCGGATTAATCGAATCTGACAGTGCACCTGCGAAGGGACATAGCGACCGGATGACAGCCGCGCCGACCGCCCGAAAGACCCTCGATCCCCGCAAGTTCCAGGATCCGGTTGTGACCGCCGACGGTCAGCAGCGCGCCGTCGTCGCGCTGACCCGTCTGCGCACGCTGTGGTTCAACACCGGCAGCCTCTGCAACATCACCTGCGTCAACTGCTATATGGAGTCGAGCCCCCGCAACGACGCCCTGGCGTATCTGACGGCGGACGAGGTCCGGGGCTATCTCGACGAGGCCCAGCGCGAACGCATTCCCGTCGAGGAAATCGCCTTTACCGGTGGCGAGCCGTTCATGAACCGGGATCTGCCGGTGATGCTGGAGGACGCGCTCGGACGCGGCTACCGCGCGCTCGTGCTGACCAATGCCATGAAGCCGATGCAGCAGAAGCGGGCGCGGCTTCTCGACATCAAGAACAGGCATGGCGCGTCGCTCGCCATCCGCGTCTCCATCGACCATTTCACCCGCGCCCGGCACGAAGACATCCGCGGCAAGGACACCTGGGCGCCGATGCTCGCCGGCATGCGCTGGCTGGCGGAGAACGGTTTCAACCTGGCGATCGCCGGGCGCACGTGCTGGAACGAGCAGGAGCGGGACTCGCGCGACGGCTACCGGGCCCTGTTCGCCGCCGAGGGCATTCCCGTCGATGCCGACGATCCGGCGCGGCTGGTGCTGTTCCCGGAAATGGACGCCGAGGCGGACGTGCCGGAAATCACGCAGCACTGTTGGGATATTCTCGGCGTCGAACCGGAATCCATGATGTGCGCGACGTCGCGCATGATCGTGAAGCGCAAGGGCCAGGCGCGGCCGACGGTGGTGCCGTGCACGCTGCTGCCCTACGATCCGGCGTTCGAGCTCGGTCACGAGCTCGGCCAGTCCGACCGCACCGTCAATCTCAACCACCCGCATTGCGCCAAGTTCTGCGTGTTCGGCGGGGCGTCCTGTAGCGTGTCCTCCGATGACGCCTGACGCCGCCGGCTCCATCGCCGACGCCGGGCGCGATCCCGGCCGGCTTTCCGGCCCGGTGCTGTTGTTCGGCGGGCCCTATTCCAACCTTCCGGCCACGATGGCGATGCGGGCGGAAGCGGATCGTCTCGGCATTCCCGCGGACCGCGTGATTTGCACCGGCGACGTCGTCGCCTACGCCGCCGAGCCGGCGGAAACGGTTAATCTGATCCGCCGATGGGGCGTCGCGACGGTGATGGGCAACTGCGAGGAATCCTTCGGCTTCGCCGCCGACGATTGCGGCTGCGGTTTCGAGGAAGGCAGCGATTGCGACGTGCTGTCCCGGCGCTGGTACGCCTACGCCGACGCGCAACTCGGCGCCGACCACCGGGCCTGGATGCGGGATTTGCCGCGCACCCTCTATTTCACCTTCGCCGGCCGCCGCTTCGCCGTCGTGCACGGCTCGGCCGACGAGATCAACGCCTTCGTCTTCGCCGGCACGGACGACGATATGAAGACGCGGGGTTTTGATGTTCTCGGCGTCGACGCCATCGTCGGCGGCCACTCGGGCGTGCCGTTCACGCAGGTCTTCGGCGACCGGCTCTGGCACAATTCAGGCGTGGTCGGCATGCCGGCCAACGACGGCACGCCGAGGGTCTGGTATTCGCTGCTGGAGGAAATGCCGGACGGTATCCGCGTCTCGCACCGGCCGCTCACCTACGATCACCAGGGCGCGGCGCGGGCGATGCGGGCGAACGGCCTGCCGGAAAGTTATGCCCGATGCCTGGAAGACGGCCTCTGGCCCAACATGGACGTGATGCCGGCGGACGAGCGCGCCAAGCGCGGCCGGCCGCTCGCCGAGACCGTCCACGACTGGCCGTCCGTCGCGGCAATGGCCCAGATTTAACGCAAAACCGGCCGACCGCCCGCAAATCACCCCGCCGCCGCCACTCGGCCGCCGCAATCCACCCAAAATCCCGCCACGGTCCGCTTCTAGGGTACGCGCAATCGCCCGTCGCACCCGTTCGAAAGGACCCGGAAATGAACAATTCTCTTCGCGCCACTTCCATTCTCGCCGTCGTGGCGGTCGCCGTCGCGGCCTGCGGCGGCGCCACGGTCGAAAGGGCGCAGCGCCTGTCGACGCAGGGCGCGGATGCCGCCGCCGAAGCCGCCCGCGAGTACCGGCGGCTCGCCTTCTTTGAGGCCAGGATCATGGACGATCAGGCGTCCGCCCTCGTCTACTCCGAAAAGGCGCTGGTTGCCGCAGACGGCCGGCTGCCCGAGCCCATCGACCCGGCGAGCCGCACTCTCGCCCAGGCGTCCCGGGCCGAGATCGAGGCGGCGCACGCCCGTCTGCGGGCGCTGATCGCCGCCGGGGCCACGGTGCGCGCGCCGAAGGCGGCGGGCCAGGCGCTGGCCCGCTACGATTGCTGGGTCGAACAGTCCGAGGAGGGGTTCCAGCCCCTCGACATCGCCTTCTGCCGCGACGGCTTTCTGACCTACGCCGCCGAGGCGGAGCACGCCGTCGGAGGCGCGTCGAAACTGCCGGCGGGTCCGGAACTCCGCGCCTTTACGATTCCCTTCCCGAACGGTGGCCGCGAGCCCGGTGCCGGCACCGACGGTATCATCAGGAAGGCCGCCGAGGCCGCGAAGGACTTCGGCGACGTGCGGGTCCTGGTCGGCGGTCACACCGACCGTTCCGGGTCGTCGGCGGCGAACTTGGCGCTCTCGGAAGCGCGCGCCAAATCGGTCCGCCGGGCGCTGGTCGCGCGCGGCGTGCCGGCGGACCGTATCGCCGTCGTCGGCTTCGGCGAGACCTATCCGAAGGCGGTCACGGCGGACGGCGTGGCCGCCGCCGAAAACCGGCGCGTCGACATTCTGATCGGCCGCGATCGCAAGCTGTAAAAGCCGTCCGCCGCCCTGGACAAGGGGGTTCCTGGTCGGGCTAAATGCCGGCTCTGGCTGATTTTCGCGGGAGAGACCGGTGGCGGCCCACACGACATACGAGGAAACCACGCACGGCATTCGCGTCGAGGCGACTCCCGTATATCTGGAAGAGCAATCTTCGCCGGAATCCGGGAAATTCGTCTGGGCTTACCAGATCAGGATGCAGAACGTCGGCAACGCCACCGTGCAGTTGCTGACGAGGCGCTGGCGCATCACCGACGCCAACGGCCGCGTGCACGAGGTCATCGGCGACGGCGTCGTGGGCGACAAGCCGGTGCTGGCGCCCGGCGAACACTATGAATATTCAAGCGGAACGCCGCTGCCGACGCCGTCCGGCTTCATGACGGGGATTTTCCAGATGATCGATGAGACCGGCCAGCGGTTCGCCGTGCAGGTGCCGATGTTCTCGCTCGACCATCCCGGCGGCCGCGGCCCCCTGCATTGAACCTGCGGCGCCGAGGTGCCATATCCTCGGAACAGAAACCGATACGGGGGACCGGACGTGTCTAAGAAGAAATCCCTGAGCGTCGTCGACGGTGAGCGCCACAAGCACAAGGCGCCGGCCTTGGACGGCGGTCCAGTGGTCGAGCGGCCGACGCGCGAGGAAGCGGAAAGCGCCGTCAGGACGCTGCTGCGGTGGGCCGGCGACGACCCGAGCCGCGAAGGCCTCCTTGATACGCCGGCGCGGGTCGCGCGCGCCTTCGAGGAATTCTTCGCCGGCTACGGCGTCTGTCCGGTCAGCGTTCTCGAGCGGACCTTCGAGGAAGTCGAGGGCTATGACGAGATCGTGCTGCTCCGCGATATCCGCGTCGAAAGCTATTGCGAGCATCATATGGCGCCGATCATCGGCCGGGCGCACGTCGCCTATCTGCCGCACCGGCGCGTCGTCGGCATCTCGAAGCTGGCGCGGGTCGTCGACATCTATTCGAAGCGGCTGCAAATCCAGGAAAAATTGACGGCGCAGATCGCCAACACCATCGACGAGGTGTTGCAGCCGAAAGGCGTCGCCGTGGTTGTCGACGCCGCGCACCAGTGCATGACGACGCGCGGCGTGCACAAGACCGGCGTTACCATGGTGACGAGCCGCATGCTCGGCGCGTTCCGGGACGATCCGACGACGCGCCGCGAATTCCTGGCCATGATCGACCACACCGGCGGCACCGTCATCGGCTGAATCGGCCGTTCGACCGCCGCGACTTGACCCGGAGCGAGAGCCCGGCATGATGGCCGGGTTGCCCTCGCGGGCGCCAAGGGACCCTGTTCGCGCATGGATTTCCGTCCGGTCTTTTTCGTCGTCGGCTTGCTGGTCGCGACGCTCGCCATCGTCATGTGCGTGCCGGCGGCGGTCGATTTCGCCTACGACAATTCGGACTGGCAGGTGTTCGCCGCGTCCGCCGGGGTGACGTTCTTCGTCGGCGCCACCATGGCGCTGACCACGAATTCGCGCGGCGCCAAGTTCTCCATCCGACAGGCGTTCCTGATGACGGCGCTGAGTTGGCTGATGCTGACGGTGTTCGCGGCGTTGCCGTTCACGTTTTCCAACCTCAATCTCAGTTTCACGGACGCCTTCTTCGAAGCCATGTCGGGGATCACCACGACCGGCTCGACGGTCATCACCGGCCTCGATACGGCGCCGCCCGGCATCCTGATCTGGCGCTCGCTGCTGCAATGGTTGGGCGGCATCGGTATCGTCGTCATGGCCATCGCCGTCCTGCCGCTGCTGCAGGTCGGCGGCATGCAGCTGTTCCACATGGAAAGATCCGACCAGTCCGAAAAGGCGATGCCCCGGGTGGCGCAGATCGCGTCGGCCATCGGCGTCATCTATCTGGCGCTGACCCTGACATGGACGGTGCTCTACTGGGCCTTCGGGATGAGCGGCTTCGACGCCGTCTCGCACGCCATGACCACCATCGCCACCGGCGGTTTCTCGACGCACGACGCGTCGCTCGGCCATTTCAACAGCCACGCCATCGACTACATCGCCACCGCCGGCATGCTGGTCGGCGCGCTGCCGTTCCTGCTCTATCTCAAGACCTTACAGGGCAACTGGGCCGCCGTGCCGCGCGATAGCCAGGTGCAATGGTTCCTGGTGTTCGTCACCGCCGTCATCGTCCTCACCTGCGTCTATCTGGTGTTCGAGATCGGCAAGGACCCGGTACAGGCGCTCCGCTACGCCACCTTCAACATCGTCTCGGTGATCACGGGAACCGGTTACGCGACGGAGGATTACGGTCTCTGGGGCACGCTCTCGCCGGTCGTCTTCTTCTTCATCATGTTCGTCGGCGGCTGCGCCGGCTCCACGACCTGCGGCATCAAGGTGTTCCGCTTCCAGGTGCTGTACGCCGCCGCCCGGACGCAGATCCATCACCTTTTGCATCCGCACGGCGTCTTCATCCCGTACTTCAACCGCCGCCCGATCTCGGAAGAGATCATCATCTCGGTGCTGTCGTTCTTCTTCATGTGGTTCTTCATGTTCACCCTGCTGGCGGTCGGTCTCGGCTTCCTGGGTCTCGACTTCATCACGGCCTTTTCTTCGGCCGCGACGGCCATCGCCAACGTCGGGCCGGCGCTCGGTCCCGTCGCCGGTCCGTCCGGCACCTTCCAGAGCTTCCCGGACGAGGCGAAGTGGCTGATGTCGGGCGGCATGCTGCTCGGCCGGTTGGAGCTGTTCACGGTCATCGTGCTACTCAGCCGCAACTTCTGGCGCGCCTGATGTTCGGCCTCTTCGATTGGTTTCGGTCCCGCTCGCGCCTGTGGGCGAGCGACCGCCACGCGCGGGAGGCGGAATCGTTCCTGACGCATCTCCGCGGCCTCGGCGACGCCGACATCGGCTTCGTTCTGGCGATCGCGGCGCATCAGCGCAACAAGCTCCGCGACGAGGGGGTCGATCTCATGCACTTGGCCGACCTCGCCGCCAGACGCCCCATGTACCACCACGATCTCGCCAAGGCGGTGAACGCGCTCAGCCGCGCCAAGCGGGCGCACGATGCGTTGGGATTGCAGGTCTGGGTGCATTCGCTCCGGGCCGCGATGGACCCGGCGATCCGGCCGCTCGGCGACGAATTGTGGACGGAACTCAGGCGCGGCGTCGGCCACCTGCCGGAGCAGCGGGCCTACTTCAAGGAAATCACCGGCTTCGATCTCGACATCTCGCACGGCGGGGAACCGCCGACGGATTTCGACCCCGGCCGCTGATCAGTGGACGAACCGTCCGAGGTGCCGGCGGATGCTCGCCGACATGGCCGGATCGAATTCCCGCATCAGGGCTTCCGTCAACTCGAACAGGATGGTGTCGCGCTGGTTGACGTTGGCGTCCTCGCGGACGGTCTGCGAGCGGTTGGCGGACGCGGTGGCGACGGCTTCCGTCACGGAGGGCAGGCCTTCCAGCCGCAGCGTCACGCGGACGGCGGCGTCGTAACGCTGCGCCTGCTCCTTCGTGAACTGCGCCTTGAGATCCTTGTTGATGGCGAGATCGGTCTCGATGACGGACGCGTCCTCGATGGTGAAGACGGCGACACCCGCCGCGCCGCCGGCTCGCAGGCGGTCGCGCGCCCAGTTCCTGAGCGCCGTCTTCGGCGCCACCGGCACGCGGCCCTCGACGTGCGTCTTGTCGGCGGACGGCGCGAACTTGTCGACGACCTCGATCTTGGCGACGTCGAGTGTGATCGTCGGCAGGTGCGCGAAGGTGATCTCCGGGAACGACGGCGGCGGCGGCGAGGCGCAGGCGCCGAGCGACAGCGCGACAGCCAGGAACGCGGCCTTGAATGCGGGCCTAATGGCGGTGGGCCTAATGGCGGGAACGGTCATGGCGTCGGGCCTCCGGTTTCGGGATGCAGCGCGTCGAGCGCGTCTTCGGAAAATGCGTAATCGGTTTTGCAGAACTCGCAAGTGACGGTAATGCGTCCGTCTACGATCATGTCGGCGATGTCGGTGCGCGAGAACGAGCGCAGCGTCCGCGCCACCTTGTCCTCGGAACAACGGCAGTCGTGCCGGAGATCGCGCTGATCGAACAGCCGGACGCCGTCCTCGTGATAGAGCCGGTACAGCACCTGCGAGGCTGAAAGGGCCGGATCGAGAAGTTCGCCGACGCGGATGCTCGAAAGCAACGCCACGGCGCGCCGCCAGTCGTCCTCCTCGCCGTCGTCGCCCGGCAGGCGCTGGATCATCAATGCGGCGGCGCGCGGCCGGCCGTCGCCGTCGATGTCGTCGCGGGCGGCCAGAACGATGGCGGTTTCCAACTGTTCCGACTGGCGGAAATAGTTGTGCGCGCAGTCGGCGAGCGTTTCGCCGGTCAGCTCGGAAATGCCCTGGTAGCGTTCCGTGTCCGGTCCCTGGTCGACGGTGAAGGCGAGATACCCGGCGCCGACCACGTGCGGCACGGTCGCTTCCTCGGTCCCGTCGAACGCCGCGCCCTCGGCGACGCGCGCGTAGGCGCGAAGTCCGCCGTCGCTGGCGACGTCGGTCATCAGGATCGGTACCGGTCCGTTGCCCTGCGCCTGTAGGGTGAACACACCGTCGTATTTGAGGGTGCTGGCGAGCGTCGCGGCCAGCGCCATGGTCTCGCCCAACAGCTTCGCCGCCGGCGCCGGATAGTCGTGCCCGCCAACGGCGTCGCCATAGGCGTCGCCGAGCCGTACCAGACGGCCGCGGATGTTCAGATCCTCGATCTGGAACGGTTGCACGAAATCGCCGAAGTCGGTGTCGCTCACGCAGGATTTCCCAACAGCCGATAGTGATAGGAATAGCGGGTCCGGAAGCCGACCCGCTCGTAGAGGCGCCTGGCGCCGTCGTTGTATTTCTCTACCTGGAGATAGAGACCCTCGGCCCCGTTCGCAACCGCCCAACCGTGCACGGCGCCGAGCATGGCGCGGCCCCAGCCCCGCCCGCGCAGCCGCTCCGCCGTCAGCATGCCGAAGATACCGACCCAGCCGTCGACCAGGACGGCGAGGGTGAGCGCGACCGGTTCGCCGTCCTCAAAGCCAAGCGGACAGACCGCCGGATGGCGCAACGACTTGAGGATCGAGGAAATGTCGCGCCCATAGCCGGCCTGATAAAGCGCGTGCCATTCCGGCGTCTCGCCGATGACGCGGATATCGTGTGCACCGACGTCGCCGAGCGTCATGCCGGTGACCGGCACGGTCTGGATGTCGACCGGCGCCTCGACCGTGTAGCCGCGCCCCGCCAATTCCTCGTCGATGCCGGCGGGAACCGATTCCCGCGTCACCTGAAAGCGGGGCGGCCGGCCGCGTTCGCGGTAGAACGCCTCGACGGCGGCGATACGCGCCGCGAGCGGTCTCGCGTCCGGCGCTTCCCGCCAGAGCGCGCAGGAGTTCACCCGCCGCGTCGGCGCCGCGTCGGCACGCAGGGTCCAGCCGTCCAGGTCTTGCTTTTCGGAAGCGGGCCAGGCGTCGGCGGCGATGCGTTCGAGTTCGTTGACGCCGCCCTTCGGAAGGATCGGGCCGTTGTCGGTCATGCGTTCAGCCGAGGCACCAGGAAAGAATGGCCTTCTGCACGTGCAGCCGGTTTTCGGCCTCGTCCCAGACCACCGATTGCGGCCCGTCGATCACCGCGTCGGTGACTTCCTCGCCCCGGTGCGCCGGCAGGCAGTGCATGAACAGCGCGTCGGCGGCGGCGCGGCCCATCAGCTTTTCGTCCACCCGGTAGGGTGCGAGCAGGTTGTGGCGCGTGCCGGCGTCCTTGTCGCCCATGGAGACCCAGGTGTCGGTGACGACCAGATCGGCGCCCGTCGCGGCTTCGTTCGGATCGTCGGTGAGCACGACGCGCGCGCCGGCGTCCCGCGCCCAGTCGATCAGCTCGCCACGCGGCTGCAGTTCCTTCGGCGACGCGATCCGCATCTCGAAGCCGAGCCGGGCGGCGGCATGCAGCCAGCTCGCGACGACGTTGTTGCCGTCGCCGGACCACGCCACCTTGCGGCCCTCGATGGCGCCCCGGTGTTCCTCGTAGGTCATGATGTCGGCCATGATCTGACATGGATGCGAGTTGTCGGTGAGGCCGTTGATGACCGGCACGGTGGCGTATTTCTCGAGATCGACCAGCTTCGCCGGGTCGTCGGTGCGGATCATGATCGCGTCGGCGTAGCGCGACAGCACACGCGCCGTGTCGGCGACGGTCTCGCCGCGCCCGAGCTGCGAGTCGGCTTCCGACAGGATAACGACGGCGCCGCCCAGTTCCTGCATGCCGATCTGGAACGAGACGCGGGTCCGCGTCGACGGCTTCTCGAAGATCATCACCAGCGTCTTGCCGGCGAGCGGCTTTTCGCGCTCCGGGGCGCGGCGCATCTTCTTCAGATCGACGCCGAGGTCCAGGATGCCGCGCAACGTGTCGCGGTCGAACCGGTCGATGTCGAGGAAGTGCCTCGGCGATTGACCTGGGGACGGCATGCCGGCCCGCCTATTTCGCCATTTCGACGAGAACGGCGTCGAGGATGGCGAGCGCCTCGTCGATGTGCTTGTCGTCGACGACCAGCGGCGGCACCAGGCGGCAGACGTTGTCGCCGGCCGGCACCATCAGCAGGCCCTTCTCCATGGCCTTCTTGATGACCGGGCCGTTGTCGCTGGCGCACTTGATGCCGAGCATCAGGCCGACGCCGCGCGCTTCCACGAGAAGTTTCGGATATCGGCGCACCAGATCGTCCAGCCCCTTCTTCAGCCGTTCGCCGTGCTTCACGACATTGTCGAGGAAGCCGGGCGCCAGCACCACGTCGAGAACGGCGTTCGCCGCCGCCACCGCCATCGGATTGCCGCCGAAGGTGGAGCCGTGCGAGCCGGCGGTCATGGCCGCCGCGACCTTTTCCGTCGCCATGCAGGCGCCGATCGGGAAGCCGCCGCCGAGACCCTTGGCCGACGCCAGCACGTCCGGCGCGATGTCCGACCACTGATAGGCATAAAGCTTGCCGGTGCGGCCGACGCCGGTCTGCACCTCGTCGAACATGAGGAGCAGGCCGAACTCGTCGGCGATCTTGCGGAGCGCTTGCAGGTATTCCTTGCGCATCGGCCGGATGCCGCTTTCGCCCTGCACCGGCTCGACCAGGATGCCGGCGGTCGCCGGGCCGACGGCGGCGCGAAGCTCGTTCAGGTTGTCGAAGGCGACCTGATCGAAGCCGTCGACCTCGGGGCCGAAGCCCTTCGTGTGCTTCGGGTTCTTCGCCGCCGAAATGGTCGCCAGCGAGCGGCCGTGGAAGGCGCCTTCCACGGTGATGATGCGGAAACGCTCCGGATGGCCGGACTCGTACTGGTACTTGCGCACCATCTTGATGCCCATCTCGACCGCCTCGGCGCCCGAGTTGTTGAAGAAGACGGCATCGGCGAAAGTGTTCTCGACCAGCCGTTCGGCCAGACGCTGCTGGCCCGGAATGGCATAGAGATTGGAGCAGTGCCAGAGCTTGCCGACCTGCTCGCGCATCGTCTCGACGAGATGCGGATGGCAATGGCCGAGTCCGGTTACGGCGACGCCGGCGCCGAAATCGAGGTAGCGTCGGCCAGCCGTATCCCACAGATAGACGCCTTCGCCTTTGTCGAAGGCAACGTCGTAGCGGGCGTAGGTTGGCATCACCGCCGGAATCATGACCGTCGCTCCTAGTTGGGGGCCAAGAAAGCCGACGAGTATCGTGATGCGGCTATACCCTGTCAACCAAAGGAAAATGGCCGCCAAAGGCGGCCATCCCCCACCCCAAAATCTCGAAGGATCAGACCGGGCCGGTGTATTCGCCGCGGGCCGGATAGTCCTTCGAGAGTGCGAAATCGACGGCTTGCAGAAGCTCCGCGAACGACGGCCGGACGAACGGCATCGTCTGCACGGACGCGTAATAGAGCGTGCGGTCGGGGCGGACCAGGAACAGGCCCGGCTCGGAAAACAGCGCCGGCTCCTCGATGCCGATCGAGGTCTTGCCGCGGCTCGTCGAAATGAAAAGACCCCAGGCGCGCGCCACGTCGAGCGGCAGACCGTAGGCGACGCGCAATTTGTCGGCGCCGATCTTCTCCGCCATGGCGGCGCCGCGCTCGGCGTCGTCGGAACTGACGGCGACGGTGGTCACGCCGCGCTCGGCGAACTCCGGCGTCAGGCGTTCCAATTCCTTGAGGTAGTTGGCGCAGATCGGGCAATGCAGGCCGCGATAGAAACTGACCAGGATGAAATTCTTGGCGCCTTCGGCGGCCAGATCGAACGAGCCGCCGCCGACGGTCGGCAGTTTCAAGTCCGGTGTCGATTGACGGGGCATCAGCATGGCGGCGGGCTCTTTCATTCGATTGACGGTCGAGGCTCTTGATATACTGAACGTTTAGCAACATTATGTGCGAATTACATATCTTATCGTACAGAGTTTGTCATGCCCAGTGTCCAGTTGGATCGATTGTCCGCCCTGATTCGCCGCTTCCGGCTGGCGTCCAGGGTCGTCGCCGAACCGGGATCCGAGGACGTGCCGGCGGCGAACCTGTTCGTCGTGCGCCAAGGGAGCCTCGTCCTGTCCAGGGGCGCCGAAAAGACGGTCTACGCGGCGCCGATGCTCGTCTATTTCGTTCGCGGCCTGCCCACCGGCGCGTCGGTCGCGGGCGGCGGCGTCGACACCGAATGCATTGCCGTCCGTGTCGATGCCGGCGGCGACACCAATCCCGTCGCCTTCGCCATGCCGGACGTGGTCGCGGTCGATCTCGACGCCGTGCCGACGCTGGCCGGGATCACGGACGTGCTGTTCGAAGAGGTCGCACACCCCCGTTGCGGCCGCAGTGCCGTCATCGACCGGCTGTGCGAGGTGTTGATGATCCGGCTTCTCCGGCACCTGATCCAGACCGGCGCGACCCGCGTCGGCATGCTGGCCGGCCTGTCGCATCCGGGCCTGGCGCGGGCCATCGTCGCCATGCACGAGCGGCCTGAGCAGACCTGGCGCCTGGAAGAACTGGCGGACATCGCCGGCATGTCGCGCACCCGCTTCGCCAACACCTTCCGCGACATCGTCGGCGAGACGCCGGGCGAATACCTCGGCAACTGGCGGCTCGCGCTGGCGCGCACCGAGATGGCGAAGGGCATTCCGGTGAAATCGGTGGCGCGGAGCGTCGGCTTCTCGAGCCCGGCGGCGTTTTCCCGCGCCTTCTCCCGCCGCTTCGGCCATTCCCCGCGTCAGGAACTGGCGCGCGCCTTTTGAAGCGAATTTCTTGAAACGGAAAAGGCCCGGGTTTCCCCGGGCCTTCGCCTTTTTCGAATGCAGTCGGCGTTCAGCAGCCCGACGCGCACTTGTCGGCGCCGTCGAACTCCATGGTCTTGCCGCTCAGCGGCACGTGCACCGGCATCTTCGCCGCCTTCATGAAGGTATCGGTGCGGCTGCCGGCGCGGACCTTGCCGCCCTCGGTCGCCGGTTCGTTGGCGTGCGACGCGATCACGGACGCCGGCTTCACCAGCTCGTTGACCACATAGGCCGCTTCCTTCGGGCCGGTCGTGAAGGTGTCGCCGATGTTGATGACGGCGAGCTTGGCGCCGTAATGCCGGCGCACCACCAGGTCCTGCTCGGCGGTGATGCCGGTGTCGCCCGACAGGTATACGGCGAGGCCGTTCGAGAACGTCAGCACGTAGCCGCCCGGAGGGCCGACATAGGCGGTGAGCCCGGCGGCCTTCAGGCTCTCACCGAGCGGGCCGTTGATGAACGCGCCGGCGAGACCGTTCGAATGCACCGCCGGCACGGTGGTCACGGCGACGCCGCCGACCTTGGTGGAGGCGCCGAAGCGGACCAGCTTCACCAGTTTCGGATCGCCGCCCAGTTCCTTGACCTTGTTGGCGAAGAAGGACGGCATCTCGCCGCCCAGCACCAAAAGCGCTTTCTTGGCGAGGACGATGTTGACGCTGTTGGAATTCGGCGCGTCGACGACGCTGACGTCGGGCTTGCCGCATTCGCCGGCGTTGACGGCCTTGGCGTGACGGTCGCCCAGGTGGTCGCCGTGCACGTGGCTGACGAGCACCGCGTCGATCTTGCCGAGGCGGGCGTCATCGGCGCCGATGACGGTGCGTCCGGCGTCCTAGAGAATGCGGGTGCCGTCCGGATCCTCGAAAATCATGGCCCGGTCGAAGGCGCAGAACTCGCCATCGTGGCTGCCGAGCGGTGTGATCTTGATACTGGCGGCGGATGCCGGGGCAGCGAGCCCGAACAGTAGGGCGGCCCCCGCCAGAAGCGCAGGTCTGAAGTGCAACATAGAGATGTCTCCCAAGTGTTATAGTTGGAAGAATTCTGCGGCCAAACCGGGCTCGGGATCAAGGCTTCAGCTTGTAACCGGTCCGGAACATGTGGGTGCAGAGGGTCCACAGCAACGCGTTCGCCCCGGCCATGACGGCGACGCCGAGCAAGGGCTCGCTGTCGGCATGGCCGATGAAGCCGGCCCGGAAGCCGTCGATCATATAGAAGAAGGGGTTGATATGGGCGACGGCGCGGGCCAGTTCGGGCAGCCGTTCGATGGAATAGAAGGTGCCGGACAGGAACGCCAGCGGCGTGATGAAGAAATTGGTAACGGCGGCGATGTGGTCGAATTTCTCCGCCCAGATGGCGCCCATGATGCCGAGCAGGGACAGCATCAGGGACGCCATGGCGGCGTGAAAGACGATCAAGAACGGATTGGCGACGCCGAAATCGACGAACAGCGACATGGTGCATCCGACGGCGACGCCGACGCAAATCCCGCGTGTCATGCCGCCGAGCGCGAGGCCGGTCGTCAGCTCGCCGGGCGAAAACGGCGGCATCAGCGTGTCGATGATGTTGCCCTGGACCTTGGCGATCATCACGCTCGAGGACGTGTTGGCGAACGAGTTCTGGGCGATCGCCATCATGATCAGGCCCGGCGCCAGAAATTGCGTGAACGGCACGCCGGCGACGTCGGGCCGGTTGGCGCCGATGGCGAGCGTGAAGACGGCGAGAAACAGCAGCGTCGTCACGACGGGCGCGATGACCGTCTGGGTGTAGACCTTGATGAACCGCCGCACCTCGCGGAGATAAAGCGTCCAAAGCCCGATGGCGTTGCTGGTTCTGGGTTGCTGCATGGTCCCGGGGGTGGTGTCTGTTCGCCGTTGCCGGCTGTCGTCGGCCCCTTATAAAGAGTGTCAGGGACGAGAACCAGGGCGGGCGTGGCCGCGATGTCTGAAGACGAAGAACCTCGGGACGGAACCGATAAGGCCGGCGGCAACAAGAAGGGCCGGCGCGGACCGAAGAAGGCGACGGCGACGTATCTGGAAAACGCCGGCGCGCATTACCTCGGCCGCTTTGCCGCGTCGCGCGCCCAGGTCCGCGACGTCCTGATGCGCAAGGTCCGCCGCTCGGCCGAGCACCACGGCACGGATGTCGAGGAAGGCGAGAAGCTGGTCGACGATATCCTCGGCAAGTTCGAGCGGCTGGGGTTCCTGAACGACGCCGCCTATGCCGAGATGCGCGTGCGGTCCCTGCACGAGCGCGGCACGCCGGTGCAGGGCATCCGCTACAAGCTCCGGGAAAAGGGCGTCGGCGCCGACGTCATCGACGGTGCCTTGGCCTGTTTCGCCGAGGACGAGGAGGCGCGGGACCTCGACATGCGAGCCGCCGTCAAATTCGCCGAGCGCCGCCGCTTGGGTCCGTTCTCCGGCGCCGACGAGGACGGACGCCGGGACCGGCGCGAAAAGGACTTGGCGCAACTGGCCCGTGCCGGATTTTCCTACGACGTCGCGGAGCGGGTGCTGGGCGCCGACGATGCGGCGGAACTGCTGGACGAATGGGGCTGAGGCCCCCGACGGGGATCTACTTCGCGTCCGGCCCGGTACCGGCCTGGCTCGGCTCCGCGTTCGGGTCCAGTTCCATGACGACCGGTGTGGTGCTCGGCGCCGGTACGAAACTCGCCTGCTCCTCGATCGGGACGGCGGCGCGCTGCGTCATCCGCCAGACCGCGAAGGCGCCGGTCGCCAGGAACACGGCGCCCATGTACTTGAAGAGGCCGAGGGGTCCCATGAAGTGCATCACTTGGCCGGCGGCGAGCGGGCCGATGATGGCGCCGATGCCGTAGACCAGCAGCAGCGTGCCGCTCACCACGACGCGCTCTTCCGGTCCGACGAAGTCGTTGGCGTGCGCCACGGTCAGCGCGTAGATCGGAAACGCCACGGCGCCGAAGGCGAAGCCGAGATACAGCAATCCGTCCGGATACTTCGGGCCGAGGAAGGCGACGGCGAGGCACATGCCGCCGGCGGCGAAGGCGGCGACGGCCAGCACCGTCCGCCGGTCGAAACGGTCCGACAGCCAGCCGATCGGCCATTGCATGACGCCGCCGCCGAGGATGCAGAGCGACATGAAGATGGCGATGCGGGAAACGGCGAGCCCGGCCTGTTCGGCGAATACCGGCGCCAAACCCCAGAAGGCGCCGATAGCGGCGCCGTAGGCGAAGCAACCGAGCACGCCGAGCGGCGAGATCGCGATCAGCCGCTTGAGCGGCAGCGGCCGGGGCTTCTCCGGCGTCGGCGCGACAGTGCGGGTCAAGGCGACCGGCACGATGGCGACCGAAACGAGCACCGAGACGGCGCAGAACAGAACGTAGCCGTTCGGGTCGGAGGTCATCAGCAATATCTGTCCGCCGGTCAGCGACAGCAGGTTGACGATCATGTAGGTGGCGAGGATCTGGCCGCGCGTCTCGTTGGTCGCGCGCTCGTTGAGCCAGCTTTCGATGGTCATGTAGATGCCGGCGAAGCAGAGCCCGGAAATGGCCCTGAGCACGGCCCAGGCCCAGGGGTCGATGAAGATGATGTGACCGAGGGCGGACGCCGAGGCCAGGGACGCCAGGGCGGTGAAGGCGCGGATGTGGCCGGCCCGCTCGATCATGTACGCCGTCACCAGGGTGCCGGCGACGAATCCCAGGAAGTACCCGGACGCCATGAGGCCGATCATGGACGGCGTGAAGCTCTCCGCCGTCGCCCGGAGCGCCAGCAGCGTTCCCTGCAGGCTGTTACCGATCAGCAGCAACGCCATGCCGCCGAGCAGGGTGGAAATCGAGGAAATCTGGCTTCGCAGTGCGCTCAAGAAATTTTCCTGCCGTGCCGTAACGCGGTATTCTGACCGCCGCACCGTTAATCAAGGGTGAGGGTACCATGAGCGAGGCAGACGGTCTGATCAATGCCTGCATTCTCGACGGCAACGGCGGTTCGCATGGCCTCGATTGGGAGGGCGTCGAGGATTGGTCCGCCGAGGAGGGGCCGAAATGGGTGCACCTGGACCGGAGCGGCGCCCGGACGGAAGAATGGCTGCGTCGGAAAAGCGGGTTAGAGCCCATCATCATCGACGCCCTGATCGCGCCGGAAACCCGCCCGCGTATCGCCAACATGGACGGCGGCATGCTGCTGACGCTGCGCGGCGTCAACCTGAACCCCGGTGCCGAACCGGACGACATGGTGAGCCTCCGCATCTGGGTCGACGGCACGCGCATGATCTCGGTCCGTCTGCGCCGCTTGATGGCGATCACGGACGTCGCCGAAAGTCTCGACGCCGGCAAGGGGCCGAAGGACATGGGCGGGCTCGTCGCCGCCATCGCGTCGGGTCTGGTCAATCGCATGGGTCCCGTGATCGAGCAGATGAACGACGACATAGACACCCTGGAGCACGAAGTGCTGACGCACTCGGAAACGGCGCTTCGCCACAAGCTGGTGGTGCTGCGCGGCGCGGCGATCACGCTGCGCCGGTATCTGTCGCCGCAGCGCGACGCGCTCAACCGTCTGGCGCAGGAGGACGCGGTCTGGATCGGCTCCGAGCATCGGCTGCGGCTCCGCGAATGCGTCGATCAGATGGCCCGCATCGTCGAGGACCTCGACGCCATGCGCGAACGCTCCGCGGTCGTGCAGGACGAACTGACGAACCGCATCTCCGAGCGCATCAACCGCAACATGTACACGCTGAGCGTCGTCGCGGCGTTGATGCTGCCGCTCGGCGTCATCGCCGGCATGCTCGGCATGAATGTCGGCGGGTTGCCGTTCGCCGATTCGAAGACCGGCTTCTGGGCGATCTGCGCCATCATGGGTGTCGTCGTCGTCTCTCAGGTGCTGATCTTCCGGCGCTTGAAATGGATATGACGGCGTCCGATTTGCGGCCGCGCCCGTAATCCGCTACCCCAGGGAATCAGCGGGGGGACAGCAGGGGAACGAGAGGCATACGTATGGACGACTTGCAGGCATTCTGGAAACTGGTGGTGAGCGTCTATCGCGAGGGCCTCCTCGGCGTCGACATCGGCAGAATCCTGATCGCGATCGGCATCTTTTTCGGGTTCCTGATCATCCGCGGCCTGTTCGCGCGCTTTGCCCTCGGCAGCCTCAGTATGGCGGCCAAACGCACGGAATGGACGGTCGACGACCGCGTCGTCGAAACGCTGGAGCCGCCGCTCCGTTTCCTGCCGATCGTTCTCGGCGTGTTCTTCGCGACGCAGTATCTGGAACTCGAAGGCATATATTCGCGGATCGCGGAAAACATCGTGCGCAGCCTGATCGCGGTGACGCTCTTCTGGTGCGTCCTGCAGGCGCTGCGGCCGCTGAGCCGGGTCTTCGAGCGGCTCGAATCCATACTCTCCAACGAACTCGTCGAGTGGATGGTGAAGGCGCTCCGCATCGCCGTCGTGCTCGTCGGCGTCGCGACCGTCCTGCAGATCTGGGGCATTCAGGTCGGCCCGATCATCGCCGGCGCCGGTCTGCTCGGCGTCGCCGTCGCGCTTGGGGCGCAGGATCTGTTCAAGAACCTGATCGCCGGCATCCTTATCCTCGGCGAGAAACGGTTCGCCAAGGGTGACTGGATCAAGGTGCCGGACGTCGTCGAGGGAACGGTCGAGGCGATCGGCTTCCGCTCGACCGTGGTGCAGCGCTTCGACAAGGCGCCGGTGATGGTGCCGAACGCGCAGCTTTCCGATACGGCGATCATCAATTACACGCACATGACGTTCCGCCGCATCCAGTGGTCCATTGGCGTCGAGTACCGGACGACCGTCGAGCAGTTGCACAAGATCCGCGACGACATCTATGCCTACATCACCTCCAATCCGGATTTCGCGGCGCCCGAGGAGGCCTCGACGTTCGTGCACATCGAGCAGTTTGGTCCGTCTTCCATCGATATGCTGCTGTATTGCTTCACCCGCTCGACCGTCTATGCCGACTATCTCCGCGTGCGAGAGGAACTGGCCTACAAGATCATGGACATCGTGCACGGCGCGGGCGCCGGTTTCGCCTTCCCGAGCCAGTCGATCTATATTGAAAACTTCCCCGGCGGCGACCGGCCCGAGCCGTTCCAGCCGCCCGTACCGGCCGCCAAAACTGATAAATGAGCGAGGAGAGCCCGATGTCGCTGACCATCTATCACAACCCGCGCTGCTCGAAATCGCGCCAGACCCTGGCCCTGATCGAGGAGAAGGGCGCGCCGCACCGGGTCGTCGAGTACTTGAACGAGCCGCCGAGCGCCAAGGAAATCAAGCGCATCCTGGGGCTTCTCGGTCTCAAGGCGGCGGATATCGTGCGCCGCAAGGAAGCGGCGGATGCCGGGATCGACTACAAGAATCTGTCCGAGGCGGCATTGATCGAGGTCATGGCGAAAAATCCCATCGTGATCGAACGTCCGATCGTGGTTTCCGGTGATCGGGCGGTGCTCGGCCGGCCGCCGGAAAATGTGCTTGAGCTTATTTGACCGGCGACTTGCCGGGGGACCCGTCCCGACGCAATATGCTGCGGGGAGCGCCCACGTCCTTGGGAGGCATGATGGCGAAAAAGGCTAAATCGGCGGGTACGGCCACGAGCCGCGGCAAGCGGCGCGCCAAGGCCGTCGTCAAGCCGACCGAACCCAAGGTTACGCTGACGCCGCGCGAACAGCGCCCGGCCGCCGCCCAGGCCGCGAAGCCGGTCGCCAAGGCGGCGGCGAAACCGGCCGCCTCGCGGCCCCTGCAAACGGTCGATCCGGAAAAGATGGATGCTTGGCGCAGCCTGCCGGAAAAGCAACGCAACGCGCTTCGCGAACGCGAGGCGGCGCGGATGTTCCAACTCGCCGCCGGCCAGCACCGGACGGGCGATCTCGCCGAAGCGGTCAAGAACTACGGCAAGTCCCTGTTGCTCAATCCGCGCCAGCCCGACGTCTACAACAACATGGGTGTGGCGTTGCGCGCGCTCGGCAAGCGCGAGGCGGCCGTCGCCTGCTATCGCCGTGCCCTGGCGCTGAAACCGAACAACGCCGGCCTCTATTCCAACATGGGTAACGCGCTTCGCGAGCTCGGCCGGCTCGAGGTGGCGCAGGCGAGCCACCAGCAGGCGGTTCGCCTCAATCCCCGCTCGACGGAAGCCTATTACAACCTCGGCCTCGTGCTGCGCGATCTCGGCCAGACCGGCGCCGCCATGAGCTGTTTCGACAAGGCGCTGACGCTCGATCCGAGCCACGTCGATTGCCAATGGGACCGGGCGCTGACGCTCGATCCGAGCCACGTCGATTGCCAATGGGACCGGGCGCTGACGCTGTTGGAAGACGGCAAGCTGAAGGAAGGGTTCGCCGCCTAAGAATGTCGCTGGGGGCTGGAACGCAACCCGCCGCGCGATATGACGAAGCCCATGTGGGACGGCAAGGCGGTCAAGGGAAAGACCGTGCTCGTTACCTGCGAGCAGGGCTTCGGCGACATGATCCAGTTCGCCCGCTACCTGCCGATGGTCAAGGCGAAGGGCGCCAACGTCGTGGTCGAGGTGCAGCCGGAGTTGGCGCGCCTGATCTCGACCGTCGCCGGCGTCGACCGCGTCATCAATCGGGGCGGACCGCTGCCCGATCACGATTTCCACGCGCCGATGATGTCCCTGCCGTACCTGTTCGGGACCGACATCGATAGCATTCCGGCCGACGTTCCCTATGTCTCGGCCATCGACCCGTCGGCGGTGCAACTGCCGGCGAACCTCGGCCGCATCAAGCGGATCGGCATCGCCTGGTCCGGGCGGCCGACGCACCGGAACAACCGGAACCGTTCCGCCGGGTTCAAGCACTTCGTGGAACTGCTGGGCCTGCCGGGGGTCGCCGTGTTCAGCCTGCAAAAGGGGCCGGCGGCGGTCGAGATCAACGAGTACGGCTCCGAGGCCCTGGTGACGGATCTGGGCGGTCGCGTGCGCGACTTCGCCGACAGCGCCGCCGTGGTCAGCCAGCTCGACCTCGTCATTACCGTCGACACGGCACTCGGCCATCTTGCCGGCGCGCTCGGCAAGCCGGTCTGGATCGCCATGCCGTTCGCGCCCGACTGGCGCTGGATGCGGGGCCGTACCGACAGCCCGTGGTATCCGACGGCGCGTCTCTTCCGGCAGAAGCGGCCGGGTGCGTGGGACGGCGTCTTCTCGGAAATCCGCCGCATGCTGCGCGAGGAAATCCTGGAAGCCCCGGCCAAGGGATAACGCTTCCGGGTCCGATCCCGCCCGGCTTTTGCGGCCAACCGTTAACAGCATATTTACGCTTTGCCTGCCACCCTAGGGCCACCTGGGCGCCTGTCCTTTAGAAGGAGTGAAGGGTGGCAAGGGAGTTCAAGGACGGCGATGTCATCGTCGCCGAAGGCGTTGTGCCGGAGCGGGCCTTTCGGATCGTTCAGGGCAACGTCGAATTGATGCGGATGATGAGCGGCCTGCAAACGCCGCTCGGCATTCTGGATGCCGGCGAGCTGGTGGCCGCCGAGGAGCTTCTGCATGGCCGGCCCATGGGGGCGTCCGCGCATGCGCTCGGCAGCGTCAAACTCGAGGAACTCAACAAGGAAGAAGCCGCCCGGGCACTCGGCAAGACGGCGCCGGCGGCGCCGGCGAAGAAGAAGGCCGCCCGCGATGCCGTCGCCCAGAAACCCGAGACGAAGGAATCGCGGGCCCTGGTGCCGTTCACGGCGGCGCTGATCGACGACGGTTCGGCGGCAGCGGCCGTCCTCAAGCCCGGCATACTCCGGCGCATCATGAATCCCGAATTCGCCGACGTGTACGACCGCATCGACGTCCGCATCGCCGATCTGGCCGGGGCCGGCGGCGACGCGGCGGCGGAACATCTGGCGACGGAACTGAACAGCCGGCGCGGCCTGCGTGCCAAGGTCATGGGCAAGACCGTCGATCTCGACATGAACGATGATCCGGTCGGCAACATGGCGTTGCTGGCGAAGGGCGCCGAACGCTGGCTGCTCGATAACGGGGCCGACGTCATGGTCTGGGGCGAGATGCCGCCGCCGGGCAAGGTGATGCACCTTCGCTTCTTCGTCCGCGACCGGCAGGCCGGCGACACCTTCCGCATCGGCGACGGCTGGACGCTGCTGGCGCTGCCGCTGCCGCTCGACACCGCCGCCGCGCACCGCCTGCACGCCGCCGTCCTGGCCGCGGCCCGCACACGCTCGGCCGGCAAGATACTCACGGTCCGGCGCGACCTCGACGTCCTTCTCGGCGAAGCCCGCGACAGCCTTCTGCAACCGACGCCTGGCCTGAACGCCCGCGAACGCGCCGAGGATCAGGCGACCGTGGCGCGGGTGCTCGCCAATTTCACGCGGATTAAACGCCGCGCCGACGACGCGCGTACGGCGATCTCTCTCCTGCAACAGGCGCTCGGCACCTTCATCAGGGACCGCACGCCGATCGAGTGGGCGATGGCGTACCGGGACTGCGCGCTGCTGCATCAGTTCGTCGCCGAGCGCACCAACGACACCGACGCGCTGCGCCGCTCCGTTGACGCCATCAAGGCGGCGCTGCAGGTGATCGACCGGAATTATTTCGAGGAGGACTGGGCGGCGCTCAAGCATCGACTCGGTCTCGCGCTCTACCGTCTCGACTTCGAGGCCGGCGACATGGAAACGCTCGAGGAATCCCTCGAAGCCTTCCACGAGGCGCTCAGTTTCTACGACCGCAAGTCGATGCCCCTCGAATGGGCGGAATCGATGGGCCACTTCGGCCAGGTGGCGTTGATCATCGGCCGCGAGCAGCGGAGCCCGGCGATCCTGCTCCGCGCCGTCGAGGCCTTCAATTCGGTGCTGCAGGCGCGCGACCGCCGCAACATGCCGCTGCACTGGGCGGCCGGTCAGAACAATCTCGGCTCGGCGTTGTGTCTATACGGCCGTATCACCGGCGACCACGGCGCGCTGCTGGGCGCGCACGACGCCTTCACGGTGGCCCGCACCGTCTATGACGAGCGCGGCTCCGACCGCATGTCGGCGGTGGCGTCGCGCAACCTCCGGCACGTCGAGAAGGCGCTCAGCCGGACCGCGCCGGAAAGCAGGAAACACCGCCGGTCCAAGCCGGCCCGGAGCGAGGACGCCGGACCGCCGCCGCTGCCGTGGGAGCTGAAGGCGATCCGCGACCGGGGCGAGGACTTCTTCGTCGACGAACGGTTGCGCTAGCCGTCGGCTTTGGTATCCGCCGCTTTCTTCCTGTCCCTGAGCACGAGAACGACGGCACCGGCGACGATGCCGGCGGCGCCGATGATGCTGAGGCCCGTCGGCACGTCGTCGAAGAGCGCGAAGTCGTAGAGCGCCGCGAACACCAGCGTCGAATACATGAACGGCACGGCGTAGCTGGCGTCGGCGCCGCGCATGGACTGGATGAAGCAGCTTTGCGCCGTCACCGTGATGGCGCCGAGCAATGCCGCCAATCCCCACTCGATGGCGCTCGGGGCTGTCCAGACGAACGCCGCCGCGCTGACGGATACGACGGCGCCGATGGCGTTGTTGATGAGCAATATGCGCATCGGCGGCTCGCTCGACAACAGACGCTTGATCATCGTCATCTCCAAGCCCATCAGGACAGCGGCGGAAAGCGCGATCAGCGCCGCCGGCTGGAAGGCGTCGGTGCCGGGGCGGATCAGAATCATGGCGCCGGCGACTGTTATGGCGGCCGCCGTCCAGCGCACCCGGCCGACCCGTTCGCCGAGGAACAGGATCGCCAGCACCATGGTGAACAGCGGGCTCAGGAAACTGATGGCGGTGGCGTCGGCGAGCGGCATGCGGGCGACGGCGGCGAACATCAGGCTGACGTTCATCCAGCCGAACAGCGAGCGCGCCGCATGCAGCTTCCAGGGCGCGCCGGCGAGGCTCGGCCGAAAGCGCAGTGCGACGACGGAAAGTGCGCAGAAACCGAAGAAGAACCGGCCGGCGCTCACCTGCAAGGGGTGCAGCGGCGTACCGTCGATGCCCTGGCCGAGGACTTTGGCGAGCATTGTCGTCACGGCGAGCAGCGCGCTCGCCAGCACCATCATGGCGGCCGCGCGGAGCGGCTGGTTACGGGGCGGGAGCATCGCTGCGGATCAGCCGGCGTTCTTGCTTCCGACGTGCCGGACGAGATCGCTGGCGCTCAGCATGCCCATCAGATAGCCGTCGTCGACGATCGGCACGTGCCGGAAATGCCGGGTCGCCATGATGCCGGCGATGTCGGCGACCAGATCGTCCGACGAGCAGGTAAAGACGTCGGCGGCCATGAAGGCGCTGGTCGGCAGCTTCAGGGCGTCGCTCCCGTGTTCGGATATGGCGCGGATGACGTCGCGCTCGGACAGCACGCCGGCGAGCGAGCCGTCGGCGTCGACGACGAGGGCGAGGCCGATCTTGTTCTCGGCCAGGAAATTGATGGCTTCGCGGAGCGGCCGGCCGGCCGGAATGTGCAGCACGTTGTCGGCGGCGCCGCCCTTGATGTCGCGGATGCGCAGGTTGCCGGCACGCGCCGCGTCGGCTGTGGCGGCGATGGCCGCGGCGTCGACGCCGCCGGGGGCGGGCAGTTGGCCGGACGACCGCAACCGCGCCACGTGGGCGCGTTGTTCCTGCATTTGCCGGTGCGCGTCGCGCTGTTTGTGCGTGGGTTCGGCCATCGGTCTCTCCTATCGGGAAGTCTCGGCTTCGTCGCTCGCTTTTGCAACGGCCTAATCGGCGCTAACCTCGCGGCATGGACCTGCGTCATCTCAAGACTCTGATCGCCATCGCCGAGCACGGCTCCTTCGCCGCGGCGGGCGACGCCATCGGCCTGACGCAATCGGCGATCAGCCTGCACATCAAGGCGCTCGAGGAACAGTTGGACACCAAATTGTTCGACCGCACCACCCGGCCGCCGCGCCTGAACGCCCGGGGCCGCACACTGGTCGACCGGGCGCGCGAGATCGTCGAGCAATGCGAAAGCCTGTCGGAAGCCGTCGCCGGCGAGGCGCTGGCCGGCACCCTCGACATCGGCGCAGTGCCGACGCTGCTGTCCGGCATCCTGCCGCCGGCGCTGAGCGCCATCCGCCGCCAGCATCCCGATCTACGCATCCGTGTTTCCAGCGGCCTCTCCGCCGATCTGGTCGGGCGCGTGCACAACGGCGAATTGGACGGCGCGGTGGTGAGCGAGCCGGCGCGCCTGCAAACCGGCTTGAGCTGGCATCCCTACGCCGAGGAACCGCTGATGGTGATCGCGCCGAAAGGAACGCCCGGCACCACGGACCGGGACCTGTTGCTGGCGGGTCCGTTCATCCGCTTCCAGCGGTTCGCCTGGGCCGGACGCCTGATCGACACGCACCTCAAGGACAGGGGCATTCGCGTCAACACGGGGATGGAAATCGACTCGCTCGAAGCCATCGCGCAGATGGTGGCGCACGGCCTCGGCGTTTCCGTCGTGCCGGACCGGGCCGGCTCGAAACTGCCGGAAAACATCGAACGCCTGCCGTTCGGCGATCCGCCCTTGGGCCGCGTTGTCGGCGTCGTCGAGCGGCGCGACAACCCGAAGGCGCACCTGATCAAGGCGTTCGTGGAAATCCTGTCAGACCTGGCCGGGGCGCGGCAGCGTGTCGAAAAGACTGGAAAACGTTGAGGTTTACTCAATTTATCGAAAAGTATTATTCGTTTTTTTCAAGTAACAAGACGCGCTAAAGATACCGCCACGGTCGCCCGACGGACCTGCCGGGCGGCTAAGGGAGACGTTCATGACCGAAAACACCGGCCCGCTGAAGGGCGTGCGCATCCTCGATCTGACCCGCATTCTTGCCGGGCCGACCTGCACGCAGCTTCTGGGCGACTACGGCGCCGACATCATCAAGATCGAAAAGCCCGTCGACGGCGACGATACCCGCGGCTGGGGTCCGCCGTATCTCAAGGACGCCGACGGCAACGACACCCGCGAGAGCGCCTACTACATGGCGTCGAACCGCAACAAGCGCTCCGTCACCGTCGACATCGGCAACCCGGAAGGGGTCAAGCTGGTCAAGGACATCCTCAAGACCTGCGACGTCATGATCCACAATTTCAAAGTCGGCGGCCTCGACAAGTACGGCCTCGGCTACGATGCGATCCACGCGGAATTTCCCGGCGTCGTCTACGTGCACATCTCCGGCTTCGGGCAGACGGGGCCGTATGCGCCGCGCGCCGGCTACGACATGCTGGCGCAGGGCATGAGCGGCATCATGAGCCTGACCGGCCCCGTCGACGGCGATCCGGCGAAGGTCGGCGTCGGCATTTCCGACGTCATGTGCGGCATGTACGCGACGACGGCGCTGCTCGCCGCGCTGCACCACAAGAACAAGACCGGGCAGGGGCAGCTGGTCGACCTGGCGCTTCTGGATACCTCGGTCGCGTGGCTGATCAACGAAGGAGTCGGTTACCTGACCTGGGGCCGCACGCCGGTCCGTCGCGGCAACGCGCATTCGAACATCGTGCCCTACGACGTCTACCCGACGGCGGACGGCTACGTCATCCTCGCCATCGGCAACGACGGCCAATTCAGGAAATTCTGCCAGTTCGCCGGCCTTCCCGACGCGGCGAGCGATCCGCGCTTCCTCACAAACGATCTTCGCGTGCGCAACCGCGACGCGGTGACGCCGATGATGCGCCAGGCGACGGTCGCGAAAACCACCGCCGAATGGGTGGACGGATTGGCGCCATTGGGCGTTCCCTGCGCGCCGGTCAACACCGTGCCGCAGGCGTTCGAGGATCCGCAGATCCAGCATCGCGGCATGGCCATCGAAATGGACCACCCCATCGCCGACGGCGGCAAGTGCCGCCTCATCGGCAACCCGATCAAGATGTCGGAAACGCCGGTCAGCTATCGCCGGCCGCCGCCGATGATCGGTCAGCATACCGACGAGGTTCTCGAGGAAGTTCTCGGCATGGACGCGGCGGCGCGGCAGCGCCTGCGCGATTCCGGCATTATTTAAGAAGGAGAGTTCGCATGTTCCAACTCACCGACACGCAGCGCGACATCCAATCGGCGGCCCGCAAGCTCGCCGAAACCGTCATCGCCAACCGCGCCGCGGAAATCGACCGTACCGAGGCGTACCCCTGGCACAACGTCGAGGAACTGACCAAGGCCGGCTTCATGGGCATGACGATCCCGAAGGAGTACGGCGGTCTCGGGCTGACGTTCCTGGACGCGGTGCTGGTCGTCGAGGAAATGGCGAAGGTCTGCGGCGTCACCGGCCGCATCGTCGTCGAGGCGAACATGGGCGCGGTCAGCGCCGTCATGCGCTACGGCTCCGACAAGCAGAAGCGGCTCGCCGCTTCGCTGGTGCTGGCGGGCGACAAGCCGGCCATCTGCATCACCGAGCCCGGTGCCGGTTCGGCGGCGACGGAAATGACCACCAAGGCGGTCAAGACGGGCGACGGCTACGTCATCAACGGCCGCAAGCACTGGATCACCGGCGGCGGCGTCTCCCGGTTCCATCTGATCTTCGCCCGCGTCTTCGAGGACGGCGAGGAAAAGGGCATCGGCGGCTTCATTGCCGTCCGCGACGAATCCAAGGGATTGAAGGTCGGCACCCGCGAGCCGGCCATGGGGCTTCGCGGCATTCCCGAATGCAAGATGATCTTCGAGGATCTGTTCGTGCCCGCCGACATGGCGCTGATCCCGCCGGAAGGCATCAAGCGCGGCTTCGCCGGCCTGATGAACGCTTACAACTCGCAGCGCGTCGGCGCCGCGACGGTGGCGCTCGGCATCGCCGAGGGCGCATACGAGCAGGCGCTGCAATATTCCAAGGACCGCGAGCAGTTCGGCCGGCCGATCTGCGAATTCCAGGGCCTGCAATGGATCATGGCCGACATGTCGGTCGGCATCGCGGCGGCGCAGGCGCTGATCTACAAGGCGGCGGCCAGCGCCCAGACCAATCCGGGCGGCTTCCCGGACATGCTGATGGCGGCGCAGGCGAAGATCCTCGCCGCCGACACGGCGATCAAGGTGACGTCGGACGCGCTGCAGGTATTCGGCGCGGCGGGCTATTCCCGCAATCTGCCGATGGAACGCATGTACCGCGACGCCCGCATGTTCACCATCGGCGGCGGCACGGCGCAGGTGCTGCGCAATCTGGTCGCCGGCAAAATTCTGGACCGCAAGCTGCCGCAGACCCGCGACGGCTACGCCAAGCTCGCCGGCCGGGCCGAGGCGGCGGAATGAGCAACGCCGCCGACCTGATCGCGAAACGGCTTTACGACGCCGGCTGCCGGCATGCCTTCGGCATTCCGGGTGGCGAGGTGTTGGCGCTGATGAAGGCGCTCGACGCCGCCGGCATCCAATTCCACCTCGTGAAGCACGAAAACTCCGGCGGCTTCATGGCGGAAGGCACCTATCACGCCACCGGCGCGCCGGGCATCCTGCTCGCAACCGTCGGCCCCGGCGTCGTCAACGCCGTCAACGTGGTGGCGAACGCCTGGCAGGACCAGGTGCCGATGATCTTCCTGACCGGCTGCGTCGACGCCGCCGAGGCGGAAACCTACACGCACCAGGTCTTCGACCACACCGCCGTCATCCGCCCGATCTCGAAGGCGAGCTTCGTCGCCGCCGACGGCGCCGTCGACGTGATGGTCGACAAGGCGCTGGCCATCGCCATGGACGACCCGCCGGGTCCGGTGCACATCGACGTGCCGATCGGCCTCGCCGGCAAGGAAACGAAGCCGTCCGGCTTCCCCGGCCGCGCCAAGCCGGCCCCCGTGCAGCCGGCGCCCGGCCCCGAATTCGGCCGCGCCCGCGACGCGCTCGCCCGCGCCGAACGGCCGCTGATGATCGCCGGCGTCGACGTTTTGCATCACGACGCGGCGGCGACCCTCGACGAGGTGGCGCACCGGCTCAACATTCCGGTCCTCACCAGCTACAAGGCCAAGGGCGTCATCGCCGAGGACGATCCGCTGTCCTTGGGCGGGCACGGCCTATCGCCGAAATCCTTCAAGACGCTGAAGCCGCTCATCGACGACGCCGACGTGATCCTGCTCGCCGGCTACGACCCGATCGAGATGCGGATCGACTGGCGGCACGCCTGGTCGACCGGTGTCGAGGGCAAGACGGTGATCGAGATCGCTGGACATCCGAACCTTCACTACGTGCATCAGGCGGACGTCAATTTCGTCTGCGACGTCGGCGCCGGACTGAAGGCGCTCTCAGAAGGGCTCAACGGTCATCAGACCTGGCCGGCCGGCGAGCCGCAGAAGATCAAGGACGCGCTCGCCAAGGCGTTCCCGCGCGACGAGGCGTGGGGACCGGCCGCCGTCATCGACGCGGCGCGTCGAGCGTTCCCGCGCGAGGGCTTCGCCGCCGTCGACACCGGGGCGCACCGTATTCTTCTGAGCCAGCAGTGGGAATGCTACGTGCCGCGCAGGCTCGCGCAATCGACCGGGCTCTGCACCATGGGCTGCGCGTTGCCGCTCGCCATGGGCCACAAGCTCGCCAATCCGGAGACCCCCGTGATCGCGTTCACCGGCGACGCCGGGATGGAAATGATCCTCGGCGAGTTGGCGACGCTCCGCGACATGAAGCTGCCGGTGGTGGTGGTCGTCTTCGTGGACGAATCGCTGGCGCTGATCGAGTTGAAGCAGCGCGGCAACGGCCAGGGAAATCTCGGCGTCGATTTCGGCGGCACGGATTTTCCGGCGGTGGCGGAAGCGATGGGCGGACGCGGCATCTGGGCAAGCTCGCGCGGCGATATCGAAGCCGCCATCCAGGACGGCCTCGATGCCGACACATTCACGCTGATCGCCTGTCCGATCGGACGCAAGGCCTACGACGGTCGATTGTAAGGGCGGCTGTAAGGGCGGCCCCGGTCAGGGTTCCGCGTCTTCGTCCCTGTGGATGTGCGAGATCGTCGTCGGGATCGTCTCGAAGCCGCTCTCGCCGAGCGTCACGACGAGCGAATTCAACGTGCCTTCGACGGCGTTGATGGTGTGAACGATCCGGGCGAGGCGCGTCGAAAGGATGTCGTGAAACCGGCAGGCATCGGCGATGCGTTCGTTCTGTTCGGCGATGCCCTCGAAGATCGGCCGGGCGCCGCCGTACTTGATCTCGCTGGTCAGCTTGTCGGTCGCTTCCTTGATCTTGGTGGACGCTTCGAGAATGACCTGTCTGGCGTCGGCCGATTCCAGCGAGATCGTCTGCAACTGATCCGCCGCCGTATCCAGCAGGTGCGTGTCGCTGTGCGGATGCGACACCTGAGCCAGCTCGGCCCGCATCTTGCGCACCAGTTCGAACAGCTTGAGGACTTCCGCCTCGAGCGCCTGTGACGGTGTCATGGTCATCGCTCCGCGACCCTCTCCCCCGAATCGTCACAGTCTACTCGCAACCTTGTGATCGGACTAGGTCATGTACCCATAAAAGGGATTCACAACACTGCCGAGATGTGACTCAAGCTTCCAAACAGTGGGAGCTTTCATTTGGGTGGACGCTACGACCTGACGGA
>JAYOFL010000043.1:0-32616 GCA_038117205.1 Rhodospirillales bacterium | reverse complement strand
GCGATCGGCGACATCTTCTGGCAGAACTCGATCGAGTTCCTGCTCGTCGCCATCCCGATGTTCGTCCTGATGGGCGAGATTCTGCTGCGCTCCGGCATCACGGAACGGATGTACGAGGGCATGGTGCAGTGGCTCGGCTGGATGCCGGGCGGCCTGATGCACTCCAACATCGGCGCCTGCGCGCTGTTCGCCGCGACGTCGGGCTCCAGCGTCGCCACGGCGGCCACCATCGGCACGGTCGCCCTGCCGGAATGCGAGAAGCACAATTACAACGAACGGCTGTTCCTCGGCACCATCGCCGCCGGCGGCACGCTCGGCATTCTCATTCCGCCGTCGATCAACCTGATCATCTATGGCCTGCTGACCGACACGTCGGTGCCGGAGCTTTATCTCGCCGGTTTCATTCCCGGCCTCGTGCTGGCGGGCCTCTTCATGATGACGATCGCCGCCTTCTGCCTGTTCCGCCCGGAATGGGACGGCGACCCGGTGCCGCAGGACTGGTCGGCGAAGATTCGCTCCCTCAAGGGCCTGGTGCCGCCGCTCGGCATCTTCCTGGTCGTCGTCGGCTCGATCTATGCCGGCCTCGCGACGCCGACCGAAGGCGCCGCGCTCGGCGTCGTCGCCTCGCTCGGCCTTGCCGCCGCCAACCGGACGCTGACGATCCCCATGCTCAAGCATGCGATCGAGGGCACCATGCGCACGACGGCCATGATCATGCTGATCATCCTGGCGGCGATCTTCCTCAACTTCATTCTCGCCGCCGTCGGCCTGACCTCGGCGCTGACGGACTTCATCACCGGCCTCGGCCTCAGTCCGATGCAGACCATGATCGGCATCATCTTCTTCTATATCGTGCTCGGCTGCTTCATGGAGACGTTGTCCATGCTGCTGACCACGGCGCCCCTGATCACGCCGGTCGTCGTCGCACTGGGATTCGATCCGGTGTGGTTCGGCATTCTGCTGATGGTGCTCTTGGAAACGGCGCTGATCACGCCGCCCATCGGCATCAATCTGTACGTGGTGCAAGGCATCCGAAAATCCGGCGGCCTCAACGACGTGATGGTCGGCATCTTGCCATTCGTCGCCGCCATGTTCGTGATGATGGCGCTTCTGGTGCTGTTCCCACAGATGGCGCTCTGGCTGCCTAAACTCTTTTACTGACGCGAAACGACCCCGGAATTCGAGGCGGGTTTCAGACCTGAACAGGAGAACTGTGCCATGTGGCAAATTTGGATCGACCGTGGCGGCACCTTTACGGATCTCGTGGCGAAGCGCCCGGACGGGGCGCTGGTGACGCACAAGCTCCTGTCGGAAAACCCGGAGCGCTATGAGGACGCGGCGCTGCAGGGCATCCGCGACCTGCTCGGCATCTATCCCGGCGACCCGATCCCGCCCGGCGCCGTCAAGGTCGTGAAGATGGGCACCACCGTCGCCACGAACGCGCTTCTGGAACGCAAGGGCGACCGCACGGTGCTGGCCATCACCCAAGGTTTCGGCGACGCGCTGCGCATCGGCTACCAGAACCGGCCGCGGCTGTTCGACATGCACATCAAGCTGCCCGAGCTCGTCTACGAGCGGGTCGTCGAGACGCCGGAACGGGTTGCCGCCGACGGCGCGGTCATTACGCCGCTCGACGAAGGGACGTTGCGCGACGGCTTGCAAAAGGCCTTCGACGACGGCATCCGCGCCTGCGCCATCGCCTTCATGCACGGCTACCGCCACACCGGCCACGAGGCGCGCGCCGGCGAGATCGCCCGCGAGATCGGCTTTACCCAGATTTCCGTCTCGCACCAGGTGAGCCCGCTGATCAAGCTGGTGTCGCGCGGCGACACCACCGTCGTCGACGCCTATCTGTCGCCGATCCTGCGCCGCTACGTCGACCGCGTCGCCAAGGACCTGGAAAGCGGCGGCGCCGGCGAGAACAGCCCGCGCCTGATGTTCATGCAATCGAACGGCGGCCTCACCGACGCCCGCATGTTTCAGGGCAAGGACAGCATCCTGTCCGGTCCGGCCGGCGGCGTCGTCGGCATGGTCCGGACCGCCGGCATGGCGGAGTTCGAGAAGGTCATCGGCTTCGACATGGGCGGGACATCCACCGACGTCGCGCACTTCGACGGCGAATACGAACGCGCGCTCGAGACCGTCGTCGCCGGCGTTCGCATGCGCGCGCCGATGATGCACATCCACACCGTCGCCGCCGGCGGCGGTTCGATCCTGTTCTTCGACGGTGCCCGCTTCCGGGTCGGCCCGGAAAGCGCCGGCGCCAATCCGGGGCCGGCGTGCTACCGGCGCGGCGGCCCGCTCGCCGTCACCGACTGCAATGTCATGCTCGGCAAAATCCAGCCGGCGTTCTTCCCGCGCGTATTCGGCCCGAACGGCGACGAGCCGCTGGACGACGCCGTAGTGCGCGAGAAGTTCAAGGCGCTGGCCAAGGACATCGCCAAGGCGACCGGCGAGGCCGAGCGCTCGCCGGAGGACGTGGCGGAAGGCTTCCTCAAGATTGCCGTCGAGAACATGGCCAACGCCATCAAGCAGATTTCCGTGCAGCGCGGCTACGACGTCACCGAATACGTGCTGAACTGCTTCGGCGGCGCCGGCGGCCAGCACGCCTGCATGGTCGCCGACGCGCTCGGCATGAAGACGGTCTTCATCCATCCGTTCGCCGGCGTCTTGTCGGCCTACGGCATGGGCCTCGCCGACGTGCGCGCGCTCCGCGAACGCTCGGTGAGCGCGCCGCTCTCCGACACCGCCATCGAAGGTCTGACGCCGACCCTCGACGACATGGCCGCCGACGCGCGGGCCGAGGTCGTCAACCAAGGCGTCGCCGACAGCATGATCGAGATCGTTCGCAAGGCGCACCTCCGCTATGAAGGCACCGACAGCGCCATTCCGGTTTCGGTGGCGAAGGCTGTCGACATGCAGGCGGAGTTCGAGACCCTGCACCGCCAGCGTTTCGGCTTCGTGCCGGAAGGCCGCAAGCTGGTCGTCGAAGCTCTCGCCGTCGAGGCCATCGGCGCCACCGAGAGCGTCATGGACCCGGAACTGGACGAAATGCCGGACGCCGCCGCCATGCGGCCCCGCGCCGTCGTGCCGATGTACACCGGCGCCGCCCAGCACGAGACGCCGGTCTACGCCCGGGAAGCGTTCCTGCCCGGCGATACCGTCGACGGGCCGGCGATCATCGCCGAGGCCACCGCGACGACGGTCGTCGAACCCGGCTGGCGCGCCGAGATGAACAAGCGCGGGCACCTGATCCTGCGCCGCACCAAGGCGCGGCCGAAAGTGAGCGCCGTCGGCACCGAGGCCGATCCGGTGATGCTGGAGATCTTCAACAACCTCTTCATGTCGATCGCCGAGCAGATGGGGGCGACCCTCGCTAACACCGCCTATTCGGTGAACATCAAGGAGCGTCTGGACTTCTCGTGCGCCATCTTCGACACGGTGGGCAATCTGGTCGCCAACGCGCCGCACATGCCGGTGCACCTCGGCTCCATGGGCGAGAGCATCAAGACGGTGATCCGTGAGAACGCAGGCAAGATGAAGCCCGGCAACGTCTACGCCCTCAACGCGCCCTACAACGGCGGCACGCACCTTCCGGACGTCACCGTCATCACGCCGGTGTTCGATCAGGCCGGCAAGGACATCCTGTTCTACGTCGGCTCGCGCGGACACCACGCCGACATCGGCGGCCGCACGCCCGGCTCGGCGCCGCCCGACAGCACGAGCATCCACGAGGAAGGCGTACTGATCGACAATTTCCTGCTCGTCGAGGAAGGCCGCTTGCGCGAAGCCGAGACCATGGACCTGCTGCGCTCCGGCAAGTATCCGTGCCGAAACCCGGTGCAGAACATGGCAGACCTGACGGCGCAGATCGCGGCGACGGAAACCGGCGTGCGCGAGCTTCGCAAGATGATCCAGCACTTCGGCCTAGACGTCGTGCAGGCGTACATGACGCACGTGCAGGACAACGCCGAGGAATCGGTGCGCCGCGTCCTCGACGTGCTGTCGGACGGCGAGTTCAGCTATCCGATGGACAACGGCGATGTCATCAAGGTCCGCATCCGGGTGAACAAGCCAGCGCGGGAAGCCGTGATCGACTTCACCGGCACGTCGCCGCAAGGCAACCACAACTACAACGCGCCGCTGGCGGTCTGTAAGGCGGCCGTATTGTACGTGTTCCGGACCTTGGTGGCGGACGAGATTCCCTTGAACGAGGGCTGCCTGAAGCCGCTCAAGATCGTCGTCCCGGAACGCTCGATCATCAGCCCGGAATATCCGGCCGCCGTCATCGCCGGCAATACGGAGGTGTCGCAGTGCATCACCGACGCGCTGTACGGCGCGCTCGGCGTGCTGGCGTCGGCGCAGGGCACCATGAACAACTTCGTCTACGGCAACGACGTCTATCAGAACTACGAGACCATCTGCGGCGGCACCGGCGCCGGCCCGACCTTCGACGGCACCGACGCCGTACATTCGCACATGACCAACACGCGAATGACAGACTCGGAAGTCCTGGAAAACCGTTTCCCGGTCCGCGTCGAGGAATTCTCGATCCGCGGCAATTCCGGCGGCGCCGGCAAGCACAAGGGCGGCAACGGCGTGGTGCGACGGATGCGGTTCTTGGAACCGATGACGGCAACGGTACTCTCCAGCCACCGTCACACCGACCCCTATGGTCTGGAAGGCGGCGGCCCGGGCGCGCGCGGCGTCAACCGCGTGATCCGGACGGACGGCAGCGTCGACGTGCTGCGCGGCAACGATGAAACCGAGATGAAGGCGGGCGACGTGTTCGTCATCGAGACCCCGGGCGGCGGCGGCTTCGGCAAGGCGTAGTGAAACATCTCGGGGGCCTATGAGAATTCGGCGCAATATCTTGTGTCGGAATCGGCTGGGCTGTATCCTTAGGGGGCGAATCGGACTGTCCGGCCGTCGTCGGCTTCGTTGACGGTGGTTTGAAGCGGCCATACAGTCCGGCGATTAACGTCTTGAGACGCAAGGGGCGCAGCGTGAAACGAAGCACGAAACTCATCGGTGCGTGTTTCCTCGCCGCCGCGTGGCTACCCACGGTAGCCGGCGCGAACCCCATCGAGGCGGAACTGACGGGACTTCTCGTCAACCATCCGCAGATCAAGGCGGCGGAGAAATCCCTGCAGTCCTCCCGGCAAGGCGTCGGCGTCGCCCTGTCGGCGCTTTATCCGACCGTTTCCGTCACCGGCGATGTCGGCCTCGAGGTGATCGACAACCCGTCGACGCGCGCCGACAACGCGCCGAACGCGAACGACTTCGCGCGCACGCGGAACGTCGCCGGCCTGACGATCAGCCAGAACCTGTTCAAGGGCTTCGCGACGGCGTCCGCCATCCGCACGGCGCGGCTCAACCGCGAACTGGCGCAGATTTCCCTCGAAGGCACGCGCCAGAACACGGTGTTCGAGGGCATCCAGGCCTATGTCGATGTGCTCAGGCAACGTTGCCTGATCGAACTGTCGCGCGAGAACGAAGCCAACATCCAACGGCAGTTGAACCTGGAAGACGAACGCGTGCAGCGCGGTTCCGGCGTCGCCGTCGACGTGTTGCAGGCGAAATCGCGCCTGCAACTGGCGAAGGAGCGGCGCGTCAACTTCGAAGGCGCGCTCGAGGACGCCATCAGCAAGTACACCCAGGTCTACGGCCATGTGCCGGACCTTGAATCCATGCTCGACCCGGTGCCGCCGGTGGATTTGATTCCGAGCGAACTGATCAAGGCCATCGACATCGCCGTCATCGAGAATCCGGCCGTCGCCAATTCCGGCACCACGGTCGAGGTGGCGCGGCAGCGCCGCGAGACGGTCGCCGCCGAGCTCTATCCGAGCATCGACCTCGAAGGGGCCTACAACTACGAAAAGCACAAGAACGCGACCCTCGGCACGCGGCGCGACTACTCGATCGTGCTGTCCGGCACCTGGGACGTATTCACAGGCTTCTCGACCCGGCGCTCGCAGGCCCAGGCGGCCTACGACTATCACGCCAGCAAGGACCAGCACGAGCACACGGTGCGCAAGGTGATCGAACAGACGAAGCTGGCGTGGCAGGCCCTGCTGACGTCGCGCGAACGTCTGGAACTTCTGGAAAACGCGGTCAACATCGCGTCGGAAGTCTTCGAATCGAAGAAGAAGCTGCGCGAGGCCGGTAAGGAAACCGTGCTCAACGTCCTCGACGCCGAGAACGAAGCCAACAACGCGCAGATCACATACACCTCGGCCGCTTACGACGAGCGGGTCGCCGTCTATCAGTTGCTGCTTTCCATGGGCCGGCTCAACGCCGCCAATCTCAACCTCGCACTGTAAGGTCCCCTCCGTGCCGGAACTGGTTTCCCTCGCCGACATTCAGGCCGCCCGCGCCCGCCTGCCTGCCGCCATTCGCCGCACGCCGATCGTGCCGATCTCCAGGGATTCCGCCGAGATCGGCAACGAGCACCTGTTCGTGAAATGCGAGAACCTGCAAGTCACCGGCGCCTACAAGGTACGCGCCGCCTTCACCATGCTCGACCGCCTGAGCCCGGAAGCGCGCGCCAAGGGCGTGGTGCTGGCGTCCAGCGGCAACTTCGCCCAGGCCTTCGCCTACGCCGGGCGTCTGATGAACGTGCCGATCGCCGTCGTCATGCTCGACCGCACCAGCTCCTACAAGGTGAACGCGACGAAGGGTCACGGCGCCGAAGTGATCTTCTGCGGCACCGACGCCGCGGCCCGTCAGCCGACCGTCGAGCGGGTCGCCCGGGAGCGCGGCATGACCGCCATCGATACCTGGGAGGAATACTGGATCACGGCCGGTCACGCCTCCATCGGCGCCGAGATTTGCGAGGACTTCCCGGACGTCCAGCAGGTCCTGGTCCCGGTGTCGTCGGGCGGCGTTGCCGGCGGCACGGCGGCGGCGGTGAAACTGCTCCGCCCCGACGTCAAATGCATCGGTGTGCAGCCGGAACGCGCCAACGCCGCCTACGTCTCGCGCCAGGCCGGCAAACCGACCGCCATCGACTATTGGGATTCCATCGCCGACGGGCTCTCCGCCATTCGGCCCGGCGAGCTGCCGTTCCGTCACCTGCAGACCTACCTCGACGATATCGTCCTCGTGTCGGAGCCGGAAATCGGCCGCGCCTTCGAGACGCTCCTGATGCGCGGAAAGCTCCTGGGCGAAGCCGCCGGCGTCGTCGCCTCGGCGGCGTTCCTGGCCGGCAAGGTCGACACCGGGCTCAAGACCGTCGCCGCGCTCACCGGCGGAAATCTCACCGCCGAGACCATGCAGAAGCTTTTCGATCTCGCTCGCGCCTGATCCTTCCGTTCGATAGCGCCCGAACGCAGAAGAGCCCGGCCGTTTCCGACCGGGCTCTTCCTAGGGACGCGCCGGATCCGAAGATCCGGGCCCTGGGGGAACTCAGGAGCCGTCCTTGCTCGCCGTTCCGGCGAACGACGCTCCCGTGCTTTTCCCATTCGCCGCCGCCGCCGCGAGGCAGCCCATGACGGCAATCCGTTTGTCGACCGCGTCGGCGTAGGCGGCGAGATCCTTACCCTTCAGTTGCAGGCCGGTATTGTGAAACGCGAGGATGGAGTCCCGGGCCATCACGTCACGGAGCGCGGCGCGACGCTTTTCCCATGTCCGCAGATAGGCGCCCCAGTTTCCCTTGTAGGCGCTGTCGACGTAACCGACGACGTCGCCGTTGGCGACCTTGCCCCAGACGGGGGTTTCCGGAATCCGCGGACAATCGGCTCTGGCCACCGTAGCGGCGACGAAGACCGTCAGGGCGACGGTCAACGCGGCGAAATGTTTCATATGGCGCATCGGAATTCTCGTAATCACTCGGCGATCACTTGCAGGCGACCTCGGCGTCGCGCGTGAAATCGCGCTGATACCAGGCGGGCTCGACGAACAGCGTCAGGGTGTCATCACCCGGCTTCTTGATGCGGAACGAGGCCTGCTGGCCTTCCGTCAGGCGCATGGTGCGGCGCGAGACCAGAACGGTCTTGCCGTCGACGACCCGGTAGATGCCGAACGTGCCGGCGGCCGGCCACGGCTGGCCGTCGTTCTGAACCTTGAAGATGGCGACGCCGTCGTTGCAGGCGGAAATCACCTTGAGCTTGAGATCGCGGGCCGGCGTCATCGCCAGTTGCACGACCTGGATCGCGGCGCCGGGCACGGTTTCGAGCACCAACCGCGGCCGAGTGTTCGCCTCGGCGGTGGGCGCCAACATCGCCATCAGGGCGGCGGCGCCGAGAAGACCGGAAATGATGGAGCGGATCGTCGGCATTTGTTGATCTCCCTCGAACGGAATGTCCCGTCCTTATGGAGAAACAAGTACCAACCGCCTGTAAGCGCGGTATGTCTCCGGCGTTAGAAATTGTTACGGAATGTTATTTCCGTCCGGCGCGGTCAGCGGAAAGCGGCCGCCGCGAGGCCCAGAAAACCGTCGATCGTGTTCTGGTCGATCCACCGGACCACGCCGACGAGGTCCAGTTCCGGGTCGATCCAGATCAGGTTGGTGCCGGCACCGAGCGCGAAAAAGCTGCTTTCCGGCGCGCTCGGATAGTATCGGCGTCCGGTATTCAGCCACCACAGCAGGCCATAGACCGGATAGATGTCGATAGGCCGGTGCAGCAGGTCGATCCAATCAGCGGAGACGATACGGCGGCCGCCCCAGTCGCCGCGCCGCTGGATCAGCAGGCCGAAACGCGCATGGTCGTAGCAGTCGATCCAGAGCCCGCCGCCCCAATGCGTGCCGCCCGGCACCGAGATCATCGACGCGCCGTCGATCTCGACCGCGGAATTTCTGTAGCCGTGCCATTCCCATGTGCTCGACGCGCCGATCGGTTCCATCACCCGCTCGCGAAGCACGTCCGGCAGCGGCCGGCGGAACGTATGCAAAAGCGCCAACGACAGCGCATTGACGCGAACGTCGTTGTATTCCCAGAACGTGCCGGGCTCGAGAAGCGTCCGCTTCTGGCCCTTCCGGGCGTTGCTGGTGCCGGCGCCGACCTCCCGGTAGTGGTCGACCTGATCGGGCTTGTCGAACAGCGTTCCGGTCCATTCGCTGGTCTGCGTCAGCAGGTGCCGCCATGTGATCCGGCCGTTGTGGTCGCCCTGGAATTCAGGGATGTTCAAGGTCTCCGACACCCTGGCGTCGATGCCGGGAATTAGCCCGTCGTCGATGGCGATGCCGGCAAGAACCGACAGGTAGCTCTTGGCGATGCTGAACGTCATGTCGACGCGTGTCGGATCGCCCCACTTGGCGACGATGGCGCCGCCCTTCAGGATCAGGCCGGCGGGGCCGCCGCGCGGCTTCAAGGGCCCGATGAATTCGTTCCAGGGCGCGGGCTCGATCTGCGTCAGGCCCGGCACGCTGCCGGCGTTTTCCAGATCGCGCGGCCAGGGGCTCTCGTGCGCCTCGGCATAGGCGACCGCCGCCGCCATCTTCTCCGCGTCCAGACCCGCCGCCGACGGCGAAATTTCCGGCCACCCGTCGTTGCCGCGCCCCGGCAGAACAGCTTCATTCTTAGTCATTTCTTGCCCCCCAATTCGAAGGCGCACACCTTAACATCTTCCGCCGGGAAGGCCACCGCCGAAGGGGATGGGCGGGCGTGAAAAGCTCCGCTAGACTGACCTCGGGGTGCCTACCGCAATGGGGGAATTCATGACAATGCCGACACGCGCCCGCACTCGCTTTTTTTCCGTTGCCGCAGCGGCAATGGCCGCCGGCGTTCTGTGGCCGGCGTCCGCCGGCGCCATCGATTACTTCAAGATCGCGTCGGGCTCCCGGGGCGGCACCTATTTTCCGATCGCCGGCCTGATCGGCCAGGTCGTCTCCAACCCGCCCGGCTCGAAGAGCTGCGAACGCGGCGGCAACTGCGGCATGCCGGGACTGGTGGCGATCGCCGAGCCCTCGGGAGGTTCCGTCGCCAACGTGACGGCCCTCGGCAACGGCGAGTATCCCTCCGGGTTCGCCCAATCCGACATCGCCTACTGGGCCTATTCCGCGAGCGGCCCGTTCCGCAACCGAAAGCCCGCCACCAACCTCTGCGCGATCACCAGCCTCTATCCCGAGGAACTTCACCTCGTCCGCGACAAGAACGCCAAGATCGCCGCCGTCGCCGATCTCAAGGGAAAACGCGTCGCGTTCGGCGAACAGGGCTCGGGCGCTCTGGTCGGCGCGCAGTTGCTGGTCCGCGCCCACGGCATCGAGGAGGGACGCGACTTCTCGCCGGCGCTCACCAACTTCGAGGGCGCGGCGAAGATGATGGGCGAAGGAAAGATCGACGCGCTGCTCACCATCGGCGGGCATCCGCTGGCATCGGTCGTCCGCATGGCCAAGGAAGGCGCACGGCTGGTCCCGATCACCGGCGTCGGCGCGGAAACCCTGATCACGCGTTCGCCGTTCTACACCCGGGCCTCGATCCCCGCCGCCACCTATCCCGGCCAGACCGGTGACGTGCAGACCGTCGCCGTGCACGCGCTCTGGATTTCCCGAAGCGATCTTGCCGAGGATCTTCTCTACGGCGTCACCAAGGCGCTCTGGAGCAACAAGCACGCCCGGAACATCCTCGACGGCGGCCACACCAAGGGAAAGCGGATCACACTGGCGACGTCGTCGGACGGCGTCTCCATTCCGTTCTGCAAGGGCGCGGAAAAGTTCTACCGCGAGGTCGGCAAGCTGAAATGACCCTGCCGCCGAACGAATTGACGGCTTTCGAAGCCGGCCGGGCCATCGCGGCCGGAGACCTGACCTCCCGCGACCTCGTCGGTGCCTGTCTGGCGCGGGTCGAGGCCCGTGACGACGCCGTCGGGGCATGGGCGTTTCTCGACGCCGAGATGGCGCTCGCTCAGGCAGCGGCCCGCGACGCGGCGCGCAAGATCGGCAGTGCTCTCGGCCCGCTACATGGCGTCCCGGTCGGCCTCAAGGACATCATCGATACCGCCGACATGCCGACTGAAAACGGGTCTCGGCTGTTCCAGGGCCGCCGGCCGGCCGTCGATTCCGATATCGCCCGGCTGCTCCGTCAGGCCGGCGCCGTGATCATGGGCAAGACCGTCACCACCGAATTCGCGCTCACCGGCGTCGGCAAGACCCGCAACCCGCACGATCCCGGACGCACCCCCGGTGGTTCATCGTCCGGATCGGCGGCATCGGTCGCGGACTTCCAGGTGCCGCTCGCCGTCGGCACGCAGACCGGCGGCTCCATGATCCGTCCGGCGTCCTACTGCGGCGTGCACGGCTTCAAACCGACGTTCGGAACCATTTCCCGCGCCGGCATGTTCTCCCTCGCCCGCTGTCTCGACACGCCCGGCGTCTACGGCCGCTCGCTGGAGGACCTGGCGATGATCGCCGACGTCCTGATGCAGCCGGCGGCCGGCGACTTCGACATGCGGCCCGATCCGAACGCCGGCATCCTCGCCGCGCTGGCAAAGGGCGCGCCGGCCAGCGCGCCCCGCATCGCCGCCGTCAAGGGCCCGATGTGGGCGGCGGTCGAACCTTATATGGACGGCATCTTCGCCGATGTGCTCGAGCGTCTCGGCCCCGCCGCCCGCGAGGTCGAAATGACCGGCGTCTTCGACACCGCCCTCGACTGCCACAACACGGTGATGATCGGCAATCTCGCCGCCAATATCGGCGACTACTGCCGCGGCCACCCGGACCTGGTGATGGAGGAAACGCGCCGCCGGGCCGCCGCCGGCTACGATCTGCTGGCGGGCGACTACATCGCGGCCTACGAATACCGCGACACGGTGACGCGCGCCGTCGAGCGCATGTTCGAGCATGCCGACGTCATCGTCACCATGAGCGCGACGGGGGAAGCGCCGGTCGGTCTGCAAGGTACCGGCAACGCGATCTTCCAGAAGATATGGACGCTGGTCGGCGCCCCGTCGCTGACGCTGCCGCTGCTCCAGGGTCCGAACAAGATGCCGATCGGATTGCAGGCGATCGGCCGCCCGGGCGGCGACGCGGCGTTGTTCCGCGCCGCCCGCTGGATCGAGGAAAACATATGACATTGAAGATCGACGGCGACCGCCTGTGGCGCTCGCTGATGGAGATGGCGGAGTTCGGCCGGACCGCCAAGGGCGGCGTCGGCCGGCTGGCGCTCAGCGACGCCGACAAACGGGCGCGTGACCTGTTCACGGCGTGGTGCCGCGACGCCGGATGTACCATCAGCGTCGACGCCATCGGCAACGTCATCGCCAGGCGTCCGGGCAGCGATCCCAAGCGCGCGCCGGTCGCCACCGGCAGCCATCTGGACAGCCAGCCCCTCGGCGGCCGCTTCGACGGCGCCTACGGCGTCATGGCCGGTCTCGAGGTGATCCGCGCCCTCAACGACGCCGGCGTGGAAACGGCCGCCCCCGTCGAGGTCATAGACTGGACCGACGAGGAAGGGGCCCGCTTCGCCGCCGGCTGCATCGGCTCCGGCGTCTTCGCCGGTATCCGCTCCCTGAATAGCGCGCTCGCCCTCAAGGACGCGGACGGCAAGCGGCTCGGCGATGAGCTTGCCCGCATCGGCTATGCCGGCGAGGCGCCGGTCCAGCGCCCGCTCGCCGCCTATTTCGAGGCGCATATCGAGCAGGGTCCGATCCTGGAGAAGGACGGCGTGCCCGTCGGCGCCGTGCTCGGCGCGCAGGGACAGCGCTGTTTCCTGATCACGCTCACCGGGGTCGAGGGCCATGCCGGCACGCTGCCGATGACCGAGCGGCGCGACGCTTTCGTCGGCGCTGCCCGGATGACCGTGGCCCTCAACGAGCTCGCCTTCACCTACGATCCGAAACCGGTCATCACCGTCGGGCACGTGCGCGTCGGGCCGAATTCCCGCAACACCATTCCCGGCACGACCGTCTTCAGCATCGATTCCCGCCATCCGGACGAGGCGATCCTGGAGCGGATGCACGCCGATATTCTCGCCATCGTCAACGGCGTCGCCGAGACCAGCGGCCTCGGCATCGACGTCGAGACGGTGACCGTCTCGGCGCCGGTCAATTTCGACGCCGGCTGCATCGAGAGCGTTCGCCAGGCCGCGGAGGCGGCCGGCGTTCCCTGCCGCGACATCTATTCCGGCGCCGGCCACGACGCCTGCAAGGTGGCGTCCGTCGCGCCGACCGGCATGGTGTTCGTGCCTTGCGAGGGCGGCGTCAGTCACAATGAGGCGGAAAGCGCCCGGGCCGACGATCTCGCGAAAGGGACCGACGTGCTGGCGCGGGCGATGCTGGCGCGCTCGGCCTAGTTACCGTTGCCGACGCGCAACGCCCCTAACGCGCGCTACGGATAATACCGTCATCCCCGCGCAAGCGGGGACGCAGGAAACAACAAGCAGAACTGGGTTCCCGCTTACGCGGGAATGACGAGGGAGGATATAGCTTCTCCCACCCTCAACTCCGAATGCGGACCGCTCAGGACGCCGGCTTGGTGTCCGGCTCGGTCAGATATTCCAAGGTCTTGGAAATGATGTCGGCCTGATAGGCGGGGATGATGTAGGCCCAGCCTTCGGTCCGCGCCTTGATCTCGGCGACCTTCTTGGCGGCGGCCGAATTCGGATCCGACCCGGTATAGGCGGCCTCGACCTTCATCCAGTCGGTGCCGTCCTTGCGCCAGATATGCATCACCACATGGACGTCGTCCTTGACGTCGAAATTGGCGACATAGGCGTCCTTCGGGTCGAGCTCGACGGTCGACGCCTTGCGAACGTCGTTGAGCACGAAACCGCCCAGTAGCGCCGCCAGATCGCGCGGCGCGAAGCGGCTTTTCAGCTTGCGGCCCGCGGGCATGTTCTCGAACTTGAAGTCGCCCGCCTTGCCGGCCGTATCGGGCACGGAGATCTGAATTTCGCCGCCCGGATGCCGGGTCACGACCTTGAGAACCTCTTCCGGCTTGTAGTCGATGATGTCGCGCATCAGCCAGTCGCGCGGCTCAGCGCCGATGTCGATCAGCCCCTTGGCGAGCCAGGCCTGCTTCTGATCGGGCAGCCGGATATAGGCGCCGCCGGTGGTCGTCTGCGGCAGGAACGAATTGCTGCGTCCGGTGATGACATCGGCCAGCACCTTGCCCGACGAATCCTTCAACGTGACGCGGTGCGACTTGGCGTCCGGTTTGGACGGATCGCCGAGGTAGAGCTTGCCGAACCGATCCTCGTGGGCGGTCTTGCGCTCGAGGTATTCGAGATCGGAAACGCCGTAGATCAGCTTCGTGACGGCACGGCCGTCGACCGGATAGCCGCCGCTTTCGGCAAGACCCCATTTGTTGTCGAGCTTCTGGAACGTCATCGTCTTGCCGGCCTGCAGCACGAGCATTTCGGTGATGGCGTTGGCACTTTCCAGGAGACCCGGGAAAACCCGCTCGCCGGCGAGATTGCTCTCCTGATAGTTCACCCGCGTCGCAACGCCGCCGATGGCGGCGGCGACGGTGGCGACGGTCAGCAAGAACAGCAGCGTGATGGACTTCGGCGTCATGGCGCGTCTCTCCTCAAGCCGTCTCGACACGGAACCGGCGGGCGCGGCGGCGCCGGTGCACGAAGGTCCAGACGATCGCGACGACACCGAGCAGGATCGGTATCAGCGCGATGTTGACGAACTTCAGCGTCGCGTCGAGCTCGTCGATATCCTTGCGCAGCGACAACTGGACCTCGCGAAGCTCGCGCCGCAGCTTGATCATCTCGCGCCGGTACTCTTCCGCCTTCGCCCGGTCCTCGGGACCGATGACGAGCTCGCGGCCGGCCTGTTCGCGGTTGATCAATTCGCCCAGTTGCTGCTGCAGGTTCTTGATCTGGCCTTCGAGCTCCGTCTCCTTGGTGCGGTACTGCAGTTCCGCGTCGCGGCGGATGGCGTTGACGAGCGTGAAGGGACGGAACGCCTCGCCGCGGCCGCGCAGGCTCATCAGCGCCGTGCCGCCGCTCAGGTTTTCCAGCGAATTGACGACAAGATCGCCGTTGTTGGCGAACGGCACGTTCAACGTCTGACCGAGCAACTGGCGGGTTTCCATCCAGAACTGCTCGTGCAGCATGTCGGTATCGGCGACGACGATGATGCCGACGTCCGATTTCGATTGCGCGAGGTGCGGCCCCTTCGGCGCCATCGCCTTGGCTTCCTCGTCGAAGTCCTTGGGCTGGCCGTCCGGGAAGGCGGACTTCACCGGACCGGTGATGCGGGCCGCGATGGTGAGCGGCTTGCCGCCCGGCTTGAAGTCGCGGAACAGCGCGACGACGTCCGGGTTCACCCGCACCTTGGCTGTGTCGATGCCCATGGCGCGCGGGCTCGACTGGATCAGCGGCTGGAACTTGGTGCCGGCGCCTTCGACGGGCTCCAGGTATCCGGCAGACGCCAGCGTGAGGCGCTGGAAATCCGCCGTGATGGCGTCGCCACCGACGAAGTTCTTGGGCAGCAACGAGAGCCACAAGACATAGTCGGCGATGGTGGTCTCGCCGCGGACGTTGACGTTGACGCGGCGCGCCGCGTCGAGATCGCCGAGCACCTTGCCGGGCGCCATCTTGACGCCCCAGGTCGTCATCAGCTTGTCGATGTCGGAGACGCCGGCGCCTTCCGCGCCGCGCGCCATGGCGACGTCGATTTCCGAGTTCGGATCGACGAATACGAGCGCCCGGCCCCCGTTCATGATGAACTGGTCGATGGCATAGGTGAGCGGCTCGCTCAGGCCCTTCGGATGCACGAACCACAGCATTTCGGTGTTGGCCGGCAGGGACTTCTCGTGCGGCTGCACGGGAACGACCTCGAAGAACTCGCGGACCTGATCGACGACCGCCCAGGGCGGCGCCTGACCGGAACGCGGCCCCATGGCGCCGGCGACCGGCAACGCCGAGATCAGCGCGACGCGGGGCTTCTTCTGGCGCGCCAGCTGATAAATCAGCTTGGTCAGATCGTATTCGAGGAAGTTTTCCCGTTCCGGGCTCAGATACGGAATGTTCTTGATGTCGTCGGTGCTGTTGGTGGCGACGAGACCGAAGTAGCCCTGGTCGCCGGCGTTCGAGAGCGGCACGCCCTGCAAGCCGAAGGAGACGGCGCGGTCTTCCTCGTCGGTGAAGGGCTCGGGGCTGTAGAGCTCCACCTTGATCTTGCCCTTGCCGATGTCGACGTAGCGTTCCAGCAGCTCGCGGATGCGCGCCGCGTAGGTGGCGTGCGCCGGATTGAGCTCCGTCAGCCGCTTGGTGATGAAGAGCCGGATCGTGATCGGCTCGTCGATATCGGCGAGGATGTCCCGCGTGCCGTCGGACAGCGTGAACAGCCGCTCCTCGGTCAGGTCGAGCCGCGCCCCCTTGAGGGCCGCGTTGGTGAAGATGTTGAAGGCCAGGAACGTCGTGACGGCGAGGACGACGCCGATCAACGCCAGCTTGGAACGGTCGATTTTCGCGAGGAAGCTCATTGTCGTCTCAGCTCCCCTTCTTGGTTTCGACGGCGAGCACGTTGAGATAGAGCCAGAGCGCGATCAACGAGCCGAAGAACGCCAGATCCTTGAGGTCGATCACGCCCCGCGTGATGGCGTCGAAATGCGTGAGGAAGCTCATGGAACGCATGGCCTCGACGATGATTTCCGGCGCCCAGGCCTGGAAGAAGTTGAGCACCAGTTGCGCGCCCGACATGGTGAACAGGAAACAGACCGTGGCGGCGACGATGAAGGCGATCACCTGGTTCGCCGTCAGCGCCGAGATGCAGGCGGCAATGGCGAGGTAACCGCCGGCCATGATGAAACTGCCGACGTAGCTGGCGACGATGACGCCGTTGTCCGGATCGCCGAGCACGTTGACCGAAATCCAGATCGGGAACGTCAGCGCCAGGGCGACGCCGCAGAACAGCCATGCCGCGACGAACTTGCCGATGACCGCCTCGACGGTCGAGATCGGCAGCGTCATCAGCAGTTCAATGGTGCCGGACTTCCGTTCCTCGGCCCAGAGCCGCATGCCGATGGCCGGCACGAGAAGCAGGAACAGCCACGGATGATAGGCGAAGAATGACGTGAGATCGGCGTAGCCGCGTGTGAAGAAGCCGCCGACGTAGAAGGCGAACGCACCCGTCAGCACCAGGAAGATGACGATGAAGACGAGCGCCAGCGGCGTCGCGAAATAGCCCTTGAACTCGCGCTTGGCGACGATGGCGATGTTACCCATGGTGGCCCGCTCCCTCGCCGGCGCCGAGCGTGATCTCGCGGAAGATGGCGTCGAGCGCCCCCTTTTCCGTCGACAGGTCGCGCACCGGCCGGCCCTTTGATTTCAGCATCGCGGCGACCTCGACGGCGATCGAGCCGGAGGCCGACTTGACGCGGATGATCGAGGCGCCGCCGGCGCCGTCCATCAACTCGACCTCGGCGATGCCGTCGAAAGATCTGAGATCGTCGAGCACCGCGTCCGCGGCGGCCGCGTCGACGGCGATGCGGAGCGCGTTGTGCAGCGGCGAGCGGGCGAGAAGCTCCGCCGGCGTGCCGTCGGCGAGCAGACGCCCCTTGGCGATGATGACGGCGCGGGTGCAGACCGCCTCGACCTCTTCCAGGATGTGCGTCGAGATGACGACGGCCTTGTCGGCGGCCATGCCGCTAATCAGCGTGCGCACCTGATGCTTCTGGTTCGGATCGAGACCGTCCGTCGGCTCGTCGAGGATCAGCACAGGCGGATCGTGCAGGATCGCCTGCGCCAGACCGACGCGGCGCTTGAATCCCTTGGAGAGAGTCTCGATGGACTGGTCGAGGACGCCTTCGATGGCCACCTTCTCGACGGCGGCGTCGACGGCGCGTTCCCGGTCCTTGCCGGAAAGACCGCGCACTTCGCCGATGAAGTTCAGAAAGGACCGCGGCGTCATGTCGCCGTAGCAGGGCGCGCCCTCCGGCAGATAGCCGAGCCGGCGCTTCACCTCGACCGGGTTCTGGACGACGTCGATGCCGTCCACTTCGGCGGTGCCGCTGGTCGGCGCCAGGAAGCCCGTCACCATCTTCATGGTCGTCGACTTGCCGGCGCCGTTCGGTCCCAGGAAGCCCAGCACCTCGCCCTGGCGCACCGACATGTCGATGCCGTCGACCGCCGTCAGGGGGCCGAACTTCTTACTGAGACGGGTGAGACGGATCATGTCGGTCATGGCCTATTCGCCCCGCTGATTATCGGTCCGGGAAACCAGATAGAACGCCCGAAGGGCGTTTCAACCCCTAGGTCGGGGCTCGCCGGGGATGGGATTAACATATTGCACCAGAAAGGAAAGACCCGACCGGGTCCGGGAAGCATTAAAAATTCGACAGATTCCGCGCCTATAGGATCGATTACAGGATGGATTGGCCGGTCTTCTTCCAGTCCGCCAGGAACGCTTCCAGCCCCTTGTCGGTCAACGGGTGCTTGAACATCTGCTTGAGGACCTTCGGCGGCACGGTTGCGACGTCGGCGCCCATCTTCGCCGCCTCGACCACGTGAATCGGATGGCGGACGGACGCCACCAGCACCTCGGTCGGATAGTCGTACTGCGCGTAGATGTCGCAGATGTCCTGGATCAGCGCCATGCCGTCCTGGCCGATGTCGTCCAAGCGCCCGACGAAGGGCGAGATGAAGGCCGCGCCGGCCTTGGCCGCCAGGATCGCCTGGGCGGCGGAAAAACAGAGCGTCACGTTGACGTCGACACCATCGTCCGAGAGCGCCTTGCACGCCTTGATGCCGGGCTCCGTCAACGGCACCTTGATGGCGACGTTCTGGGCGATGGCGGAGAGCTTGGCCGCTTCCTTCATCATGCCGTCGAAGTCGGTGGCCGTGACCTCGGCGCTGACCGGTCCGCGCACCATGTCGCAGATTTCCCGGATCGTCTCGACCATGTCGCGGCCCGACTTGGCGATCAGCGACGGATTGGTGGTGACGCCGTCGACCAGACCCAGGTCGTCGAGTTCGCGGATTTCCGCGACTTCCGCCGTATCGACGAAAAATTTCATGGGATCGCTCCCTCGGATGTTTTCCCAGTTGCCGGGCTTCGATCCGGGCCCGTTCTCTGGGGAGGCATCATCCGGAAGCAATATCGTGAAATCAAGCATTTAAGGCGCGGACGCCGGTTCCGTGGCCGGCCGGCCCGGAAAAATCCCGATCGTCCCTTTCATATTCATTGTTTCGAATATATCTGATATGCTGATCTTCAACCTGAACCAAACGGATAGCCGTCATGCAGAACATCTCGCCCGCCGAAGCCCGCGCCAAACTGGAAAACGGCAGCGCCGTCCTGTTCGACGTCCGCAGCGCCACCGAATACGCGCAGAGCCGGATTCCGGGCGCGACGCTCTGTCCCGCCGACAGCCTGAACCCGTCGCTGTCGCGGTACGCCGGCGACAAGGAAGCGATCTTCTATTGCGGCAGCGGCCGCCGCACCGAACTGAACCGCGACAGCATCGTCGCCTGCGGCTTCGACAAGACGTTCGTGATCGACGGCGGCCTCGGCGCCTGGTCGAAGGCCGGCCTCCCGATCGACGGCACGCACGGCGGGCTCGACCTGCAGCGCCAGGTTCAGATCGTCGTCGGCCTCCTGGTGCTGGCGACCGTTCTGCTCGCCTATCTGGTTTCGACCTATTTCCTGATCGCCACCGCCTTCATCGGCGCCGGTTTGTTCACCGCCGGCCTGACCGGCTTCTGCGGCATGGCGATCCTGATCTCCCGCATGCCGTGGAACCGGCATCGCTCCGACCGCCCCGGTATGGCGACCGCCTGACGCGTCCGGCGGACACCCCTCCTCCTCTCGGCCCTTCGCGCCGAGGGTCTTAGCTGTTAGTCTCTTCCGAACGAAATGCCCGGGCCGCCATACGGCCCGGCAACGAACAACAATTCGGGGAGAACACCATGGAACTCGGCCTTTCGGGCAAGACCGCGCTCGTCACCGGCGCGTCGAAGGGGATCGGCAAGGGCGTCGCCAAGGCGCTGCTGGCCGAGGGCTGCAACGTGCACATGGCGTCGCGCAGCATGCAGAACCTGGAAGCCGCCGCCGCCGAGATGGCGCCGGGGCAAGGCGCCAAGTTGCATCTGCACGCCAAGGACATCTCGCGAAGCGCCAGCGTCGGCGAATTGCTGGCCGCCGTCGGCACGCCGGACATCCTGGTCAATAACGCCGGCGCCATTCCGGCCGGCGACCTGCAGGCGATGACCGAGGACCGCTGGCGCGAGGCCTGGGAGCTCAAGGTCTTCGGCTACGTCAACATGACCCGCGCCTTCATGGCGGCGATGCTGGAGCGCGGTTCCGGCGTGATCGTCAACGTTACCGGCCTCGCCGCCGACCGCACCGATGCCGGCTACGTCGCCGGCACCACGGGCAACGCCGGGCTCAACGCCTTCAGCCGCGCCGTCGGCGGCACCAGCCTCACCAAGGGCGTGCGCGTCCTCGCCGTCAGTCCCGGCCCGGTCGAGACGGAACGTCTGGTCTCGCTGATGCGAAGCCGCGCCGAGGCGCAACACGGCGACCCGGAACGCTGGCGGGAGTATTTGAAGAACCTGCCCGGCAAGCGCGCCGCCACGGTCGAGGAAGTCGCCGACGTCGTCGTCTTCATGGCGTCCGACCGGGCCAGATTCGTGAGCGGCACCGTCGTCACGGTCGACGGCGGGCACGGCGCCAACAACGGCAGCTTCACCTGAACATTGGGGAACGGAAGGAAACAGGCATGACCAAGTACGCAACCGGCTACGTCCTGCACAAGGCCAAGGGCGCCCCTTGGACCCAGGGGCTCCGCGATTATTTCGAGTACCGCGACCTGGAGCTCGGCGACGCCACCAAGGGCGCCTACTTCGCGCACGTGATCCGCGCCAAGCGGGCCATGAAAGGCGGCACCGGCCACCACAAGCACGACGTCAACTTCCACTGGGTCTACGTCATCAAGGGCAAGGTGAAGTTCGACTTCAAGGGCGTCGGCGAAGTCACGCTCAAGGCCGGCGACAGCCACTACATGCCGGAAGGCTGCCACCACGAGCTTATGTCCTTCAGCAAGGATCTCGAGATGATCGAGATGCACGCCCCCGGCACCATCGGCTCCATCGACATTCCGGACTGGCGGAAGAAAAAGATGAAGCCGGCGAAGGATGAGGCGAAGAAACCGGTCAAGAAGGGGGCCAAGCAAGCCAAGGCCAAACCGGCGGCGAAGAAGCCGGCGGCCAAGAAGAAGGTCACAAAGGCGAAGCGGTAATCGCCGGAGCAAGTGGACCCCGGGACGAGCCCGGGGTGACGATCGGGGAAACCTGAACAACGGGCAATCACACCACCCGTGGCTATGCGGTTCGGCCGGCAGCCAATTCAGCCTTCACCCGTCACCCCGGACTTGTTCCGGGGTCCACTGCCGCGTTCCTGGCCTAACGCCCATGGTTTCGGGGCCCGCCGAAAATCCCGTTTTATTTAGCCCAAGGTTGGTGTATCCGTTCGCGCTCCGAGGCTGGTGCACCGTCGCCGTCATCATGATTTCCAACGATATCCTCGCCGACCGGCGCTACGATTTCGCCCGCATGCTCAAGGAGCGGGGCGATCTGGAAGGCGCGTTGTCGCTGTTCGAAGAAGCTGCCGCGCTCGTCCCCGGCTGGGCGCCGGCCGAATTCGCGCTCGCAGAGACGCTGGAAGCCCTCGGCCGGCACCAGGAAGCGGCGGCGCACTACACGCAGTACCTGCGGCTCGCCGAGACCGACGAAATGGGCGCGGAAATCCGCCTCGCACTCATCGGCTCGGCGCCAGTGCCGAAAACGCTGCCGGAAGCCTACGTGCGGTCGCTGTTCGATCAGTACGCGCCGCGCTTCGAGGAATCGCTGCTCGCCAATCTCGACTACAAGGCGCCCTTCCAGCTACTCGACGCGATAGAGCGCCTGCGGCCGCAACAGCCGAGCGGCGAGCGCGTGCTCGATCTCGGTTGCGGCACCGGCCTCGCCGGCGAGGCGTTCCGGAAGCGTGCCGCCTGGCTCGTCGGCGTCGATCTGTCGCCCGGCATGATCGCGGAAGCGGGGCGCAAGACCATCTACGACGAGTTACACGTCGCCGACGCCGTCGCCGGCCTTGCCGGTCGCGACGGTTTCTTCGATCTGATCGTCGCCGCCGACGTGCTGGTCTATATCGGCGACCTGGCGCCGGTGTTCCGCGCTGCCCTCGCCGCCATCAGGCCGGACGGCCTGTTCGCTTTTTCGGTTCAGCGGACGGACGATACCGATTTCATCCTCGGCGCCGAGTGCCGCTATTCGCACCGGGCCGATTACGTCCGCGCCGTCGCCGCCGACGTCGGTTTCGACGTGACGGAAATAGCTCCGGCCGTCAGCCGCGTCGAAGCGGGAAAGGACGTGCCCGGCCTGATCGCCGTCCTGCGCCGCCGCACCGCCATTACCTCGCACCCGGACCTCCCCGAGCTTGCCGCCCTGGAGCGGCCGCTCGAGCACTGAGATGCTGTCCTACCAGCACGCCTATCACGCGGGCTGCCGGGCAGACGTCCACAAACACGCGGCGCTCGCCGCCCTGCTCGCCCGTCTGACCGAGAAGCCGAAGCCCCTCAGCTACATGGAGACGCATGCCGGGCGCGGCCGTTACGATCTGCACGCGCCGGAAGCCCTCAAGACCGGCGAGGCCAAGCAAGGCATCGAAGCCGCCCTGAAAGCCAAGGCGATCCCGGCCGAACATCCTTACATGCGGGCGATTGCCGGCTGCCGCGCCCGGCACGGCGGGGCTGCCTATCCCGGTTCGCCGGAAATCGCGCGGCTGACGCTCCGCCTTGAGGATCAAATTCACCTGATGGAACTGCATCCGCAGGAACATGAGGCGCTGAAGCGGGCGGTGCACGCCGACAACGTCCACGTTCACAACCGCGACGGCTTCGAGGGCGTGCTGGCGCTGTCGCCGCCGCAGCCCCGGCGCGGCCTCGTCTTCATCGACCCGAGCTACGAGATCAAGGCGGAGTACGACGCGGCTGTCGATTTCGTCCGCAAGCTGCACCGCAAGTGGCCGGAGGCCGTCATCCTGCTCTGGTATCCGGTCCTGGACGCCGGTCTGCACGCGGGCCTAGCGGAGAAGTTGGACGCCGCCGCCCTGCCGAAATATCTCCGCCGCGAGATCGCGTTCCCGAACCCGCCCGAACGCGGCATGCGGGGCAGCGGCCTCGTCCTCGTCAACGAACCGTTCGGCGCGGCGGCCGATCTCGACGCCGCCGAGGCCTACGCAACCCGGGCTTCTTGATTTCTCTCGCCTCATCCTTCGAGACGCCGCCTAACGGCGGCTCCTCAGGATGAGGACCGCCAAAATGGACCTCATCCTGAGGAGCCCACAACGTGGGCGTCTCGAAGAATGAGGTCTCGTCAGCGCTTGAGCGCGTCCGGATTGATGACGCTGACCGGGTTGCCGCTTTCCCAGGCGAGGATCTGACCGAAGATTTCCGTGAACTGAACCTCGTATTCGTCGACCGTCACGTAGCCGATGTGCGGCGTGCAGATGACGTTCGGCATATGGAACAACGGATGCGATGTGTCGCGGAGCGGCTCTTCCTCGTAGACGTCGACGGCCGCCATGCCGGGCCGGCCCGCCTTCAGGGCGTCGACCAACGCGCCCGGCTCGATCAGACCGGCGCGGCTGGTGTTGACGATCAACGCTGTGGGCTTCATGTGGCCGAGGTCTTCGCGCGTCACGCTGCCCCGCGTCGAATCGTAAAGCCGCATGTGCAGGGAAATTACGTCGCAGGTCGCGAAGAATTCGTGGCGCGCCGCCGGCACGATGAAGCCGTCCGCCTTGGCCCGCTCGCGGGAGCTCTCGCTGCCCCAAACGGCGACTTTCATGTTGAAGGCCTGCGCGTAGCCGGCGACGGCGCGGCCGATGCGGCCCCAGCCGAAGATGCCGATGGTCTTGCCGCGGAGCGTCCGGCCCATGCCGGTCTGCCACTTGCCGGCCTTGATCCCTTCCATCTGCTGCGGGATCTGCCGCATGGCGGCGATGACCATGCCCCAGGTCAGTTCCGCCGTCGCGTGCGAGGGTGAGTCCGGATGCTGTCCGGAGCAGAGCAGGATGCCGCGTTCGGTCAGCGCCGGCACGTCGATGTGCGGATAGACGCTCCGCTGGCTGATCAACTTCAGCTTGGGCAGGCGCGCGATCAGCGGCGCGCGGATTTTAGTCCGTTCGCGGATCAGGACCAGGATGTCCGTGTCGGCGAGCCGTTCCGCCAGGACGTCGTCGTCCTGCACGTGGTCGTTCCAGATTGTGACGTCGTGGTGCGCCAGCTTCTTGAAACATTCCAGCGTGCGGATGGTGTCGAAATAATCGTCGAGGATGGTGATCTTCATGGGTCGCCGTCCCGTGCCGTTGGATGATCGGCGGGAAGATTAATCCCACCGGCACGGCGCGGAAAGGACATCCCTCGCTTGCCGATTGCCCTTGGACGCCGTTCAATGGCGGCCCGCCCGAGAGGACCCCAATGATGACCGAGCCTTGCGATCTGGATGCCGTGGACGCCCGCCGGCGCATGCTGCGCCGCGACTTATCGCCGGTGGAATTGCTGGAAAGCTGCCTGGCGCGGATCGAGACCGTAAACGGCACGGTCAACGCCGTCACCGCCATGGACGTGCCGAGGGCGCGCAAGGAGGCCGCCGCGGCCGAGCGCGCCTTCGCCAAGGGCGGCGATCTGCCGCCGCTCACCGGCCTGCCGGTCGGGATCAAGGATTTGAACCGGACGGCTGGGCTCCGCACCACCTTCGGATCGCTGATCCACAAGGACGACGTCCCGGCGACCGACGAGGGCATGGTGGCGCGGTTGCGCCGGTCCGGCGCCATCGCCTTCGCGAAGACCAACACGCCGGAATTCGGTGCCGGCTCCAACACCGACAACAAGGTATTCGGGCCGACGCGGAACCCGCACAACGTAAACCGCGCCACCGGCGGATCGTCGGGCGGTTCGGCGGCGGCCTTGGCCGCCGGCATGTTGCCGCTGGCGCAAGGGGGCGACACCGGCGGCAGTCTGCGAAACCCGGCGTCCTGGTGCGGCGTCGTCGGCTTCCGCCCCACCCCCGGACTGGTCGGCCGCGAGGGCCGCACGCTCAACTACACGAACTTCAGCGTGAACGGGCCGATGGGCCGCACCGTCGCCGACGCGTCGCTGCTGCTGGCCGGCCTCGCCGGCGACGATGACCGCGACATGCTGGCGGGACCCTGCGACCCCACGTCGTTCGTCGACTTGCCGGCCTGCGATCTTTCCAAGCTCCGTGTCGCCTGGACGACGGACTTCGGCGGCAGCGCGCCCGTCGCCGCCGCCATCAAGAAGACGTTCGCCAATGTCATCCGCGAAATCGCGCCCGCCTTCGGATCATGCGCGGCGCGCGACCCGGACCTCGCGACCGCGCGGGACGTCTTCTGGACGCTCCGGTGCGTCTATTACGTGGCGAACCACGAGGACCGTATCGCCAAGCACCGCGACCTATTGTCGCCAAACATCTTCAGCAACTACGAGGCCGGCCTGAAGATGTCGCTCGTCGACGTGGCGCGGGCGGAACGGCAGTGGTCGAAACTATACGCCGACTTCCAGACCTTCATGGCCGACGTCGATCTTCTGATCGTGCCGGGTAATTCGGTCTCGCCTTATCTGATCGCCGACGGCCCGCCGAAGGCCATCGACGGCAAGCCGATGCTGAACTACATGGACGGTTCCCTGATCCGCTCAGCGTTGACCCTGACCGGCCATCCGGTGATCGCGCTGCCGACGGGCCTCGACGCCGAAGGCATGCCTTTCGGGGTGCAGATTGTCGGCAAGCGGCGCGGCGATCTGGCCCTCCTGGCGGCCTCGGCCGCCTTGGAAGCGGTCGTCGCCGCCAATCCGAAGCTGCATCTGCCGAAACCGGACATCGGCAAGCTTTCCTGACGTTGCCGCCCGCGCCCGATCGGGATTATCCTCTCCGCGCTTTCGAGGAACCCCAAATGACCGCACGCAACGCTCCCTTCACGGGCCCTGACGCCTGGACGCCAATCGAAATGGCCGCGGACGACCGCTGGACCTTCGCGCTCACGGCCGACGAGGTCGCCGAGGTCGACGCGGCGCTTTCCGCCGCCGAGGCGCGCGGCCTCGAATGGGAAGACATTCGGGCCGAGGATTTTCCGCTGCCGACGCCCGCCGCGAAGCTGCGCGCCCTCGCCGACGAGTTGGAGAACGGGCGCGGTATCGCGCGTCTCACAGGCCTGCCGGTGGCGGGCTATGCCGAAGACCGGCTCCGGAAGATTTGGATGGGAATCGGCGCCAATATCGGCACCCCCCTGCCCCAGGACTTCCGCGGCCAGATGATGCGCGACATCCGCGACACCGGCCGCGACACCGACGCCGAGTACGGCCACCAGATGAAGGACAAGAGCGGTCAGACCTTCGCGTCGTCGAAGGCGCGTACCCTTTCCAATGGACCGCTGCGCTTCCACAACGACCGCTGCGACGTGGTGGCGCTGTTCTGCGTCCGCCCCGCCGCCAAGGGCGGCGTCAACAAGGTGGCGAGCGTCGCCGCCGTCTATAACGCTATCCTGAGATCCCGCCCGGACGTGCTCGAATTCCTGTGCGCGCCGATGGTCCGTTCCCGCCTCGGCGAGGAAAAGGGCGGCGAGGCCATGACCTACGCGCTGCCCGTCTTCGGGGTGCGCGACGGCAAGATCACCAGTCACTACTCCCGCACCTACATCGAGGCGGCGCAGGAATTGCCGGACGTCCCCGACCTGGGGCCGGACGGATGGAAAGCCCTCGACGTCTTACAGGCGGCCTGCGAGGCCTGCGCTTTCGAATTCTCGCAAGGTTCGGGCGACATGACGTTCTTCAACAACCACGCTGTCTATCACGCGCGCACCGCGTTCGAGGACGTGCCGGCCGTCAACGGCGGCGGGCGGCTGTTGATGCGCCTCTGGCTTTCGATGCCGAACAGCAGGGCGCTCCCGGAAGATCACGCCATCCTCTGGCGGGACGTCCGCGCCGGCGCGCCGCGCGGCGGCATAGGTCTCGCCGAATGATTACTCGGCATTGAATCTCGGTGCACGCTTGGATGACGAGACGTAGAGAATGACCAGGAAGTACCTGCTTTCCAATCTCGTCCTCGCGGCGACGTTATGGATGCTTGCCTCCACCCCACTCTATTGTCAGTGGATATGGAGAATGACGGGCATCGATTTCCTTGCTTTGCTGAACAATCAGTGCGGGATCGGCGAAGGCAAGAGCACTCTGGTGTCCTGGATATCCTGCGCGTTCGTAGCCATCAGCGCCGCCTTATTGATTCGCGGCTTCAATCAACCCGCCCGCTGGCGGCGGCTTCTTGTCTTCGTTCTCTGCGTTCCCATCTTCATTGCGCCTTCCCTCTGGATGGAGCGCGGGCGGGACGATTCGATCAGTCGGGATATCTCTCGAATTTCGATAGACACACCGCGGAAGATCGACTTCTCGGGCATGTTCGGCAAGAAGGGGTACCTGAACCGCCCGATCGCCTCTTTCGACGATTTTTTTCTGGCCGTTACCGATCATTGGGAACGTAACAGGTCCGAATACGAAGAAATCGGCGCAATGGGCGGCGCCGAGACCCTCAAGGCATCGTTCTTCATGAACGTCGTCTCCAACCTCTGGTCCCTCGGCGATTCCTCGTCGCCATCGGTCGCCGGCTGCGTTCGCCAGAATCGGAACACAGGCACCGCCGGGATACCGGACGAAAACGTCTCCATCGGCCTCTACCTCCGCTCCGAAATTGGATGCTGCACCGATTACTCCCAGATGATGAGTTACTTGCTGCAGCGGAGCGGCATTCGCAGCCGCTTCGTTTCGATCCCCGGGCATGTGTTCAACGAGGCATTCGTCGACGGCGCCTGGAAAACGTTCGACCCGACCATCAACGTCCTTTATCACGCGCAATGGTCGCGAATAGCAGAAGACTCCGATCTCACTTCGGTCAGGATCACCGTTTTCCCGTTACGGTCTTCCGAGCCCGACTCCGGCGATTATCGCGCCGAGGCGGGGCGGTTGCGCATTCAGATGATCGTTCTCGCGTCCCGTGCCTACAAACTGGTGAGCGGCGCGTGTTCCTATATGGAGGACGATCTGCCGGCGTTCTTCGGTACCCCGCGCAAGGCGGGCGGGCAGCCGCCGAGTCCATCAGCGCCCAAGGGGATTTAGGCGCACTTCGGTGTGTGGTACTATCGGCTCGTAATTTTCGTTCATGAGAAACGCCATGGCTTACACCCTCGACGACTACGTTGCCGATTTGCGCCGCATCACCGCAAAGACATCGGATTGCTCTGAAATCTTCGACCAAGTCGCGCCGCTCGCCAGCAAGCTGGCGCTTTCCAAGGAAACCTGGCTGATGCCGAAGCATTACGAGACCGATGTCGAACAGGGTTTCGGCGCGCATCTCCTGCATGAAGAGCCGGACCACACCCTCGCCGTATTTGCCATCGCCTGGGCGCCGCACGGGGGCACGCCGCCGCATAACCACGGCACCTGGGCCGTCGTCGCCGGTGTCGACGGCGTCGAGCGGAATGTGAAGTTCAACCGCATGGACGACCGCTCGAAGGAAGGCTACGTGGAACTCGTGGAGCGCTGCGAATTCACCGCCGGCGCCGGCGAGACCATCTGCCTCAAACCGAACGGCATTCACCTCGTCTGGAACGACAACGACAACGTCACCGTGTCGCTGCACACCTACGGCAAGCACTTCAACTACACGGGCCGGTTCAACTACGACCTGGCGGCAAAGAAGGAAATGCCGTTCGTCGTCACCGTGAAGTAGCGTTCATGCCTTTTCGGTCTCTGGGGCCGGCAAGGCTCTCCGCCCTGCTGGCGCTGCCGCTCCTTTACGCCGCCGCCGCCACGTGGCTCAGGATCGCCGCCGGACCGGACTGGCTCTGGTTCAATGTCGACCCGACGTATTTCTATTTCTTCGACGCGCTCAACATTCTTGAGCTGACCCCGCCGGGCCACATTTTCCATCCGGGAATTCCGGTGCAGTGGCTGGGCGCGCTGTTCGTCCGTCTGGCGCATCCGTTCTCCGCCGTCGACGCCATCGTCGCCGACGCTCTCGCCGATCCGGAATCGGTCCTACGCCTGATGAGTTACGGCTACATCGCCATGAACGCCGTGGCGCTGGCGGCCACCGGCGTCGTCGTCGCGCTGGCGACGGAAAGGATCGCCGCCGCGTTCCTGGTTCAATTGGCGCCGTTCCTGTCGACGCTGATCCTGAAGAACAGCGTGTTCGCGAAGCCGGAATCCCTGGAATTGTTCGCCACCCTGCTGTTGATCGCCGTGGGCTTCTGGACGCTGCGCCGCCCCGCCGACGCGCATGACGTCCGGCCGCCCATCGCATTCGGGCTCGTCGCGGGGTTCGGCGTCGCCACCAAGATCACCATGGCGCCCATCTTCGTCCTGCCGCTTGTCGTTCTCGGCACGCCGAGAAGGATCGCCATTTACGGTGTCGCGGCGTTTCTGTCGCTCGTCCTATTCGCGGCGCCGGCGTTACCGATGCTGCCGGACTTCGTCGCCTGGATCGCCAAGATAGGCGGGTCGACCGGCCCCTACGGCGCAGGGGCGGGGGGATTGATCGACTTGTCGGTGTATCCGAAGAGCGTGCTGCGTCTCCTGAAGAGGCCGCTCATGCACGGCGCCATCCTTCTGGCCATGCCCACGCTCGTCATCGCCCTCGTCAGACATCGGCGGGGCGCCGACGTGCCGAAGCCGGAGTTGCGCCTACTCGCCGGCATCCTCGCGGCGCAAATCGCGCAGACGCTGATCGTCGCCAAACAGCCGAGCGCTCACTACATGATCCCGTCCTACATCCTGTCGGCGGCGGCGTTGGCGGCGGTTTGGCTGACTTGGCTCAAAATGTGCGCGGACGCCCGCATGGAGCGCCGCCTCCGGCTCGCCTTGGCCGGCATCCTGCCCGTTGTCCTCGCCCTGCAACTGCATGCGACGTGGAAGACCGAGCGGGAGTTCACGGCCGGGAGGGAGCTCGCGCTCGCCGTCGACAACGACCGCTTCGAGCAGTGCGCCCGTGTTACCTTCACCATGGCGTCGAGCCTGTCCTACGCCCTCATGAACGGCGATTTCATCACCGGCGGCCGGTTCAAGGAGCGCCTCGCCGCCATTGGCCCGAAACAGGATTTCTGGCTGGAGCATTCCTGGCATTGGAGCCCACTCACGTTCCGAAGCTGGCGAGGCGAAGAAGACATTTCCGCCACGCTCGCGCGCTTTCCCTGCGCGGTCTTCCGCGGCAGCCTGTGGAGCGGGATTGAGGCCGGTGTCGCCAAGATGACCGGCGGCATGACGTTCGATGCCAACTGTTCATTTCCGGGTGAGACGGTGCTGGTCAAGGGCGCGGACTGCGCCGGCAAGCTCCGTTAGTCCGGGGCCTCCTTAGGCACCGCTTCGATCAAACCCCAGCCGATATCGTGCTTCGTCATCGGGTTCATCGCGGTCGTCGATTGGATGCGCCATCCGGCGTCGTCGAGATATGCCGCGAACGGATGCGCGAAGATTGGGTTTCGCCGCTCGCCGAACCGGAAAACGACGGTATCGGCGCCGCCGATCTCACCCCGCGCGTTGCCGAGGAAATCCCAGATCAGGAGCTTCCGTGAAACGGCGGCGGCCCGGTCGATCGCCGACCGGGCGACGGCAGGCTCGATCATGCAGATCGTCAGCGCCGCCACGAACAGATCGTGCGGAGCGCCGGCCAGCCCGGCATCGGCGGCGGCGATGAACTCCTCCGCACCGCCCTGGTGGGCGGCCGCGTCGGGATGGCGGCGGCGGATTTCGTCGACCAGCAACGGCAACAGTTCGAACGCCGTGTAGCGCAAGGACCGCGACGGATCGACGGCACGCATGACGTCCAGAAGTTCGCCGACCGCCGCGCCGATTTCGAGAACCGAGAACGTTCGCCCGGGCGCCGCCTTCAGGATCGACGACCGGACGGCTTGCACGAACGGGGTGCGCCGCAGATCTGTGTAGCTGCCCGACTGCTGCGCCACGATGGCCTCGCGGGTCGCCGTGTCGAGGTCTTCCTGTCCGCGCGTCAGCCACCAGTTCCGCTGAAACTCGTAGAGGCCCCGCGCCTGTTCGGCATCGGCGCGGAAGAATTCGCGGCCGACGCGGTCGACGTGAAAGGGCTCGCCCAGAAACTCGCGCATCCCGGGAGAGTATCCGCGAACGGAACGGGTTGGAATGGCGAAGCCGTCAGAGGCCGGCGAGAAAGTCGATGAGGATGCGGCCGACCGCGTCCGGCTGCTCCTGCTGCACCCAGTGGCCGGCGCCAGGGATCAGGTGCGCGCCCCGAAAATCGGTGCAGACCCGGGATTGCATGCGCTCGAAGACGCCCGGCACCTGATAGGTGCCCCAGTCCGCCTTGCCGGAGATGAAACAAGCCGGCACGTCGACGGTGAGGCCGGCGAAGGTCTGCATTTCCCGATGGAAGTCGGGAACGAATCGCGCCCGGTACCAGTCGAGCCCGCCCTGGAACCCCGTCAGCTCGTAGACGGCGCTGTAGACGCGAAGCTCGGCATCCGGCAGCCACGCGCAGGCGGCGATATCCGCCGCCGTCGGCATGTCGCCGGCGACCGTCTCGGCCATGTCCTTGTCGGCATCCATGACGTAATAGGTCGGCAGCTTGGCCAACTCCGCCGCCGTCCAGGCCTGCAACGGATACGGGTCGTTCGCCGCCCAATCGGCGCTCTTGGCGTGATAGTAGGCGCGCAGGAAATCGTGCACGCCCTGAGGTGCCCGCCGCATGTCGGCGTTCGCCGACGGAGTCGAGTAGTAGCGTTGATAGTGCTTGCGGGGCCGCGCCAGCTTTCGGAGCTCGATGTCGATGTCGGCGGGCGGCGGCGTGCCGAGCGACGGCGGCCCGCCGAAGGGCGCGCTCATCAGGGCGACGGCCTGAAAGACGTCGGGCCGGATCAGGGCGCAGTGCGCGGCGGCGAACGATCCGAAATCGTGCCCGAAGACGGCCTTCACCCGCTCGATGCCGAGGGCCGCCAGCAGGCCCATCGTGTCCCGCACCAGATTGAGGAAGCGATACGGGCCGAGGTCCGTATCGTAGGCGTCGTCCCATCCCGTCGTCAGGCCGTAACCGCGCTGGTCCGGCGCGATGACCCGGTAGCCGGCGTCGGCCAGCGCCGGCATGACCTTGCGCCAGCTATAAGCAAGCTCCGGAAATCCATGCAGCAGCAGAACGGGCGGCGCGGACGTAACGCCGGCCTCGAGCACATGCATGTCGAGACCATTGCCGTTGTCGACCCGGCGGGACCGGATGCCGGAGGGCAGGCTGTCGAGATAGATATCGGTCGTCATGGGTGCGTCCCCGTTGAATGCTTCCGCCTGTTAAAGCAGGCGGACCGGCCCGGAGGCAATGGCCGTGTAGACAACGTGCTGAAGGCGAGGGCGCGCCGGCCTCAGGCCGTCTTCTGGGTGACGATGATGAAGGTGGTGCAGAGGAAATAGCCGCGCCAGTCCCGCGCCCGGTCGATCTCGTAGGCGTAGGTGTTGCGGTTGAAGGCTTCCAGGATTTCCGGTGACAGTTCCTTCAGCAGCGGCGGCCAGGCGTGGAACTTGTAGAACAGCATGTCCTTCTGCGTCAGGCCGTAGGGCTCCAATTCCTTGCCCATGGTGAGCGGATTTGACCTGAGAGGTTTTTTTGAACCGGGGAATTTGAGAGATTATCCCTGGAACAA
>JAYOFL010000042.1:0-34443 GCA_038117205.1 Rhodospirillales bacterium | reverse complement strand
CGACTCATGCAATAGACTAACAATCAACCCGGTACAAAATGTCGATCAGGTCACCCTGATAAAGCCGCTGAGTATGTGAAAAAGGTTAAAGCCTCGGAAGAGGATGAGTAAATGGATGGCGGTGAATTATCGTAGTTGAGAGGAAGCCTAATTTTTCTCGAATGCTCTTCTTTTCTTTTGAGCGTTGTACCAATAGATAAGACATATAATGCCCAAGATTGTTACGGCTAAGCCACCCGCATAAAAGTTTTGAGAGGTTCCTATGAACCATCCTGCGATTAAGAATAAAATTCCCCAGATCAAAGCCGGTTTTTCGTAACGTGGCTGAGTATAACTTCTTCCATCAGTAGCGAAAAATGTTTCTAAAGCCTCTAGGTCCCACTCAAGAGTTTTATCTTTCAAAAGATCGGCCAGAGAGTTTTCTATTTTCTCGGGCTTGTTGAGGTTTTGAAGTGTTGAAGAAGCAACTTTTGCTACCTTAACGCCTTTCTCATCACCCTGATCCTGAACTAGGTAACGACCCGCGTTAATATGATACATCTCCACCTCGGGGAAAAACTGAAGCAACTCCCCTACTAACCCATCCAAATTTGAAAAATCTTCATTGCCCGAAGTACCGAGGGCTATTGTGGCTAACGCGTCGACATAAATCGCGATTACAATTCTTTGATGTTCTGACCATTCCTCAATGCCCATCATTGGCTTTTGATAGACTGCCTTCGTTCCAACGAGGTGCACGATGTTTATCAGAGCACCTCTAATCTCTTGCGGGGTAATATTCTCGCCGTTCGACATTTCACTGCCTTCAAAATTCTATCAATCGCAGTGAATGTCAGAAGAATCTAGTCGACTAAAAAGCACTGCAACGTCTAGGACGCTTGCACTGAGTAGAGAATAGTGCTCAACAATCGGAGGGGGAACTCCTAAATGCAACTCCTAAAAAATAACGTCTTACAACACCGCTAAATTCTATTTCATTGTAATATTTATATTATTTTTGATTATAGAAAAATGGGGTGGCTGATGGGATTTGAACCCACGACCCTCGGTACCACAAACCGATGCTCTAACCAACTGAGCTACAGCCACCACGGGGATCGCCGGCGCGGTCCTGGACCGCTCGGCGGCCCTTGAATAGACCCGACGGGCCGTAGCGTCAAGCGGCGCCCACGAACGATCTTCGCCAGGCCTGTGTCCGGCGCCCGGCCCCACGAAATCGGGCCGCCCCCGCCGCCCGCCCGCCGACATATGATGAAAGTGGAATATGTCGCCCGGCTGCCGTAGCATCCCCGAAACAAGCATATCCAGGGGAACATCCGCCATGCCCGCCGCCAAGCCAATCGCCACCGCCTTCCGCCGCCTGTCCGCCGCCCTCCTCGTGGGCCTCGCCCTCCTGGCAACGCCCGCCGCCGCCGAGAAAGTGAAGATCAAGCACGCCGGCCTGACGCTGAACGGCAAACTGGAACTCGCCGGCGGCAAGACGCTGGCGGACGGGCTGATCCTGCTCCTGCACGGCACCCTCGCGCACAACGACATGGACACCATCGCCAACCTGGCCTCGACCCTGAACGGACGCGGCCATTCGACGCTCGCCGTCAATCTCGGCCTCGGCGTCGACGACCGGCACGGCATGTACGACTGCAACGCGACGCACAAGCACAAGCACCTGGATGCGCTGGACGAACTCGGCGCCTGGTTCGAGTGGCTGAAGTCCAAGGGCGCCGGCAAGGTGGTGCTGCTGGCGCATTCCCGGGGCGGCAATCAGGCGGCCCGCTTCGCCGCCGAGCGCGGCCATGCGCTGCTCGACCGCCTGGTCCTGATGGCGCCCGCCACCTGGAGCGCCGACGCCCAGGCGGCCGGCTTCCAGCGGGCGCACGGCAAGCCGCTGGCCGACGTCCTGAAGCAGGCGGATGCCCTGGTGAAGGCCGGCAAGGGCGCCGAGGTCATGGCGAAGGTGGGCATCCTCTACTGCCCCGGCGCCGACGTGACGGCGGCGACGTTCGTTTCCTACTACGCGCCCGATCCGCGCATGGACACGCCGTCGTTCCTGAAGGAGATCAAGGTGCCGACGCTGGTCGTCGCTGCCAGCAACGACACCGTGGTGGTCGGCCTGCCCGACAAGGTGAAGCCGATGGCCGACGGCAAGAAGCTGCGCCTCGCCGTGGTCGACGGCGCGGACCACTTCTTTCTCGATCTGTTCGCCGAAGACGTCGCCGATCAGGTGGAAAAAATGCTGAAGGGCGGCTGATCGCCCCTCAGAGCATGATCTCGACGAGGCGCGGTCCCGGCTCGGCGATGGCGCGCTCGAAGGCCGGCAGCAATTCCCCCGCCGTCGTGACGCGCTGCGCCTCGACCCCCATGGAACGGGCCAGGCCGGTCCACTCGATTTCCGGCCGGTCCAGGCTGAACATGTCGCGCGCCACCGGCCCCGGCTCCGCCGCGCCGACGCCCTTCATCTCGCCGACCAGGATCTTGTAGGAGCGGTTCGAGAACAGGAACACGGCGACGTCCAGGTCTTCCCGCGCCATGGTCCAGAGCGCCTGGTTCGTGTACATGCCCGACCCGTCCGATTGCAGCACGATCACTTTGCGGTCCGGACACGCGATGGCGGCGCCGACGGCCAACGGCAGGCCGCCGCCGATCGCTCCGCCGGTCACGTGCAGCAACGTGTGCGGCCGGGCCGTCGCGAACGCCGGATAGAAGTGCCGCCCGGTCGTGATGCTCTCGTCGCAGATGATGGCGTTTTCCGGGATCGTCATGGCGATGGCGCGGCAGAGGTTATCGAGGTCGACCGGATCGCCGGCCATGGCGCCGACATCGTCCGGCAGGGCGAGCGGCGTCACTTCCGGCTCCGCGTCCCCGGCGCCGAGCGCCTCGATCAGCAGTTCCAACGCCCCCACCGTGTTCTCCGCGTGTGACGCCAATTCGACGATGTTGCAGCCCTCGGGCGCCAGCTGGCTCGGCTTGTTCGGATATGCGAAGAAGCCGACCGGCTCCGGCGCGCCGACCAGGATCAGCGTGTCGTACTGCGCCAGCATCGGGATCGAGTGGTCGAGCACGTAGGGCAGCCGGATCACGTTGAACCTGCCGGCGCCCCGGTCGATGCGCCGGTTCGCCGTCGGCGCGATGACGTCGCAGCCGGTCGCCGCCTTGATCTTGCCGAGGAGCAGCGGATTGTCGTCCTGCAGCGGCATGCCGGTGACAAAGATGGCCGCCTTCTTGGCGGACTTGAGGGCCTTCGCCGCCGCCTCGACCTTGGCCGGGTCGGGCTTCGCCGGGCCTTCCGGTATCAGCGGATCGCCGATCAGGTCGGTCGGCGACCAGGACGCGTCGGCCGGCAGGATCAACGTCGCGATGCGCCCGGGCCAGGACGCGGCCTCGCGCGTCGCGACGGCGGCGTCGATGCCGACGTCGTCGGATTTCTGCGTCGTCTTGACCCAGTCGGACACCGGACGGGCGATCCCCTCGATGTCGGAGGTGAGCGGCGCGTTGAACTTCACATGGTAGGTGGCGTGATCGCCGACGATGTTGAGCATCGGCGCCCGGGCCTTCTTGGCGTTGTGGATGTTGGCGAGGCCGTTGGCGAGGCCCGGCCCCAAGTGCAGCAGCGTCGCCGCCGGCTTGCCCGCCATGCGGCCGTAACCGTCGGCGGCGCCGGTCGCCACGTTCTCCTGCAGGGCCAGCACGCAGCGGATGCGCTCCGAACGGTCGAGGGCGGCGACGAAATGCATTTCCGAGGTGCCGGGATTGGTGAAGCAGACGTCGACACCGGCGAGCTTCAAGGTCACGACCAGGCTGTCGGCTCCATTCATTCGGTTCATGCGGTCGTCCTCCCCTCGGCGCGGTTTCGCCGCATCTTAGCCGCCGCGCTCCGGGATGCCAGACCGGAGTTGCGGCCCCTCTTGCCCACGCCAGGACCCTGCCGCATAGTGCCGCCAAAATCATCCTTGGGAGAAACCACATGCCGATACTCGTCGACGCCATGAGCCGGCTCGGCACCGAGTCCGCCTTCGAAGTCCTCGCCCGCGCCAACAAGCTGGCCGAACAGGGCGTCGACATGATCAACCTCGGCATCGGCCAGCCGGACTTCAAGACGCCGCCGCACATCGTCGAGGCCGCCATCAAGGCGCTCCGCGACGGCCACCACGGCTACACGCCGGCCAACGGCATTCCGAAGCTGCGCGAAGCCGTCGCCGCCGACATCAAGCGGTATCGAGGCTGCGAGGTGAACCCGGATCACGTCGTCGTCGTGCCGGGCGGCAAGGTGACGATGTTCTTCGCCATCATCATGTTCGGCCAGCCGGGTACCGAGATCATCTATCCGAACCCGGGTTTCCCGATCTACGAGTCCGTCATCAAGTTTTCCGGCGCCAAGCCGGTGCCGATGCCGCTCAAGGAAGAGAACGGCTTCTCCTTCAGCGCCGACGAAGTACTCGCCCTGATCACGCCGAAGACGCGGCTCATCATCATCAACAGCCCGGCCAATCCGACCGGCGGCACCGTGCCGCGCGAGGAGATGGACAAGCTCGCCGCCGGCCTCGCCAAGAACCCGCACGTCGCGGTGATGTCGGACGAAATCTATGGCCGCATGCTTTATGACGGGCGGCCGCACGTCAGCATGCTCGAGTACCCGGAAATCCGCGATCAGGTGATCATCCTGGACGGATGGTCCAAGACCTACGCCATGACCGGCTGGCGCATGGGTTACGCGGTCTGGCCGAAAGGTCTGGTCGACCATGCGACGCGTCTCGCCATCAACTGCCATTCCTGCGTCAACGCCGCCGCCCAGTACGCCGGCATCGCGGCGCTGGAAGGCCCGCAGGATTGCGTCGACGAGATGGTCAAGGCGTTCGACGAGCGCCGCCGCGTCATCGTTTCGGAACTCAATCAGGTCGAGGGTTTCCGCTGCATCGAGCCGGGCGGCGCGTTCTACGCCTTCCCGAACATCGAGGGCACCGGGCTCACCGCCAAGGAATTGCAGGACGAGCTTCTGGAACAGGGCGTCGCCATCATCGCCGGCACCAGCTTCGGCAGCTACGGCGAGGGCTACGTGCGGTTCTCCTACGCCAACTCGACGGAGAACATCAGGAAGGCCATCGCCCGCATCCGGACGTATCTCGGCAATCGCTGACACTCCCCGAACCGTCACCCCGGATTTATTCCGGGGTCCATCTTTCTTTTCGCGTCCCAAGGGCGGAGGTACCGCCCTGGAATACGGCGGCAACGTTCAGGAATTGGAATCCACATGGACCCCGGGACAAGCCCGGGGTGACGGGTGTGTGCGCGTTGGATTTACGAAGAACTCGTAGATTGGATTACGCCAACCCGGCCCGAGACGTCAGAGCAGAACCTTCTCGGTCAGGCCCGCCTGTTCCGGCGCGCCCATCATCAGGTTCAAGCACTGCACGGCCTGACCGGACGCGCCCTTGCCGAGATTGTCGAGCACGCCGCACACCACCGCCTGACCGTACTTGGCGTTGCCGTAGACGTGCAGGCGCAGCTCGTTGGTGCCGTTCAATTCCTCAGCGTCGAGCATCGGATTGGCGCCGTCCGCCGGCAGATCGGCGACGGTGACGAAGCGCCGGCCCTCGTAGTGGGCAGCGAGAATGTCGTGCACGTCGGCCGGGCTCGGGTTGCCGGGCAGCGCATCCAGTTGCAGCGGCACCTGAACGATCATGCCTTCCCGGTAGCGTCCGACGCTCGGCACGAAGATCGGCCGGCGCGTGAGACCGCTCCACTTCACGATCTCCGGCACGTGCTTGTGCGAGAGGCCGAGGCCGTAGACCCGGAACGGCGTGTCCCAGGGCTCGGGCGAGCCGGCGTCCTCGAAACTGGCGATCATTTTCTTGCCGCCGCCGGAGTAGCCGGAAACGGCGTTGATGGTGACGGGCCAGTCGGCCGGCAGCACGCCGTCCTCGACCAGCGGACGCAGGATCGACACGGACGCGACGGCATAGCAGCCGGTGTTGGCGACGCGCTTGGAGGACGCGATGATGGCGGCCTGGCCGGGGTCCATTTCCGGGAACCCGTAGTCCCAGCCGTCCTTGGTCCGGTGCGCGGTCGAGGCGTCGATGACCCGGACGTCCGGGTTGTCGATCATGGCGACCGCTTCCTCGGCGGCGGCGTCCGGCAGGCACAGGATGGCGACGTCGCAGGCGTTGAGCATGCCCTTCCGCTTGCTCGCGTCCTTGCGGTCGTCGTCCGACAGCAGAAGCAGCGACACGTCGTCGCGGCCTTCCAGCCGCGTGCGGATCTGCAAGCCCGTGGTGCCCTCGGCGCCGTCGATGAAGATGTTCGTTTTCATGGTGGTTTTGATAGCCCGCCGCCCGCCCGGGCGCAACAGGAACCCCTTTCCCGTCACCCCGGATTTAATCCGGGGCAGGCGGGCCCGGGGGGACGGATAGAAACTCAATAGGGTCAGAGCGAGCGCACGAACCGCTCGATGGCGTCCGCCGTCATCGCCGGCTGCTCGAAGTGCGGGTTATGGCCGCAGTCGGGCAGCATCAGCTTCTCCGCCCTATTCTCCGCCCTATTCTCCCCCGGCCCGCCCGCGCCGGCGACGATGCTGTCGACCTGGCGTTCCGAGCCGTAGTGGTCTTCCCGCCCCTGCATGACCAGCAGCGGGCAGCGGATGCCGGGCAGGTATTTCTCGACGTTCCAATGCCAGTAGTCGTCGCGCTGCCAGGTGTCGTTCCAGCCGTGGAAGGCGATGTCCACGTTGTCGCCGTGGTAGCGCCGGAGCTTGTCGCGCAAGTTCGTCGTTTCCCAGACGACCCGGGCTTCCTTGATGCCGGCGAGGCAGACGTCCTCGTTGAAGACGTGCGCCGCCATGGTGACGGCGCCCAACACACGCCCGGCCGCGTCGACGCCGGCGTGGATCAGGGCGATGGTGCCGCCGTCCGAATGCCCGATCAGGATCGCCTTCCCGACGCCAAGCGTATCGAGGATTTCCGGGAGCGACCGCTTCGCCTCGTCTTCCTGGTACGTTATCGGGCGCGGCAGTTCGATCGGGTCCGACCCGCCGTAGCCGGCGCGGCTGTAGACCAGCCCCGGCATGTCGAGGCGCGCCGCCAGGGTCGCCGGGAAATCGCGCCACATGGCGACGCAGCCGAGCCCTTCGTGCAGGAAAACCAGCGCGGTCTCGCCGCCCCGGGGGGCGCGATGCACCCAGGCGTATTCGAGCCGCCGGCCGTCCGCGATCAGATGCTGCATTTCGATCCCTACCAGAGCGTCTTGGCGGCGCGGGCCGGCCATTCCCTGTCGTAGGTCTCGCCGCCGACCCGGGCGTCCGAAAGCGACGCCAGGATCTGGCCCGGCGTCGGCAGGTCTTCCTTCGGCACGTGCCGGTCCGGGTTCCAAAGCTCGGAACGGAAGATGGCGCGGGCGCATTGGAAGAAGACGGTGACGATCTCGACGACGATGACGGTGCGCGGCGCCTTGCCCTCGACCTCGAAGGACGCCAGCAGATCGGCGTCGGCGGAAATCCGCGCCAGCCCGTTGACGCGGAGCGTCGTGCCGGAACCGGGAATCAGGAACAACAGCGCCACGCGCGGATCGCGGACGATGTTCCTGAGGGAGTCGATACGGTTGTTGCCCAACCGGTCGGGCAGCATCAGGGTCTTTGCATCGTGGATGCGCACGAAACCGGCCTTGTCGCCGCGCGGCGAGCAGTCGATTCCGCCCGGATGCGTCGTCGCCAGCGCCAGGAACGGGGATGCCTCGATCAGGCGGGCGTATTCCGGCGTCAGGGCCGCGGATTCCTTGACCTGGGAAGCTTCCGACGGCGTGCCATAGAGCGCCTCCAGGGCTTCCGTGCTGTCGATCCAGGTCATGGCGAAATCTCCAATATTCAAGCGCCGCCAAGATGGACCGGCGTCCCGCCGGTCGTCCAGGATGGATTGCCGTTGAAAGGCGGCAAAGTGAAGTTAGAGTGACGGTTCCCGCCGCCATGGAGTGCGCACGCATGTTGCTCCCGACGTCCAAAACCTTCACCAGCGCCGATTTCCCGCTTTCCGGCGGAACCGTCCTGCCGGAACTGACGGTCGCCTACGAAACCTGGGGAACGCTGGCGCCGGACGGGAATAACGCCGTCCTGATCTGCCATGGCTACACGTCAAATCCTCACGCTGCGGGCGACGCGGCTGGATGGATGAACAACCTGCTCGGCCCGGGCAAGGCCATCGACACCGACAAGTACTTCGCCGTCTGTGCCAACAACCTGGGCTCGTCCTACGGCACGACCGGACCGGGAAGCGTCGACCCGGCGACCGGCAAGCCCTACGGTCCCGATTTCCCGGCCTATACGCCGAGCGACATGGTGGCGTCGCAACTCCGGCTGATCGACCACCTCGGCATCAAGCAGCTCGCCGCCGTGATCGGCTTTTCATACGGCGGGCACCTGACGTTCCTCTGGGGCGCGCAACATCCGGAGCGCATGCGCGCCCTGGTGCCGATCGGCGGCGTCATGGAACGGACGACGACGTTGGCCGACGTGCAGGCGCTGCGCGACCGCTTCGCCAAGTCCTGCCCCGGCTGGAACGGCGGCCGCTATTACGGCCGGGAACGGGAAAGCGGCGTGCGCGATCTGATGGTGACGCTCCGGGTGGAAACCCTGACCCGCTACGGCGTCGGCAAGTATCTGACCGACACCACCGGCAACCCGGACAAGGCCGCCGCCGCCGTCCGCGAACGGGCCGAGAAATGGGCCAACGAATTCGACGCCAACTCCCTGATCGGTCTCAGCAACGCCGGCATCGGTTCGAGCGCCAAGGCGCTCGTGGCGGACTACAAGGCGCCGATGCTCTACGTCCTCGCCGATACCGACAGCGTCGTGCCGGTGGCCCTCGGCCAGCCGACGGTCGACATGCTGCGGGAACATGGCCTCGACGCCACCTTCCACGAGCTCAAGACCGCTTACGGGCACCTGGGCTGCATGATCGACGGCGCGAAGTGGGCCGGCGCGCTCAAGGACTTCCTCGACCGGACGACGTAATCCTAAACGACGTCACCCCGGGCTAGTCCCGGGGTCCACTCTTCCGGCAGTGGATTCCGGGACGGCGCAAGAGCGCCGCCCGGAATGACGATATTGGTTAGCCCCGCGTCCGCCGTACCAGCCTTGCCGGCAAGCCCGCCGCGATGGCGATGAAGGCGACGCCGAGGACGATGCCGATCCATTCGCCGGGCAGACCGTCGATCAGGCTCGGGTAATTGGTGCCGTCGATACGGCCGAGCGTCGACTTGCCGCCGAGGATGCTGGCCAGGATGCCGGTCTTCTCGACCCAGGCGTAGCTGGCCATGTAGAGCGCCGCGCCGACCAGACCGCCGAGCACGAAGAACATCGCGTCCTTGCGTCCCGTCGCCGCCGACGTCAGGCCTGTGCCGGGGCAGAAGCCGGAGACCGCGAAACCGACGCCGAGCAGCATGCCGCCGATGAAGACGCCGGCGTAGGCCGTCTTGACGTCCAGGTGTCCCGGCGCGACCAGCCCGGTCAGGAGACCGCCGAACATCAGTACGGAGCCGATGCCGATGGCGGCCAGGATCGTCCGCATGAGATGCAGGTCCGTGAGGTTCAGCATGCGGATGATGTAGCCGGGATTGGTGGCGCCGACCCGGTCCAACGCGAACCCGAAGGCACCGCCGATGACGATGGCGAGGATGATCGTGGACATGTCTCAGCCCTCCTTCTTGAACAGCAGCGAAGCGGTGGGAATACCCGCCAGGAACGCCCCGGCGGCGAAGATGTAGCCGGAGACCGCCGTCTGCATCATGCCGCTCATCATGTGACCGGACGTGCAGCCGCCGGCGAGGCGGGAGCCGTAGAGGACGATCGCCCCACCCAGGAACGCCGTCAGATAGCGTTTCCAAGGCTCGTCCCCGAAGTTGGCCCGCCACACCGCCGGCATCTGCCGCTCGGCCTTGTCGACGCCGCCCCGCAACATGGCGGAGAGATACGCCCCCACCATCATGGCGGCGACGAAGATGAGGCTGTAATTGAGCGGGTTGGCGACGTTCTTGGCGTACTTGTTGAGATACGCGTTCGGGCTCGCGTAGCCGCTCTTGGCGGTTTCCGAAACCACGACCGCATTCGGGTTCACGGCGTCCCAGAGAATGCCGTCGAAGACGACGAACTGCGTCGAGACGCCGATCGGCTTGACCAGCAACACGGCCGCGAAGAATACGATTCCGAGCAGCGCGCCACCGGTTTTCCAATTGAGAATCATAAGGTTATCCTCCGAAATAACATATTCGTTATGATGAATATATTGTTTCGGCGCAGCCTCCGCAGTGACTTGGTCACATAGCGGCGCATTTCCCGGGCCGCCGTCCGGCGACGACGGCAACCCCTTCGAAAGCCGCCAACTTTTTCTTGGCGGAATTTCGACCTTCGGCGACACTTCCCGGCAAGCCACGACGGCAAACAGGGGGCGGAGGTCGGGATGCTCGAGAGTTTCTTCAAGCTGCGTGAGAACGGAACCACGGTCAGGACGGAAGTCCTGGCCGGCGTGACGACGTTCCTGACGCTCGTCTATATCGTGTTCGTCAATCCGACGATCCTGGCCGACGCCGGCATGGACAAGGGATCGGTCTTCGTCGCCACCTGCCTCGCCGCCGCCATCGGCACGGCGATCATGGGGCTTCTCGCCAACTACCCCGCCGCCCTCGCTCCCGGCATGGGGCTCAACGCCTATTTCACCTACGGCGTCGTTCTCGGCATGGGGTACTCGTGGCAGGTCGGCCTCGGCGCCGTCTTCATCTCCGGCGTCATCTTCCTGGTGCTCAGTCTGCTGCCGGTCCGGGAATGGATCATCAACGCCATCCCGCACACCCTGAAAGTGGCCATCTCCGCCGGTATCGGATTGTTCCTGGCGATCATCGCGCTGAAGAACGCCGGCTGGGTGGTCGCGCACCCGGCAACCCTGGTCGGGCTCGGCGACATCGGCAAGCCGGAGGCGCTGCTCGCCGCCGCCGGGTTTCTGGCCATCGCCGCCCTGGATTCCCGGAAGGTGCCGGGCGCCATCATCCTCTCGATCCTGGCCGTGACGTTGGCCGGCGTCGTCCTCGGCGTGACGCCGGCGGGCGGCATCCTGTCCATGCCGCCCTCCATCGCGCCCACCTTCCTCGCCATGGACATCGCCGGCGCCCTGCAGGTCGGCCTGATCGCCATCGTGTTCGCCTTCCTGTTCGTCGACCTGTTCGATACCGCCGGTACCCTGGTCGGCCTGGCACATCGGGCCGGCATGCTCGACAAGGACGGCAAGCTGCCGCGCCTCAAGCAGGCACTGCTGGCCGATTCCACCGCCACCATCGCCGGCGCCGCGCTCGGCACCTCGACCACCACGAGCTATATCGAGAGCGCGGCCGGCATCAACGCCGGCGGCCGCACCGGCCTGACGGCGATGGTCGTCGCCGGGCTGTTCCTGTGCTGCCTGTTCATCTCGCCGCTGGCCGGCACCGTGCCGGCCTACGCGACGGCCCCGGCGCTGCTCTACGTCGCCTGCATCATGGCGCGCGGCCTTTCCGAGTTGGACTGGGACGACGTTACCGAAGCAGTGCCGGCGGTCCTCACCGCCATCGCCATGCCGCTGACGTTCTCGATCGCCACCGGCATCGGGCTCGGTTTCGTGTCCTACGTCGTGATCAAGGCGCTGTCCGGGCGGACGCGGGAAATCGGGCTGCCGGTCGCCGTCATCGCCGCCGCGTTCGTGCTCAAATTCGCGATCTCGTAGGCCCGCACGCAGCGGTCGCCGCATTCCGCCGGTCGGCCGAGGCGGCGGCCCTGCATGCGGTTATGCCAATGTAATTCCCCAATTACTTAGTAGAATCCCTAGGTTATCGGCAGTCTCTACTCGCATATAGTGTCTTCTGGCAATTGGGGAGGTGCGATGATTCGGCCGCACATTCTGGTCGTCGACGACAGCAAGACCGCCCAGGCGTTTCTCACGCGGGTGATCGAGCGGATTCTCGAGAATCCCGTCCTCGCCGTCGGCGACATCGACCTCGCCATCGAAGCACTGAACGAGCTGGAAGTCGGGTTGATCATCCTCGACCACCATCTCGAAGGTGTGACGGGAATGGACTTCCTCGAGAGGAAGAAGCGGAATTCCGATTGGGACGACATCCCCGTCCTGGTATTGACCGCGATCGAGGGCGACGACGATCTCTACGCACAATACATCAGCCTCGGCGCCGTCGATTTCCTGACCAAGAAGCTGAACCTGCCCATCATCCAGGCGCGCATCGTGCGCAGTCTCGAAAGTTACTTGTCGGCGCATCGCCAGCGGCTCCTGATGGCGCAGCTCGAGGAAATGCAGAAGAGGCAGCGCGAGTTGCTGGCGCACACCCTGCCCGAGAGCGTCTACCTGGAAATCATGGAAAAAGGCGACTTCACCGCCAGAAACTTCGACGACACCGCGGTCCTGTTCGCGGATGTCTGCAATTTCATCCAATATACCAACCTGAATTCGGCCACGAAGCTGGTGGGAAACCTGAATACCCTGGTTCGGCGGTTCGAGGCGGTCTGCGACCATTTCGATCTACTGAAGATCAAGACCATCGGCGACGCCTTCATGGCGGTTTCCGGCGTCCTGGAATCGAAGGCGGATTTCAATACCACGCTGGACGGCGCCATGCAGATGATCCGGGAAACCGTGGAGCTCGACATCGGCTGGCAGATCCGCATCGGTGTCGCTTCCGGTTCGCTGATCGGCGGGATCGTCGGCGACCAGCGCATGCAGTTCGACGTTTGGGGCGGCAGCGTCAATCTTGCCGCGCGGATGTGCGCCGTCGCGGAACCGAACACGGTCGCGGTGCCGAGCGCCCTCCTCTCCGCCGACGTCGACAAGTCCCTGATCGCCAGCACCGCCGATCTGAACGTCAAAGGATTCGGCGAGGTGAGCGTATCCGTGCTGCTCCCTAAGGCCGGCGACGGGATCGGGTCAATCTACACCGGCATTTGAGGCCGTGTAAGCGGAAGAAAATGTCGATTTTGTCGCTTTTTTGGTGACTTGCGGCGACCGTCTCATTATAGTGCACAGGCTTTCGGGGGCGACGTAACACCGTCGCTAACGGCCCGGGTGCGGGAGGAAACGAAAAAGGCAGGACCGAAAAGGTTCTGCCTTTTCCGATTCCGGGACTCGGTTATTTTCCGACGCCGTAAAATGCTGCACCCGCCGCCATCCAGGGCGGCGACAGCTTCGCGATCCGCTTGTAGACCGGACAGGTCGGTCGGTGCGTCCCCGGCAGGTAGCCGACGCTCATCAGGAACTCGCCCGTGATCTCGCCGCCGGTGAAGCGGAAGGTCTTCTTGAAGAGCTTCACCCAGTCCGGCTTGGTCAGCGGATGCTGCGCCGCCAGCCATGCGGCAAAACTGCCATGGCTCTTCCGCATGGCCTGAATGCGCTTGGCGTTTTCGATGATCGCCTCGACCTTGAGGCGGTTGCGGATGATGCCCGGATCCTTCAGGAGCCGGTTCACGTCCCTGGCGCCGTAACGCGCGATCCGGTCGACGTCGAAGCCGTCGAAGGCGGCGTTCATGGCCGGGCGCTTGCGCAACACGATCAGCCAGGATAGCCCGGCCTGAAAGATTTCGAGCGCCAGACGCTCCATCAGGACGGTCTCGTCCTCGGTCGGGAAGCCGTATTCCGTGTCGTGATAGGGACCGTGTTCCGGGTGGCCGGGCGCGGCGTCGCAATAGCCGCTCAAGGAATTGATCCCTGCCCCAGAGCTTGGCCTTGGCGCAGCTCGCGGGCGTCGTCCACCGTCTCGTGGCAGTTGTTGCCATCCCACATGATCAGGCGGGTCCGCGTCGCGTCGGCGCTGGCGTAGGTCTGCGCCAGCACCCGCTCGCCACCCTCCAGGGTCACGGGAACGAGAAGCCGGGCGTAATCCGCGCCTTCGTAGGCGTCGAGAACGTCCCAGGCGCCGGCAAGTCCCGGGGCGTCCAGCACCATCACCTCGATCAAGTCGCCAGCGGGGTCCCAGGCGAGGCCGGGACAGCCGTCGGCGGTGCATACGCCGGATTGGTAGCCGGTGACGGTTCCCTTGCGCCAGGAGCCACCGTAGGGCTCCAGCATGTGCGCCGAGGACTGTCCGGGGCGGAGCGTACCGTAGACGGCGAGACGGGCCCCTGCCGCGGTTTCCAGCGCCGGCGCCGAGCCGCCCTTGCTGCGCCCCTGGCCTAGCCCCAGGCGCGCGCGGTTGACGGCGACGATCCTGTCGATTTCCGAGCCCATGCCGTCCATGCCCGCCGTCACTCCCGGAAGTTGATCCAGCCGGCTTCGGCGATCAGATAGAAAATGCCGTAAAGCACGAGCGATATCACCGACGTCACCAGCAGCTTCAGCCACATGCGCGGCTTCACCGGCGCGCCCGGTTCCTGGCCTTTCTCGAGCTCGTGGGCTTCCGGGCGGCGCACGCCGAACGGCAGCACCATGAACAGCACCAGCCACCAGATGACGATGTAGATGGCGACGCCCGTGACCCACTGGCCCATGTCAGGCCTGCTCCAGCTCGACCAGGGTGCCGTAGAAATCCTTCGGATGCAGGAACAGGACCGGCTTGCCGTGCGCGCCGATCTTCGGCTCGCCGTCACCCAGGACCCGCGCCCCTTCCGCTTTCAGACGGTCGCGGGCGGCAAGGATGTCGTCGACCTCATAGCAGACGTGGTGCATGCCGCCGGACGGGTTCTTGTCCAGGAACGCCTGGATCGGCGACTTGTCGCCGAGCGGATGCAGAAGTTCGATCTTGGTGTTCGGCAGTTCGACAAACACGACGGTGACGCCGTGATCCGGCTCCGCCTGCGGCAGCGACACCTTGGCGCCGAGCGCGCCGGCATAGGTGGCGGCGGCGGCTTCCAGGTCCGGCACCGCGATGGCGACATGATTGAGACGGCCGATCATGTTTTCTTTCCCTTCGTCTTTCCGGTTCTGATCAGATGAACTTCCGTGATCGGCTTCTTGTCAAGCAATCGCCGGAAGGTCCGCCGGACGCCGAGGCGAAGCGCCTCCGTCAGCGCCAGATCGTCGCCGCCCTTGTAGCGGGGGGCGCGGGACAGCACCTCCTCGACGGCGTCGCAGACGGCGTTATAGACATCGTCATCCTCTTCCGGTTCGACAAGCCCCGTCATCGTCAGATGCGGGTCGTCCAGCAACGCATTCTGGGCGTCGATGGCGACGGTGACGACGGCGGTGCCGTTCCAGAGCCCCTGAATGCGGCTCCGCATGGCCTCGCCGAACATCGGCAGCATGCGGTTGCCGTCGTGGAACAGCCGGCCGGCCGGAACGTTGTCGACGATGCCGGGCTCGCCCGGCGCCAGGCGCACCAGGGCGCCGTTCTCGCAGACCACCGTGTGCGGCACCTGGCAGTCGTGCGCGAGCCGGGCGTGCTCCTCGATGTGCCTGCGCTCGCCGTGCACCGGGACGGAAATCTTGGGCCGGACGTGCTGGTACATCTCGACCAGTTCCTCCCGGTTGGGATGGCCGGAGACGTGGATATGCGCGTCCGAGTCCTCGACCAGACGCACGCCGCGCCGGACCAACCCGTTCTTCATGGCGGCGATGCCGACCTCGTTTCCCGGAATGACACGGGACGAGAAGACGACCGTGTCGCCCGGCCCCATCTCGATCCGGGGGTGGTCGCCCTTGGCGATGCGGGCCAGCGCCGCGCGCGGTTCGCCCTGCGAGCCGGTGCAGATGATCAGGATGCGGTCGTCCGGAATCAGCGCGATGTCGTCCTCGTCCAGGAACGGCGCCACGTCGGAAAGATAGCCGCATTCCCTGGCCGCTGTCGTCACCCGCCGCAGCGAGCGGCCGGCCAGCGCCACGTCGCGGCCGCACTGGGCGGCGGCCTTGGCGATGGTTTCCAGACGCGCCACGTTGGTCGCGAAGCAGGCGACGGCGACCTTGCCGTCGCAGCCCCCGATGATCTCGGCGAGGCCCTTCGCGAGGTCCGCCTCCGAGCCGGAATGGCCCGGCTGGAAGACGTTGGTGGAATCGCAGACGATGGCGAGCACGCCGTCGTCGCCGAGCCGCCGAAGCGCCGCCTCGTCCGACACCTCGCCGATGACCGGATCGGGATCGAACTTCCAGTCGCCCGTATGCAGCACGGTGCCGAGCGGCGTCTTGATGGCGATGCCGTTCGGCTCCGGAATGGAGTGCGTGAGAGTGATCAGGTCGAGCTCGAACGGTCCGACTTTGAACGCCCCGTCGAGGGGGATTTCGTGCAGCTCGACCTCGTCGGCGAAATCGGTCTCGGAAAGCTTGGCCTTGAGAATGTTCATGGTGAACGGCGTGGCGTAGATCGGGCAGCGGATGCGGTCCCAGAGATACGGCACCGCACCCAGGTGATCCTCGTGCGCGTGCGTCAGCACCAGGCCGTGCAACCGGTCGCGGCGCTCGACGATGAAGGTCGGATCCGGCGCGATGACCTCGCAGCCGGGCGGCCGGCCGTCGCCGAAGGTGACGCCGAGGTCGACCATCAGCCAGTCCGGGTCCTTGGGATCGCCGAGGCCGTACAGGTTGAGGTTCATGCCGATCTCGCCGGCGCCGCCCAAGGGCAGGAAGAGAAGTTCTTGGGTCATTTTTTCCTTTCCGTCATTCCGGACGTCGCGTAGCGGCGTCCCGGAATCCACACTTGCGGATATGGCCACAGTGGACCCCGGGACAAGCCCGGGGTGACGAGATATTGGATTTCAAACTCACCGCCGGTTCCGGGCGTTGATGGCGTAAAGGCCACGGAGTGTCAGATCGCCGTCCGTCGACTTGATGGAAGGACACGCTTCCGCGAACAGCGGCGCCAACCCGCCGGTGGCGATGGCGTCCATCTTCCCCTGCTCGTTCTGCAGCCTCGCGATCAGCCCTTCGACCATCGCGGCGTAGCCGTAATAGATGCCGGACCGCATGGCGGAAACCGTGTCGGTCCCCATCACGGTCTCCGGCTTGGCGATGTCGATACGCGGCAGCTTGGCGGCGCCGGCCTGCAACGCCTCCAGGCTCAGGTTGACGCCGGTCGCGATGATGCCGCCCAGGTACGCGCCGTCCTTGGAGATGACGTCGAAGGTGGTCGCGGTGCCGAAATCGACGACGATCAGCGGGCCGCCGTAGGTGTCGAAGGCGGCGACCGAATTGACCAGCCGGTCGGCGCCGACCTCGCCGGGCCGGCCGGCCTTGACCTCGAGGCCAAGCTCGACGCCCGGATCGCCGACGATCAGCGGATCGCACTTGAAGTACTTGCGGGCCAGGGTCTTGAGATCGAACAGGTTGGCCGGCACGACGGTGGCGATGATGACCTCGGTGATGGCGCTTTCGGGAATTTTCTCGAGCGCCATCAACTGCCGCAGCCAGATCGCGAACTCGTCGGCGGTCTTGGCCGTCTTGGCGGCGGCGCGCCACTGGCAGAGCATCGCCCCCTTGTCGTCGAATACGGCGAAGACGGTGTTGGTGTTGCCGCTGTCGATGGCGAGAAGCATGCGACCCTCCTCAGACCTTCGCGCTGGCCGTTTCGGCTCCGGCGAAGAAGACCTCGCCTGCCGTGACGCGGCGCGTGCCGCCGTCCTGCTTCAGGAGCATGGCGCCGTCCGCATCCAGGTCCTCGAACACGCCCTTGAAGGTTTCCTTCTCCAGCCGCACCTCGATCTCGTCGCCGAGGCCCTTGGCGCGCCATTTCCACTGCTCGCGGATCGGCGCGAAGCCGTTGTCGACCCAGCGGCCGATCCAGTCCATGAACTGCCGCGCGAAGGCTTCGAGGAACAGCACGTCCGGGATCACCTGCGCCTCCTCGGCGAAGGACGTGGCCGGGAAGTCGGTGTCCGGCGGATAGCGCATCAGATTGATGCCGGTACCGAGGATCACGTACTCCGGTTGGCCGTCGGCGCCGCTCTTGCTTTCGAGCAGGATGCCGCCGACCTTGCGGCCGTTCAGCAGGATGTCGTTCGGCCATTTGAGGCGGCATTCATAGCCGGGCTCGCACACCTCGCCGATGGTGTCGTAGATGGCGATGCCGGCGATGAAGCCGAGCTGCGCGGCTTCGGCGAGCGGAACTTCCGGGCGCAGGATCAGCGATGCATAGAAGTTGCCGCGCGGGCTCACCCATTCGCGGCCGCGGCGTCCGCGTCCCTTGGTCTGCTCCTTGGCCCAGATGAGCGTGCCGTCGGGCGTCGCGTCCTCGCCCGCCTCGGCGCGGCGGCGCGCCTCGTCCATGGTGCTGTCCACGGCCTCGAGTTCGATCAGCGTATAGGCCGTGGGCAATCTGACGCTGGTCGTCATCCGGCGAAGAGGGCCGCTGCGGCGGCCGTGGCGCCGTTCAGGACCGGCGACGGATAGACGAAGAACAGGACGACCACAAACGCGGTCACGGCGATCACCAGCGAAATCTCGCGGCCGAGCGGCTTATCGAGCGCGTCCACCGGATCGTCGAAGTACATCACCTTGATGATGCGGAGATAATAGAAAGCGCTGACGACGCTGGCGACGACGCCGATGATGGCGAGCGCGAACAGGCCGGACTCGACGGCGGCCAGGAACACATACAGCTTGCCGAAGAAGCCGGCCAGCGGCGGAATGCCGGCCATCGAGAACATGAACACCGTGATGGTCGCGGCCAGCAGCGGGTGCGTCTTGCCGAGGCCGGCGAGATCGGAAATCCCCTCGACCATGCGGCCGCCCCGCTTCATGCAGAGGATGCAGGCGAAGGTGCCGACGTTCATCACCAGGTAGATGGCGAGATAGATCAGCACGCCGCGCACGCCCTGCTCGGTGCCGGCGGCGACGCCGACCAGTGCGAAGCCGACGTGGCCGATGGACGAATACGCCATCAGCCGTTTGATGTTCTTCTGGTTGATGGCGGCGAGCGCGCCCAGGGCCATCGACAGGATCGAGATCAGGACGACGATCTGCTGCCACTGCGCGACCAGATCGCCGAACGGCCCCATCATGACGCGCAGCAGGAGCGCCAGCGCCGCGATCTTCGGCGCCACCGCGAAGAAGGCGGTGACCGGCGTCGGCGCGCCCTCGTAGACGTCCGGCGTCCACATGTGGAACGGCACCGCCGAGACCTTGAACGACAGGCCGGCCAGGATGAAGACGACACCGACGATGACGCCGGTCGGCGCGCCGCCGACGGCGAACAGCTTGGCGAGCGCGTCGAAGGACGTGGTGCCGGCGAAGCCGTAGACCAGCGACGAGCCGTACAGCAACAGGCCCGACGCCACCGCGCCCAATACGAAATACTTGAGGCCGGCTTCCGTGGCGCGGCTGTCGTCGCGCTGCAGGGCCGCCATGACGTAAAGCGACAGGCTCTGCATCTCCAGGCCGACGTAGAGCCCGATCAGGTCGTTCGCCGAGATCATCAGCAGCATGCCGAGAGTGGCGAAGACGATCAGGATCGGAAACTCGAAGCGCGCCACGTGGTGGCGTTCCATGAAGTCACGCGCCACGACGATGCCGAAGGCGGCGGCGATCAGCACCAGCAGCTTGCAGAAGATGGCGAAGCCGTCGACCACGAACATGCCGGCGAAGGTGACGAGACGGCCGCCGGCGACCGGAATCAGCAGCAGCGCCGTAAGGCCGAGGGTGACGACGCTGAGCAGCGAAACGATCCGGAACGCGCCGACGTCGTTGTCGGCCGTGCCGCCCTTCTGGAACACGCCGAACATCAACAACGCCATGATCACGCAGGCGAGAAAGATTTCGGGCAGCGCCGGGGCGATATTCGGGAATTCGGCCATGGGCATTCCGGCGGCTCCGTCAGTTACCGGCGACGGCGCTGGTCGCGCCGGCCGCCAGGGACGTTTGAACTTGATCGAGCAGGTGCTGCACGGAGACGTGCATCACGTCGAGGAACGAGGACGGGTAGATGCCCATCCACAGCGTCAGGATCAGTAGCGGCGCGAACACGGCCATTTCGCGGCGGTCCATGTCGGCGATCTTGAGGAGCGATTCCTTGGTCAACTGCCCGAAGATGATGCGGCGGTAGAGATAGAGCATGTAGGCCGCGCCCAGGATCACGCCGGTCGCCGCCAGCGCCGCGACCCAGCTGTTGGCCTTGAAGGCCCCGACCAGGACCAGGATTTCGCCGACGAACCCGCCGGTGCCGGGCAGGCCGACGGAGGCCAGCATGAACACCATGAATACCAGCGAATAGACCGGCATGCGGTTGACGAGTCCGCCGTAGGCGTTGATGTCGCGCGTGTGGATGCGGTCGTAGACGACGCCGACGACGAGGAACAGCGCCGCCGAAACGACGCCGTGGCTCAGCATCTGGTAGATCGCGCCCTCGATGCCCTGGGTCGTCAGCGTGAACGTGCCGATGGTCACGAAGCCCATGTGCGCGATCGACGAATAGGCGATCAGCTTCTTCATATCTTCCTGCGCCAGCGCCACCAGGGACGTATAGATCACCGCGACGACGGACAGCGTGTAGACCAGCGGCGTGAACATGACGCTCGCTTCCGGCATCATCGGCAGCGAGAAGCGCAGGAAGCCGTAGCCGCCGAACTTCAACAGCACGCCGGCCAGGATCACGGAGCCGGCCGTCGGCGCCTCGACGTGCGCATCCGGCAGCCAGGTATGCACCGGCCACATCGGCACCTTGACGGCGAACGACGCGAAGAACGCCAGCCACATCCAGGCCTGTACGCCGATCGGGAACTTGAAGGCCATCAGGGTCGGCACGTCGGTGCTGGCGGCATGGAAATACATGGTCAGCATGGCGACCAGCATCAGCACGGAACCGAGCAGCGTGTAGAGGAACAGCTTGAAGGCGGCGTAGACACGGCGCGGCCCGCCCCAGATGCCGATGATGACGAACATCGGGATCAGCACCGCCTCGAAGAAGACGTAGAACAGGAACAGATCGAGCGCCGAGAACATCCCGACCATGAAGGTTTCCAGGATCAGGAAGGAGATCATGTACTCCTTCACCCGCTCCTTGATCGAGGTCCAGCTGGCGAGGATGCAGATCGGCGTCAGCAGCGTGGACAGCAGCACGAACGGCATGGAAATGCCGTCGACGCCCATGTGGTAGTTGATGCCGAAGGCCGGCATCCACTTCACCTTCTCGACGAACTGGAAGGCGTGCGTCGTGCGGTCGAAACCGAACCACAGGATCAGCGACACCAGGAACACGCCCGACGACACGAACAGCGCCACGTGGCGGGCGTTGGCGGCGGCGACTTCCTGGTTGTCGTGACGGACGAACAGGATCGCGACTGCGCCCAAGAGCGGCGCGAAGGTCAGGACGGAAAGGAGCGGAAAGTCGTTCATCGCGGCCTTACGCCCCCTTCAGGAAGATGTACCAGCTGATCAGGGCGGCGATGCCGATCAGCATGGCGAACGCATAGTGATAGAGATAACCCGTCTGCAACGCGGCGACGCGGCGCGACAGCACGCGGACCGCGTTCGACACGCCGTCCGGACCGATGCCGTCGATCAGGGCGCCGTCGCCGCCCTTCCAGAGCGCGCGGCCGATCTTGAAGGCCGGCTTCACGAAGATCGCGTCGTAGAGCTCGTCGAAGTACCACTTGTTGAGCAGGAACTTGTAGAGCCCCTGCGCCTTGCCAGCGATCTTCGGCGGCAGGTCCGGCCGCATGACGTAAAGCACGTATGCCGTCGAGATGCCGAGGATGCCGACCACGAGCGGCAGGTACTTGACCCAGCCCGGTACGTGGTGCGCGTTCGCCAGCGCCGGGTGCGACGGCAGGATCTGGATGGCGGCGGCCCAGAACGTCGCCGCCTTCTCGCCGACGAAGAGATCGTGCGCCAGCAGACCGGCCAGGATGGCGCCCAGCGCCAGCACGATCAGCGGCACGATCATCACCTTCGGGCTTTCGTGCACGTGCGCCATGACGCGGTCGTCGGCGCGCGGCGCGCCATGGAAGGTCATGAACAGCAGCCGCCACGAATAGAACGCCGTCAGCGTCGCCGCCAGGATGCCCATCCAGAAGGCGTACTGGCCGATGCCGGTATGCGACGCGTAGGCGGATTCCAGAATGATGTCCTTCGAGAAGTATCCGGCGAACGGCGGGACGCCGGCGAGCGCCAGAGAGCCGATCCACATCAGGGAATAGGTGACCGGGATCATCTTCCAGATGCCGCCCATCTTGCGCATGTCCTGCTCGTCCGACATGGCGTGGATGACCGAGCCGGCGCCGAGGAACAGGAGCGCCTTGAAGAAGCCGTGCGTCATCAGGTGGAAGATGCCGGCCGAGTAGGCCGAGACGCCGCAGGCGAAGAACATGTAGCCAAGCTGCGAACACGTCGAATAGGCGATGACGCGCTTGATGTCGTTCTGCACGCAACCGACCGTGGCGGCGAAGATCGCCGTCGTGCCGCCGACCAGCGTCACCACCGTCAGCGCCGTGTCTGAGTATTCGAACATCGGCGAGAGGCGCGCCACCATGAAGACGCCGGCCGTGACCATGGTCGCGGCGTGGATCAACGCGGAGACCGGCGTCGGGCCTTCCATGGCGTCCGGCAACCACGTGTGCAGGCCCAACTGCGCCGACTTGCCCATGGCGCCTAAGAACAGCAAAAGGCAGATGATGGTCAGGGCGTGGAACTCGCCGCCGAAAATATTGAGGACGGACCCCGTATGGTTCGGCACGGCGGCGAATATGGTGTCGAGGTGCACCGTATCGAACAGCATGAAGGTCGCGAAGATGCCGAGCCCGAAGCCGAAGTCACCGACGCGGTTGACGACGAACGCCTTGATGGCGGCGGCGTTGGCGGACGGCCGGTGGTACCAGAAGCCGATCAGCAGATAGGACGCGAGACCGACGCCTTCCCAGCCGAAGAACAACTGCACCAGGTTGTCGGACGTGATCAGCATCAGCATGAAGAACGTGAACAGGCTCAGATAGCTCATGAACCGGGGCACGCACGGATCGTGATGCATGTAGCCGACGGAATAGACGTGCACCATGGCCGAGACGCCGGTGACGACGATCATCATGACGACGGTCAGGGTGTCGACCTTGAGTGCCCAGGAGAGCTCGAAGGCGCCGGACGAAATCCACGTGAACAGTTCCGTCGTGCGCGCGTTGCCGCGGATGCCGACGTCGTAGAACAGATAGACCGCCAGCAGCGCCGACACGAGCAGCAGGCCGCAGGTGACGACCTGCGCCAGAAGGTCGAGCTGATGCTTGCGGAGCTTATCCTCCGCCGGCATGAACACGATGATCCCGGCGATGATGGAGCCGATCAGCGGCAGGAAGACGAGAAGGGTTTCAGCCATCGGATCAGCCCTTCATCATGTTGATGTCTTCGACCGCGATGGTGCCGCGGTTGCGGAAGAAGATGACCAGGATGGCGAGGCCGATGGCGGCCTCGGCGGCGGCGACGGTCAGCACCAGCATGGCGAACACCTGGCCCATCAGATCGCCGAGGAAGGCGGAGAAGGACACCAGGTTGATGTTGACCGCGAGCAGCATCAACTCGACCGACATCAGGATGATGATGACGTTCTTCCGGTTCAGGAAGATGCCGAAGATGCCGAGCGTGAACAGGATCGCGGCGACGCTCAGGTAATGCGAAAGGCCGATCTCGAACATCAGATGCCCTTCCCCACTTCGACGTCGCGCAGTTCCACCGCGGACTTGGCGTCGCGCATCACCTGATCGTGGATGCGCTGGCGGCGGACGCCGTCACGGCGGCGGTGCGTCAGCACGATGGCGCCGATCATGGCGACCAACAGCACCATGCCGGCGGCCTGGAACAGATAGACGTACTTGGTGTAGACGATCATGCCGAGCGCGTGCGTGTTGCTGAGCCCGGCCGGCGACGGCGCGGCGGCAAGCGTCGCGGCCGCCGGCGAGAACTGCCAGCCGCCGACGATCACCAGCAACTCGGCAAGCAGCACGAGGCCGATCAGCGCGCCGATCGGCAGGTATTGCAGGAAGCCCTGGCGCAGCTCGACGAAGTTGATGTCGAGCATCATGACCACGAACATGAACAGCACGGCGACGGCGCCGACGTAGACGACGACCAGGATCATCGCCAGGAACTCGGCGCCGAGCAGCACGAACAGGCCGCCGGCGTTGAAGAACGCCAGAATGAGGAACAGCACGGAATGCACCGGGTTTCTGGACGAAATCACCAGCACGCCGGAAATGATGGCGATGCTCGCGAACATGTAGAAGGCCAACGCCTGTATCATATCGTCACCGGCAGATGCCGGTCCCCTCGTCTTCCCCGCGGCCCCGCCTCAACGGTAGGGCGCGTCGATCCTCAACCGCTCCGCCAACTCGGTCTCCCACCGGTCACCGTTGGCCAGCAGCTTGTCCTTGTCGTACATCAGCTCTTCGCGCGTTTCCGTCGCGAACTCGAAATTCGGCCCCTCGACGATGGCGTCGACCGGGCACGCTTCCTGGCAGAGCCCGCAGTAGATGCACTTCACCATGTCGATGTCGTAACGCGTCGTGCGGCGCGAGCCGTCGGCGCGCGGTTCCGCCTCGATGGTGATCGCCTGTGCCGGGCAGATCGCCTCGCACAGCTTGCAGGCGATGCAGCGTTCCTCGCCGTTCGGATAGCGGCGGAGCGCATGCTCGCCCCGGAAGCGGGTGCTGAGCGGCCCCTTCTCGAACGGATAGTTGATCGTCACCTTCTTGCGGAAGAAGTAGCGGAGCGTCAGCCCCATGCCGGACACCAGTTCCCAGAGGAAGATCGTCCGTGCGCCGCGACCGATGAAGCTCATGACATCACCTCACTTCACACCGACGACCGGCGCCATGTCGAAAGCGACCAGGACACCGGCCGTGACGGCGACGGCGGCCAGCGACAACGGCAGGAACACCTTCCAGCCGAGCCGCATCAACTGGTCGTAGCGATAGCGCGGGAACGTGGCGCGGACCCAAATGAAGATAAACAGGCAGAACGCGATCTTGGCGGCGAACCAGACCGGACCCGGCACCCAGTTGAAGGGCGCGATGTCGAACGGCGGCAGCCAGCCGCCGAGGAACAGGACCGAGGTCATGCCCGACATCAGGATCATGTTGGCGTATTCGCCGAGGAAGAACAGCGCGAAGGTCATCGCCGAATATTCGACGTTGTAGCCGGCCACCAGTTCCGCTTCCGCTTCCGGCAGGTCGAACGGATGGCGGTTGGTTTCGGCGAGCGTCGAGATGAAGAAAATCACCGCCATCGGGAACAGCGGGATCACGTACCACACCGTCTTCTGCGATTCGACGATGGCGGTCAGGTTCAGCGACCCGGCGCACAGCAGCACGGTAATGATGATCAGGCCCATCGAGACTTCGTAGGACACCATCTGCGCCGCCGAGCGCATGGCGCCCAGGAACGCGTACTTGGAGTTCGACGCCCAGCCGGCCATCAGGATGCCGTAGACGCCGAGCGAAGAGATCGCGAACAGATACAGGATGCCGACGTTGATGTCGGCCAGCACCATGCCCTTGTCGAACGGGATCACCGACCACGCCACCAGTGCCAGGACGAAGGTGATCATCGGCGCCAGCACGAACACGCCCCGGTTGGAGCCGGTCGGGATGACGGTTTCCTTGAGGAACAGCTTCACGCCGTCGGCGATCGGCTGCAACAGGCCGAACGGGCCGACCACGTTGGGGCCGCGCCGGAGGTGCATGGCGGCGATCACCTTGCGCTCCGCCAGCGTCAGATAGGCGACGGAAATCATCACGGGCGCGACGATCGCCACGATCTTGATGACGATCCAGGCCGTCGGCCAGATGTACGTGTCCCACATTTCAGCCATGCGTGCCGGTCTTTCCCTCGGCCGGACGGACGAACGCCTCGGTGCACTGCGCCATGGTGCGCGAGCAGCGGCTGATCGGGTCCGTATGGTAGAAATTGGCGATCGGCGAGCGGAACGGCTCGGACGACAATTCGCCCTCGGCGCCGAACGCGCCCCAGGTGGCGGGCATCGCCTCGTCCACCTGCATGAAGGTCGAGCAGGCCTCGACCAGCATGCCGCGCACGGTCCTGAGGTCGTTGCACTTGATCGGCTTGCCGAGCACGTCGGAGAGCGCGCGGACGATGGTCCAGTCCTCGCGCGCGTCGCCCGGCGGGAACACGGCAAGGCGCGTCAACTGCACCCGGCCCTCGGTGTTCACGTAGGTGGCGTTCTTTTCCGTATAGGCGGCGCCCGGCAGGATTACGTCGGCGCGGTGCGCGCCGGCGTCGCCGTGGTGGCCCTGGTAGATCACGAAGGCCTTGCCGAGGCGGCTCATGTCGATCTCGTCGGCGCCCAAGAGGTACACGACCTCGATCTCGCCCGACGACGCGCCGGCGAGGATGCCGTCCACGTCGCGGCCGCCCTCGCCCGGCAGGAAGCCGACGTCGAGACCGCCGACACGGGCCGCCGCCGTATGCAGGACGTTGAAGCCGTTCCACGACTTGGCCGGCGCGTGCACGCCGTACTTCTCCGCGATGTCGCGGGCGAGCGCCAGAACGGCGGCGCCGTCGGCGCGCGTCAGCGCGCCCTGGCCGATGATGATCATCGGCCGCTGCGCCGCCTTGAACGCCTTGGCGAAGTCGCCGCGCGCGGTTTCCAGCTTCTTCAGCGCCGACGGATCGGTGCCGAGGTGTTCGTAGGGATAACCCAGGTCCCGCGCCTCGCCGATCAGCGCGATCGGGAACTTGCCCATCAGGTGCCGCTTGCGGATGCGGGCGTTGAGAACCGCCGCTTCCCAGCGTGGATTGGTGCCGATCAGCAGCAAGGCGTCGGCGCTTTCGATGCCGGCGATGCCGCTGTTGAAGATGTAGCCGGCGCGGCTCTGGCGATCCAGCTTGGCGCCGTCCTGGCGGCAATCCATGTTCGGCGAACCGAGGCCGGTCATCAGCGCCTTCAACGCGACCATGGCCTCGCAATCGGCCTGGTCGCCGGCGATGGCGGCGATGCGGTTCCCGGCGACGCCGTCAAGACGCTGACGGATGGCGGCGAACGCTTCCTGCCACGTCGCCGGCTGCAGCTTGCCGTCCTTACGGACATACGGCTTGTCGAGGCGTTGCAGACGGAGGCCGTCGCACGCGTAGCGGGTCTTGTCGGAGATCCACTCCTCGTTCACTTCCTCATTCAGACGCGGCAGCACGCGCAGCACCTCGGCGCCGCGGGCGTCGACGCGAATATTGGAGCCGACGGCGTCCATCACGTCGATGCTTTCCGTCTTCTTGAGTTCCCAAGGACGGGCGACGAAGGCATAGGGCTTCGACGTCAACGCGCCGACCGGGCAAAGGTCGATGACGTTGCCGGACAGCTCCGAATCCACCGCCTTTTCCAGATACGACGTGATCTCGGCGTGCTCGCCCCGGTTCAGCATGCCCATGTCGGTGATGCCGGCGACTTCCGTCGTGAAGCGGACGCAACGGGTGCAATGGATGCAACGGGTCATGATCGTCTTGATCAGGGGACCCATGTACTTGTCCTCGACGGCGCGCTTGTTTTCCTTGTAGCGCGAGTGGTCGAGGCCGTAGCCCATGGCCTGATCCTGCAGATCGCATTCGCCGCCCTGGTCGCAGATCGGGCAATCGAGCGGATGGTTGATCAGCAGGAATTCCATCACGCCCTTGCGCATCTTCTGCACCTCGGGCGTGTTGGTGTGCACGACCATGCCGTCGGCGACCGGCATGGCGCAGGACGCCACCGGCTTCGGCGAGCGTTCCAGGCCGACCAGGCACATACGGCAGTTGCCGGCGATGGACAGCCGTTCGTGATAGCAGAAGCGCGGGATTTCGATCCCGACCTGTTCGCAGGCCTGGAGGATCGTCAATCCCGGATCGACTTCGATCTCGCGTCCGTCGATGGTCAGCTTCGGCATCTCGTCGTCCTACCCTTCGATCCTACTCGGCCGCCTGGGACGGCCGCTGCCCGGCGATGCGCTCTTCGACGAGGGGCCGGAAACTCCTGAGCAGGCCCTGGATCGGCCACGCCGCCGCGTCGCCGAGCGCGCAGATGGTGTGGCCTTCGACCTGATAGGTCACTTCTTCCAGCAGTTTCACCTCGTCGGCGCTGGCCTTGCCGTCGCAGATGCGTTCCATCATCCGCCACATCCAGCCGGTGCCCTCGCGGCACGGCGTGCACTGGCCGCAGCTTTCGTGCTTGTAGAACTTGGACAACCGCGTGATGGCGCGCGGCAGATCCGTCGACTTGTCCATCACCATGACGGCCGCCGTGCCGAGACCGGAGCGCACGGCCTTAAGCGAGTCGAAGTCCATCAGAACCGTCGAGCAGACATCCTTGGTCAGCACCGGCACGGAGGCGCCGCCCGGAATAACCGCAAGCAAGTTATCCCAGCCGCCACGGACACCGCCGGCGTGCTTCTCGATCAATTCCTTGAGGGAAATCCCCATCTCTTCCTCGACGGTGCACGGCTTGTTGACGTGCCCGGAGACGTTGAAGAGCTTGGTGCCGGTGTTGTTCGGGCGGCCGATGCCGGCGAACCACGCGGCGCCGCGCCGGAGAATGGTCGGCACGACGGCGATGCTTTCGACGTTGTTGACCGTGGTCGGGCAGCCCCAGACGCCGACGTTGGCCGGGAACGGCGGCTTCAGGCGCGGCTGGCCCTTCTTGCCTTCCAGGCTTTCAATCAGCGCCGATTCCTCGCCGCAGATGTACGCCCCCATGCCCCGGTGGATGTAGAAGTCGAACTTGTAGCCGGTGCCGCAGGCGTTGTCGCCGATGAGACCCGACGCATACGCCTCGTCGACGGCGCGTTGCAGGGCTTCGGTCTCACGGTAGAACTCGCCGCGCACGTAGCAGTACGCCGCGTGCGCCTGCATGGCGAAGCTGGCGATCAACGCGCCTTCGACCAGCTTATGCGGGTCGTGGCGCATGATTTCCCGGTCCTTGCAGGTACCGGGCTCGCCCTCGTCGGCGTTGATGACCAGGAAGTGCGGCCGCTCGCCCACTTCCTTCGGCATGAAGGACCACTTCATGCCGGTCGAGAAGCCGGCGCCGCCACGGCCGCGCAGGCCCGAGTCCTTGACCGCCGCGATGATCGCGTCGCGGCCCAAGTCAAGCAGCGCCTTGGTGTTGTCCCAGTCGCCGCGCGACTTGGCACCGGCGAGATAGCAATCGTCGAGGCCGTAGATGTTCGTGAAGATGCGGTCTTCGTCCTTCAGCATCAGTCGTCTCCCGTGCCGCCGGCCTTGTCGGCGCGGAGCGGCTCCTGGTGCTTGAGGCTGGTCAGCCCGCCCATCGGCTCGCAGGTGAAGCGGCCGTTCTGGGAACCGGTCTTCGGCTTGGCGCCGGCGCGCAGTTCCCGGAGGATCCTGGCCGTCGTCTCCTTGTCCAAGTCCTCGTAGTAGTCGTCGTTGACCTGCATCATCGGCGCGTTGACGCAGGCGCCGAGGCATTCCACTTCCGAAAGCGTGAACTCGCCGTCCGCCGTCGTCTCGCCGAACTCGACGCCGAGTTCCTTCTTGCAGGCGGCGGCGATGTTGTCCGAGCCCCGGAGCCAGCACGGCAGGTTGGTGCAGACCTGCACATGGTGCCGGCCGACCGGCTTCAGGTTGTACATGGTGTAGAAGGACGCCACCTCGAGCACGCGGATCGCCGGCATGTCGAGATACGTCGCCACGAATTCGATGGCCGGCATCGGCAGCCAGCCGCCGCATTGGCGCTGCGCGATGTCGAGCAGCGGCATCACGGCGGAGCGTTGCCGCCCGGCCGGATACTTGGCGACGACGGCCTGTGCCAGCGCCTCGTTTTCCGCCGTGAAGGCGAAGGTTTCCGGAGCGGCGCTCATCGGTCGATCTCCCCGAACACGATGTCGACGGAACCGATGTTGGCGACGACGTCGGCCAGCATGTGTCCCTTGGAAATCAGTTCCGTCGCCTGCAGGGACGCGAACCCCGGCGGACGGATCTTGCAGCGGTACGGCTTGTTGGAGCCGTCCGACACCAGATAGACGCCGAACTCGCCCTTAGGCGCCTCGACGGCGGTGTACGTCTCGCCGGCCGGTACCTTGTAGCCCTCGGTGTAGAGCTTGAAGTGATGGATCAGCGCTTCCATCGAATGCTTCATGTCGGAACGCGACGGCGGCGTCACCTTGTGGTCGATGGATTTCGCCGGCCCGTCCGGCATCTTCTCGATGGCCTGGCGCATGATCTTGATGCTTTCGCGCATTTCCAGCATGCGAACCAGATAGCGATCGTAGCAGTCGCCGTTCTTGCCGACGGGAATCTGGAACTCGTAGTGCTGATAGCCGTCGTAGGGCTGCGACTTGCGGAGGTCCCAGGCGATGCCGGACGCACGCAGGTTGGCGCCCGTGATGCCCCAGTCCAGGCAGCCTTCCACCGACAGGATGCCGATATCGACGGTGCGCTGCTTGAAGATGCGGTTTTCCGTCAGCAGGCTTTCCATGTCGTCGCACATGACGAGGAAGCTCGGACACCACTCGTAAATGTCGTCCAGCAACTGCTTCGGCACGTCCATGGCGACGCCGCCCGGCCGGAAATAAGCCATGTGCATGCGCGCGCCGCAGGCCCGCTCGCAGAATTCCATCAGCTTCTCGCGGTGCTCGAAGCCCCACAGCATCGGCGTCATGGCGCCGACGTCCATGGCGAAGGCGCAGATGTTCATCAGGTGGTTCAGCAGCCGGCCGATTTCCGCGTACAGCACGCGGATGGTCTGGCCGCGCGCCGGCACGTCGAGGCCGAGCAGCTTCTCTACTGCGAGCGCGTAGGCGTGTTCCTGGTTCTGCGGCGAGGAATAGTCGAGGCGGTCGAAATAGCCGACAGCCTGCGTATAGGTCTTGTACTCGATCAACTTCTCGGTGCCGCGGTGCAGGAGCCCGACGTGCGGGTCGGCGCGCTCGATCACCTCGCCGTCCATTTCGAGGACCAGACGGAGCACACCGTGCGCCGCCGGGTGCTGCGGCCCGAAGTTGATGTTGTAGTTCTTGATCTGGGTCTCCGCCATCAGTCGGCGCTCCCCTTCTCGCCCTCGGCCGCTTCCGCCTTCTCGTCGCCGGGGAGCACGCGCTGCACGCCTTCCCACGGGCTCAGGAAGTCGAAGGTCCTAAATTCCTGGGTCAGCTTCACGGGTTCGTAGACGACCCGCTTCTGTTCGTCGTCGTAGCGCACCTCGACGTAACCGGTGAGCGGGAAATCCTTGCGCAGCGGATGCCCCTCGAAGCCGTAGTCGGTGAGGATGCGGCGCAAATCCGGATGGCCGGCGAAACCGATGCCGAACATGTCCCAGGCTTCGCGCTCCCACCAGTTGGCGACGCTGAAGAGACCGGTCGCGGACGGCACCGGCGTGTCGGCGTCGGTGCGGAGCTTCACCCGGACGCGGTTGTTGTGGACCATGCTGAGGAGGTTGTAGACGACCTCGAAGCGTTCCTCGTCGTCGGGATAGTCGACGCCGCAGACGTCGATGAGCTGCTTGAACTGGCAGTTGGCGTCGTCGCGCAGAAACTTGAGCACGCTCAGGATGGCGGCCCGTTCGACCCGCACCACCAGCTCGCCCAGGCGCACATCGACGCCTTGCACATGCTCGCCGAGCGCGGCCTCGATATAATCGCCCAAATCCCTAAGAGCTTGATCCATTGTTTTTCTGTCGTCGATTCGTTCAGTGAAACCGGATGGGAGCCGCGATCAGCGGAACAGCGTTCCCGTCCGGCGGATTTTCTTCTGTAGTTGCATGATGCCGTAGACCAGCGCTTCCGCCGTCGGCGGGCAACCCGGCACGTAGACGTCGACCGGGACCACCCTGTCGCAGCCACGCACGACGGCGTAGGAATAGTGATAGTAGCCGCCGCCGTTGGCGCACGACCCCATGGAAATCACGTAACGCGGTTCCGCCATCTGGTCGTAGACCTTGCGGAACGCCGGCGCCATCTTGTTGGTGAGCGTGCCGGCGACGATGATCACGTCGGACTGGCGCGGGCTCGGCCGCGGCACGACGCCGAAGCGGTCCAGATCATAGCGGCTGACGTAGGCGTGCATCATTTCGATGGCGCAGCAGGCGAGACCGAAGGTCATCGGCCACAGCGAGCCCGTGCGCGCCCAGTTGACCAGCTTGTCGACGTTGGCGACGACGAAACCCTTTTCCTGCAGCTCGCCGGTGACGCGGCGGAGAATCTCGTCCTGCGCCGCGCCGGGCGGCAGCGGCTGGCCCGCTTCCGAAGGGTTGATCACTCCCATTCCAGGGCTCCCTTGCGCCATTCGTAGACGAAACCGATGGTCAGGATGGCCAGGAACACCATCATCGACCAGAAACCGAACACCCCGATCGAGCCGAGCGAGATCGCCCAGGGGAACAGGAACGCCACCTCGAGATCGAAGATGATGAACAGGATGGCGACCAGATAGAAGCGGACGTCGAACTTGTGCCGCGCATCGCCGAAGGCCTCGAAGCCGCACTCATAGGCGGAATTCTTTTCGGTATCGGGATGCTGCGGCGCGACGATCAGGGAACCGGCGACCGCGACGCAGGCGATGACGATCGCGATGCCGAGAAATATGAGGATCGGCAGGTACTCCGCGAGAAGCTGCTCCATCGCCCTTTCCTCTCCCAGGATGCCGCCGGTTGCGGTGTCCCGGCATGAGTCGCGACGGCTAGAACAACCGCCGCCATGACCCAATGGTATGCCCGACATCCGACGCATTATCAATGCCCTCGGTCGCCGTAAGGGCATGTTTTTTCCGCACCGCAGCGACATGTTGCCGCAAGGTGGAAAATTAACTTCGGTCAATGCGTTATCGGGAGAAAGTGGCGGGAGTGACGGGACTCGAACCCGCGGCCTCCGGCGTGACAGGCCGGCGCTCTAACCAACTGAGCTACACCCCCTTCGCAGGGGCCGTCGGCGGGTTTCCCCGGCGCGGCGGAAGCGTCGATGTAAAGCACCCCCACATTGGTGTCAAGCAGTGCTCGCAGGAGGCCGAAACCGCCGAAAGCATCGCATTTCCAGGCCGGCCTGTTGGCGCGTGACCGGCTCTTCCCCGCCGCTTAGGATATCGGAAAACAACCAACCTTTTTCAGGGAGAAACGCAGATGGATATTTCGTTGCAGGGACGCGTCTGCGTCATCACCGGCGCCTCGAAGGGATTGGGGCTCGCCATGTCGAAGGCGTTCGCCGAAGCCGGCGGCAAGGTGGCGCTGCTGGCGCGCGGCCAGGAAGCCCTGGACGCCGCCGTCGCCGGTATCGGCAAGGTCGCCGGCGAGGCCGTCGGATTTTCGTGCGACGTGACCAGGGCCGACGCCATCGAACAGACCCATGCCGCCATCCTCAAGCGGTTCGGACCCGTCGACGTGCTGGTCAACAACGCCGGATCGTCGGCGCGTGGACCGTTCGCGAAGATCAGCGACGCCGAGTGGCAGGCGGATTTCGATCTCAAGGTATTCGCCGCCGTCAGGCTCTGCCGTCTCGCCTTTCCGGGCATGGTGGAGCGTAAGTGGGGCCGGATCATCAACGTGCTCAACGTCGGCGCCAAGGCGCCCGCCGCCGAAGGCGCGCCGACGGCCGTCAGCCGCGCCGCGGGCCTGGCGTTGACGAAGGTGCTGGCGTGCGAAGGCGCGCCGCACAACGTACTCGTCAACTCGCTGCACGTCGGCAAGATCGAGAGCGACCAGTGGGTGAAGCGGCGCGACAAGACGGCGCCGGACATGCCGCTCGATCAGTTCTTCGCCAAGGAAGGCAAGGCCTTGCCGATGGGCCGCATGGGCCGGGCGGAAGAATTCGCCAACGTCGCGCTGTTCCTGGCGTCCGACGCCGCGTCCTACGTCGCCGGCACCGCCATCAACGTCGACGGCGGCCTTTGCCCCGTCACCTGACCGCCGGTCATTTGACCGTCGTTTACCTGAAGTTTTGAGGAAACGAGCGGCGCCGCACCCGGCGCCGCTCGCTTTTTCACTGCATCAGGGCCGGATCACGGCTTGATGTAGGTATAGCCCTGCTGTTGCAGGTAGCTGAGCTCGGCGACGCCGCTCGGCACGATGTTGTCCTCGAAGACCTCGAACAGGTCCTTCTTGTAGTCGATCTTGCGGCCCTTGAGAGTGTTGTTGCAGACCGCGAAAGCGACGTTCTGGGTCTTCAGGTTCGTGACGGCGCTCTGCAGTTTCTGGTTTTGGACGGCGTCCTTCAGCAAACTGAGGCCGTCACCGTGCAGGACGACCTTGACGTCGATGTTGTCCTTGCCGATCGCGTTGATATGGTTCTGGATGTTGCCCAGCGCGGCGCGATAGGCCTTGCTGTCCTTACCACCGCTGTAGTTGACGTGATAGACGACCTTCTGCTTGCCGTAGCGCTCGCTCGCCTGAGCGCCGCCAGCAAAAATTCCCATCACGGCCAGAGCCATGAGGGCGACTTGGATGTAACGCATTACGTGAGTCCCCCGTTTCTATGTGTTAGCGGGGACACTCGTCCTGTCCCCGCGGACATAGCTTAGCCGACATTTCGATCAGTAGTGAATGAGAATTATTTGGGAATGGTGGGCGGTGACGGGATCGAACCGCCGACCCTCTCGGTGTAAACGAGAT
>JAYOFL010000041.1:0-34771 GCA_038117205.1 Rhodospirillales bacterium | reverse complement strand
AGCAGCAGCGCCGCCATCGGCTTGCCGACGATGTTGGAGCGGCCGACGACGACGGCGCGCTTGCCCGACAGATCGCCGATCCGGTCCTTCAGCAGCATCAGGCAGCCGTAGGGCGTGCACGGCACGGGCGAAACCTGCCCGGTCCACAGACGCCCGACGTTGATGACGTGGAAACCGTCCACGTCCTTGTCCGGGTCGATGCTCATCAGGACCTTGGTTTCGTCGATGTGATCGGGGAGCGGCAATTGCACCAGGATGCCGTTGCAGCCGGGATCGGTGTTGAGCCTGGCGATCAGCGCCAGCAGGTCCCGCTCCGGCGTGTCGGCCGGCAGCCGGTGCGTTTCGGAAATCATGCCGGCCTCTTCCATCTGCTGGCCCTTGTTGCGGACGTAGACGTGGCTGGCCGGATCGTCGCCGACCAGGACCACGGTCAATGCCGGCGTCAGCCCGTGCCTGGATTTCAGCACCGCCACCGCCTCCGCGACCCGGCCGCGCAACGTCGCCGCGAAGGCCTTGCCGTCGATGATGTCCGCCTCGCTCATGATGTTCCTCGCGTTACTTGAGATGCACCCCGATCGCCGCCGCCAGCGCCCGGCCGTCGCCGTCGATCGACAGAACCTTGTTGCGGTCGGTTTCGCCCCGGACGACGCGCATGTCCGTCTTGCGGAGCTTCCAGCGCTTCGCCAACAGCGCGATCACCGCCGCGTTCGCCATTCCTCGCTCGGGAGCGGCCGTCACCGCCACCTTGAGGACGGCGTTTCCTTGTCCATCCGCGACCACCTCGCCGATGGCGTCGCGGGACGCCTTGGGACTGACGCGGAGCCGGAGCAGCAGGCCGTCCGGCTGGATGGAGAAGGGAAGGCCAATCTCAGCCAAGGCGCATGGCGAGGCGCGCGATCAGTCCTTGGCGAACCATAAGAGCAGGATCAGCAGCACCGGCGAGATGTCGACGCCGCCCAGGTTCGGCAGGACGCGGCGGATCGGCGCCAGCACCGGTTCGGTCAGGCGGGTCACGACCTCGTAGATCATGCGCACGAACTGGTTCGACAGGTTGACGACGTTGAAGGCGATCAGCCAGCTCATAATCACGCCGATGATGACGACCCAGGTGTAGAGGTCGATCAGGCGGAACAGCAGCCAAAGGACGGGGCCGGCGATGACGTCCATGGAATCCCTCACGTTTTCGGCGCGGTCGGTGCGTAACCCTATCGGCGTGGCCGGCGCCGCGCAAGCGCCCGCTGGCCGCTCCGAACGGGCGGCGGCCGGCCGGCGGCTGGGTGTTGGCCGGTGTGCCGTGGGGGCGGCGGCGGGGCGTTGGCCGGGTGATGGCGGGACGTTCCGGGGGCGCGCCTTCGCGCCTTGACAGGAAAGGCCCCCCGCCGCATATTCCGCGCCCTCGGGTGAGGCAACGCCCCGCCCGCGAATACCCAGGGTTCGGGGCCGTAGCTCAGTTGGGAGAGCGTCGCGTTCGCAATGCGAAGGTCAGGGGTTCGATCCCCCTCGGCTCCACCAATCTCCTCAAAGACTTAAGACCCCTTCGAGAGATCGGCGATTTTCCGCCGTGCCCAAAACGTGCCCGGAGATTGTCGGGCGCGTATCGAGCACGCGGATTGAAATCTAGTCAGTCTGTTCGAGTTGCTCCTGCTCCCACTCCTTATAGGTCTTGTTCGTGCCTTTTAGCTTCCATGCTATTGGGCCTGCGGTTGATCGCCCATTAATCACCGCGCCTGCGGCACTCGTACTGTTGAACGAATAATCTTCCGCAAAAATTCTGTGTTCGCCGCTTTGAACTAAAATTCCTTGCTGGACTAGCTCGGAGAACAATTTTCCGTAGCTGCTCTTCTTTGACGTGTCGCCAACCCATTCTTGCCGGGCCATCGAGCCCTTCTGCACGATAAAATCTCCATCAACTAACTTGGCGATAGCTTCGATTTTGTGCTTCGGCGTGCGTAGTTCGAAGACAACTTCCTCCAACGTCGAGAGATTCTCTTCCTTCTTTTTTGCGGCACCGGTATTTGGAAGAAGGAAGTCAATTCTCAGTGCTGGTAGAACCATCAGAATATTATCTAGAAAGCCTTCCATGTTCGCGCGGGCTGACTCGGACAAGGATGGTCGTGGTGGCGTATTTCCGTTTTCAAGATCAATTTTGTTTAAGCTACGAGCGAGCTCTACAAGGCGAGATTCCAAATACTTGATATGCGCTTTGTTGAGGTCCTCGCCGTTCGAAGTGATGAGTACAGCCTTGTCCCACCAATCCTTATTTTGAGCGTGACTTTTGATCCGCTCACTAATGTCTTCGCCCTCTCCTACATACGCTACTGGGCCTTCGTCGTTTTCCCCCATTAGGATGTAGACGCCGGTTCGTTTTGCCTCGCGTCGCTTTAGTGCATCAGCAATTTGATTGCGGGACGTCATGAGTGCATGCCCCGTCCACTGAAATGGGACGATGGCCGTCAACATGCCGTCCGGTCTGCCGTCAATGAAGAAGAGCTCGATGGAGCGACCTTTGTTAGTTTCCGTCATCTGGGACGCTTTCAGTTCAATCAATATCTACCCGCAATAATAGTATTTTCAGGTTGCGAGGCCAAATTACTTACGGACTAGAATCGATGGAATTTTTGCAAGCCTAGGCGATGAAATCGATTTGGCCCGAGCTTGGTATATTCGCAAATTGAATCCCCACACAGGGAAACCCCGACAAGCGTTTGCCCTCAGTGCACGCTGTCCGCGATGTTGCCGCGCAGGAACTTGCGCGGCTGGCGGAGAGGGTTGTCGCCCGTGGCGCTGTGCCAGGTGCGGCGGTTGTCCCAGACCAGCGTGTCGCCCATGCGCCATTGGTGGCGGGCCTGGTATTTTTCCTGGCCGCACCAGGCGTAGACCTCGTCCAGCAGCGCCACCGCCTCGTCGTCGGCCATGCCGACGATGCCGACCGTGTGGATCGGGTTGACGAAGATCGATTCCTGCCCGGTCTCCGGATGACGGCGGATGATCGGATGCTCGATCAGCGGCTTGTCGCGGTCGGCGGGGTCGAGCCTGTTCTGCACGTCCTTGCTGCGCCCGCCGAAGCGGAACGTGCCGCGACGCCCCTCGATCCGGGCGCGCAGCGCCGCCGGCATTTCCGTTAGCGCCAAAACCATGTTTGCGAACAGGGTGTCGCCGCCGACGTCGGGAATCTGCAACGGGTGCAGCATGGTCGCCTTCGCCGGCGCGTCGAGATAGCACATGTCGGAATGCCAGCCGAGGCCGCGCCGCGATTCGAAGGCGTCGACCTCCCCCGCGGCGTTGAGGTTGGTCATGATCAGCAGCTCGTCGATTTCCGGGTGCCGGTACTTCTTCGTGACATGAATCATCGGTGTGCCGAAGACGCGCTCGAATTCGAGCATCTGCGCCGCCGTCAGGGTCTGGCCCCGGACGACCAGCACGCAATGATCGAGAAACGCCCGGTTGAAGGCGGTGCGCGTTTCCGGGTCGAGCGGCCGGGTGATGTCGACGCCCCGGACCTCGGCCAGCAGCGGATCGGCGAGCCTGACGATATCCAGTTCCATGGCGCGGACTTTACCGCGTCCGCCGTCCGTCCGCCAGCGGTTGCCGCGCCCCCGCCGTCATTCGATGTGAAAGCGGTCGCCCAGGGCGTACTTCTGCATCGATGCCGCGGCATCGGCCAGCCGCCGCTTCACCGACGCGTAAAGGTCTCGTATCGAGACGATGCCGACAAGGCGCTCGCCGTCGACGATCGGCAGATGGCGATAGCCGCGGATTTCCATCAGTTCCAGCGCATCCCGGGCGTCGTCGTCGGGCGCGATGGTATCGGGCGACGGCGTCATGATCGCCTGCAATGTCGTCGCGTCCGGGTCGGTTTCGGGCGTCGCCAGCACCCTTGTCATGTCCCGCTCCGTCACGATCCCCACTAGGCGTTCGTTGTCGACAATCAATACGGCGGATATCCGGAACTCCAGCATCAAGCGGGCGGCGTCTCGGACGACCGCGTCCGGCGAGAGCGTCCGCAGGGTCTGCCGCTTGACGACATCCGGGATGATTTTCAGCATCGATGATAGACCCTCTCGAAATACCTAGGACCGACCGCTTGGGGTCGAATTTTCATCGAGACCAAGTGTCCGCAAGAAAGAATTCACATCTTCGAAGTTCTGTTCGTCGTCGTTTGCCGCGCCTTCTTCGGCGGGGGCTGCCTCCCGATCGTCCTCGTATATCGGCCGATGCACCTCCGCGCCGAGCACCTTGTTGATCTCGCTCAGCAGCTTCAATTTGTCGATCGGTTTTTCGACGAAACCTTCCATGCCGGCGTTGAAATAGTTCGTCACGTGATCGGTCATCACGTCGGCGGTCAACGCAATGATCGGGGTTCGCGAACTGACGCCGCCACCGGACCGGATCATCCGGGTGGCGTCGATCCCGCTCACCTCCGGCATTCGGATGTCCATGAGGATGACGTCGAACGCCCCGACCGTCGCCGCCTCGACGGCCTTGGATCCGTCGTCGACGATCGTGACGTTATGATCGTATTTCTCGAGCAACGACGAGATGATCATTTGGTTCAAGCGATTGTCCTCGGCGACGAGGATGTTGAGTTGAGTGATGGAAACATAGTCCACGATATGTCGGGTGGTGCTCATGGCTTCGTGCGCCGATCCCGCCTTTTGCAGCGGTATGACGAACGTGAACGTCGTTCCTTCGCCTTCGATACTGTCGACCGACAGCGTGCCACCCATCATCCCGATAAGGCGTTTCGTGATCGCGAGCCCCAACCCCGTACCTTCGTAACGCCGAGTGATCGACGCATCGGCTTGCGTGAATTCCTGAAATAGGGTGTCGATCTTGTCGGCGGCAATGCCGATGCCGGTGTCGGACACGCGAAACTCGACGCTTGGAGTCCCGTCGAAATTTCGCGACGGGACCGCGGACAGCGTTATCCCCCCCTGATGGGTGAACTTCGCCGCGTTGCCCAGGAGATTGAGGAATATTTGCCGCAGCCGGGTCGGGTCGCCGCTAAAGGCACGCGGCACGTCACTGTAAATATCGACGGACAACTTCAGTCCGCAGGCACGGATACGCTCTTCCACCAGGGAGATCGCATCGTTGACGACGTCGTCGAGGTGGAAAACGATCGTTTCGAGTTCGAGCTTCCCGGCCTCGATCTTCGAGAAATCGAGAATATCGTTGATGATCGACAGCAGCGCGATCGCGGCTCCTTTTATCTTCTCGACTTTCGAGCGGACGTCATCCGAGCACTTCGACATCAGCAGCAGGTCCGCCATGCCGATGATTCCGGTCATCGGCGTTCGGATTTCATGGCTCATGGATGCGAGAAATTCGGACTTGGACTTGTTGGCGTTTTCCGCCACCCGCTGCGCGTGCTTGAGCTGGGTGATGTCGACCCGGATGCCGACCGTTCCATGATCCGGCGTCTTCTGCTCGGAAATCTTGACCCAGCGGCCGTCGTCCAATTGCTGCTCGACCTCCCGCTCGGCCTTGGCATGGTCCACCAGCCGCTGTGCGATCCAGGATTCCTCCTGGCCGATGGCGTCGGCGTATTGGCCGCGCTCTACGCCGTAGCGGATGATTTCCTCGAACGAGACGCCGGGCTGCATGATCTCGGCCGACAGCCTGTAGAGTTCCTTGTAATTCGAATTGCAGAGGACGAGGCGATCGTTGGCGTCGTACAGCACGAAACCGTCCTTCAGGGATTCGATCGCCGTGATCAGATTCCTTTCCGCCTTGCTGGCGCGGTCGAGGGCGTGCTTGAACGCGGAGATGTCGTTGCCGACGCCTCGATAGCTGGCAAAATTCCCGGCGTCATCAAGGACAGGGACTCCTGAAATATTGATGAACTGCGTCTTCCCGTCGGGACCGCGCCGGTCGTACTGAAAGTTTTTGAACTGCAGCCGGCGTGCGATCAGATCGTTCAATGCGGCCCACTTCTTGGAATGGGTGTCTTCACCGAAAAGTTCCTCCCGCGTCTTGCCGAGATGGAAACTTGCCGGAACGCCGGTCACGTCTTCCACGCGCTCGGAAATGAAGGTGAAGCGGAGATCGGCATCCATTTCCCAAAGCCAGTCGGAAGACGCTTCGGCGAAGTCCTAAAGACGCTTCTCGCTGGCGCTGAGGCGCGCCAACGCCTCCTTCTGGGCGCGATGTTGGCGGTAGCCCTCTCCTTCGGCGGTTTTTAGCGGCGTGATATCGACAACGGAGAACAGAAGCAGGCTGTCATGGGCCAAGGACAAATGCGCCAGAGCGACTTGGCCCCAAATTTTCCGGCCGGTCCGCGTCCGCAACTGAATCTCGAAATCGCGTACCAAATCCGAATCGACGAACGAGAGCAGTAGTTTCTCCCGCTCCTTGTCGTCGACGAACAGGTCGCTCCAGGCTTCAGCGACTTCGAAGGCATTGTCCCGGTCGATCGCGAACAACTCCGCGAAGTACCGGTTTGCGTGGACCCCTTTGCCGGTTTCCACGTCGAGAACCAGAATCCCAGCCTGAACGGCATCGCTGAAGACGCGAAACTGCTTATTTTCTGCGAAGAATGACTCGAAGGCCGTTACAACCAGGGTGCACCTCGCGCGGGAAAATACCGGACTGCGCACCCCTCGTTTCGTTCAGTTTAATCCCGACAACGATACCCGATGCAATCGAAAACTGTCTGACTTGAACTTCGGTCGTTGCGAAGTGGAACGAGGTCCGCGAACGACGGTTCCTCCCCCCTCAGGCGGTAGCAATGGCGTAATAGCGCTGGGCGTCCCGGCGCACGATGTCGAGCACGTCGGCGTCGATCTTTCCGTCCGTCGCCAGCGGCACCATGATCTTCATGATGGCGCCGAAATCGAGTTGTCCCCGATAAGGCCGGTCCTGGGCGAGCGCCTGGAAAATGTCGGCGACGGCGATGATCCGGCTTTCCGTGTCCAATTGGCTGGCGCGAAGCCGATAGGGATATCCGCTGCCGTCCAACTTTTCATGATGATTGGCGGCCCACTCGGGAATCTTCGAACCCGGGAAGCAGTTCTTCAGCGCCAGTCCGGTATCGACCACGTGCCGTTTGACGACCGAGAATTCCTCCTTCGATAGTGCCTCCGGCTTATGCAGGATATCGTCGTCGATCCTGAGCTTGCCGACGTCGTGCAGGAAGCCGGCGATCAGGATCTTGTTCTGCTCGAAGGTGCTGAAGCCCATGTCTTTGGAAATCTCCGCCGCCAGCTTGGCGACCCGTTCAGAATGCATGTGCGTGAACGGGCTCTTGGCGTCGACGATTTGCGACATGAAGCGAGCCAGATTGATCGTCTCGGTGATGCTGAGCGGCATGTCGTAGGCGCCGTCGCGGCCCAGCTGGGCGCCGATGTTCTCGATGAAGCCCTGGTCCATCGTGTACCAGAAGCCGTCGACCATCGCGAGTTCCGCCATGGCTTCCGCCTGCTCGGGGTCGAACAGCGATCCGGCGTGCCGGCGGATCTCGTCGGCGATCTGTTGCTCGTGCAGGACGATGTAATCCGGGTGCAGTCCGTCGATGCAGCGCTTGCGCAGGAAATCGACCCGGTCGGCGAGGCAGATCAGCGCCGCCGACTGTCTGTCCGGCGTATCGACCGGCATGTCCCGCAAGGTGCGCCAGGGCGTGTGATGGTAGCGGACCGTGAGCGCGAAGGGATGCAACACGATGCAACGCGACAGGTAGTCGTAGCCGCGGACGCAATGCTCCTCCGGATCGCGCGGCTTCAAGTCGCCGAGCAAGCGGTCGTGTTCCCGCGTCGAGGAGACGCCGCAGTCGTGCAGCAGTCCGGCGAGATAGATGAACTCCCGCCGGCTCTCCGCCCAGCCGAGCCGCTTGGCGCATTCGTAGGCGATGTAGCCGACCCGGTGTCCGTGGTTGACGTCGTCGATGCCGACGTAGTCGAGGGAGCGGGCGATCATCAGGATCGCGTGCCGGAGATCGATGTTGATCGACATCGGCGCGGTGTCCGCGTCGGCCCTGTTTTTCGCGCAAGGTGCCGCGGCATTTTCGGGGGACGCGTCCGGCATATCGAGTTGGCTGAAGTCCGGGCCGGTCTCGGCCGCTTTCCTGTAGAACATCGTTTGGGTCCGCCTGCTTGCCAAAAGCAAAATTCGCGATTTTTCCCCAAGAGCAGGAGAAAGCGTAGCGCCGGTTCGCCGATCGACAAACAAGTATTGGGTCCGCCGTTGACCGAAAACCGGCTCCCATCATTAGGTTCGCCGTTGATCGCAAATCGGCGGGCGTAGAAAGAAGCGCGCCGGCGGGGGAATTATCCCATATACTTTCACGAACCGCTCGAGCGGTTCCGTCGCGACGATTCTTGGGGCGCATCGCGGGATGGAAGCACATCCACTGCCGACGGCTGAAAGGCGCCGCCATGCTCCGCGAACGTCAGTTCAATCGAGAAACCGTCACCATTGCCGGCACGATATCGGAAGCGGACGGACCGGACGGCGCCGTCGCCTGCGAGATCGTTGATATCTCGGCCGGCGGCGCGAAGCTCAAATTGACGCGTCCGATCCCGCAGGGCGCCAACGCCAAGAAACAGGCGGGCAAGGAGAAGGGCGACAAGGGCAAGAAGAAGGCTGAAGACAAGAAGAAGGCGAACTGACCGGCCACGGCGAACCGGCCGCCCGATCCGGCCATGGCCGAAGGACGGCGCTGGCCGGATCGGGTTCCCTCGGAATCGTGCCGCCGGTCCCCGATTGGGCATTGATAGACGGCGCCTGTTCCCCATATGCCGAACGGGACGAAACCGAGCCCGGCGTGCTTGCAACGCATGGGCGAAGGCGAGGCCGGCAAAACTCGGGAGACTGGGAACCAGCGCATGTTCAAACGCATCTTCGCGGCCGTCATGGCCCTCGCCATTCTGCTGCCGACCGCGGAAACGTCGGCGGCCGAGCCCGCCGGCCGTATCGAGCGGCAAAAGGGCGAGGCCAGCCGCACGGCGTCCGGCGCCCGCGCCCCCTTGGCCGAAAATGCCGCCGTGCTGGTCGGCGATTTGATCGAAACCGGTCCCGGCGCCCGGTTGTCGACCCGCTTCGCCGACGACTCGTCCCTGACGCTCGGCGAGAACGCCCGGGTCATCGTCGACGAACTGATTTACGCCCCGGCCGGCGTCGGAACGGGCAGGGCGGAACAGATCATCAAGGTCGCCAAGGGCGTGTTCCGGTTCGTCTCCGGCAGGATCGGCCAGGCCAATCCCAACGCCTTCGCCTTCGTGACGCCGGTCGCGACCATCGGCATCCGCGGCACTGACTTCGTCGGCGGCGAGCTCACCGTCGGCATGCCGCCCGGCCAGCCGCATTACGGTTTCCAGATCAGATCCGGCGCCATCGCCGTCACGTCGCCCCTGGGGTCGGCGCTGCTCGACCAACCGGGGCTCGGCACGTTCCTGCCGCTGACGCAGACGGCGGCGCCGACGCCGGTGCGCCAGTGGACGGCGGAGGAAGCGGCCGAAGCGGACGCCCTGCTGGCGTACTGACCGGCGCGTTTACGGCATCGGGGAGAGGACCGGGGCGTCCGCCCTCAGCCCCGCTCTTCCTCGATGACATCCGTGACGTGTTCGTGGCGTGCCGCGAAGCGGGCGATAGCGTTACCCGTCAACACCACCAGGATGGCGCAGGCGAAGGACGCCACGTGGTCCCAGTCGCCGGCATGGTCGGTGGTGATCTCGCGCACCGCCGCGTCGGAAATCATGACGGTGCCGGCGACCCAGCCGAGCAGCGCGCAGCCGAGCGTGATCAGAACCGGGTAGCGGTCGAGCAGTTTCAGCACAATCGCGGCGCCGAAGATGCAGAGCGGGATGGAAATGGCGAGGCCGATGGCGAGCAGCGTCACGCTGCCCTTGGCGGCGGCGGCGACGCCGATGACGTTGTCGAGGCTCATCACCGCGTCGGCCATGACGATGGTGCCCATCGCCGCCCACAGCGCCGTGTGCGCCTTGGTGTCGCCGTCGTCTTCTTTCTCCGGCAATACCAGCTTGACCGCGATCCAGAGCAGCAGAAGGCCGCCGACCAGCTTCAAATACGGGATCGTCATCAGGTAGGCGATGATCACGGCGAACAGGACGCGGAGCAGCACGGCGCCGGCGGTGCCGCCGATGATGGCCATGCGTTGCTGCTCCGCCGGAAGGTTGCGCGAGGCGAGCGCGATGACGACGGCGTTGTCGCCGCTCAGCAGGATGTCGATGACGATAATCTGGCCGAGTTGCAGCCAGAATTGCGGATCGCTCCACAACATGGAAAGAATCTCCTCACGGGATGGCGGCGCGACATTTAGACGCGATTTGCTTATGAGCGCCGCCCCGCGAATATATCCTTTCGCCCGGCGGTCGGCAAATCCTCCCCAAAATCCGCAGTTTACGGGCCACCGCGCGGTGGGACTTGGATTACAGCACGGATGCTTTAATGTGCCGACGGGGTGCGATGGAACAAGTGCCGGAACCTCGCCATGGAAAACCTCGAAGAGGCATCAAGACCGCGAAAATCTTCGTCGTCGACGACAATCCGACCAACGTGACGGTGCTCGAGGCGATCCTGAAGAAGGAAGGCTACACGAACGTCGTCTCGACGACGGATTCCCGCACCGTCGTCGCCAGTCACCTGGCCGAGCGCTACGACCTCATTCTTCTCGACATTCAGATGCCGCACATGAGCGGTATCGAGGTCATGCAGGCGCTCGCCGGTGAAATCGTCGACGACTACCTGCCGATCCTGGTGCTGACGGCGCAGACCGACACGGAAACCCACAAGAGCGCGCTCAGCGCCGGCGCCAAGGACTTCCTGACCAAGCCGTTCCAGCGCTGGGAAGTGGTGCAGTGCATCCGCAATCTTCTGGAGACCCGGATTTTCTACAAAGCGCAGCGCATCCGCGCCGACGTTTTGGAGGAAAAGGTCCGCGAGCGGACCGAGGAAATCCGCGCGACGCAACTGGAAATCGTCCGCCGCCTCGGCCGGGCCGGCGAATTCCGCGACAACGAAACCGGCGCACACGTCATCCGCATGAGCAAGATGTCGCAGCTTCTGGCGGTGGCCGCCGGCCTCGGCGAGAAACACGCCGAGATCATCCTGTTCGCGAGCCCGATGCACGACGTCGGCAAGATCGGCATTCCCGACCGCGTGCTCCTCAAGAACGGCAAGCTCGAGGCCGCTGAGTGGGAAATCATGAAGAAGCACGCGGAAATGGGCGCCGAGATCATCGGCGATCATAATTCCGAGCTGCTCCGTCTCGCCGCGCTGATCGCCAAGACGCACCACGAGAAATGGGACGGCACGGGCTATCCGCGGGGTCTGAAGGGCGAGGAGATTCCCGTCGAGGCCCGCATCGTCTCGATTTGCGACGTGTTCGACGCGTTGACGTCCAGGCGGCCCTACAAGGAACCCTGGACCGTCGAGGCGGCGGCCAAGTTCATTAACGACCAGGCCGGCTCCCACTTCGAGCCGGCCATGGTCGAGGTCTTCAACCGCATCCTGCCGGCGGTCGCCGCCTTGAAGACGGAATTCCCGGACGAAGACGAGGCCGAAGCGGCCGACTGAAGCCGCCGGCCGCCACCGTAAACCGCCACGGAAGATCGACATCGCGGGTCGCCGCCGATGACCGGAGCGCGCCTGTTTTTCGCGCCGCCGTTCCTGCCGGCCCTCGCCAACGCCGTCTTCAACGCCACCGGCAAGCGCATCCGCGATTTGCCGATCGGCGACCAGTTGAAGGCCTAGGCGCTTCGCGTTCGAAACCGGCGGGGCCATCCGGCCCCGCCGGTATTCGCGCTCCCAAATTCGTGAATGGGCGGTGGTGGCCGCTGGAACCGTCGTCGTGTAGGATTCCCGCATGATGCGCATCCTGCTCGTGGAAGACGACGAAGATCTGCGCTTCGGCCTCGCCGACGTCCTGACGGCGGCCGGCCACGTCGTCGTCGAGGCGCCAGACGGCAAGGAAGGTCTGCGCCTTCTCGAGAAGCGGGAGCCGGATCTGCTGATCACCGATCTCGTCATGCAGGGCATGGAGGGGATCGAGACGATCCTGGAATTCCGCCGCCGTTGTCCGGATCTGCCGATCATCGCGATATCGGGGAACGCGCTCTATCTCAAGAACAGCCAGGGCCTCGGCGCCGACGCCACGCTCCTCAAGCCGATTGCGAAAAAGACGCTGATCGATACCGTCGCCGAGGTCATCGCCGCCCGCGCGGCGTGAACGCCTACTCCGCCGCCGCTTCGATCCGTTCCATGTCGTCGTCGGAGAGGCCGAAGTGGTGGCCGATCTCGTGGATCAGAACGTGGCGGATCAGGTGCCGGAGCGGCTCGCCGGTCTCGCACCAGTAATCCAGGATCGGCCGGCGATAGAGGAAGATCATGTCGACGTCGCTGGGCGTCACGCCGACGCCCTTGTGCGCGAGGTCGATGCCGCGATAGAGGCCGAGCAGGTCGAACGGCGTTTCCAGTTCCATCTCGCGCTCGGTTTCCGGGTCCGGAAACTCGTCGATGCGGATGATCACGTCGGCGACGTGCCGGCGCAATTCGTCGGGGATGCCGGCGAAAGCGTCCTCGGCGATTTCCGCCATGTCGTCCAGGCTCGGTGGGCGGTCGAAAGGGTCGCTCATGGGTGCTAGGGTAGCGGTCCTTGGCGCCGGGCGAAAGCACCGGCGGTGCTGGATGCGGGAGGACGCGGCATGGCGAAGAATCTGACGGGCGCGGCGCGGCGGGACGCGCTCACGTCCCTCGACGGATGGACGGAAGCGGACGGGCGCGACGCGATCCGCAAGAGCTTCAAATTCCCGTCCTTCAACGACGCCTTCGCGTTCATGACGCGGGTCGCCCTGGCGGCCGAGAAGGCCGACCACCATCCGGAATGGTTCAACGTCTACAACCGCGTCGATGTCACCCTCGCCACGCACGACGCCGGCGGCGTGACGGAAAAGGACATCACGCTCGCGCGCTTCATGGACAAGGCGGCGGCCGGGGCGTAAAGCTCGGCCTCAAGGATCCCCGGGAACAACGAAAGGTCCGCCGCATGGACGATATGGCTGTCGCCCGCGCCCTTCACGTCGTCGGCGTCGTGCTCTGGATCGGCGGCGTCGCCTTCGTGACGTCGGTGCTGCTGCCGGCGATCGGCCGGGAACGGACGCCGGCGCAGCGCCTGGCTTTCTTCGAGGCCATCGAGGGCCGCTTCGCCTGGCAGGCGCGCGCGACGACGCTGCTGGTCGGCGTCAGCGGCGCCTACATGATCGAGGGCTGGGATCTCTGGGACCGCTTCGCGCAGCCGCAATTCTGGTGGATGCACGCGATGGTGCTGGTATGGGCGGTGTTCACGCTGATGCTGTTCGTCGCCGAACCGCTGTTCCTGCATGCCTGGCTGCGCCGCCGCGCCGCCGCCGATCCGGACGGCACGTTCCGGTTGGTGCGGCGGCTGCATTGGCTGTTGCTGACGATCAGTCTGGTGACGGTGGCGGGCGCCGTCGCCGGCAGCCACGGCGGTTGAGGAGCGCAAGAAAAAGGGCACCGCTGACGCGGCGCCCTTTTTCCTTGAGGTCCGTAACGACGGATCAGCCGCAGGTGTAGATACCCTTGGCGCCCTGGCGGATGGCGTCGTAGTCCTTGAAGATCTTCACCACCTTGGCCGCGACCTCGCCGGTCTGGGCGATCTCGTCCCAGAACTTGAGCGCCGCCTTTTCGACCACCTGCCATTCGGAAGCCGGGATCGACTGCACCTTCAGCTTGGTGCCGGTGGCGCGGAGCTTGGCCTCGCCGCCCCAGTACCACTGGTTGCGGTATTGGTGGCTGGCCTCGATGCAGGCCTTGACGGTCGCCTGCAGGTGCTTCGGCAGCTCCGCCCAACGCTTCTCGTTGACGAAGAAAGAGCCGATCCAGGCGCCGGAGATGTTGTTGGTCAGGAAGTACTTGGTCACGTTGGCCCAGCCGACCGTGTAGTCCTCGGTGATACCGGACCACGCCATGCCGTCCAACTCGCCGGTCTGCACCGCGACTTCCGCGTCCTCGTAGGGGATCTGCACCGGCACGACGCCGAACTGCGCCAGGAACTGGCCGGCGGTCGGGAAGGTGTAGAGGCGTAGCCCCTGCAGATCGGACAGCTTGGTGATGCTCTTCTTGGAGTTGAAGTTGCACGGGTCCTGGCCGGACGCCGACAGCCACACGACGCCGCCCGCCTTCTTGTAGGCGGCGGACCAGATGTCGGCGAGGCCGTATTGATGGAACAGCGTCGGTACGTCGAGCGCATGCCGCGTCGCCATCGGGAAGTAGCCGCCGAACACGAGGACGTCGACGGGGGCGGCCATCGAGTCGTCGTCGGAATGGACGGTGTCGATGGTGCCGGCCTGCAGCGAGCGGAACAGCTCGCCGGTCGGCACCAACTGGTCGGCGTAGAAGAGCTCGACCTGCAATTCGCCATTCGAGGCTTCGTTGATCATGTCGATGACCGGCTTGGTGACGAACTGGCCGAGCGCCGCGCCGGCGTAGGTCTGGAAGCGCCAGCGGATCGGATCCTTGGCCCGCAGCACTGCGGGCGCCGTCAGCGTCGCCGCGCCGGCGGCACCGGCGAGCGTCGCGCCCGTCCCCTTCAGAAAGCCGCGCCGTGACGTCCTGGTCGTCTCATTCGATTTCTTTGTCATATCCATCTCCTGTTAATCGCGAAGTCTGCCCTATCCGTTTTACGCTCCGCCGCCGGTGCGTTCCGGCCGGCGATCCTTATTGGATTCGTTTCCTCACTCCCCCGCCGTTACGTCCTCGTCGTCTTTCTCTCATCGTCGTTCCCTGGGCCGCCGCCTATTGCAGATAGACCTGTTGCGGCAGCCATAGCGCCAGTTGCGGGAACGCCATGACCAGCGCGAGCGCACCGACCATGACGAACACGAACGGCAGTATGGACCGGTAAATGTCCACGATGGTGATCTCGGGCGGCGCCATCGCCCGCATCAGGAACAGATTGTAGCCGAACGGCGGCGTCATGTAGGCGATCTGGCAGGTGATGGTGTAGAGCACGCCGTACCAGATCAAGTCGAAGCCCAACGCGCCGACCAGCGGCACGTAGAGCGGCGCGACGATCACCAGCATGGCGGTGTCGTCCAGGAACATGCCCATGATCAGATACGAGACCTGCATCATGATCAGCACTTCCCACGGCGACAGCGTCATGCGGTCGATGAAGAAATGTTCGATCGACTTGACGGCGCCGAGGCCGTCGAAGACCGCGCCGAAGCAGAGCGCGGCCAGAATGATCCACATGAACATGCAGGTCACGTCGAGGGACTTCCGGAGCGTCGCCTCCATGACCTTGCGCGTCAGCCGACCCTTGATCCAGGCGGCAAGCGTCGCCGCCGTCGCGCCGACGGCGGAGCTTTCGACTAGGCTGGTCACGCCCATCACGAAGAGCCCCGTCATCGAGAAGAAGATCAGGAGCGGCAGGATGCCGGCGCGGAGCAGCTTCAGCTTCACCGCCAATGGCACGTTGCGCTCCTCCTTCGAGAGCGGCGGACCCAGCTCCGGCTGGAGGCGGCAGCGGACGGCGCAGTAGAGGACGAACAACGTCGCCATCATCAGCCCCGGAATGACGCCGGCCAGCCACAACTGCCCGACCGGCTGGCGGGCGATCATGCCGTACAGCACGAGGACGACGCTCGGCGGCACCAGGATGCCGAGCGAGCTTCCGGCCTGCACGACACCCGTCACCATGACCTTGTCGTAGCCGCGTCTGAGCAGTTCCGGCAGCGCGATGGTGGCGCCGATGGCCATGCCGGCGACGGACAACCCGTTCATGGCGGAGATGATGACCATCAGGAAGATGGTGCCGATGGCGAGGCCGCCGTGGATCGGGCCCATCCAGACGTGGAACATCTCGTAGAGATCGTCGGCGATCCGCGACTACGACATGATGTAGCCCATGTAGATGAACATCGGCAGCGTCAGCAGCGGATACCACTTCATCAGCTTGATGGCCGACGAGAACGCCATCACCGAGCCGCCGTTGCCCCAGAGCGCCAGCGCCGCGAAGGCGCCGACGAAGCCGATAGCCGCGAACACGCGCTGTCCGGTCATCAGCATCAGCATCATGGTCGCGAACATGAGGATCGCGATCAGTTGGAAGCTCATAGCGCGGTCTCGTCGGAAAGTTCGGGGATGCTGGGCGGAATGGGCCGACCGATGGCGAAGGCGATGTCCTTGAACATCTGCGAGACGGCCTGCAGCAGCATCAGCGTGATACCCGTCACCATGATCCCCTTGATCGGCCAGAGATACGGCCGCCAGATGGAATAGCTGCGCTCGCCGTAGGCGATGGCGTATTCCAGGCTGTCGATGGCGCCGTACAGCAGCAGTCCCAGGTACGCGATCATGACGAGCGACGTCACCGCGTCGACGCGGCTCTTCGTCACCGGCTTCCAGGTGCCGTAGATCAAATCCATCCGCACGTGGCCGTTCAGTTGCAGCGAATAGGCGCCACCGAGCAGAAAGTAGGCGACCATCATGAATTGCGAGAATTCGAGGGTCCAAAGCGCCGGCGTGAACATGGTCTTGGCGATGGACGAATAGAACAGCACGCCGACCATCACGAAGATCATCAGCATGGTCAGGCGGCCGATTTTATAGGTCAGGCGATCGACGATCCGGACATAGCAGAGGATGAATTTGGGCATCCATTCTCCCATCTTCCCAGGGCCTACGTAGCGGTCTTGGAGTCATCCCCGTCCGGCGCGCTTAACGGCGCTTGGCCGTCATTCTATTGAAATTTATAGGATTTGAACCCGGAATTTCGCGCCTAGCCGGAAAACTTATCCACAGCCTAGCCGCCGATCTTCTTCGACAGTTGCGCCAATGCGGCGGTGAAGGAATCGCTCGGCACCGCATAGCCCTTCTTCGACGCGTCGTGCGCCGAATGCACGGCGACGAGCCGGTAGTCGTCACCGGACTTGTAGAAGATCGGCGAGCCGGAATCGCCCGGCACCGCTTGGCAGCCGTGCTCGGCCAGCTTCAATCCCTTGGTGAAGCCCCACATTGGACAGCCCTCGTGCGCCGTCAGCACCTGGCCCTTGTCGCCGCTGTAGCCCGCCTGCGTGAAGATGGTGTTCGCCTTGCGCAGATCCCAGAACGTCTTCTCGTCGTACGTGCCGGGCCGGATGATACCGGTCAGCGGCGAGGGGTCCTTTTCCAGGACGACCAGCGCCCAATCGTTGACGATGACCTTCGTGGTCGGCCGGCTGCCGGGCACGTGTCCGGGCGCCGGATGGATTTCCGTGGCGACGGAATGGAAGATGTAATCGCCCCGGTCCCAGCCGGCGACGAAGTGCAGGCTGTCGGGCGGCATGTAGCCGCCGGTGCGCTTGTTGACGACGCAGTGCGCCGCCGTGGCGACGATGCGGGGCGCCACGACGGTCGCCGTGCAGTGTCCACGGCCGGCCATGTTGAACCGCCCGATGGCGCGCCAGGGAAACTCGCGGGAATCCTCGATGACGCGCTGGTCATACTTGCCGAAGACGCTGCGCTTGGGTTTGTAGGCGGGCTCGCTTGCCGCCGCCGGCAATGCGGCGACGCACAGGATGGCGAGGGCGAGAAGGAGCCGCATCAGATCGGCGGCATCCGAAGCGCGCCGTCCAGGCGCACGACTTCGCCGTTCATCATCTGGTTCTCGACCATATGCAGCGCCAGCGCCGCGAATTCCTTCGGATCGCCGAGCCGGGACGGATAGGGCACCTGCTCACCCAACGCCTTCTGCACCTCGGCCGGCAGGCCGAACAGCATCGGCGTGCCGAAGATGCCGGGCGCGATGGCCAGCACGCGCACGCCCTTGGACGCGAATTCCCGCGCCGCCGGCAGCGTCAGCGCCGCGACGCCGCCCTTGGACGCGGCATAGGCTGCCTGGCCGATCTGTCCCTCGAAGGCGGCGATGGAGGCCGTGTTGATGATGACGCCCCGCTCCATGCCCTTCAAGGGATCGAGGCCGACCATGTCGGCGGCGGCGACGCGCATGACGTTGAAGGTGCCGATCAGATTGACGCGGATGACGCTTTCGAAGGCGGACAAGGGCTGCGCGCCGTCGCGCCCGACGATCTTCTTCGGCGGCGCGATGCCGGCGCAGCTGACCAGGACGCGGGCCGCGCCGTGCTTCTTTCGGGCCGCGGCGACCGCTTCCTCGACGCTTTCCGCCGACGTCACGTCGCAGCCGACGGCGAGGCCGCCGATCTCGTCGGCGAGCCGCCCGGCGCCCTCGGCGTCGAGATCGAACAGCGAAACCTTGGCGCCCTTCTTGGCGAGCGCGCGGGCCGTCGCCGCGCCCAATCCGGACGCCGCCCCGGTGACGATGGCGGCATGACCCCTGACGTTCATGAAAATCGTCCTTATCTTATGAGCAGGTGACGCAAGGGTTTTACCAGCAAGCGTCGGGAGCGACAACGTGAGCCGAACCCCGGAAGACAACGAACGGATCGTCAAGGCCGGCATCAAGGACAAGGTGCGCCGCACCGCGCGCTGGGTGCCGTTCGCCGATGACGCGTTGGCCGCCTATTACTGCGCGCTCGACCCGGCGACGCCGGCCAAGGTCAAGCTGGCCATCATGGCGGCGCTCGCCTACTTCGTCATGCCCGTCGACGCCATCCCGGATTTCATCGCCGTTCTCGGCTTCGGCGACGACGCCGCCGTGTTCTGGGCGGCATGGCGGACGATCAGCGGCCATATCACCTATCTGCATCGCGACCGCGCGGCGGCCGTCCTCGCCGGCGAGGACGACAAGGGCACGCCGCCGGACCGGGGATAGCGCCGCTGTCCCGCCGGCCTGCGTTGCGCCATTGCGGCCGGCGCAGCATAATCCGCCGGTCAACGGCCCGGCCGAACGGGTCGAAAAGAAATCCGAGGAGGGAACGATGGCAGCGCCGCTTTGGACGCCGACGCCGGACGGCATCGAGAACGCCACGATCACGAAATTCCGGCGCACCGTCGAAAAGACCTGGTCGGTGGCGTTGCCGGACAGCAAGGCGCTCTGGCGGTTCTCGGTCGACGAGTTGGAGAAGTTCTGGACCTCTGTCTGGGATTTCGCCGATATCAAGGCGGAAGCGCGCGGCGACCGGGTACTGGTCGACGGCGACAGGATGCCGGGCGCCAAGTGGTTTCCGGACGCCCGGCTGAATTACGCGGAAAACCTGCTGCGCCGGCGCGACGACACGGAAGCCGCCGTCTTCCAGGGCGAGGCGGCGGTGACGCGGCGCATCAGCTTCAATGAGCTTTACGATCTGGTGTCGCTCTATGCGCAGGCGCTGGCGGCATCCGGCGTCGGTGCCGGCGACCGGGTCGCGGGGTATCTGCCGAACATGCCGGAATCCCTCGCCGCCATGCTGGCGGCCAGCAGCCTCGGCGCCGTGTGGTCGTCGTGCTCGCCCGATTTCGGCGTGCAGGGCGTGCTCGACCGCTTCGGCCAGATCGAGCCGAAGGTGCTCTTCTGCACGGACGGCTACTGGTACAACGGCAAGCGTCACGACGTCCGCGACAAGACCGCCGACATCGTCCGGCAGTTGCCGACGGTCGAGAAGGTCGTGCTGCTGCCCTACGGCGACCAGCCGGCCGACGCCGGCCCGATCCCGAACGGCGTGACGGCGGACGATTGGACCAAGCCCTACAAGCCAGGCGAAATCGCCTTCCGGCAGTTGCCGTTCGACCATCCGCTCTACGTCATGTTCTCGTCCGGCACCACGGGGGCGCCGAAGTGCATCGTGCACGGCCAGGGCGGCACGCTTCTCAAGCACGCGGCGGAGCAGGTGCTCACCTGCGAGGCCAAGCCCGGTGAGCGGATATTCTTCTTCACCACCTGCGGCTGGATGATGTGGAATTGGCTGATGAGCAACATCGCCTGGGGGGCGACGCTGCTGCTTTATGACGGCTCGCCGTTTCATCCGAGCGGCCAAACGCTGTTCGACTTCGCCGACCGCGAAAAGATGACCTTCTTCGGCACGTCCGCGAAGTTCATCGACGCCCTCAAGAAGAGCGGGCTGCGGCCGGTCGACACGAACGATCTTTCCACACTTCGGACGATGGTCTCGACCGGCTCGCCGCTGGTGCCGGAAGGGTTCGACTTCGTCTACGAAGCGGTGAAGCCGGACATCCATCTGGTGTCGTTCTCCGGCGGCACCGACATCATGGGCTGCTTCTGCGGCGGCGATCCGACGCTGCCCGTCTGGCGCGGCGAGATCCAGATCCGCTGCCTCGGCATGGCGGTCGACGTCTACGACGACGACGGCAAGCCGCTCAGGGGCGTGAAGGGCGAGCTCGTCTGCACCAAGCCGTTCCCGTCCGTGCCGCTCGGCTTCCTCAACGATCCGGACGGATCGCGTTTCAAGGCCGCCTACTTCGAGGCGTTTCCCAACATCTGGACGCACGGCGATTACGTTATGCTGACGGAACACGACGGCCTGATCATCTACGGCCGCTCCGACGCCACCCTTAATCCGGGCGGCGTGCGCATCGGCACGGCGGAAATCTACCGCCAGGTGGAAAAACTGGACGAAGTCGCGGAATCCATCGTCATCGGCCAGGAATGGGACAACGACGTCCGCGTCATTCTGTTCGTGGTGCTGAAGGCGGGCCGGCAACTCGACGACGATTTGATCGGCCGCATCAAAAAGCAGATCAGGGACAACTGCACGCCCAGGCACGTACCGGCGAAGGTGCTGCAGGTCGCTGACATCCCGCGCACCAAGTCCGGCAAGATCACCGAGCTCGCGGTGCGCGACGTGGTGCACGGCCGAGCGGTCAAGAACAAGGAGGCGCTCGCCAATCCCGAGGCGTTGGACCTCTTCAAGGACCGGGCGGAACTCGCGAGCTGACCCGCACCAGCAACGCCCGGTGATCCGAGCCGGCCGCGTCCAGCACCGTCACGTCGGCGGCCAGGCCGTCGCCGACCAGCGCATGGTCGATGGGGAGGCCGAGCGGACCGAGTATCGCCGGCCAGGTTGGAACGGGATATCCGCCGGCTCTGTGCAGCGGACCCGCCGCCGGAAAGCTATCGCCGAACGTCTGCGAAAACGGCGTCGCGTTGACGTCGCCGCCGCCGACGACGCGTTCCGGGCGCGCCTCCGCTCGAAGCGCCGCGTGAAGGGCCGCATCCTCGAACCGGCGCTGCACGGCCCAGCTTGGATAAAGTTCGTGCAGGATATGCACGGCGTAGAACGCCACAGGGGCGCCGCCGACATCGATCTCCATGCGAATGGCGAAGGGGCGCGGCAGGCCGCCCGAGGTCAACAGCGCCTTTCCGCCGGATAGGGGAAGGCGGCTGAAGACGGCCAAGGCATGCCTCGGCGTGTCGTCGATGGTGTAGTTACCCGTCAGGAAATAGAAGGGATAATGGGTTCGAAGTTGTTCGGTCCTGTCGAGCCAGCCCTCGCGAAATTCTGGGAAGACGAGGACGTCCGCGCCGCTGGCGATGGCCTGATTGAAAGACGGCGTCGGGTCGTCCCGCCTGGCGTAGAGATTCTGGCTGTAGATCGTCAGCTCCGGTTTCGCCGGCGCCGGCACGGCGGGGACGGCGGCTCTGGCGACCGGCACGGCGTTCGCCGTCAATACGAGCAAGGCCGCCGCCGCGAGGCGGCGCTGGCAGAAAATCGACGCCGGCACCGCGATGAGCAGGGCGCCGATCGCATAATGCAGCTTGAAGTGCGACAGCAGATCGCACCACCAGACGTCGCCGAAGAACTGTCCGAGCGGAACCCTCGTCGCCACGAGAGCGACGCCGGCCCATCCGGTACGGATGAGCCACATGGGGGCGGTCATCAGATTTCGATGTTGGCGACGGCGCGATAGAGCGCCTGCAGAGCATTCGGCGCCGTCCGGTCGCCGGCCTTGGCGCGGGCGGCCAACTGATCGACGCAGGCCTCGGCGACGGCGCGGAGCTCCGCCGTCTCGAGCTCCTTCAGGAACTGTCCGGGGTTGCTGCGGATCGCCAGGATGAAGGGATTGCTCACGTTGCGTTCTCCGTTTTCGAACCGAGGCGCCGCATGGTTTCCGCCGCCTGCGCCAGAACCCAGTCGCGGAACGCCCGTACCTTCGGGCGTCCGGCGGCGGCCTCCGACGAGACAACGTAATAGGCGTAAGTCGCCGGCAATGCCAGATCGAACGGTTTGACGAGGGTTCCCTGTTCCAGCGCGTCGGCGACCAGGACGCTGCGGCCCAAGGCGACGCCATCGCCGGCGATCGCCGCCTGCAGAACGTGATTGCCGAGCGCGAAGCCGGGGCCGCGCCGGGGGTCGATGTCGGAAACGCCGGCGGCGGCCAGCCACATGGGCCAGTCCTCGATCAGGTCCTCGTGGATCAGGGTATGGCGCCGGAGATCGGCCGGCACCTTCAGTGACGGACCGTCCTCAAGGAGGGCCGGCGCACAGACCGGGAAGACTTCCTCCGCCATCATCTTCTCGACCCGAAGGCCCGGCCAGTCGCCGCGGCCGTAGCGGATGCCGATGTCGATGCCCATGCTGTCGTAGTCGACCGTCTCGTCCGAGGTGGCGAGGCGCACGTCGATGCCGGGATGACGGTCCCGGAAGTCGCGAAGCTTCGGCATCAGCCAGACGGCGGCGATGGAATCCATGGTCGCGACGGTCAGCATGCCGGCCTGGTCCTGCCGTTTCACGGCGCGGATGGCGGCGTCCAGTCTGTCGAACGCCTCGCCGAAGGCGGGCAGCAGGGATTGCCCGGGCTCGGTCAGAACGAGGCGGCGATTGCGGCGCTGGAACAGCACCAGGCCGAGATGCGCCTCGAGGGACTTGATCTGATGCGATACGGCGGCCTGGGTGACGTTCAACTCGTCGGCCGCCCGGGTGAAGCTGAGGTGCCGAGCCGCCGCCTCGAAGGCGCGCAACGCATTGAGCGGCGGCAGCTGGCGCGGCATGAATTTTTCTCCCGTAAATAACTAACTCTAATCATTAACAAACAGATATATAAGCTATTTAACTATATGAAGTAAATTCATTTTATAAATTGTATCTGAACATTTTCATAAAAAAATATAATCCGAATATGAGTTTATATCGTTTGTTCCCGGGCGTCCATGGAGATATCAACTCCCTCGAACCCGGCCATATCGGCCGGCCATCCGAAAAGGAGACGGATCATGCGTATCGCCCTCAATTCCACCGCTCGTGCAACGGAGCTGGCCGGGAAAGACGTCAAGCGCGCGCTGGTACGCCTTTTCACGGCGCCGGAACGGACGTTCGAGCTCCTGATGCTCTGGCAGTCCCGCGCCGCGAGCCGTTATCGGCTGGCCGAATTGGGTTCGGAGCACCTGCGAGACATGGGCATCGACGCCGCCCAATGCGCGGCGGAAACGGGGAAGCCCTTCTGGCGGGCGTGAAAGCGTTCGCCGTCGAAGGCCCTGCGTGTTAAGGGGGATCGGTTTCGACCGGTCCCCCGATTTTTTTGTCCGTACCGCATGAGCAATCCCGTTCTCTACGCCATCACCGTCGTCGCCTGGGGCTGCAGCTTCTTCGCGGTCAAATTGCAGTTGGGCGTCGTCGAGCCGAGCGTCTCGGTGTTCTACCGGTTCGTCCTGGCGGGCACGATCATGTTGGGGCTGATGCTCGTCACCGGCCGGCGCATTACGGAAATTCCCCTGAAGGCGCATCCGCTGATCGCGGCGCAGGGACTGACCCTCTTTTGCTGCAATTTCTGGCTCGTCTACGAAGCGACCCAGTACATGGCGAGCGGCCTCGCCGCCATCATCTTCTCGACGGCGGTGATCTTCAACATCATGGCGTCGGCCCTGTTCTTCCGGACCGGTATCGACCGCCGCACCCTCATCGGCGCCTCACTCGGCATCGTCGGCATCGCCGCCGTCTTCTGGCCCGCCATCGTCGCCTTCGACGTCCACAAGGACGGTAGCGTCGGTCTCATCTACGGCCTGCTCGGCACTATCTCGGCGTCGACCGGCATGCAGCTTTCCGCCTATGCGCAGAAGCGCGGCCTGCCGGTGGTCCGCACCAACGGTCTCGGCATGGCGTATGGGGCGATGTTCGCGTTCCTGATCAGCCTGGCGCAGGGGGCCGAGTTCAAGTTCGATTTCTCGCCCGTCTATCTCTTGTCGATGGCGTATCTCTCCGTCATCGCGTCGGTGGTGGCGTTCTGGTCGTTCCTGACGCTGATCGGCCGCATCGGGCCGGCGCGCGCCTCCTACGCGACGGTGATGTTCCCGATCCTGGCGCTGATCATTTCTGGTATGCTGGAAGACTATGTCTGGACGGCGCGGGCTATCGCCGGCGTGGCGCTGGTAGTGATCGGCAACGTGGTGGTGCTGAGCCGCCGTCCCGACGCGCAGACCGAGGAGGCCACCTGATGCTCACGCACGTCCGCACCATGGCCCGCTACAACAGGTGGGCGAACGAAGAGCTTTACCGGGTCGTCGCCGCCATGTCGGCCGACGACATCCGGCGCGACGTCGGTGCCTTCTTCGGCTCCATCCACGCCACCCTCAACCACATCCTGTTGGGCGACCGCATCTGGTTCACCCGCCTCGACGGCGAGACCTATCCGGTGACGGGTCTCGATATGATTCTCTACGAGGACTTCGCCGAGCTCGGCGCCGCCCGCGCCGCCGAGGACGACGCCATCGTCGCGCGCATGGACGCGCTCGACGCGGCGGGTATCGAACGCGTCGTCGACTTCAAGACGGTCAAGGGCGATCCGATGCGGAGCCCGGTCCGCGAGATGCTGGCGACCGTCTTCAATCACCAGACGCACCATCGGGGCCAAGTGCACGACATGATCTCCAGGCTCGGCGGAAACCCGCCGCCCCTCGATCTCATTCTCTATTACAGGACCGCCGCCGGCTGACGGCGCCGCCGCTCAGAGGATGCAGTGCTTGGTGAAGTCCGCCGCTTCGTTGGCGGTCCAATCGCCCTTCGGCTTCGCCTTCAGCTTATCGCACCATTCCTTCGAGCCGACTTCCGGCGAGCAGGCGGAAAGTGCTGTGACCGCGACGACGGCGGCGAAGGCGGCGAGCGTATGACGCAGGGATAATTTCATGACGCCCTCCCGGGCAAGGTTGCCGTTCTTGATAGCGCAGCCGGGTGGGGCTGTGAAGCGGCTTCGCTCAACCCGCCGCCCGCACGACAATGACGGTCATGTCGTCGACGGCCGGGGCGCCCCCCAGGTGCGCCGTGACCTGTTCCAGGATTCGCTCGCAGATCACCTGCGCGCCGCGCCCCTTGGCCGACCGGACGGCGGCCTCGACGCCGGCCGGGCCGAACTCGCGGCCGTCCTTGTCCTTGCATTCGCGGATGCCGTCGGTGAAGACGACGATGCCGCCTTCCGGTAGTTCGAGCGTCTCCGACCGATAGGTCCAGCCGGCGTCGACGCCGAGCGGAATGCCGTCGCCCTGCAGCGTCGTGAAGCCGTCGGCGCCGGGATCGTACAGAAGCGCCGGCTCGTGGCCGGCCGAAATCCAGTCGATGGCGCGGGCCTCGGCGTGCGGCACGATGGCGAACATGGTCATGAAGCGGCCGCCCGACGCGTCGCGGGCGAGCTGCCGGTTGGCCGCCGAGATCAACGCACCGCCCCGAGCGCCGGCCTCGGCGGCGGCGCGGATGGTGGCGCGCGTCGTCGTCATCAGGAGCGCCGCGCCGATGCCGTGACCGGTGACGTCGCCGACCACGACGGCGAGCCCGTCCTCGTCGCCGACGGTGAGCGGAATGAAGTCGAAATAGTCGCCGCCGGTCTCGTCGCAGAAGACCGTGCGCCCCGCGATGTCGAACCCGGCGAAGGCCGGTGCCGTCTTCGGTAGCAGATGCTGCTGAATTTCCCGGGCGACGCCCAGGTCCTTCTTCACCCGCACCCGGTCCTCGATGGCCGGCACCATGCGGTTGAAGCCCCGCGCCAAATCGCCGAGCTCGTCCTTGCGATGCGTGTCGAGGCGGACGGAGAAATCGCCGCCGGCGAGCCGCCGCGCGGCGTCGTGCAGCTTCTGGATGGGCGCCGTCAGCGACTTGGCGGCCCACACCGCCGCCAGCGCCGCCAGTGCCATGGCGATGGCGGCGAACACCGAGGCGTCGACGAGCTGGTTCGAAAACGCCTGCTGCACGACCACGTCGGCGCGGCCGCGGATGGCGTCGACGACGGAATACGGCAGGCCGACGACGATCGACACGCCGCGTCCGCCGAACCGCCCGAGCGGCCCGTAGGCCTGAATCCAGTCGCGGCCGTCCTGGCGGACCGTCGCAATGCCGGGGGCGCCGGCCTTGATGTCGCGGGCGAAGGCGGCGGCATCCTTGCCTTGCAGGGTCAACGGCGCGGGCGTTTCGGAAACCGACCACTGCCGCGTCGCCGGATCGACGCTGGCCAGGCTGACCAGTCACGTTTCCTCAGTGGCGGCGAGGTAGACGATGGCGTCCGGCGGCAGCCGCGACGGCGGCAGTGCGCGGGCCAGCAGATCCGGAACCCGGAGCCGGAGTGCGACGACGCCGGCGATGGTGCCGTCGGCCCGCTGCACGACGCTCGCCGGACCGACCAGCGGCAGCGGACCCTTGGTGTCGATGCCGCTCCAGACCACGTCGTTGCTTTCGATGGCGGCGAAATACCAGTCGCTTTCGCGGAGATCGCCGACGGCCGGCGCCTTGGTTCCCGGGAACGTCACGGTCAGGCCGCTGTCCAGGACCAGGTGCTGCCACGCCACGACGCCGCGGTCGCGGAAGTAGATGGTGCGGCTGACGGGCGCGGTGCCGGCCAGCCGGCCGAGCGTCTCCTTCACGGTATCGCGCGGCGCGTCGTCGGCGAGCGTGATGGCGAAGCGTTCGAGGTCGATGTCGCCGTCCGCCATGCCGGCGCCGTTCGCCGGCGTAATGAAGCGGGCGTCGAGATCGACCTTCGGCGGCGCCTTCGCCGACAGCCGGTCCGCCAGTTCGGCGGCGAGGAAGCGCAGCCGATCTTCCAGGCGCTTGCGGTCCTCGGCGACGCTGATGCCGGTTTCCTCGACGGTGCGGCGGATATCGGCGCGGATGCGCTCCTCGAGGACGGAGCGGCCGCGCTCGACAAGTTCACCGCCGAGATTTCGCGTTGCATCCAGAAACACGACGGCCGCCGCCGTCAGCGGCAGCACCGCCGTCGCGACGAAGATCAGGACCAGCTTCGGGCCGAGTTTCATGGCACCCCCAAGCGACCCCGGCTCAGTCGCCGCCGACGGTCAGGACCACCTTGCCGGTCGACTTGCGCCCGGTCAGCGTGCCGAGGGCGTCCCGGACCCCTTCCAGCGGGAAGGTGTGCGAGACGTGCGGTTTCAGCTTGCCGGCGCGGAACATTTCGAACAGTTCGGCGAACGACGAGCGGATTAGGTCCGGCGCCAGCACCCGGTGCGCGCCCCAATAGAAGCCGATCACGCTGAGGTTCTTCACCAGCAGGATGTTGGCCGGTATCTGCGGCACCGTGCCGCTGGCGAAGCCGACCACCAGGATGCGTCCGCCCTGCACCGTGGCGCGGAGGCTGGCGTCGAAGGCCGAACCGCCGACCGGATCGTAGACGGCATCGACGCCGCGCCCGTCGGTCAGCGCCTTGACCCGTTCGCGGATGTCCTCGACCCGGTAGTCGATCAGCTCGTCGGCGCCGTGCGCCTTGGCGACTGCCAGCTTGTCGGCGCCGCCGGCGGTCGCGATGACCCGCGCGCCGAAGGCCTTGCCGATCTCGACGGCGGTCAGACCGACGCCGCCCGCCGCGCCGTGCACCAAGAGCGTCTCGCCTTCCTTGATCGCAAGCTTGTGCTTGAGGCCGACATGCGACGTGCCGTAGACGATGGGAAAGCCGGCGGCTTCCACGAACGACATCTCGTCCGGGATGCGATAGACGTCGGCGGCGTTGGCGACCGCTTCCTCGGCGTAGCCGCCGTGGCTCAAATTCGCCATCACCCGGTCGCCGGCGGAGAAGCCGTCCACATCGGGGGCGACCTCGACGACATAGCCCGCCGCTTCCAGACCCGGCGCGAACGGCAGTTGCGGCTTCACTTGGTACTGGCCGGCGACCATCAGCGTGTCGGCGAAATTGAGGCCGGCGGCGCGCACCGCGATCCGGACCTGGCCCGGGCCGAGGTCGGGGGCCGGCAGTTCGCCGACGCTGAGGGCGCCGACGCCCTCGAATTCCTTGCAAATGACGGCGCGCATGTATTCCGGTTCCTTGTTGCTTCGGGTGCAAGCCTCTGAAAGGCTTGGACAGATCAGCACATTCGGCGAACCAAGACAAACCGGTGAAGGGGCGCATGCGGGGATATTTCGGGATCGGCGTCGAAGGCATTTCGAAGCAGATGAACGTCGGCAATCTGTTCCGTTCGGCGCATGCCTTCGGGGCGAGCTTCGTGTTCACGGTGTCGGCCGCCTATCGGCCGGCCAAGGGCGGCAAGTCGGACACCTCGGCGATGCCGGAGCAAGTGCCCTATTACGGATTTCCCAACGCCGACGAGATGCTGCTGCCGGCGGACTGCCGGCTGGTCGGCGTCGAATTGCTGCCGGACGCGATCGAGCTGCCGAGCTTCCGTCATCCGCACCGGGCCGCCTACGTGCTCGGGCCGGAGCGGGGCGAACTGTCGCCTAAGCTGCTGGCGCGCTGCGACCATATTCTGAAGATTCCGGCCAAGTTCTGCGTCAACGTCGGCATCGCCGGCGCCATCGTCATGTACGACCGGATGCTCTCCATGGGGCGCTTCGCGCCCCGGCCGGTGCGCTCCGGCGGGCCGACCGAAACGCTGGTGAAGCGGCACCACGGCGACCCGATCTTCCGCGCCGGCGGCGGCCGCTACCGCAAGAAGGCGCCGGCGGCGGAGGACTAGAACGCCGCCATAGCACCCGGTTTGGGCATGGACCCCGGGTCGAGCCCGGGGTGACGATCGGGGGTTAGTAAGCTGCGCGAATAAACTCACCCGTCACCCCGGACTTGATCCGGTGTCCACGAGGCTCCGTCGGTAAAATTTTCCGGTGAATCGGTTGGACTAGAACGCCGCCATGCGGATGTCGCCGGCAGGATCGCCGGCGGCATTGAGGATGGCCGGCCTCAGGAAATCCTTGAGCGCCGTCCGCGATCCGTCATCGAGGACACCCAAATGGTCCAGCATGTGCGCCATCGCCGTGTCGGCGGCACGCTTGGTGCCGTCCTCGGTCTTGAGCGCGATGCCGAGACCCTTGTCCAGCAGCATGGCGATGTGCACGCCCTCGGCGCCGCTCTTCGACGAGACGCGTCCACCGAGCGCCTGCATGGCGATGGTGTCGAAGCGGCCGCGCCCGGCGACGAAGTAGGGATGCGTCATGGTCGCCTTGAGGAGCCGTTTGATGGCCTTGCCGCGCGCTTCCGAGACATTCTTCGGCGCCGCCATTTTCGCGGCGGCGCGGGCCAACGCGCCGAGCGCCATGCCGTAGACCGGAATGCCGCAGCCGTCGATGCCGCGCCCGGTGACGGAAAGGTCGGAGTCGCCGAGTTCCGTCAGAATCCCGTAAAGCCGCTTCTGCACCGGGTGGTCCGGATCGAGATAACCCTCGAGCGGCTCGCCGAGGTGCTTGGCCACGGCCAGGAAGCCGGTGTGCTTGCCGGAGCAGTTGTTGTTGAGGCGCGTCGGCTTGACGCCGGCGCGGATCAGATCGTGCGCCGCCATTTCGTCGTAGGGCAGATGCGCGCCGCAGGCGAGGCAGTGCTCGCCGAGGCCGAGCCTGTCGAGCCACGCCGACACGGCGGCGACGTGATCCGGTGCGCCGGAGTGCGAGGCGCAGGAAAGGGCCAGCTCCCGCTCGCCGACGCCGAGCGCGTCCGCCGCGCCGCTTTCGATCAGCGGCAGCGCCTGCATGGATTTGATGGAGGAGCGGGGATACAGCAGCAATTCCGGATCGCCGCGCTCGAACACCGTTTCGCCCGCCGAATCGACCACCACCACATGCACGCGGTGCCGGCTTTCGACCATGCTGCCGCGCGTTACCTCGCAAATCAGCGGATCGGCCATGCCCTTGATTTCCCTGGTTGGTTGCGACGTTCGGCGGAACGGCGGTTGCGTATCCGCGGGCGCTCGGTATATCACGGTGGCATGCGTTCGTCCCGACCTTCATTCCGTCAATTTCCCCTGGCCGCCGTCCTGTTGGGCGCCGCCGCCATGGCGCCGTCCACGGCGTCGGCCGACTTCCTCGGCACCTTCGACGACTGGGAAGCGCACGCGCGCGGCAGCGGCGCGGCCAAGGTCTGCTACGCCGCCAGTGTGCCGAGCAAATCTGAAGGCAAGTATTCCAAACGCGGCGACGTGTTCCTGCTCGTCACCAACCGGCCGGCCGCCAAGCAGACCGGCGTCGTCAGCCTGGAAGCCGGTTATGCCTACGGCGACAAGTCGAAGATCACGGCCACCGTCGGCGACGCCAGCTTCGCCATGTTCCCGAGCGGCGACGTTTCCTTCGCGTTCGAGGATCCGCCCCTCGTCAAGGCGATGATCCGGGGCGCGTCCCTCGTCATCAAGGGCACATCGGCGCGCGGCACGCTGACCACCGACACGTTTTCCCTCAAGGGCTTCACGGCGGCGCTCAAGGCCGCCAACAAGGCCTGCGGCGTCAAGGACTAGGCGGCATGCAGGGCGATCTCGACGATATCGACGTGTTGCCGGTGCGCTGTCCGCAGTGCGGCGAATGCCAGAATTCCCTGCCGCACGGCGGCAACCCGCTGGCCGCCGGCACCGAGATCACCTGCATGGTCTGCGGCTACGTCTTCGACGCCATGGAGTACCGGCGCCTGCTGGTCGAACGCCAGAAGGAATTCCAGCCGCTCCGCGTCGGTCAGCTTCGCTGAAAGGCCTGGAAACGCCCGGCCCGGCCCCAATCCAGCCCCACCTAGTAAAGGCCGGCGATTGAGGTGGAAAACCGCCCGACCCGGTGATACAAACCCGCCGCCATGACCAACCCCGCCCATATCCGCAACTTCGCGATCATCGCCCACATCGACCACGGAAAGTCGACGCTGGCCGACCGTCTGATCCAATTGACGGGCGGTCTCGCCGACCGCGAGATGAAGGAGCAGGTCCTCGACAGCATGGATATCGAGCGTGAGCGCGGCATCACCATCAAGGCGCAGGCGGTGCGGCTTCGCTACAAGGCGAAGGACGGCGAGGACTATGTCCTCAACCTGATCGACACGCCCGGCCACGTCGACTTCACCTACGAGGTCAGCCGGTCGCTGGCGGCCTGCGAGGGATCGCTGCTGGTCGTCGATTCGACGCAGGGCGTCGAGGCGCAGACGCTGGCCAACGTCTATCTCGCCATCGAGAACAATCACGAGATCATCCCGGTCCTGAACAAGGTCGACCTGCCGGCGTCCGAGCCGGAGCGGGTGCGCGAGCAGATCGAGGAAGTGATCGGCCTCGACGCGTCGAACGCGCTGGAGATTTCCGCCAAGACCGGCGTCGGCGTTCCGGCGGTCCTGGACGCGCTGATCGAACGGTTGCCGCCGCCGAAGGGCGACCCGGCCGCGCCGCTGAAGGCGCTGCTGGTCGATTCCTGGTACGATTCCTATCTCGGCGTGATGATCCTGGTCCGCGTCTACGACGGCGTGCTCAAGAAGGGCCAGAAGGTCCGCATGATGTCGAACGGCGCCAACTACCAGATCGAGCAGGTCGGCGTCTTCACGCCGAAGGCGACCAAGATCGACGAATTGGGCCCGGGCGAGGTCGGCTACTTCACCGCCGCCATCAAGACGGTGGCCGACACGTCGGTCGGCGACACCATCACCGAGGAACGGCGGCGCTGCGAAACGCCGCTCGCCGGCTTCAAGCCGTCCGTGCCGGTGGTGTTCTGCGGCCTGTTCCCGGTCGATTCGTCGGAATACGAGGATCTCCGCGACGCGCTCGCCAAGCTGCACCTGAACGACGCCAGCTTCCATTACGAGCCGGAATCGTCGGCGGCGCTGGGCTTTGGCTTCCGCTGCGGCTTCTTAGGCCTGCTGCACCTGGAAATCGTGCAGGAGCGGCTGGAGCGGGAATTCGACCTCGACCTCATCACCACGAGCCCGAGCGTCGTCTACAAGATCCACATGAACGACGGCTCGCTCAAGGAACTGCACAACCCGGTCGACATGCCGGACCCGAGTTACATCAAGTCCGTCGACGAGCCTTGGATCAGGGCCACGGTGATGGTGCCGGACGAATACCTGGGCGCCGTCCTCAGCCTCTGTCAGGAACGGCGCGGCGACCAGATCGAGCTGACCTACGTGGGCTCCCGCGCCATGGCCGTCTACCGGCTGCCGCTGAACGAGGTGGTGTTCGATTTCTACGACCGCCTGAAGTCGGTCTCGCGCGGCTACGCCAGCTTCGACTACGAGTTGGACGGCTACACGGAAAGCGATCTGGTGAAGGTCTCGATCCTGGTGAACGCCGAGCCGGTCGACGCGCTGTCGTTCATCGTGCACCGCTCACACGCGGAAAGCCGGGGCCGCGCCGTCTGCGAGAAGCTGAAGGACCTGATCCCGCGCCAGCTCTTCAAGATCGCCATCCAGGCGGCCATCGGCGGGCGTGTCATCGCCCGCGAAACCGTCGGCGCCATGCGCAAGGACGTGACGGCGAAATGCTACGGCGGCGACATCACCCGCAAGCGCAAGCTGCTCGAGAAGCAGAAGAAGGGTAAGAAGCGCATGCGGCAGTTCGGCAACGTCGAAATCCCGCAGTCGGCCTTCCTCGCCGCGCTCAAGACGGGCGATAGCTGAGCTTCCTTCTTCCGACCTCTTTCATTTCGTGCCTGGATGTGGACCCCGGAACCCCGGGTCAAGCCCGGGGCAGGCAAGCGCGGGTGACCCCGGGTCAAGCCCGGGGCAGGCGGCCCCAACTACTCTCGTCACCCCGGACTTGATCCGGGGTCCATCTTCATCCCGATGGCAAGGTGTTGAGGGGAATTTCGGCGGGCGGGAACTAGCGCGCCGGCGGCAGCCGGTTGTCCAGGTCCCTGAGGAACTCGTCGTCCTCGTCGTCCGGCCCCTTCTCGAAGAGATCGATCAGATCCTCCGTCGGCATGCGGTCGTCGACGTTCGGGTCCTCGCCGGTTTCGCGCGCCCAGCGTTTCGCCTCGCGCGACAATTCGTCATAGAGGAACAGCGACGCCGCGTGCTCCTCGAACTCTTCCTGCTCCTGCGGCGTCAATTCCCGGCCGGGCCGGCACGTCCAGGCCAGGATGACGCCCGGCACCCCCAGCAGCAGATACGCCGGCGGCGCCAGCAGCGTCATGATCAGGGGATCCCAGAGCCAGGGGGCGACGTCGCCGGCGCGGACCTCGAAGAAGAGATAGGAGCCCGGCCACAGCGCCTTCCACAATTGATGCGCCGATAAAAACCAGGTGCGCTCGCCGACGAGGCCGCGCGAAATCGATTCCGCCCCCGCCGCCGCGAAGGCGGCGAGCATCAGAATCCAGCCGAGAACAAACGCCGCTCGCATCCGACCGAGTATGCGGGAAAATGGTTAACAAGAAAGAATGAATTGGCGCCGAGGAATGATCCGGACTTGCCGCCGATCAGGCCGGCACTTGGCTCAGCCGCTTGAGCTCCATGTAGAGGATGCCGGCGAGGTCGGAGTGCAGATCGCTGGCCCGCTCGATCAGCACGATGCGGCGCGACACCGGCGGATCGCCGAACGGCAGCGCCCTGACGCCGCGTCCGCCGTCCCTGGGCGTGCCGTCGAAGCGGCCCTTCGGCACGACCCCGGCGCCGAGGCCGGCCTTCACCAGGGCCATGATGACCTCGGACGAATCGAGCTCCATGGCGTCCTGCACGGCGACGCCGGCGCGGCGAAGCGCCGCGTCGATGACGGCGCCGACGCCGGACCGCCGGGTCAGGCGCAGGAACGGCAGCGTGGTCAGCATCTGCCGCCAGTCGCGCGACCGGTTGCCGGCGGGTGCGATCGCCAGCAGCGGCTCGTCCTTGATCGGCAGCGCCTGCAGATCGGGCTCGGGGATCAACGGCGCCGTGATGATGGCGGCGTCGAGTTCGCGCCGCCGCACCATGTGGGTCAGCGCGTCCGACATGCCCTCGACGATGCGGACCCGCATGCGCGGATAGCGTTCGCGCAAATTCGCCAGCGCCTCCGGCACCAGTTCGCTGGAAACGCCGGCGCCGGCACCCAGGAGAAGGGTACCCGATATCTCGCCCGGCGAGCGGGCCAGATCGACCAGGCCGTCGAACCGCGCCAGCACGTCGCGGGCCCGCTCCGCGACAAGCTCGCCGTGTGCGTTGAGGCGCGGCGGCCGGGTCGAGCGGTCGAACAGCGGCGCGCGCAGATCGTCCTCCATCGCCCGCATCTGCTGGCTGACGGCGGCCGGCGTCAGGTGCAGCCGCTCCGCCGCGTCGGCGAAGCTGCGGTGCGCCTCGATGGCGACGAGGGTGCGGAGGTGCAGGATGTTCATGGACTTAAATTAAGTTTTTCTATTGTAAAATACAAATAAAGATTGATTGTCTTAATTCGTGGCCGGGCGTACATCTTCGTCAACTTAACAGCCACGAAAGGAGTGGTGGACATGAGCAACTGGTCAATGATCGCGACGATGCTGATCGCGGCGCTGGCGGCCAACGTCACCTATCTGGTCTCCTGACGCGCGATAGCACCGAATTCGACGAAGGCCCGGGCCGGAAACGCCCGGGCCTTCGTGTTTTCGGCATGTTTCCGGGCTTTCTGGGCCCCATTCCTTGGTTCTTGCCCGACCGGGCCGGCTCGGCTAGTTTCCGGACCTTCCAAGGAGGGGTGGCCGAGTGGTTGAAGGCGCACGCTTGGAAAGCGTGTATACGGGAAACCGTATCGTGGGTTCGAATCCCATCCCCTCCGCCAATTCTA
>JAYOFL010000040.1:0-34823 GCA_038117205.1 Rhodospirillales bacterium | reverse complement strand
GGCCATGACAGCCCAATTGAAGATCGAATCTATCCAAGGAATACCGCTGTTTGCCATCTCGACGCCATATTTCCTGTATTTGATGTATTATAGTCAGGCGATTATAAGTAGAATTGTGGCGCGACTAAGTTGGCATTAAGGTTATTTAGAGGCCTGCTCCTCAGATGCTGAAAACTCTTTTTGGTATTTTTATCGCCGTCACAATGTTTGGCGATGCCCCATATGACACCAGGTCTCCAGCGACTAAGGTTGATTGCGATCAGTGCGATTTAATCCGTGCCCTGGAAACAATTCAGAATTTCCCCGATGAGAAAATCGTGATGGCATCTGAAATCTCAGACTACAGTTCCTACGTACGCTGCGGGACACAGTTAGAGTTGGCATACATAGATGCAAAGGCACTTACGGGCTTAAATCGCGAGGTGTTGGAGAAAATTTTCCATAATGCTACGCAGTCAATTCGTACACCCCAAAACTAGGCCGGCCCTATGAAGTTTATACTGAGGCAAAGCGAAGGTAAGAGAAGCAAAAATACTGAAGGTTTGATTTAGAAGCAGAGTTTTCTTTGAACATCGTGGGGACGAGGCCAATTAAAAACGTCGCCGGCCAGGGATGCCGCGCTTCTTCATGGCCGCTGTGTAAATTTCGATCATGATGTCGTTCTTGTCTTGAGTTTCCTCATCGCCGCGGCTGTGTTCGAGGATGATCCATTGGCCGAGGGAATCTTCGATCGGAAACGTTTCCAGGGTCGCCTTCCGCTCGCCGGGATCGGGGAAGATTTCCGTCGCCGGGCCGAGGTCGATTTCGGCCGGATATTCCTCGCGGTCCGGCCTGTCGTCGTCCGGCGGCTCGTAGCCGGGGATCGGCGGTAGCGGTTCCGCCTGTTGGCGGTTCGACGGCGTCTGCTTCTCCAGCCAGTCTTGTGGGATCGGCGGGATCGTCGGCGGGTTTGCTCTCTCGTCGCCGTTCCGTTTCGCGGCTTCCTGGCGCGCCTTGTCGGCGAGGCCGATCAGCGGCGGCAGGGTGCGCAGCACTTGCGGCGCGACGCGGGCGCCGAGATGCATCAAGGGCCCCAGGAACGCGACTTCCGTGCCGTCGGCGGTGGGTTTCTTGCTGTCCGGCCGTTGCGGCTGCTTCGGCAATTGCGGGAAGCCGGTCACTCGATCCAGCGCGTCCCACTCACCGGGCGCGATACCGCGCGAGGCGCCGGGGATTGTGCCGGGGACGCCGTTGGGCACCGTCCCGGTCGCGGTCCGGCCTTGCGTCCGCAGCCTGGCGTTGAGGCGGCGCTCGGTCGGGCCGCCCGGCTTCATGATGCCGTCGACGGCGAGGCCCTCGCGCTTCTGGAACTTCTTGAGGCCGGCGAACATGTCGTCGTCGGTGATGCCGGTGAGGCCCCATTGCGGCGGCTTGTAGTCGCCCGTCCGCATCAGGGCGGACTTGGTCTTCAGGATGTCGTCTTCTTCGGTGGAATAGGACGACCCGATGGTCCGCTTCACGCGGAAGTCGATTTCGTCGTTGAGGGGATTGAGCATGTCGGCTCTCCATTTCTTTGGCCTGATGGTGATCGGCCACGATGGAGAGACGCAAAAAGTCCGCTTCCCAAAGCGCGACCGACCGTTAACCGGCCGCATCTGCGGCCGGCGGTTCAGTCAGCACGTTTGAAGGAAAGCGTTCTCCGCCTCATGGGTTATCGGAACGTCGGTTCCGGCCCGGCGGGCGCCGCCTGTCGTCTGTGCCCGGGGCTCAAAGCCCCTAAAAAGTACGCGAGGTTGTCCGGACGGCCCGGGCCTAGAAGAATTTTCACTATACACTAAATGCGAGAAAATTCAAGAAATTACCCCGTAGCCCGATGTCGGCACCGCCCCCATCCCCATTGCCTAGCCGCCCCGGCCCTGCGATACAGGGCGTCGGTCCGTAACACCTCAGACACCGCATGTCCGCCGCACCGGTTTCCCGCCCCGACGTTCCGACCCTCGCCGCCGCGTTCCTGCTGAGCGCGGCGATATCCGCCGCCATATGGTGGTGGCTCGGCCGGCCGGCCGATCTTGTCGACGTACCGGGCGGGCGGTTGGAGTGCCTGTCCTACACCGTCACGTATCCGGGCGGCTCGCCGCTCGATCCCGATTTCAAGGCGCCGCCCGGCATGCTGGATGCCAACATGCGCACGCTCAAACCCTTGACCGACTGCATCCGCACCTATTCGTCGCTCGGCAGCCAAGGCGACGCGGTCGCCGCCGCCGCCAAGGCCGGCATCAAGGTGATGCTCGGCGTCTGGGTCAGCGCCAACGACGCCGCGACGGCGCAGGAAGTGGCGCGCGCCGTCGAGATCGCCAAGGCGCACCCGGACGCCATCAAGATGATCGTCGTCGGCAACGAGGTGTTGCTGCGGCGCGAGATGACGCCGGAAAAGCTCGCCGGCATCATCCGCAGCGTGAAGGCGCAGGTGCCGGTGCCGGTCACCTACGCCGACATCTACGAATTCTGGCGGCGCAACGCCAAGCTCGCCGACGAGGTCGATATCGTCACCGTGCACGTGCTGCCCTATTGGGACGATCCGACCCCCGTCTCCATCGACGAAGTTCAGGCGCACGTGAAGAGGATCGTCGATACGGCGCGCGCCACGTTCCCGGGCCGGGCCATGCAGATCGGCGAGATCGGCTGGCCGAGCGCCGGGCGCACGCGCGGCGCGGCGCGGCCTTCGCTCGTCAACGAGGCGCGCTTCCTGCGCGAGTTCGCGGTCAACGCCACCAACGTCGGTCTGCCCTACAACATCATCGAAGCGGTCGACCAGCACTGGAAGCGGAAGCCGGAAGGCACCGTCGGCGGCTTCTGGGGCGTGCTGGACGGCGAACGCCGGCTCAAGTTCCCGCTCTCGGGTCCGGTCAGCGAATGGCCGGAATGGTATTGGGCGGCGGCGTTCTCCATGTTGGGCGGGTTGATCGGCGTCCTCTGGGCGGCCGGCCTGCAGAAGACCGGCGAGGGCGCACAGGGTTTTCGCCCGGCGTTCCTGGCGGCCTCCGCCGGCACGTTGGGCGCGGCGGCGCTTTACGTCTTCGTGGGCGAGGCGATCAAGTTCGCCATCGGCCCCTGGGGCGCGATCTGGGGTTTCTATCTGTCGCTGCTCGCCGTCGCCGGCGGCCTGATTGCCGTGCACCGGGCGGCGGGGGGTGCTGCCGGCGAGACGATCCTGTTCCGCTGGGCGGTGCTGATCCCGGCCGCCATGGTGGCGCTTTCCATGGCCGTCGACGGCCGGCACCGGGATTTCCTGACGCTCGCCTTCCTGATGCCGGCCGTCGCCCTGATGCTGGCGAAACCGTCCGAGCGTTATGGGCGGGAGCGTGGCTGGCTCGCCATCCTCATTACCATCCCCGCGCCCTTTGGCGTCGACGCCTGGGTCAACCGCGAGGCGATCTGCTGGATGCTGCTCTGTTTCGCGCTGGCGTGGCCGGAGCGGGCCAACGCGGCGGCGGAGCTACGCCGCCTGGTCCGGTGCCGCCGGCCGGCGGCAGAGTAGAAGCATCGCCGCCACCACGGCGATACTGGAAAACGTCGCATTATATAGAATGAGCCCGGCGCCCCCGGTGAGCATGGCGCCGAGCGCGAGCACGTGCACGCCCACCGTCGCCCGCCCGGCGCGGAGCATTGCGGCGATCCCGATCGCCGCCAGCGCCACGCTCAGCCAACCGAAGCCGTTCCATTCCGTGAACACGATGAAGGCGGTGCGCGGCACGCACCACCAGGGTCCGGCCCTTTCGCAGGCGGCGCCGAATTTCTCCGGCTCGACCAGACCGTAACGCACCGCATACCCGGCGGCACCGGCCAAGGCGGCGGCTATGAGCCCCGGCAGCGGTTGCATGGCGGTCAGGCATCGACAGATGGGCACCGGTTGGTTCCTCGCGTGGGCATTCTCGGACGGCGCGATTGAAACGCCGGCGGCGGGTTTTTGTAAAGCGCGGCCGGCGCGGCGGAAGTTTTCTCCCCGAAACGCGAAAACAAATTAATATATCAGTCATACAACGGCGGCAAAGACCGCCCGCAGAACGATGGGGAGAGACATGGCACCTACCAGACGGACGCCCGGGAAGGGGCGGACGCCCGTGACCGAGCGGGCATTCCGGTTCTTCGACAACCGCGAAAAGTATCTGATGTTCGTGACCACCTGCGGCGAGAAGGCGGTGGTCGCGTCGCGCATCGCCGCCGAGCTTCGGCACATCGAGCCGACCGGCAACGCGCTCCGCGTGTTCGACGCCGGCATCGGCGACGGCACCGTGCTGTCGCACGTCATGCGCGCCATGCACCGGCAGTTCCGGCACGTGCCCTGGCTGGTGGTCGGCAAGGAAATCAGCATGGAGGACGTCCGGCTCTGCTTCGAAAAGCTGGCCGACCGCTTCCACGAGCACCCGGAAACCGTGTTCGTCGCCACCAACATGAAATACAACGAGGCGCCGTGGCTGACGCCGCTGCCGCCGCGCGGCGCCCGGGACCTCAACTGGCACGAACTGACGCTGACCGGCGACACGGCGCAGGAATTCGACCAGCAGATCCGCGGCCTCTATCCGAAACTGGCGCACGGCTGGCAGGTCGACGTCGACGGCAAGAGCGGCAATCCGAAATACGTGCGGCCGTCGGTGATCGTCATTTACCGCAAGGACCGGGACTTCATCCTGAAGCCCCTGGTGCCGAAGCCGGGCAAGCCGGAAGGTCCGTTCGATCTGGTGATGGCGTCGCAGCCCTACCGGGCGCGCGCCAGCGCCGAGGCGAAGGTCCGGAACGTGCTGGCGCCGCTGGCGGCGTCGCTGGCGCCGGGCGGACGGATGATCGCCATTCAGTCCTTCGGCCGCGACCCCGGCATGGAGATCATCCACCGCATCTGGCCGGACGAGAACCCGTTCAAGGACAGCCGGGAAAGCCTGATGGGACTGATGCGGCAAACGCTGTCGGGTCCTCAGCACCGGGACCTCCGCAACACGCACCGCTCCGACCGCCGGTCCCTGTTCCAGTACCACCTGCACACCATGCCGTCCGAGGTCGGCGCCAACATCGGCACCTCGACCCTGCTGGCGGCCTGGAACGCCGCCGTCTACGTGGCGCAGATCGAGGACGCCCGTCTGGAAGCGGCGATGGGCCAAGGTGCCTGCATCGACGCCGCCCGCAAGGTCGTCTCGAAACACGGCGGGCTCTGGTTCAACGACGAGGCCTTCGTGATCTCGCGCCGCCGCCGATGACGGCATCCGGGACAAGCGGCGCGACGCAGGGCGCGACGGCGTTGCCGCCCCCTTCCCGTTCGTGGTTCTATGGCCGCCAATCGGCCCGCCGCCAACCGGCCCACCACCGGGCGCCGTCTTGGCGGGACATCAATTCGGGCAATCTTTGGGAGATACAGATGCAATACAAATGGCTCGGACGCACCGGCGTCAAAGTTTCCGAACTCTGTTTCGGCACCATGTCCTTCGGCGGCGACGCCGACGAGGCGGAATCGGCGAAGATGTACGCCGCCTGCCGCGACCTCGGCATCAACTTCTTCGACTGCGCCAACGGCTATTCCAAGGGCAAGGCGGAAACCATCCTCGGCAAGCTGATGAAGGGCGAGCGCGACAAGCTGATCGTGACGTCGAAGTGCTTCGTGCCGATGTCGGACGAGATCAACGACCGGGGCGGCAACCGCCGCAACATCCAGCTCGCCGTCGAGGCGAGCCTGAAGCGGCTCGGCACCGACCGACTCGACGTCTTGTTCATGCATCGCTGGGATGCCGTGACGCCGCTCGAGGAAACGCTGCGCGCCCTCGAAAAGCTCGTCTCCGACGGCAAGGTGCTCTATCTGGGTGCGAGCAACTATTCCGCCTGGCAGACGGCCCTGGCGCTCGGCGTCGCCGCCAAGAACGGCTGGCCGCGCATGGACGTGATCCAGCCCATGTACAATCTGGTGAAGCGCCAGGTCGAGGTGGAGATTCTGCCCCTCGCCCGCGCCGAAGGCCTCGGCGTCATCACCTACAGCCCGGTCGGCGGCGGCCTCTTGAGCGGCAAGTACGGCCCGGACCAGCGGCCCAACACCGGGCGGCTGATGAGCAACAAGGAATACACGGCCCGCTACGGCGAGGACTGGGCGTTCGAGACGGCGGGCGAGTTCAGCGCCTTCGCCAAGAAGATGGGCGTGCATCCGGTGAGCCTCGCCGTCGCCTGGGCCAAGGCGAACCCGGACGTCACCTGCCCGATCATCGGCGCGCGCAGTCTCGAACAGTTGGGACCGTCCCTGGACGCCCTCAAGATCGAGATGACGGCGGATCTGCGGGCGGAGATTTCCGCCCTCGGCCGCACGCCGCCGCCGGCCACCGACCGGTTGGAGGAACAGAAGAACGCCTGACGCCGCCGCCCGCGCCGCCGCGCCCATCGCGCTCGCCCTCGCGTTCGCACTCGTGAGCGCGGGGACGTCCGCCGCGCGCGCCCAGGGCAGCATCACCGTCGCCGTGCCGGGCGGCTATCTCGCCGCCGCCATCGAGGAAACGGTGCTGAAGCCGTTCGCCCGCGACACCGGGGGCGCCGTCGCCTTGGACGAGAACGCCGGCGCGCCCCGGCGCATCGCCGAGAAGGCGCCGTGGGACGCGGTGCTGCTGGAGGCGCCCGACGTCGAGGATCTTTGCGCGCGGGGCCTGCTCGCCAGGATCGACCCGGCCACGGCGGCCGGCGGCGCGGACGCCCAGAAGGATTTCCTGCCGGGCGCGCTGCGTCCGTGCGGCGTCGGCGCCTTCTTCTGGTCGACGGCCGTCGTCTTCCGCAAGGATGCCTTCAAGGGGCCGGGACCGACGCGCATCGGCGATCTGTTCAACACGACCGTCTACCCCGGCAAGCGCGGCCTGTTCGACGGACCGGAGATCAATCTGGAATGGGCGCTGCTGGCCGACGGCGTGCGGCCGGAGGACATCTATAAGGAGCTGGCGACGGCGGAAGGCGTCGACCGCGCGTTCCGCAAGCTCGACACAATCAAGTCGTCGGCCGTCTTCTGGACCTACGGCGACGAACCGGCGAATCTTTTGCGCATGGGCGAGGTGACGATGACGACGGCCTATGCCGGACGCTCCGTCACCGCGTTCGACGGGAACGGCAAAGGGGCCGGCGTTCCGTGGGGCGTTCTGTGGGACCGGCACGCCTGGCGGATCGCCTATTGGGGCGTGCCCGCCGCCAGCAAGAAAGCCGCCGCCGCCGTCGCCTTCACCGCCTATTTCGCCCGCGCCGACCGGCAGCTCGGCCTGGCGGAGCGGCTGGGGTACGGTCCGGTACGGCGCACCGCCTTCCAAGGCGTGCCGGCGGAGACCCAGGCGCGGTTACCGACATCGCCCACGAACCATGCGCGCGGGCTCGCCGTCGACGAGAATTTTTGGCGTAAAAACGGGGCCGGGTTGACGGAACGCTTCCGTCTGTGGCGGTCGCGGTAAGCCAATACAATTCTTCAACAATTTTTTTCACTTTTAACGTTTCCTTTGCCCTTTTTTGGCCCTAATGCAGTCGTCAACTGACGCTCGCTACTGGGATGTTCGGAGCAAAGAAAATGAACCACATCGCTGGGACTGACCGCGCCTATGCCGAGTCCGGCCCCTGGGACAAGATCGGTATGATCCTGAGAATTGGCGTCGCCGTGGTGTTTTTGGCCATCACCGTCGTTTTCGTGGCGACGGCGCGAGACGGACTGGTGAGCGCGGAAGAGATTTCCGCCGCCCCCGCCACCGTCGCCGGCAAATAAGCCTTACGCTTCCGACGAACCGCCGATCCGGCCGCTAGGCATCCCGTCGGACGTGGACGATACGTCCGCGTCGCCGTCGGCGTGCGCCCATTCGTCGAAATAACCTTCGATGGCGTTCAGCGCCGGCTTGCCGAAATCGCCGATCATTTCCGCCTTCACGTAGATGACGGCCAGCGTGATGCCGGACCAGGAGATGTTGTCGCGCCGGTTGCGCGCCGCCCGGTTCAAGTCCGTCAGGTGTTCGACGCCGCGCTTGTAGAACTTTGGTTCGTCGAGGCCCCGTTCGTGCACCTCGGCGATGTGGCGCTTGGCGGTCGCCGCGATCTTGCGGAGGCTTTCCGCCGCATGCTGGCCGTGGATCATCTCGATGACGGCACGGGCGTCGCGCGCGAGCTGCCTGCCCTCCGCCTCCGGTCCGCCCAATCCGATCAGTCGCAACAGTCCGTCGATCATGCGCCGCCTCCCGGCCGGCATTGTTTCCGAGCCGGGCCGCCGCGGCAAGCGGCCATGCGGTAATGTTTCCCGGGCTCTTCGCCACTTTGTCACCGAAGAGTCACATGACGCTGCTATAAGGCCCCGGATATTCTTTCCGGCCACCGTGGGAGCGACCGATGCCGAACGCCGACAAGACCTTCAACGTGCTGTTCCTCTGCACCGGCAACTCGTGCCGCTCGATCATGGCCGAAAGCATCCTGAACCGCTTGGGACAGGGCCGTTTCAAGGCCTACAGCGCCGGCAGCCAGCCGGCCGGCGCGGTCAACCCGCATGCCGTCCAGATCCTGAAGCGTCTCAACTACGCGACGGATCAGCTCCGCTCCAAGAACTGGGACGAATTCGCCGACCCGGACGCGCCGAAGCTCGATTTCGTCTTCACCACCTGCGACGACGCCGCCGCCGAGGTTTGCCCGGTATGGCCCGGCCAGCCGATGACGGCGCACTGGGGCGTGCCGGACCCGGCGCGCGCCACCGGCACGGAAGCCGAGATCGGCCTCGCCTTCAGCGACGTCTACCGCATGCTGGAAAACCGCATCAGCGTCTTCGTCAACCTGCCGCTGGCGTCCATCGACAAGCTGAGCCTGCAAAAGCATCTCGACAACATCGGCAAGCAGCGGAGCGGCGACGCCGCCTGATCGCCGCCAGATCGCCGCCTGATCGCCGCCCAGCCGCCGTCCATTCGTTCCATCCAAGGTCTCGCCACGTCCCGCCGCGGCGGCTAATCTCGCCCCGCAACCGCGCGAGGGGAGGAACCATGGCGCTCAGAAAACACGACGTAGACTTCAGGCAACTTTCCGAGGCGGAACTCGCCGAGTGGCGGAAGATCCCCGCCGCCATCGTTTCCGACTGCATGGACCGCACGCACGTGATGGCCGCCGCCATCAAGCCGGTCGGGCAAGGGATGCGCATTTGCGGCCAGGCCCGCACGGCCACCTGCATGGCCGGCGACAACATGGCGCCGCACCGCCTGATCGGCATGGCCCGGCCCGGCGAAGTGATCGTCATCGACGGCCGGGGCGCGGAGAACGTCGCCATCTGGGGCGGTATCATGACCACGTGCGCGATCCAGCGGAAGCTCGGCGGACTGGTCATCGACGGCGCCGTGCGCGACGTCGCCGAGATCAGGGAAAAGGGCTTTCCGGCCTTCGCGTCTGCCATCGTGCCGGCGGGGCCGCACAAGAACTACGGCGGCATCATCGACGGCACGATTTCCTGCGGCGCCTGTCCGGTGCGGCCGGGCGATCTGGTGATCGGCGACGACGACGGCGTCGCGGTGGTGCCGCTCGAGTGGGTGGACGCCATGCTGAAGGCGTCGAAGGACAAGATCGCCGCCGAGGACGCGACCCTGGCGCGCATCGCCAAGGGCGAGGCGACGGCCGACATCCTCGGCCTGCCGATGCCGGAAACGATCAAGAGCTAAAATCGGAAACCGTCAGGTGGCGAGCGTCCAGGGTTCTTCCCTGGACGCGGCGACCCATTCCCGCATGTCCGGCTCGGCGCAGACGAAATTCATGTAGGCTTTCGCCGGCGACGACAGCGGCACGTCGTAGGTGCGGAAACGGCCGACAATCGGCGCGTACATGATGTCGGCGCCCGAGAATTTCCCGAACAGGAACGGCCCCTCGTTCAGATGGGCGTCACGGCACCGGCACCACACGTCGTCGATGCGACGCGCATCGGCGAGCGCCGCTTCCAAGTGACCGACGCCCGGCCTGTCGGCGCGGAGGTCCATCGGCATGTCGCGGCGAAGCGAGAAGAAACCCGAATGCATTTCGGCGGCGACGGCACGCGCCAGGGCGCGCGCCCGTGGATCGGCCGGCCAGAGCCCGGCGTCGGGCGCGAGCTACTTGAGGGTCTCGAGGATGGCGAGCGAATCCCAGACGACGAGATCGTCAACCTTGAGAATCGGCACCAGCCCGGCCGGCGAATGGGCGCGGATCGCCGCTTTCGATTCCGGCCGGTCGAGCGGGATCAGGATTTCCTCGAACGGCAGGCCGGACCGCTTCGCCGCCAGCCAGCCGCGCAGCGACCAAGACGAATAGTTCCTGTTGCCGATGACGAGAGTGAGTTTCGGTGCCGCCATGATGCCCCCCTAACGATCGCGGCGAGTTTAGGGTTTTCCGGACCGGCCCGTCACGGCATCATTCGCCGTCCTTGAGAGGGAGAAACGAGCGTGCGGAATTTTCTGGCGGATGCGGCGGAACCGGCTGTGCCGGTCGTCCCGGTGACGAAGGAAACACTCGCGGCCTGGAAGGCGTCGGCGCCCGGCGGGCAGGCGGCCTGGGCCGCCGCCGCCAATTTCGAGGGCGAGCCCGGCGCCAGCCTGAGCGTACCCGGCGCCGACGGCGCCGTGGCGCTGGTGCTGGCCGGCGTCGCCAAGCCCGCCGACATCTGGGACATGGCCGGCCTGCCCCGGTCGTTGCCGGAACGTGCCTACGCCATCGACGACCGGGCCGGCACGCTGGCCGCCGACGAAAACGCGGCGACGCGGCTGCTGCTCGGCTGGCTGCTCGGCTGCTACAGCTTCGACCGCTACAAGAAGCCGTCGCGCGCCGCCGCCCGCTTGGCGCCGCCCGCCGGCGCCGACGTGGACGCCGCCGTCGCCGAGGCGGAAGCGACGGTGCTGATCCGCGATCTCGTCAACACGCCGGCCAACGACATGGGGCCGAGCGCACTCGCCGCCCAGGCGCGTGCCGTCGCCGAGCGGTTCGGCGCCGATTTCACCGAGACCGTCGGCGACGCGCTGCTGCAGAACGGCTATCCGGCGGTGCACGCGGTCGGCCGCGCCGCCGCCGACGCGCCGCGCCTGATCGAGCTGACCTGGGGCGATCCGAAGAAGCCGACCGTCGCCCTGGTCGGCAAGGGGGTGTGCTTCGACACCGGCGGGCTCGACCTGAAGGCCGCCGCCGGCATGAAGCTGATGAAGAAGGACATGGGCGGCGCGGCGCACGTGCTCGGCATCGCGCAGTCGCTGATGGCGCGCAAGATCGACGCGCATCTCAAGGTCCTGATCCCGGCGGTCGAAAACTCCGTCGCCGGCAACGCCATGCGGCCCCTGGACGTATTGCAGACCCGGGCCGACATCACCATCGAGGTCGGCAACACCGACGCCGAGGGCCGGGTGATCCTGGCCGACGCCCTGGCCAGGGCCGGCGAGCACAAACCGGAACTGATCCTCGACTTCGCGACGCTGACCGGTGCGGCGCGTGTCGCGCTGGGCACCGAGGTGCCGGCGCTCTTCTGCAACGACGACGCGCTCGCCGCCGATCTTCTGACGAGCGCCGCCGGGGTCGCCGATCCGCTCTGGCGCATGCCGCTCTGGCCCGGATACCGCAAGCTCATCGAGGGCAAGGTCGCCGACATCACCAACTCGCCGGAAGGCGGCTACGGCGGCGCCATCACCGCCGCCTTGTTCCTGGAGCGATTCGTTCCCGCGGGCGTGCCGTGGGCGCACGTCGATCTGATGGCATGGAACATCGCCTCCAAGCCGGGCCGGCCGGAAGGCGGCGAGGCCATGGGCATGCGCGCCTTCGCGGATATGCTGCTTCGTCGTTACGGCGCCGGTTGAAGTTTTTGTTGCGCCGGCGCGACGGGCCGGGCTAAAAGTTTCGAACACGGAATAAATAAGCGCGGCGGAGCGGATGGGTTTCGAAATCTCCGAATTGGCGGCATTGGACGTATGGCGGCGGACCATGGTCGCGAGCGTCCGGCGCGACGCCCCGGATCTGTCGGCCCGCCAGATGGCGCTTCTGCTGACCGTCTATCTGACGCCGCCGCCGCACACCGTTAGGGGCCTCGCTGAACTTCTCAAGGTCTCGAAGCCGGCGATCACGCGGGCCTGCGACCGGCTGGGCGAGCTCGGCATGATCCGCCGCAAGGTCGACGAGGAAGACCGCCGCAGCATCCTCCTGCAGCGGACCGTCAAGGGCTCGGTGTTTCTCCGCGAATACGGCGAACTGATCGTCGCGGCGGCGCGCGGCGAGACCACCGCCGACGGCTCGGCGTTGCCGCAACGCTACTGAGATAATTCTCGAAAAGATCGAACGCGCGCGACGCGCGACGGACCGTCCTAGCCGGCGATCCGCGCCTTGTCCTAACCGGCGATTCTCGCCTGGCCGGTCGGCGTGCGGTAGCGGTTGAGATAGACCGGCAGGATCGCTTCCATCGGCGTCGGCGAGATGCCGAGCTGCACCAGCCCCTGCGCCTCGCGCACCCGCACGTTGTCGGATTCCATCATCCGCACCTGATCGAGCGTCAGCAGCGGCTTCGGCAGCATCTGCATGAAGAACGCCAGGATTTCGGCGATGCCGAACGGCACCGGCAGCAATATCCGCTTGCGCCCGGTGGTCTTCAGCAGCATCCGCATCATGTCGGCGAAGGAATAGACGCCCGGGCCGCCAAGCGTATAGACCTGCCCCGCCGCCTCGACGTTTTCCAGGCAGCAGGCGATCGCCGCCGCCACGTCGCCGACATAGACCGGCTGGAATTTCGGGCCGCCGTCGCCCAGGAAGTCGATGAAGGTGCCGTCCTCGCCGCCGACGCCGAACTTCGGCAGCGCCGGCGCGCCGATCACCGGCAGGAACGGCGAGAACCGGCAGAGACCGGCGAACAGATTGAAGAAGTTGTCCTCTGGACCGAACACGACGGACGGACGGACGATGCTGGCCTTCGGGAAGGCGGCGAGCACGGCGGCCTCGCCGCCCGCCTTGGACCGGCCGTAGGCCGACGTCGAATTGGCATCGGCGCCGAGCGCCGACATGTGCACGAGGGCGCGGCATCCGGCGGCGGCGGCCGCTTCGGCGACGTTCTTCGCGCCCGTGACGTGCACCGCCTCGAAGCTCGAATTTCCGCTCTCGTAAAGAATGCCGACTAGGTTGATGGCGGCGTCGGCGCCGTCCAGCGCCAGCTTCACGCTGGCCGGGTCGCGCACGTCGCCGCCCCAGGGAATGACCTGGCCGACGTCGCCCATGGTGCGGAGGAAGTTCGCCGCCTCGGTGTCGCGGCAGACCGCGCGCACCGTCCAGCCGGCGTTCGCCAGCCGCCGGACCACGTGCCGCCCGATGAAACCGGAACCGCCGAATACCGTGATGACTTGGCGCGCCATGGTCGGTTCTCCTTCGCTTGTCCGCCTGGAAATGGCTTAACCCGCTGCCCGGCCCGGGTCAACAAATCAGCAAGCCGGAAAAGGCGCACGGCGGGCGCTTGAGGATTGTTGACAAGGACGCGACGGGAGACTAACCAACGGGCGCGGAACGCGACCCCGGTCGCGTCCCTGCCCAGGTGGCGGAATTGGTAGACGCGCAGGTTTCAGGTACCTGTGGCCGAAAGGTCGTGGAAGTTCGAGTCTTCTCCTGGGCACCATCCTCTCCGCAAGCTCCGCGTCCGTCGAGGGAGAGAGGCGCTAAATGACGCAAATCTTCAAGGAACCCAAGGACGTGCGGGTGCATGCCGGCGATCTGCCGGCGGATGTCCGCTTCACCGGATCGGTCGCGGTCGATACGGAAACGCAGGGCCTCAACCTTTCGCGCGACCGGCTTTGCGTCGTGCAGGTGTCTGGCGGCGACGGTGTCTGCCATCTGGTGCAGTTCCCGGGCGGCGACTACGCGGCGCCGAACCTCAAGGCGCTGATGACCGATCCGGCCGTCACCAAGATTTTCCACTTCGCCCGCTTCGACGTCGCCATCATGAAGCGCTGGCTCGGCATCGTCTGCCAGCCGGTCTACTGCACCAAGATCGCGTCCAAGCTGGTCCGCACCTACACCGACCGGCACGGCCTCAAGGATGTGACGGCGGAACTGCTCGGCATCGACCTTTCCAAGGCGCAGCAGTCTTCGGATTGGGCGGCGCCCGTCCTGTCCGAGAGCCAGATCGCCTACGCCGCCGCCGACGTTCTCAATCTGCACGCGATCCAGGCCCGCCTGCAGGCGATGCTGGAACGGGAAGGCCGGGCCGAGTTGGCCCGGGCCTGCTTCGACTTCCTGCCGACCAGGGCCGAACTCGACCTGCACGGATGGGGCGAAACCGACATCTTTTCGCACGCCTGAGCGCCGGTCGCCGCGAGTTGAAGCGGCATCGCGGGCGGCGCATAATCCCCGAACAACGGCCTAGGCAGGGCCGCCCGGAGCTGAGCCTGGAGTAGAACTGGCCGATGAGCCGATCCTCGCAACCGAAACCGACCGACGACGACGGCCGCGACGACATCGCCGCCGCGCGCAAGGTCATCGAGCTCGAGATCGCCGGGCTGAACGATCTGAAGGCGTCCCTCGGCGCGCCGTTCGTCGCCGCCCTCGACATCCTCGCCGCCGTCACCGGCCGCGTCGTCGTCACCGGCATGGGCAAGAGCGGACATATCGCCCGCAAGATCGCGGCGACCCTGGCGTCCACCGGCACGTCGGCCTTCTACGTGCATCCGGCGGAAGCCTCGCACGGCGACCTCGGCATGATCGCGGCCGGCGACGCGGTGTTCGCGCTGTCCAATTCCGGCGAGACCATGGAACTCGCCGACATGGTGCACTACTGCAAGCGGTTCGAAATTCCGCTCGTCTCCCTCACCGGCAACGGAGCGAGCTCGCTCGCCGAGGCGGCGGACGTGTCGCTGGTCATTCCGCCGTCGGTGGAGGCCTGTCCGCTCGGACTGGCGCCGACGACGTCGACGACGGTCATGCTGGCGCTCGGCGACGCCATCGCCGTGGCGCTGCTGGACCGCAAGGGTTTCTCGCACGACGACTTCCATGCCCTGCATCCGGGCGGCAAGCTCGGCCGCCGGCTCCTCAAGGTGCGCGACATCATGCACGCCGGCAACGAATTGCCGCTAACCACGCCCGACGTCGCCATGGCGGAGGCTCTGATCGAAATGACCGCCAAGGGCTTCGGCTGCATCGGCGTCGTCGACGGCGCCGGCAAGTTCATCGGCATCGTCACGGACGGAGACTTGCGCCGCCACATGAGCGGCGATCTGACGACGCGTACCGTCGGCGAGGTCATGACGGCGGGACCGAAATCGGTGACGCCCGACATGCTGGCCGCCGAGGCGCTGCATTTCATGAACGAATACAAAATCACCAACGTCTTCGTCGTCGACGCCGCCCGGCCGGCCGGCGTGCTGCACATCCACGACTGCCTCAGAGCCGGCGTCGCGTGACGACTGGACGCGGAGGCCCGACGTGACGCCTTCCGACCGCCCCGACATGGACCTGGAGAGCCGGCCCCGCGCCAGCGGCTTCGACGCCGACACGCGTAGCCCCCGCCGCCATGCCGGCTGGTATTCGAGCTTCGTCCGCTGGGCCAAGTTCTCGCTTCCTGTTCTCGCCCTGCTGCTGATCGGACTGGTGGTCGCGTGGCCGCACATCCGGCCCGGCGACGCCCGCTTCCGAATCGGGTTCGCCGATCTGCACGTCAAGGAGGCCGCCGACCCGAGCATGGTCAACCCGCGCTACGTCGGGTCCGACAAGGACGACCAGCCGTATTCCGTCACCGCCGAGATCGCCCGACGCATGACCCTGAACGCCAGCCTGGTCGAATTGGACAGCCCGAAGGCCGACATCGCGCTCAGCGACGGCACCTGGCTGGTGCTGACGTCGACGCGCGGGCTCTACAGCCGGGACGCGGAAACGCTCGATCTGGTCGGCGCCGTCGTGCTCTATCACGACACCGGTTACGAATTCTTAACCGAGAAGGCGAAGATTTACCTGAAGGACGGAACCGCCGAGGGCAACGTCCCCGTGCGCGGTCAGGGTCCGTTCGGGAACCTGCAGGCGCAGGGGTTCCGGCTTGTGAACAAGGGGGCGACCATATATTTCACGGGCAAGAGCAAGCTCGTCATCTACCCTGGCGCGGGAAATCCTCTGCAATGACCGCTCGACGCCGCATCGCCACCCTCGCCATCCGCCTCGCCGTCGGGTGGGCGGCCGTGGCCGTGCCGGCGCCGGTTTCGGCGCAGGGCCTGAATCTCGGCGGCGCCGGCGGCGACACGCCGATCGAGGTCTACGCCGACAACGGCATCGAGTGGCAGCAGGACAATCTCCTGTTCGTGGCGCGCGGCGACGCCCGGGCCATCCGCAACGGCGTCGAGGTCCTGGGCGACGAGCTTCGCGCCTACTACCGCAAGACCACCGCCGGCGACACCGAGATCTGGCGCCTCGACGCGCACGGCAACGTCCGCATCATCTCCGCCAGCGACACTGCCTACGGCGACCGGGCGATCTACAACGCCGACCAGCAGGTCCTGGTCATCGACGGCAAGGCGCCGCGCCTGATATCGGGCGAGGACACGCTGACCGCGGAAAAGCAGCTGGAATACTGGGAAGCGCGGCAATTCGCGGTGGCGCGCGGCAATGCCGTCGCCGTCCGCGAGCAGAAGCGGGTCCGCGCCGACGTGCTGGTCGCCCACTTCCGCCAGGACAAGACAGGCGCCAACAAGGTCTACCGGGTCGACGCCTACGACAACGTCTTCATCAAGACCGCCACCGACACCGCCACCGGCAGCCGCGGCGTTTATAACGTCGAAAGCGGTATCGCCACCCTCACCGGATCGGTTAAGCTGATCCGCGAAGACAACGAACTGCAGGGGTGCCGCGCCGAAGTAAACCTGAACACGGGTATCAGCCGTATGTTTTCCTGCTCGCCGGAACAGGGCGGGAAGCGGGTTCAGGGTGTCTTGGTGCCGAAAAAGAAAAACAGCGAATGACGACGGGGGCGGGGACGCCCCGGGGGATTGAATGAGCGACTCGTTGAAGGACATGGGCCGGGCCATCGCCGGCGGTGACGGCGGACGCAAACCGGGCAAGTCCGGCAAGCCGCGCCTGGTCGCCGAGTCCGCACGCGGGCTTTACGCCGTCAACATCGGCAAGCGGTTCAAGAAGCGTCCGGTGGTTCGCAGCGTCAGCCTGGAAGTGCACCGGGGCGAAGTGGTCGGGCTGCTCGGTCCGAACGGCGCCGGCAAGACCACGTGCTTCTACATGATCACCGGCCTCATCCAGCCGGACGTCGGCAACGTGCTGCTGGACGGTAACGACATCACCGATCTGCCGATGTACCGGCGCGCCCGGCTCGGCATCGGCTACCTGCCGCAGGAGGCGTCGATCTTCCGGGGCTTGAGCGTCGAAGACAACATCCGCGCCGTGCTCGAGGTCGTCGAGCCGAACCGGGAACGCCGCGAGGCGGTTCTCGACGCGCTGCTCGCGGAGTTCTCGATCACGCATCTGCGCCGGGCGCCGGCGCTGGCGCTTTCCGGCGGCGAACGCCGCCGCGTCGAAATTGCCCGGGCGCTCGCGTCCAATCCGCACTTCGTCCTTCTCGACGAGCCGTTCGCCGGCATCGACCCGATCGCCGTCGGCGACATCCGCGAACTGGTGGCGCATCTCAAGGACCGCGGAATCGGCGTGCTGATCACGGACCACAACGTCCGCGAAACGTTGGATGTCATCGACAGAGCCTATATCATCCATGACGGTATGATGCTGATGGAAGGGGCGCCGTCGGACATCGTCGGCAACGAGGACGTCAGGCGCGTCTATCTGGGTGACCGCTTCAGTCTCTAAAATCATCGCGGGAGCGCGGCCATGGTGATGGGGCCGCGGCTCGACCAGCGCCAGACGCAGGCGCTGGTGATGACCCCGCAGTTGCAGCAGGCGATCAAGCTGCTGCAGCTATCCAATCTCGAACTGTCGGCCTTCGTCGCCGAGGAGCTGGAGAAGAACCCGCTCCTCGAAACGGAGCAGGCGGCGTCCGAGGAAGCCCCCGCCCAGGAACGGAGCGACGACTCGCCGGACGGCGCCGACATCGACGCCACGCCGGCGCCGGACGATCTCGAACTCGGCGAGCCCGCCGGCGCGGAAATTCCGGAAGACCGTCAACTCGACGCCGATCTCGACGGCGCCTACGAGGACGGTTCGGTCAGCGTCGGCGCCGGCGCCGCCGAGCGCATCACCGGCTCCGGTGGCGGCTTCGACGACGAGTTGCCGAACTTGGAGGAAACCCTCGCCGAACGGCCGACGTTGCGCGAGCACCTGCTTTCGCAACTGGGCGTCGCCATCCAGCGGCCGGACGAGCGGATGATCGGCGCCTATCTGATCGACCTTGTCGACGATGCCGGATACCTGCGCGACGGCTACGCCGACGCGGCGGACGCGCTCGGCGCCGACCCGGACGAGGTCGAGCGGGTGCTCGGCATTCTGCAGGGGTTCGATCCGACCGGCGTCTTCGCCCGCGATCTCGCCGAGTGCCTGGCGCTGCAACTCCGCGAGCGCGACCGTTTCGACCCCGCCATGCAGGCCTTCGTCGAGAACCTGGAACTCGTCGCCAAGCGCGAGTTCTCGAAACTCGCCAAGCTTTGCGGTGTCGATGCCGAGGAAATCCCCGACATGCTGATGGAGCTTCGCGCCCTCGACCCAAAGCCGGGCATGAGTTTCGCCGCCGGCGACGTCGAGGCGGTCATCCCCGACGTCCTGATGGTGCCGCACCCGAAGGGCGGCTGGTCGGTGGAACTGAACGCCGACACGCTGCCGCGCGTGCTCGTCAACACCTCCTATCACGCCCGCGTCTCGTCCATGCCCATGAGCAAGGAGGACCGGCGCTATCTGGCGGAGCAGTTCCAGACCGCCAACTGGCTGGTCCGCGCCCTGCACCAGCGGGCCACCACCATCCTCAAGGTGTCGAGCGAGATCGTCCGCCAGCAGGACGGGTTCTTCCGCAAGGGCGTCAAGTTCATGAAACCGCTCGTGCTGCGCGACGTCGCCGACGTGATCGAGATGCACGAAAGCACCGTCAGCCGCGTCACGTCGCAGAAATACATCGCGACGCCGCGCGGCACGTTCGAGTTGAAGTACTTCTTCACCGCCGCCATCGGCTCGACGACCGGCGGCGAGCAGCATTCGGCCGAATCGGTCCGGCACCGGATCAAGGAGCTGATCGACGCCGAGAACCCCAAGAAAATCCTCTCCGACGACAAGATCGTGCAGCTTCTGAAGGCCGACGGCTACGACATCGCCCGGCGCACGGTGGCCAAATACCGCGAAGCCCTTGGTCTCGCGTCCTCGGTCGACCGGCGCCGCCAGAAGGCACCCCCCAGGTGACAGGTCGACGCAATTCGGCTAGGATGAATAATGGTTTCGCGGTGGCGTATTGACTTCGCCATGCGACCTGACTAGGGTCCGGCCCTCTCGCCAAGGGGCATGCCGCCTAATGGGCCGGTAACCGCCTGAAAACGAGACAAATTCGAGATTTCTCGAGGCAAAATCTATAATGGAAATTTCCGTTTCGGGTAAACACGTCGACGTCGGAGACGCCCTCCGGCAGCACGTCCAGGATCATATTGCCGAAAGCGTCGGCAAGTATTTCGACAAGGCCATCGACGCCCATGTCGTCGTGTCCCGCGAGGGGCCGATGATGCACGTCGACATCTCGGCGCACCCGGGCCCGCGTGGCGTGGTCGTGCAGGGCCGGGGCGAGTCGGAAGACCCCTACGCCGCCTTCGAGATGGCGCTGGAGCGCATCCGCAAGCAGCTCCGCCGCTACAAGCGCCGCTTGGTCGGCCTGCAGCGCCGCCGCGGCGGCGCCGACGACCTCGTCTCGGCGCAGTACTACGTAATCGAGCCGGAATCGGCCGAAACGGAAGTGGCGGAAGAAGCCAATCCGGTCATCGTCGCGGAAATGCCGACGGACATCGCCACCCTCACGGTCAGCGAGGCGGTGATGCGTATGGATCTGGGGGACCTGCCGGTGGTGATGTTCCGCAACGCCCAGTCGGGCGTGCTGAACGTCGTCTACCACCGCAAGGATGGCAACGTCGGCTGGATCGACCCGACGCCGTCCGGCAAGGGTTCTTGAACGGGCGAACGTTAACACTGGTTCCGAAAACGGGGCCGGCGCGGTGCTTCCGCGCTTCTTGACGGGAAGAGACGCATGGACATCTCCGACCTCATCAATGCCGACTCGGTCATCGCCGACCTGCGCGCCACCAGCAAGAAACAGGCGCTGCAGGAACTGGCGCGCCGCGCCGCCGACATCACCGGCGTCAACGAACGTGCCATCTTCGACGTGCTGATGGAGCGCGAGCGCCTCGGCACCACCGGCGTCGGCAACGGCATCGCCATTCCGCACGGCAAGCTGGCCGATTTCGAGCGGCTGTACGGCGTGTTCGCCAGGTTGGAAAAACCCGTCGACTTCCAGGCCATCGACGACCAGCCGGTCGATCTGATCTTCCTGCTTCTGGCCCCCGAGGAAGCGGGCGCCGATCACCTCAAGGCGTTGGCCCGCGTTTCCCGATTGCTCCGCGAACAGGACACCTGCGAAAAGCTGCGCGCCACCAGCCAGAAGGACGCGCTGCTGGCGATCCTGACGGAATCCCGCGAAATCCGCGCGGCGTAAACCGCCGCGCCTTTCACTCCATGTCGATGGTCTTGGGCTTCCCGCTGGGGGCCTCGATCTTGATCGTTCGCACTTCCGGCTCCGGGACGATGCGGCGGAGATCGACGTTCAGAAGACCGTTGTCGAGGGTGGCGCCGATCACCTCGATCCCTTCCGCCAGCACGAAACTGCGCTGGAACTGACGCGCCGCGATGCCGCGGTGGATGAACACCCGCTCGGCGCCGTCGTCGGTCTGCTTGCCGCGGATGACGAGCTGGTTGTCCTCGGTCGAGACCGAAAGATCGTCCATGGTGAAGCCAGCGACTGCCAGCGTGATGCGGAGATCGTTCTCGCCGGTCTGCTCGATGTTGTAGGGCGGATAGCCCTCCGCCGACGCCTTCGAGGCGCGGTCGAGCATGCGCTCGAAATGATCGAAGCCGAGCAGCAAGGGACTGTTGAATACGGACATGCGGGACATGGCTCTCTCCTGCCTCCTCCGTTGAGCGAGGGTTGGGGAGCGCGATCGCAAACGCCGCCCCGGGTTCCGGGCCCCACCTTGGGCAACCCGATCCGGAATCATTTGGGAAGCAAGCGGCGCATGTCAAGCGGCGCCGGAAGGGCTGACACGGCGGGCGGGACCGGCTACGCTCCGCCGCTCACGGAACGGAGACACCCATGCCGCTACCGCCGCCCGCCGAAATCGGCTGGTCCGCCGAGGACGTCGACACTCCGGCGCTGATCGTCGACCTCGACGCCTTCGAGGAAAATCTGACCCGCATGGCCGACGCCTGCGAGGCGATGCAGGTGCGCCACCGGGCGCATTCGAAGACCCACAAGTGTCCGGAGATCGCGCGCCGCCAGGTGGCCGCCGGCGCCGTCGGCGTCTGCTGTCAGAAGGTCGGTGAGGCCGAGGTCATGGTGGACGGCGGCATCCAGGACGTGCTGGTGACGAACCAGATCGTCGGCGCCTCGAAGCTGGCGCGCCTCGCCGAATTGGCGACACGCGCCAAAATCGGCGTCTGCGTCGACGACGCGGCGAACGTGGCGGCGCTCTCGGAAGCCGCCGCCGCGGCCGGCGCCACCGTCGACGTGCTGGTCGAGATCGACGTCGGCGCCGGGCGCTGCGGTATCACGCCCGGCGCGCCGGCCCGCGATCTGGCGCAGCGCGTCGCCAACGCCAAGAATCTCAACTTCCGGGGATTGCAGGCCTATCACGGCTCGGCCCAGCACATCCGCGACGCCGCGTCGCGCAAGGCCGCCATCGACGGCGCCGTGCAGAGCGTCGAGGTGACGCTCGAACTGCTCGCCAAGGAAGGCCTCGACGCCGCCGACATCACCGGCGCCGGCACAGGCAGCTTCCTCTACGAAGGCACGAGCGGCCTCTACAACGAGGTGCAGTGCGGCTCTTACATCTTCATGGATGCCGACTACGCGCAGAACAAGATGGAGGACGGCCGCGCCTTCGACGGCTTCCGGCACAGCCTGTTCGCGCTGGTGACGGCCATGAGCGCCGCCATGCCCGGCCGCGTCACCGTCGACGCCGGCCACAAGGCGCTCGGCAACGACCAGGGCATGCCCTGGGTCGCCGACATTCCGGGCGCGGTCTATCAGCGTCCCTCCGACGAGCACGGCACCATTCTGCTGGAAGGGACCGGGCGGACGGTGGCGCTCGGCGAAAAGCTGCGCCTGATCCCCGGCCACTGCGATCCGACGGTCAACCTGCACGACTGGCTGGTCGTCGTCCAAGGCGGCAAGGTCGTCGATCTCTGGGAGATCGCGGCCAGGGGCGCCATGCGATGACCAGGGAGACCGACCGGCGTCTGACCGAGCTGGAAACCGCCCTCGCCTATCAGGAAGAAACGATCCAGGAATTGAGCGACGTCGTGAAGCGTCAATGGGACGAGATCGACGCCCTCAAGCGCGAGATCCAGAGGCTGGAAGCGACCAAGGCCGACGCCGAGGACGCCGAACCCGACGACCAGCCGCCGCCGCACTATTGAGATTTTTGTTCATTCCTCATCCTTCGAGACGCCCACTTCGAGGCCTCCTCAGGATGAGGTGAACGTCACTCCTCGATACCGAACCGCTCCAGGACGAAGGCGTAGTTGAACGCCACTTCCTTCAGCCGGTCGAAGCGGCCGGCGGCGCCGGCGTGACCGGCCTGCATGTTGGTCTTGAGATAAAGCGGGTTGGCGTCCGTCTTCAGCGCCCGCAGTTTCGCCACCCACTTCGCCGGCTCCCAATAGGTGACGCGGGGATCGGTGAGGCCCGCCGTCGCCAGGATCGCCGGATAGTCCTTCGCCGCCACGTTGTCGTAGGGCGAGTAGGACTCGATGAGTTCATACGCCGCCGGGTCCTCGATCGGATTTCCCCACTCCGGCCATTCGATGGGCGTCAGCGGCAAAGACGTGTCGGTCATGGTGTTGAGCACGTCGACGAACGGCACGTCGGCGACGACGCAGCGCCAGAGATCGGGCCGCATGTTGGCCGCCGCGCCGACCAGCATACCGCCGGCGCTGCCGCCGTGGATGGCGATGCCGCCGGGCGCGGCGATGCCTTCTTTGATCAGGAACTCGGCGGCGGCGACGAAATCGTCGAAGGTGTTCCGTTTCCGCTTCGTCTTGCCGTCCTTGTACCAGCGCCGGCCCTTCTCGCTGCCGCCGCGCACGTGCGCGACCGCGTAGACCAGGCCCCGGTCGACGAGGCTGAGCCGCGTCGGCTGGAACGCCGCCGGCATCGACATGCCGTAGCTGCCGTAACCGTAGAGCAGCACCGGCGCGCCCTTGGAAATGTCGAGGCCGGCCTTATAGAGCAGCGTCAGCGGGATCTGCTCGCCGTCGCTGGCCGTCGCGAACAGCCGCCGCGTCACGTAGTCGCCGGGATCGTGGCCGCTCGGCACTTCGTGCTCTTTCAGAAGCTCGCGCTCGTGCGTCGCCATGTCGTAACCGTAGATGCGGGCCGGCGTGGTCATGGAGGAATACGAGAAGCGGAGATCGTGCGTTTCGTACTCGTAGCCGGTCTCGAGGCCGAGTGCGTAGGCCTCCTCCTCGAAGCTGATGGTGTGTTCCCGGCCGTCCGACCAGCGCCGCAGCACGATCCTCGGCAGCGCGTCGACGCGTTCCAGACGGATCAGATAATCGGCGAAGACTTCCATGCCGATGATGAAGCGGCCCGGCTGATGCCCGATCAGATCGCGCCAGTTGTCGCGGCCGGGCGCGTCGACGGGCGCCGTCGCGATCTTGAAATCTTCCGCGTCGCCGGTGTTCGTCAGAATGAGCAGACGCCCGTCGTGCTCGGCGACGTCGTATTCCTCGCCGGCGATGCGGGGCGCCACCAGGCGCGGCTCGCTCTCCGGCGCCTTGGCGTCGATCAGGCGAACCTCCGACGTTTCATGATCGTGCGTGTCGATCAGGATGTAGGCGCGGCTTTCCGTCTTGCCGATGCCGACGAAGAAACCGGGGTCCGGTTCCTCGTAGACCATGACGTCGTTCTGCGGATCGTCACCGAGCGTGTGCCGGTAGACGCGGCTCGGCCGGTGCTGTGCGTCGAGCACGGTATAGAAGAGCGTCCTGTGATCCTCCGCCCACACCATGTTGCCGCTGGCGTTGCCGATGCGGTCGGCGAGGTCGCCGCCGGTTCCGAGATCGCGGAAGCGGATGGTGTAGATTTCCGCCCCGCTCCGATCCTCGGCGAAGGCCAAATGTCCGTGGTCGGAGGCGTGCGTGACGCCGCCGATCTTGAAATACGCCGCCCCTTCCGCTTCCGCGTTGCCGTCGAGCAGGACCTGTTCCTCGCCGCCGGCGACAGGGCGGCGGCAGAACACCGGATACTGGCCGCCGGTCACGTGCCGGTCGTAATAGGCGAAGGCGCCGTCCGGATCGGGCAGGCTTTCGTCGTCTTCCTTGATGCGGCCCTTCATTTCGGCGAACAGCTTGTCCCGAAGCGGTGCCAGCCCGTCCGTGCCGGCCGCCGTGTAGTCGTTCTCGGCCTCCAGATAGGCCCGGATGTCCGCCTTCAGGAGCGACGGATCGTGCATCACCTGCTGCCAGTTCTCGTCCTTCAACCAGGCGTAGTCGTCGATCCGTTCTTGGCCGTGATAGACGTGACGGACCGGCCGTTTTTCGGCGACGGGAGCAGGCTTGTTTTTCTTGGGCATCGGTCAGGCTTGCTCTTGCGTCCGGGCGTGGAGTATCCGAGGGTTCACCGCAAATGTAGGGAGCGGACAGGCTCATGTCTAACAAGGTTATCCTCGTCGTCATCGACGGGCTCCGCTACCGGACGGCGGTCGAGCATTGCGGGTTCATGGAGGGTCTGGTCGAGGGCGGCCGGGCGCGCCGCTTCCTGATGCGGGCCGCGCTGCCGAGCATGTCGGCGCCCTGCTACGAGACGCTGCACACCGGCGTCGATCCGGTCGAGCACGGAATCACCGCCAATTCGCCGCTCCGCCAGTCGAACGTCGACAACGTCTTTTCCGTCTGCCGCGCCAACGGCCGCAAGACCGCCGCCGTCGCCTACAGCTTCTTTTCCGTCCTCTACAACGGCGGGCCGTTCACCCCGGTGCGCGATCTGGAAACCGACGACCCGGCGCGGCCGATCCAGCACGGCCGGTTTTACGACGACGACGGCCGGCAGGATTTTCATCTCGGCATCCCGTCCGACGTCGATCTCTGCACCCGCGTCGGCGCGTTGATCGAGCGCACCGCCGCCGACTACATTCTTTTGCATACCTTGACCTGCGACAGCGTCGGGCACGTGCACGGCGGCGATTCCTGGCAGTACCGCCGCGCCGCGACGCTCGTCGACGTGCAGCTCGCCAGGCACGTGCCGGCATGGCTGGAGGCCGGCTACAACGTCCTGGTGACGGCCGATCACGGCTTCACGGATTGCGGCTATCACGGCGGCACGGAAGACTGCGTGCGCGACGTGCCGTTCTACGCCATCGGCCACCCGGCGCCGGGCGTCACCGAGGCGCCGGTGTCGCAGCGCGCGGTCGCGCCGACGGTGCTGACGTTGATGGACCTGCCGGTGCCGGCCGGCATGCGGGACGCGCCGCTCTACTGACGCTTCCGTCGCACTATAAGGATCAGGCGAGGTCGCTGATGCGGCCGACGCGGGTCTGAAGTTCCTGCAGCACGGACGCCACCTCGGCGGTCGCCTTGGCGGTCTGGTTGGAGAGGTTCTTCACCTCGCCGGCGACGACCGTGAAGCCCTTGCCGGCATCGCCGGCCCGCGCCGCCTCGATGGTGGCGTTGAGGGCGAGCAGGTTCGTCTGCTTGGCGATCTTGTCGATTTCCTGCGCCACCTTGCTGATGCGGACGATGTCCTGCTGCAGCAATTCGATTTCGGCGTCGATGGTGGTGGCCGAATTGGATTTCTGGGCGGGGAGCGCGGCGGGGGTCTTCTTCACGAGGGTTACTTTCGCTGGTTTGACGGTTTGAGCCGGGGCCGGGGCGCGGTTGGCGCCGGCTTCCGACGCGGCATGCTTCATTTCGTTGGCGAGCAGCCAGTAGGTGAGGGTCCACGCGTCGCGGACGTCACGGGTGAACTTGTCGCCGAGCGCGTCCTGCAACGTCAGGATCAGGGCCTCGCCGACGGAATCGTAATGCTCCGGCTGAACGCCGTAGTCCAGATGCTTGACGCCGAGGTCGCGAACCGTCGGCACGATGTCGCCCAGCCTGTCGAGGGCGCCCACGACGACGGCGATGGTCGCCATCAGCTTCATGCCCTGCTGCTTCATGTCGACATGATTGAACAGGTGCTTAACGCCCGGGTCGATCTTGAAGAGGCGGTCGTAGAACATCTTCGCCGCCTGTTCCTTGACGGCGAACACGGGCTTGAAGGTCTCGCGGACGAGTTTGATCTGGTTCGGGGTCAACATTTTCGGCTGATTCCGTTCGGATGTGGCGCCATCTTCAGCACCCCACACACAATAGCACCGACAGGGGGGGGCAAGGCCAACGCGATATGCGCTTGTCAAAGCGCCGCCGTTTCCCGCGCCAGTGCCCTTACGGCATCCCCGACCGGTCCGTTGTTCGGCGGGTCGGCGAGGCTCGAAAACCACCTTTCGGGCGGCGTGCGGCCGAGCCGGTGCGGCCAGCGGACGTCACGGAGCAGTTTTTCCGCGCCCGGCGGCAGGCGATCCGGCACCTCGCGGTCCGCGAGCGCCGCCCAGACGCCGGCGAAAGCGCGGGCGACCGAATAGGGGTTGTAGCCGCCGCCGCCGGAAACCACGAGCCTGGGCGTCATGTCCCTGACCTGCCGCACGGCACGCCAGAGCGCCCCATTGGAAAGCTGGAGCTTGCTCTGCGGATCGTCGTCGAGGGCGTCGACGCCCGCCTGCACGAACACGGCATCGGGGCGGAACGCCTGGATCAGGGGCAGGACCGCCGTTTCCATGAGAAACACCAATTCGTCGTCGTTGAAGCCGGGCGGCACCGGCAGGTTGCGCGCCGCGCCGCCGGCCCTGTCCAGGACACCGCCGGAATCCGCCGGCCCGCCGTCCCGGCGCATGGGCCAGCGTCCGTCCTCGTGGATGGAAAGCGTGAATACGCGCTCGTCGTCGTGGAAGGCGTCCTGCACGCCGTCGCCGTGGTGCGCGTCGAGATCGAGGTAGAACACCCTTTCCGCGCCGAGTTCCAGGAACCGCAGGATGGTCAGCACCGGCTCGTTGAAATAGCAGAAACCACTGGCCCGGTCGGGCCGGCCGTGGTGCTGGCCGCCACCGATGCCGTAAGCGACGCCGCCCCGCCAGGCAAGCTCGGCCGCCATCCGGCCGCCGCCGCAAGCCGTCGCCGGCCGGCGGAACATCTCGGGATAGATCGGATTGCCGTTGACGCCGATGTTGTGGCGGCGGCGGACGTCGTCACCGGCGTCCTGCGCCCTCTCCGTCCGCACCACGGCCGCCACGTAGTCGGCGGTATGAAAGCGTTCGAGATAGTCGGTGTCGGCGACGGGACTGTCGACGTAGCTGTCGCCATCGAACCAGCCGAGCGCCCGGCAGAGGTCGATCGCCAACGACACGCGCGGGATCGCCAGCGGATGGCCCCGGCCGTAGCTAGAATCCCGATAGATCTCGCTGCCGATGAAGTGTGCCTGCCGCATGGGGAAAGGATAGGAACGCCGGCGCCCTCAGCCAAGCATGTGTGGCGCCGAGCACGTCCGCGCGATCAGGCCTCCGCCGCCAGCAACCAGTCGCGGAAGGCCGCGACGCGCGGCAACATCGCCGCGGCGCGCGACGACACCAGATGGAAGGCGTCGCTTTCGACCACCCGTTCGGCGAACGGCCGGACGAGACGGTTCGACGCCAGATCGTCCTCGACGAACGGCGTATGCGCCATGGCGACGCCGAGGCCGGCGACGGCCGCTTCCAGCGCCTCCGCCGACGAGGCAAAGGCGAGCCGGCCGGCCGTCTTGAAGCCGCCGGCCCCGACGTTGACGCCGGCACTGTCCAGCCAGCGTCGCCAGTCGTCGTGCCGGGGCGGCGCGTCCACCAGGATCAGCACGTGCCGGGCGAGATCGGCGGGCTCGTTCAGCGGCAGGCGCGCCAGCAGCATCGGACTGGCGACGGGGAACAGCGCGTTCTCGGCCAGGAAGTCGCTGCGGCAACCCGGCCAGCGGCCGTCGCCGACGCGGATTGCCAGATCGACGTCTTCCCGCTGCAAATCGACCATGCGCGACGTGGTCAGAAGCCGGACCTCGATTTCCGGATGCAGGGCCTGGAAGCTCGGCAGGCGCGGAATGAGCCAGCGTTGCGCCAGGGTGGCAAGCAACGCCAGCGTCAGCGGCTGGGTATTTCCGGCGCGCCCCGCCGCGTCGTCGAGGGCGCCGCGTAGATCGTCGAAGACGCCGATCAGGCGGGCCGCCAGGGCCGCGCCGCCGGCCGTCAGGTCGATGCCGCGCCGGTCGCCGCGGATAAGCCGCTGTCCGAGGTGGCGTTCCAGCGCCCTGATCTGCTGCGAAACGGCGGGTTGCGTGACGCCCAACTCGGCGGCGGCGAGGGTCACGTTGCGATGCCGGGCGACGGCCTCGAACGCCTGCAGGCAACGGAGGGACGGTGGCAGGGACATTTAGACATTAGATCATCTTATAGAAATATCCGGAAGAACTGATTACAGGTAGCGAGTCTATAGTTGTTAGAGTGTTCCCTTGCATTAGATGGACTGCCACTGGATCCCCTGCCGTGGAAATCTGGATACCGATCACCGTCGTCGCCGCCTTCATGCAGAACCTGCGCTCGGCGCTGCAGAAGCACCTGAAGGGCAAGCTCTCGACCGGCGGCGCCACCTACGTCCGCTTCTTCTATGCCTGGCCGTTCGCCGTCGCCTACCTGATCGGCGTGCACGAGATCGGCGGCTTCGCCTACCCGGACTGGAACGGCAAGTTCCTGCTGTTCTGCGTGCTGGGCGGGCTGTCGCAGATCATCTTTACCGGGTTGCTGATCTGGCTCTTTTCGTTCCGCAATTTCGCCGTCGGCACCACGTTCTCAAAGACCGAGACGGTGCAGATCGCCATCCTCGGTTTTCTGCTGCTCGGCGACACGCTCAGCCTCGGCGCCATCCTCGCCATCGTCGTCAGCGTCGTCGGCGTCATGGCCATGTCGGCGGCGCAGACCAAGATCACCATGCGGACCCTGTTCTCTGGCCTCACCGAGAAATCGACACTGATCGGCCTGGCGTCGGGCCTGTTCCTCGGCGGCTCGGTGGTGTTCTTCCGGGGCGCGGCGAAGTCGCTCGGCTACGACGGCTTCCTGATGCCGGCCGCCTTCACGCTGGCCGTCTCCGTGGTCATCCAGACCGTGCTGATGGGGGCCTATCTGCTGCTGCGCGAGCCCGGCCAGATGACGGCGGTCCTGAAGCACTGGCGCTGGTCGCTCGCCGTCGGCGTCGCCGGCGTGCTCGGCTCCATCGCCTGGTTCACCGCCTTCACCATCGAGAACGCGGCGCACGTGCGGGCCCTCGGCCAGATCGAGCTGGTCTTCACCTTCATCGCGTCGACGGTGTTCTTCCGCGAGAAAAGCACCAAGCTCGAGGTTTTCGGTATCGTCCTGGTGATCGCCGGCATCGTGCTCTTGCTGTTCGTGCGCTGAGGCCGTATTTCCCTGGGTCTACCAGAGGGAACACGCGACCCATGCCGCTGACAGAATCCGACCGCCGCCGTCTCGCCAACGTGCTGACCGACGCGCACTTTCCGGAACTGCCGAACCACTACAAGGGCAAGGTGCGGGAAGCCTACGACCTGCCGGACGGGCGGCGCGTGATGATCGCCACCGACCGGCAATCCGCTTTCGACCACGTGCTCGCCGCCGTGCCGGACAAGGGACACGTGCTGACGGCGACGGCGCAGTTCTGGTTCGAAGAGACGGCGGACATCTGCCCCAACCACGTGCTGGCGCATCCCGATCCGAACGTGGTCGTGGCCCGGCGGCTCGACATGCTGCCGATCGAGGTGGTGGTGCGCGACTACATCACCGGCACCACCGATACCAGCATCTGGACCATGTATGCCACCGGACAGCGCACCGTCTACGGCCACACGCTGCCGGAAGGCCTCAAGAAGAACGACAAGCTGCCGGCGACGCTGATCACGCCGACCACCAAGGGCGCCGTCGGCGCGCACGACGTGCCGATCACGGAAGCGGAGATCGTCGCGCAAGGCCTGCTTTCGCAAAAGGTCTGGGACGAGGTCGCGGAAAAGAGCCTGGCGCTTTTCGCCCGCGGACGCGAGATCGCGGCCGGCAACGGGCTCATTCTGGTCGACACCAAGTACGAGTTCGGCGTCGACACGGACGGCCGCGTCACCATCGCCGACGAAATCCACACACCGGATTCCAGCCGCTACTGGCGGGCCGGCACGCTCGACGCGCGCCGCGCCGCCGGCCAGGAACCGGAAAATCTCGACAAGGAGTTCCTGCGGCTCTGGGTGCGCGAACGCTGCGACCCCTACAAGGATCCGATTCCGGAGATTCCCGCGGAGACGCTGATCGAGTTTTCCGACAAGTACGTGCAACTCTACGAACAGGTGACGGGACGGACCTTCGTCCGCGCCGACGCCGCGACCCCCACCAAGGAGCGCATCCGGCGTGCCCTGGCGGCTGCGTTCCCGGAATACTTCGGTTGAGATAACCCCTTCTCACGGCATGGTTTTTATGGTGTCGGCCGACGCCCTCCGCTAGACTTGCCGGTCGGGAGCAGAGGGAGGGATCGAATGAGGCACTCGATCGCAGTTCCGGGGCGCGCCGGGTGAACCTCAGCACGACCATCGACCGAATCACCTTCTATGTGACGGCGGCGGCCATCGCCATTGCCGTCACATGGGCCGCGGCCTACTCCTTCATTGTCAGTGAACGCGACGCCGAGTTGCAGCAACGCACGTCGCAGGCCGGCAACGTATCGCTGCTTTTCGAACAGCACACCTTGCGCATCCTGCATCACGCCGACACCTACGTGCGGGCGGCGCGGCGCTCCTATGACGCGGGTGGCTATGCCGCCGTCGGCGACTTCATCTCGCACGTGCCGCTCGACACCGGCATCATCTCGCACCTGATGTTGATGGACCGCGATGGCTTCGTGCGATACATCTCGTCGGATCCCGGCGCCCAATCCGAGAAATCGTCGAGCGACCGCGAATACTTCCAGATTCAGGAACGCGCCAAGGCGGACGAACCGTACATTTCCTTTCCGCATCGCGGCCGGGTATCGGGCCTGCAGACCGTTCGCTACGTGATGCGACTGACGAAGCCGGACGGCTCCTTCGACGGAATCATCTTCGCCGCCATTTCCGTGCCGAAACTGGTGCAGTTCTTCGACAGCCTGAACCTCGCGGAAGATTCCGTGTTTCTCGTCGTCGGCACGGACAAGATCGTCCGCTCGCACACCTATGCCGAAAAACACAAGTCGACGAAGACGACGTTCGCGGCGTCGGTGCTGTGGGACCGGTTGGCCGAATCGCCAAGCGGCATCTTCGAGGAGAACAGCGTCCTCGACGGCATCGCCAGGATCTACGCCTACCGGAAGATCGCCGAATACCCCTTGGTCGCCGTTGCCGGCATTTCCAAGACCGGCATCCATCACGTCGGCAGCAACGCAATCGCCGTCGCGTTGCTGATCACGCTCTGCATCCTGATCCTGACGGCGCTGGTCCGCGACAAGATCATGTCGCACGAGCGCGTTCTCGGCGCCGTCTTCGATACCGCCGCCGACGCCATCCTGTTGACCGACGAGCGCGGCGTCATCACCAGCGCCAACCCGGCCTGCGAGCGGATATTCGGGTACCTGCGCGAAGAGATCATCGGCGCGCGGCTGAGCCAGATCGTGCCGATGCTCGGCGCCCCACCCACGGGCAGCGAACCGGCGACGCTCGTCGACCGCATGCGCCAGTTGCTCGGCGGCACGCAGGAACTTGTCGGCAAGCGCCGGGATGGTTCGGAATTACCGCTTCTCTTCTCGCTGATCGAGACGACGTTCGGGCGCGTTTCGTTCTTCACCTGTTTCCTGCACGACTATTCGGCGCAGAAGCTCATGCAGAACCTGCTCCGTCAGAGCGAAGGCCGGTTCAAGGATTTCGCCGAGACGGCGTCGGACTTCTACTGGGAAACCGACGAACTGCACCGGTTCACCTACCTTTCCGAACGGTTCGCGCACGCCTCCGGCGTTTCCGGGATCGGACTGATCGGCAAGACGCGCGAGGAATCCGGCATCTCCGCCGTCGACCCGCACGCGCTCAGGAGCCACCTCGACGACATCGATAGCCATCGGGCATTCAGGGATTTCGTATACGCCCGCGAACGCGGCGACGGCACCCGCATGTGGCTGTCGATCAGCGGCAAGCCGATTCACGACGACGCCGGCAACTTCCTCGGCTACCGGGGCGTCGGCACCGACATCACGGCCTCCATCGAGGCCAGGCGGGAACTGATGAAGGCCAAGGAGGAGGCCGAACACGCCAACCGCGCCAAGACCATCTTTCTCTCCAGCATGAGCCACGAACTGCGCACGCCCTTGAACGCCATCATCGGCTTCGCCGAGGCCCTCGACATGGGGGTCGGGCTCGACGATCCGAAACGGCGGAGCGAATCGCTCAGGCTCATCGTCAGCGCCGGCAAGCAGTTGAACGAACTGATCGGCGATGTCCTCGATTTCGCGAAGATCGAGGAAGGCCGGATCGACTTCGATCCCGAACCGGTCTCGCCGGAAGCGATCTATCTGGAATGCCTGCCGGTGGCGTAACACCTCGCCGACGAGCGAGGCGTCACGTTCGAGCGCGGTACCACGTCGGCGGCAACGATCTACGTCGACCCGAACCGGCTCAGGCAGATCCTGCTGAACTTCCTGTCCAACGCCATCAAATACAACAAGCAGAACGGCGTGGTGACGTTCTCGTGCCGGGAAATGCCGGGCGGGCGGCTCCGCATCGAGATCGCCGACACCGGCATCGGTATCCCGGAGGACTTGCAGCGCCGTGTCTTCGAGCCCTTCGACCGGCTGCGGCGGCATACCAAGGATATTCCGGGATCCGGCATCGGTCTTTCCATCACGCGGCGCCTGATCGAGGCCATGGGCGGGCAAATCGGCTTCAAGAGCACGGCCGACAAGGGATCGACCTTCTGGGCCGAGTTTCCGGTCTATCGTGGCGCCAAGGTCGAATTGGCGGCGGGCGATATTTGACGCTTCTCGCGGACCGATTGGCGTCGTTCACCAGTCCCCGTCCGCATAACCCCGGTCCCCATAACCCAAGGGCCCCTTTCGGGGCCCTTGGGTTATGGCGGAGGGAGAGAAACTGAACTTAAACGTTCTCTCGCGATTTTACTCTCTATTTTGCGATTATTCCCACAACTTCTGCAAAGCACCGTTTCTGCGTTGGCGGCGAATGATCAAATGGTTGTCGCTCCCAGCTACACCGTCTTATGCCGATCTTCTTCCCTCTCGTCTCAAAACATAACTGGACTGCTCGTACATTCGACGCATTCGTATGGCGTCGAAAAAAATGGAGACGCAAATGACGGACATATCGACAGCGAACCAAGTGAACCTGGAAGCCGACCGCTTGTATAAAAGCAAGCGTTTTGGGGACGTGACGCATACTCACCTTCACCAAGTTGAACTCGCACGCCGGTGGAGGCTGTCACCTCGAACATTGGAGCGTTGGCGCTGGGAAGGCCTAGGCCCCCAATACCTAAAAGTTGGCGGCCGGGTTCTCTACCGTATAAAGGACGTGGAGGCGTTCGAAGCTGCCAGCCTCTTCAACCAAGTCCCGAATATCGTTCCTTGATCGACGCCCAAATCGCGCGGTCCAACATGATGCGAAATCTATCCGCGGGCAGCATTTTGTCATGTTCACGATGCCGGAGTTGGATCCCAGCGATCGGCTTGCCGGGGCGATGGCTAAGAGTCTGCCGATGGCGGTGAGCTTGCTAGCCACTGGAGTGATGATCGATACGTCAGGACCACTCGGATGGTATGAGTCAAGTGATCTAGCGGGTAGTTTTTTGCGTTCTGCTTAATATTCCGGTAGCCAATTCTAATGCCAGCATGGTCGATCGTGGCGCTTTTTCGTTACCAAGAGGAACATAGAATGTCCGAGACGTTTGAGAAGCTCATGAATGGAGCTGACGGTGGGTTAGCCCTGCTCCAGGTTTTGGCTGAGAATAGCTTTGATTCTGTGCTCATCACGGATGCATCGGCCGAAGGCAAGATCATCTACGCCAACAAGTCGTTCAAAAAACTAACTGGTCACGACCCGTCCGAAATCATCGGCAAGACGCCGCGGATTCTTCAAGGACCGGGGACCGATTCCAAGGTTATTGCGAGGCTTTCCGACGCGCTGAAGTCGGGTGGAAAATTTGAAGGCAAGGCAATCAACTACAAGAAAGATGGCACCCCCTTCATCATGTTCTGGCGTGTTCTGCCGATCAAAGTTGGCAAGAAAATAAATGCTTGGGTTGCCATCCAACGCGAGGGCTCGGTCATCTAAGAGAGCGTCTCGGAAACAACAGGGTTTGGATTGTCGCTACGCTGTACACTTCCAACGAGTGCAGAAGCAGGGTTGGTAGACTTATCTGGTGCCCAACCAAGTGACGACAGCATATTGCCGGTAAAAGCGAGCCTATCGATTGCGGTAATTGACAGCCACATCGATACCCAGGTTGTTTGGGGACTGGCTAATTGAATCTGAGATAACGGGTCCACCATGTGTGTATTGATTATCGGCGCCAGCAGGGGAATCGGCCTGGAAACCACCCGTCAAGCCC